>NZ_CP150252.1:3157500-4224985 GCF_037975425.1 Bacillus sp. FSL R5-0416 | reverse complement strand
CTTCCGGCACGTCCCTCCTTTTCTTAGAAAATGGCGTCTTTCTCTGTTATAGAACACAAAAAAAGAGCAAATGGCGCTTACCATTCGTACACATTAAATGTTGAAAACATATAATATAGTAGATAAATAGCTTTTCGACAAATTTCACAACTTGTGGACAACCTTCTACACAAGCTGTGTGAAATCAATCCACAACTTATCCACACTTTGTGGATAAAGAGGAAAGGTAGGATTAGTAATCAAGAGTTAAAACACAAATATAATACCAAAATAAACGAGAGCTTGCAATGGTTGTCACAATCTTATCCACAAAGCGGACAACCTGTTGAAAAAACCTTGTCCACAGGGGTTGGTAATGTGAAAATGTTGTCGATAACCTCTGTGGATACTAAAAAAAGCCGAAAAAGATATCCACATGCGTGATTTTAGGGGCAAATTGTTTGAATTTGTCTTTTTTCCGTAAAATTAAGGAATCTAAAAAATAAGGTTTCGAAAGTTGAAAAGGTATGGTATCCTATTATGGTTGCAAGAAATAAAAGCACTAGTGAAGTTGACAATGAATAGGTAACGCAAATATAATAAGTAAGACTGTCTTTAACAGCTATTCCTCGAGGGAGGTGTCATAAATGAAAAGAACATTCCAACCGAATAACCGTAAACGCAGCAAAGTTCATGGCTTCAGAAGCCGTATGAGTTCAAAAAACGGTCGTCTAGTTTTAGCACGCCGTCGCCGCAAAGGCAGAAAAGTATTATCAGCTTAGGCCACTGAATAATGTCAGTGGTCTTTTTTCACGTTATGGGAAAAGATAGATGTGATGCGTAATGAACCGGGGCATGCTTCCTGGTTCAGATGCATCTCATGTTCATAATAAATTTTAAAAGTTTCTGCCAGCCAGTATCGGAGTGAGTCATTTGAAGAAGCGAAATCGTTTAAAGAAAAATGAAGATTTTCAAAAAGTGTTTAAACATGGGACATCAGTTGCAAACCGCCAGTTTGTCTTATATACGCTTGATCAGCCTGAAAATGATGAACTGCGTGTCGGGCTTTCCGTCAGCAAAAAAATTGGCAATGCTGTGATGCGAAATCGGATCAAACGTTTGATTCGGCAGGCCTTTCTTGAAGAGAAAGAGAGACTGAAGGAAAAGGATTACATCATTATTGCCAGAAAACCGGCGAGCCAGCTGACATATGAGGAAACGAAAAAAAGTCTGCAGCATCTATTCAGAAAGTCTTCATTATATAAGAAATCTTCGTCAAAGTAGGCATCACCACTGCTTTCTTACAACTTTTAAAAGCGCTTCCTTTCTGGTTGATCAGAAAAAGACACCATTTAAAACTGAAAGATGCTAAAATACATACAAGTATGCTTTGCAATAAAAGAGTGTAAAGATTAATTATAGGAGGAAATGTTGTTGAAAAGGAGAATAGGGTTGCTATTAAGTATGGTTGGCGTATTCATGCTTTTGGCTGGATGCTCGAGTGTGAAAGAGCCGATCACTGCAGATAGTCCGCATTTCTGGGACAAGTACGTAGTATATCCATTGTCTGAGCTCATTACGTATGTAGCGAAATTGACGGGAGATAACTACGGGCTTTCAATTATTCTAGTTACCATTTTAATTCGTTTATTAATTTTACCGCTGATGATTAAGCAGCTGAGAAGTTCGAAAGCGATGCAGGCTTTACAGCCGGAAATGCAAAAGCTTAAAGAAAAATACAGCTCAAAGGATCAAAAAACGCAGCAAAAGCTTCAACAGGAAACAATGGCTTTATTCCAAAAGCATGGTGTCAATCCATTGGCGGGATGTTTCCCGATTTTGATCCAGATGCCGATTTTAATTGGATTCTATCATGCGATCATGAGAACCCAGGCGATTTCAGAGCATAGCTTCTTATGGTTTGACTTAGGAGAAAAAGATCCTTACTATATTCTTCCTATCGTTGCCGGTGTCGCTACATTTGTTCAGCAAAAACTGATGATGGCTGGCAATGCGCAGCAAAATCCGCAAATGGCGATGATGCTTTGGATTATGCCAATTATGATTATCGTATTTGCGATCAACTTCCCGGCGGCTCTTTCTCTTTATTGGGTAGTTGGTAACTTGTTTATGATTGCGCAAACTTTCCTCATTAAAGGACCTGATATTAAAAAAAATCCTGAGCCGCAAAAAGCCGGAGGAAAGAAAAAGTGAGGAATGTGACTGCTGCAGGGCGAAATGTCGATGAAGCAGTACAGTCCGGATTGCAAGAGCTGGGATTAACGAAGGATAAGGTAGAAATTACTGTTATTGAAGAGGGAAACAAAGGGTTTCTCGGTATTTTCGGCAAAAAGCCTGCGATCGTAAAGCTGGTTGAAAAGATTGATCCGATTCAGCAAGCGAAGTTATATCTTCAAACGATCGCCGAAGCCATTGCCGGGAAGTCTGATGTGACTGTTCAAGAAAGTAAAAAGACAGTGAGATATCATATAACAGGTGAAAAGGCAGCATTGTTGATTGGGAAAAGAGGACAAACCTTAAACGCCCTTGAAACTTTGACACAGCTTGCCCTTAACCGTTATCCAGGCCAATATAAAAATGTGACGGTGGATGCAGGAAACTATCGTTTGAAAAGAAAAGAAACACTGAGCCAGCTGGCCATCAAGCTTGCTGACCAGGTTTTGAAAACGAAAAAGTCCATCCAGCTTGAGCCTATGCCGTCCAGCGAAAGAAAAATTATTCACGATACTCTTTCTGGATATGCAAACCACCAGATCAAAACATATTCAATGGGTGAGGGCGAAAATCGTCATCTCGTTATTTCCCATAAAAGATAGCATAAAACCGAAGTCCGATAAAAATTGGATTTCGGTTTTTTTGTATCCGAAAAATCCACTTTTCCTAGTAATATCAAGGTTTTGCCGTTTAAGTTTTTTCTTTTTAGGTGTATCCTGTTGATAAAAAGGAAGTTCAGGAAATAAAATTAATTGTTATTCACATGTGGATAAGTTAAAGTAATAAGGGACGAATTTCTATTTCTGTGGATAACAAATCTTCCACTTCGAACCAAACTATGTTATCTTTTAGTTTTGGCATAATAAAATTTTTTTTATATAGATGAAGTATAAGTAAAGAGAGGTGAACAACATGGATACAATTGCGGCAATTTCCACACCGATGGGAGAAGGCGCGATTGCGATTGTACGGTTGAGCGGACCAGAAGCCATTCAAATCGCAGATAAAATTTATAAGGGACCGAAGGGGAAAACACTCAGCTCGGTCGAATCACATACGATTCATTATGGTCATATCGTAGACAGACCTTCGGATCGTGTCGTTGAGGAAGTAATGGTATCAGTGTTAAAAGCGCCGAGAACTTTTACACGGGAAGATGTTATCGAGATAAACTGTCACGGGGGAATTGTGACTGTGAACCAAGTGCTTCAGCTCGCATTGAGAGAGGGAGCGAGACTGGCAGAGCCTGGCGAATTTACGAAACGTGCGTTTTTAAACGGGCGTATCGATCTTTCACAGGCGGAAGCGGTTATGGACTTAATCAGAGCGAAAACGGACCGGGCAATGAACGTTGCTATGAATCAAATGGAAGGGCGTCTTTCTGCTTTGGTGCGCCGTTTGCGCAGTGAGATTTTAGAAACACTGGCCCATGTTGAGGTGAATATCGATTATCCGGAGTATGATGATGTAGAGGAAATGACGCATCAGATTTTAGTCGAAAAGGCAACCGCCGTGAAAAAGGAAATTGAGGCGCTGCTGAGGACTTCTGAGCAAGGAAAAATCTTACGTGAAGGTCTTTCTACCGTCATTATTGGCCGGCCAAACGTAGGAAAATCATCTCTTCTGAACAGCCTCGTTCATGAGGCAAAAGCCATTGTAACCGATATTCCCGGAACGACACGGGATGTAATTGAGGAATACGTGAATGTAAGGGGCGTCCCGCTTCGTCTGGTTGATACAGCAGGTATTCGCGAAACAGAGGATATTGTTGAGCGAATCGGTGTTGAACGTTCTCGCCAGGTTCTAAAGGAAGCGGACCTGATTTTACTTGTGCTTAATTATAGTGAAGAGCTTTCTGAAGAAGACGTGAAGCTTTTTGAAGCCGTTGAGGGCATGGATGTTATCGTGATTTTGAATAAGACTGACCTTGAGGCGAAGATTGACACTGAACGTGTCCGTGAGCTTGCCAATGGACGTCCAGTTGTTACGACATCTCTTTTAAAAGAGGAAGGCATCAATGATCTGGAAGAAGCGATTCAGTCGCTGTTCTACACGGGTGCCATTGAAAGTGGGGATCTGACTTATGTCAGCAACACACGTCACATCTCTATTTTACAGCAAGCAAAACGCGCCATTGAAGATGCGCTTAGCGGCATCGAACAGGATGTCCCGATCGACATGGTGCAAATTGACCTTACAAGATGCTGGGAGCTTTTAGGGGAAATCATTGGAGATTCTGTCCACGAAAGCTTAATTGATCAGCTCTTTTCTCAATTCTGTTTAGGAAAATAATTAAAAGGAGGAACTAGAATCATGGGGTATGAAGCAGGCCAATACGATGTGATTGTGATTGGCGCCGGGCATGCCGGTGTTGAGGCTGCCCTCGCATCTGCACGCCAAGGCGCCAAAACGCTTGTCTTGACCATCAACCTAGATATGGTTGCATTTATGCCATGTAATCCGTCTGTCGGCGGCCCCGCAAAAGGGATTGTCGTCCGCGAAATTGACGCGCTCGGCGGAGAAATGGGAAGAAACATCGATAAAACGCATATTCAAATGAGAATGCTGAATACAGGAAAAGGTCCAGCGGTTCGTGCATTGCGTGCACAAGCAGACAAATTCCAATATCAGCACGAAATGAAAAATACGCTTGAAAAAGAACCAAACTTAACATTGCTGCAAGGAATTGTGGAGCGGCTGATCGTTGAAGACGGCGAATGCCGAGGCGTTATTACACAAACAGGCGCACATTATCGTGCGAAAGCAGTTGTCATGACGACAGGGACATATTTAAGAGGACGTATCATTCTTGGTGATCTGTCTTACTCAAGCGGCCCGAATAACCAGCAGCCTTCTATTAAACTTTCTGAGCATTTGGAGGAACTCGGTTTTGACCTTGTTCGTTTTAAAACAGGTACGCCGCCTCGCGTTAAAAGCGACACGATTGATTACAGCAAAACGGAAATTCAGCCTGGTGACGATGTGCCTCGCGCTTTCTCATATGAAACAGTGGAATATATCACAGATCAGCTCCCTTGCTGGCTGACATATACAAGCCCTGAGACACATGAGATTATTGACAGCAACCTGCACCGTTCACCGATGTATTCCGGTATGATCAAAGGTACAGGTCCAAGATATTGCCCGTCCATTGAAGATAAAGTTGTACGATTTAATGATAAACCGCGTCACCAAATCTTCCTTGAGCCGGAAGGCAGAAATACACAGGAAGTCTATGTCCAAGGTTTATCTACAAGTCTTCCAGAAGACGTACAGCAAAGAATGCTTGCAACGATTCCTGGACTTGAAAACGTGCAAATGATGAGAGCCGGCTATGCGATCGAGTATGATGCAATCGTACCGACACAGCTCTGGCCGACACTTGAAACAAAAAAAATCACAAACCTTTACACTGCAGGCCAAATTAACGGAACATCCGGTTATGAAGAAGCTGCGGGACAAGGGATTATGGCGGGAATCAATGCAGGACGAAAAGCGCTTGGAAAAGAAGAAGTGATTTTAAGCCGTTCTGACGCCTATATTGGTGTTCTGATTGATGACCTTGTGACAAAAGGTACCAATGAGCCATATCGTCTTTTGACATCACGTGCGGAATACAGATTGCTGCTTCGCCATGACAATGCTGATTTGCGTCTGACAGAAATCGGACACCGCATTGGATTGATTTCTGATGAGCGCTATGCGGCCTTTGAGAAGAAAAAAGCTGCGATCGAAGCGGAGAAAAAACGTCTTCATTCTGTAATTATCAAGCCGTCTCCGGAAAATCAAGAATATATCCGTTCTCTTGGCGGAAGCGAATTGAAAGATGGAGTTCGCGGCACAGACTTGATGAAGCGTCCTGAAATGAACTATGAAACAGTCACAAAACTGGCGCCGCCAGAAGTGCCGGTTCCTCAAGACGTGGCAGAACAAGTAGAAATCCAAGTGAAATATGAAGGATATATTGAAAAATCTCTTCAGCAAGTGGAAAAACTGAAGAAGATGGAAAATAAAAAAATTCCAGATCGAATTGATTATGACGCAATTAAGGGGATTGCGACCGAGGCGCGTCAAAAACTGAAAAATGTACGGCCTTTGTCTGTTGCCCAAGCTTCCCGCATTTCCGGTGTAAACCCGGCGGACATTTCAATTCTATTGGTGTATTTAGAGCAGGGACGCATTGCGAAGATAGCCGAATAGAAAGGATGACGGCATGAATATTGAAGAATTTACTTCTGGTTTGGCGGAAAAAGGGATCTCCCTTTCTCCCCGTCAGCTAGAGCAATTTGAGCTGTATTACGACATGCTGGTTGAATGGAACGAAAAAATCAATCTGACTTCAATAACAGAGAAAAAAGAAGTGTATTTAAAGCATTTTTATGATTCCATTACAGCTGCTTTTTATGTCGACTTCAATCAGGTGAACACGATTTGTGATGTCGGAGCGGGAGCGGGTTTTCCAAGTCTGCCGATAAAAATATGCTTTCCGCACCTCAATGTCACAATCGTAGATTCACTGAATAAACGGATCACGTTTTTAGAAAAGCTATCTGAGGCTTTGCAATTGGAGAATACAACATTCTGCCATGACAGAGCTGAAACGTTCGGGCAACGGAAAGACGTGCGTGAAAGCTATGATATTGTGACGGCACGAGCAGTTGCGAGATTATCTGTTTTGAGTGAGCTTTGCTTGCCTCTGGTGAAGAAAAACGGTTTATTTGTTGCTTTAAAAGCCGCATCAGCTGAAGAAGAACTGAATGCAGGCAAAAAAGCAATCACGACGCTTGGAGGAGAACTTGAGAATATCCATTCTTTTAAGCTGCCTATTGAAGAAAGCGATCGTAATATTATGGTGATACGCAAAATGAAAAATACACCTAAGAAGTATCCAAGAAAACCGGGAACTCCTAATAAATCGCCAATTGAAGGGTAATTTAGACAGCCTGATATGACAATACCATCATATTTTCATCAAAATTGATGGATGTACAGCAGGAAAAACCATGAGAAAATAGAATTATAAAAATGGCAGTTTTTAAAGGTGGTGTAGGTACATGAAGCATTCATTCTCTCGTTTCTTCGGGCTTGGTGAGAAGGAACAGGAGCCGGAGATTGCTGAACATGATACAAACAAAGAAGAGATTCTGGAAATACCGGTAAATGCTATCGTTCCCAACCGTTTTCAGCCACGCACCATTTTCTCAGATGAAAAAATCAAAGAGTTAGCAATGACCATTCATACACACGGCATTATTCAGCCGATTGTTGTTAGGCATACAGAAGAAGAAGGCCAATACGAACTCATTGCAGGTGAAAGACGCTGGAGAGCGGTGCAATCGCTTGAGTGGGAAAAGATTCCGGCAATTATTAAGGATTTTTCCGACACGGAAACCGCTTCTGTGGCGTTAATCGAAAACTTGCAGCGGGAAGAACTGTCTTCTATTGAGGAAGCGCATGCTTATGCTAGGCTGCTTGAGCTGCATGATTTAACACAGGAGGCACTCGCACAGCGCTTAGGAAAAGGGCAGTCTACAATCGCGAATAAGCTTCGGTTATTAAAGCTGCCTCAGCCGGTCCAAGAGGCGATTATGGAGAAGAAAATCACCGAGCGCCATGCCAGAGCGCTGATTCCGCTGAAACAGCCTGAGCTCCAAGTCACACTGCTCACAGAGATTATTGAGAAAAGTTTAAATGTAAAGCAGACGGAAGACCGCGTGGTGAAAATGCTGGAGCAAGGCAAGAGAAAGCCAAAGCCGAGACGCAAAGCATTCAGCAGAGATACAAGAATTGCGATGAACACGATTCGCCAGTCACTATCAATGGTGGAAGACAGCGGTGTAAAATTGAATACGGAAGAAGAAGAATTTGAAGAATATATTCAATTAACGATTCGCATACCAAAATAGAAGCTCTCCTGAAAAGCAGGAGAGCTTTTTATATTTTTAATAAAAGGTAATCACTTACTTTTAGTGAATATTACTATATTAGAATTCTTTTCTTTGAGCTTGTGGATAAACTCTTCAGATTTTTGCGGTGAAATTACTGCATGTCCCCATCCCCCCTGATAATATATTGTGATGGCATGGCGAGAGCCGATCAGACGAAAACCGGACCACAGTTTCTTTTTTTGAACGATTTTCTCGATGTTTTCATAAGGAATTTGATGTTTGATCAATCCGGCTTTAATGATCAGATGGTGTTCCTTCAATACATATTTTAGGTCAATAAAGCTCCAAATGATGAGTCCATTTAAAAGAGTCAGCAGAATAAAAATGATCCAGCCGGAAACTCTCATATTTCCCAGCACAAAAGGAACAATGGCATCTGCTTGTATCAGTAATATGAGAAACACAATCATCAGCGTAACGGGTACATCTCTTTTCGTTTGATAAACCATTTTCTCACCATCCTGTTTCCACGTTCTGTACTGTGACTTCTTCTTTTTTTCTTTAAGAAATTCCTTTTTTAAGTCAAAAAAACATAGAAATTGCAGAATTTATAAGAGAAAGCATAAAGCGTGCTTGAATTTTCAATTATTTCCCTTCTGATTCGGAACAAAATGATGAAAAAAATGAAACGCTTTAATCTTTTTTTGATAGAATAGAAGCAAGATAGTACATGTTCATGTGAAAGTAGGTGACATCGTGGGAAAAATCATAGCAATTACGAACCAAAAAGGCGGGGTCGGTAAAACAACGACGTCTGTCAACCTTGGGGCATGTTTGGCTTACATAGGGAAAAGGGTTCTGCTGGTAGATATTGATCCGCAGGGAAATGCGACAAGCGGATTAGGGATTGAAAAAGCCGATGTAGAGCAGTGTGTGTACGATATTTTAGTAGATGATGCAGATGTAATAGATATTATTAAAGCAACGACAGTAGAGAACTTGGATGTGATTCCTGCGACTATTCAGCTTGCAGGGGCTGAAATCGAGCTGGTTCCTACAATATCAAGAGAAGTGAGATTGAAGAGAGCGCTTGAAGCAGTAAAGCAAAATTATGATTATATTATCATTGATTGTCCGCCGTCATTGGGCTTGCTGACGATTAATGCCCTTACTGCCTCGGATTCCGTTGTGATTCCTGTACAGTGCGAATATTATGCCTTGGAGGGTCTCAGCCAGTTATTAAATACAGTACGTCTTGTGCAAAAGCATTTGAATACTGATTTAATGATTGAAGGTGTATTGCTGACAATGCTTGATGCCCGGACAAACCTTGGCATTCAAGTGATTGAAGAGGTTAAAAAGTATTTTAGGGATAAAGTATATAAGACAGTTATTCCGCGTAATGTCCGTCTGAGTGAGGCACCGAGTCACGGAAAACCCATCATTTTATACGATCCGCGGTCAAGAGGTGCGGAAGTATATTTAGATTTAGCAAAGGAAGTGGCTGCGAATGGCTAAAGGCCTTGGAAAAGGGATTAATGCGTTATTTAATCAGGTAGATTTGTCTGAAGAGACAGTTGAAGAAATTAAAATTGCCGATTTACGCCCTAATCCTTATCAGCCAAGAAAACACTTTGATGACGAGGCATTAGCTGAACTAAAAGAATCTGTGCTGCAGCATGGCATTCTTCAGCCGCTTATCGTCAGAAAATCTTTAAAAGGCTATGATATTGTTGCGGGAGAACGGCGTTTTCGAGCGGCAAAGCTGGCAGGTTTAGATACAGTTCCGGCCATTGTCCGTGAATTATCAGAGGCGTTAATGAGGGAAATTGCTTTATTAGAAAACCTTCAGCGTGAAGATTTATCTCCGCTTGAAGAGGCTCAGGCATATGACTCCTTGTTGAAACACTTAGATCTCACACAAGAGCAGCTTGCCAAACGTCTTGGGAAAAGCAGACCGCATATTGCGAATCATTTAAGACTGCTGACACTGCCAGAAAATATTCAGCAGCTTATTGCCGAAGGCACGCTTTCTATGGGACATGGACGCACGCTTCTTGGCTTAAAAAACAAAAATAAGCTTGAACCGCTGGTACAAAAAGTGATTGCGGAGCAGCTCAATGTTCGCCAGCTTGAGCAGCTGATTCAGCAGTTGAATCAGAATGTTCCACGTGAAACAAAGAAAAAAGAACCTGTGAAAGATGCGGTTCTAAAAGAACGGGAATCCTATCTCCAAAATTATTTTGGAACAACAGTTAATATTAAAAGACAGAAGAAAAAAGGCAAAATCGAAATTGAATTTTTCTCTAATGAAGACCTTGACCGGATTTTAGAGCTTTTGTCTGAACGAGAATCGTAAATGAAGAAACCATCTTTCAAGCGAAGATGGTTTTTGTTTTATATGCGCCCAGTGAGCCTTTGCAACGGGTTAAGGCGTTCTTGCCTCCACTCTGTCCGATCTGTTAAACTCAATCCTTCCGCGAGAACATTGGCCATATTCATGACCAAGTTGAGTCTTGTATTTTGCAATACAAAATATTCCATGAAACCGCTAACATTCACGATTCCGTTAATATGAAGATCTCCCACTTCAGGAAGGTCTTTTTGTACACCGGCTCCGGGCTTTAATGGCCCGTCCCCGATTTGAAATGAACCCACACTCTTAACGCGGCCTAAGCATGCATCGACTGCTATAACAAATGGGTTTTTATGTAATTTATGAATGTCATTGATTTTATCCTTCATGTTCACAGCATGGACGGGGTCAGATAAGGTTCCGTAGACATGGAATCTGGTGAGCTTCATCTGTTTGAGTTTCATTCCTACGAGCGGGCCCAATGAATCACCGGTTGAACGGTCTGTTCCGATACAAACCACAACAATTGGTTTGCCGGCAGCTTTACGCAAGGATGAAGAAAGGATGGTTTGGATTTGTTTTGCCGCTGCAGCATCTGTATGTGAAACATATTGCTTTACTCGTTCCTGAGAGGAAAAAAGCCCGCCTTTTCGATTCATGGGTTTCACTTCCTTGTTATAGTAGGTAACAGAATTGCTATGGTGTGTGTTTCGTTATGTAAGGTTGTTTACAGTATATCCAGCAGTACGGTTTTTTATGCTTTGTGTATGACACCGGAGATTTTAAAAAAGTAGAGGTTATTATGAATGGTTAGTGGGTGAATTATAAATATTGTCCCCCATTGCCTCGATCATGATCAAGCTACGGTCTGCTTACAAAACACTTTATAGATAGGAATGGTTAATGAGGTTCATTCCTTCATTCCACTGCAAAATGATATATTTTTAGACTGCCTCCATCAGCAGTCTTTTTTTTATGTGTATTTCGTATGATAATTTCAGCTTGTGTTCAAATGTCTATGAAAATATGGCATGTTTGCTTTCCTTTATTTATATAGTAACAATAACGGGAACAAGCTGAACTTTGTCTATGAGGTGATAGTGTTGTGGAGAGCCGGAATGAAGTGGATGCTGCTCATATTAGGGAGCCTGATCGGGGCCGGATATGCGAGCGGTCAGGAGATATGGCAGTTTTTTGGGGCGGAAAGCGGACTTGCTATTGTGCTGTTTACAATCATGTTCATTTTCTCGTCTTATATTGTGATGAAAATCAGTTTTAAGGTTCAATCCACTCATTTTCTGCCGGTTCTGGAGCATTTAATGGGGCCATGGCTGGCGAAAATTTATGATGTCCTCATCATTTTTTATTTGTTTTCGACGACTATGGTGATGATTGCCGGAGGCGGTGTGACCCTGCAAATGTACAAGCTTCCTTTCTGGTGGGGAATCACGCTGATTTGCATCGTGACAGTGTGTTTGTTTTTGTGGGATGTGAAAGGAATATTATCTATAAATAGTATTTTGATTCCTGTGTTAGTAGCGGGGCTTTTATATGCGCTGATCTCCTTTCAGAGCACACATCACCATACGTGGACGATTGATTTGTCCCAGCAGTATAACTGGCCTGCGAGCATTACGTTTACCTCTTTAAACATCCTTTCAGTTGTTGCGATTTTATCCTCTGTTGGGAAAGAGATGAAAGGGCTCGGAGAAGCAAAAATCGCAAGTGTGGCAAGCGGTCTTATTTTTGGCGTGATCTCATTTGTTTATAATGAAACGTTGGTGGAGCTGGCGGGCTCCCTTTCTCAGTTTGAAATACCGCTGTTTGCCGTTCTGGAGGGTGCGCCTTATTTCCTTTTTTTATGTATGACGGCGGTGCTGTGCCTGGCGATTTACACGACGACGGTAGCTGGTTTGCTGGGTTTGTCCAGCCGGCTGATGGCGTTTATTCATATGCCGAGATGGATGATTGTGTTGATTTTGTTAGTGTTAATGGTACCTTTTACTTCTTTCGGATTTTCTGATTTGATCGCGTTCTTGTATCCGATATATGGGATGCTCAATTTGTATTTGTTAGTTTGTCTGCTCTTATATCCTATTTTGAGTAAATGGAAATAAGAGGATGTATTTCTTTTCGGGTATCTTGATTGCTCTTATGATCAGTTTTTTTGTACAATAGATACAGCAGTTTAGGAAAAGAGGTGAAGGGTCTTGGCGGATAAAGACTTTGGCCTGAATGATATCGTAGAAATGAAAAAACCGCATCCATGCGGAGCGAACAGCTGGAAAATTATACGCATGGGAATGGATATTCGAATTAAGTGTGAGGGATGCTCTCACAGTGTTATGATTCCGAGAAGAGAATTTGAAAGAAAACTAAAAAAAGTACTAGTCAAGCATGAGGAGCCTACTTCATAAATAGGCCGACACTCATGCTTTTTCATATAGAAGGTAAGGAGAAGACGGCGATGAGCAAAGTGCATCAGTCGGCATGTCCGCTGAATTGTTGGGACAGCTGCGGCTTTTTGGTGACTGTTGATGATGGAAAGGTAACAAAAGTGGACGGAGATCCAAACCATCCGATTACGGAAGGTAAAATCTGCGGCCGCGGCAGAATGCTTGAGACAAAAACAAATTCGCCTGATCGGCTTCGCTATCCAATGAAAAAACAAAATGGCGAGTTTGTGCGGATTTCTTGGGAGCAGGCACTTGATGAAATTGCCGATAAACTTCGGGAAATCAAGGAAACGTCGGAGACGACTGCTGTTTTGCACAGCCATGATTATGCGAATAACGGTCTGTTAAAAGCGCTTGATCAGCGTTTTTTTAATGGATATGGCGGCGTGACCGAAATCGTCGGAAGCATATGCTGGGGCTCCGGCATCGAGGCGCAAAGCTGGGATTTTGGCCGTTCGTACGGTCACGGACCGCTTGATATTTACAACAGCAAGCATGTTGTTGTGTGGGGAAGAAATGTATCAAGAACAAATATGCACTTATACCATCACTTGCAGCAGGTGAAAAAGAAGGGCGCCACGATTACGGTGATTGATCCGATCTTCAACCCGACTGCTAAGCTTGCCGACCGCTATATCTCTGTAAAGCCTGGAATGGACGGCTGGCTTGCGGCAGCCGTTTTGAAGGTTCTGATTGAGATGGGAAGAACGGATGAAACGTTTATTTCTGAGCATTCTGTCGGTTTTGATGATGTGAAAGAGCTTTTGAAGACCGTTTCTCTGGAAGAGTTTATTGTGAAAACAGAAACTTCTATGGAGGAGCTGGAGTATTTGGCAGGTTTGTATGCTGATGGTCCGGTGTCTACTTTTATGGGGCTTGGCATGCAGCGATATAAAAACGGCGGGGGAACGATTCGTTGGATTGATGCACTTGTGGCGGCAAGCGGAAATGTCGGAATTAAGGGCGGCGGCGCGAATTTCGGAAATGTCCAGATTGGTGAGAGCTTTGCAAAAACAAAGCTGACGCTGCCGGAATTAAAAACAACATCCCGTTCTTTTTCAATGATGACGCAGGCTGAAGAAGTGTTGACCGCTGCTGATCCTGCGATTGAGATGATTATTGTGACGTGCGGAAATCCGCTGACTCAGGTGCCGAATACAAATAAGGTGAGACAAGCTTTTGAAAAGGTTCCAATGACGGTCGCGATTGATTCCATTATGACGGATACCGCAAAGCTGTGTGATTATGTTTTGCCGACTGCCACTGTTTTTGAAGAAGAAGATATCTACTATTCCAGTATGTATCATCATTATGTTCAGTACGGGAAGAAGCTTGTGGAGCCGCAGGGTGAAGCGAAGTCGGACAGCTGGATCTGGTCAGAGCTTGCAAAACGTCTTGGGTTTGGCGAGCTGTTTGAATACAGCACTCAAGAATTTTTAGAGATGGGGCTTTCTTCATTGGAAGCAGAGGATGTGACACTTGAGCGTTTAAAAGAAAAAGGCCACCTCCCTCTTCCAGTAAAACAGGTGCCGTGGAATGATTATCAGTTTTTGACGCCGAGTGGAAAATTTGAATTTACTTCGTCGCTAGCTGAGCAAAAAGGATTTAGCGGCTCGCTTCAATTAAATGTGCCCGAAGAATCTGTTTTCCATAATGAGGAGTTAGCTGGAAAGTACCCTTATACGCTCTTATCCATTCATCCGCAGCGTTCCAATCATTCACAGCATGTGCCGTTTATTGAAAAGCTTCAGCACGTTCAGGTCGATATTTCTCCAGATATAGCGGCTGAGCAGGATCTTCAGGATGGAGACGAAGTTGTTATCTTTAATGACCGCGGACGCTTGAAGGGCAAGGTGAAAGTGATGAAGCAGGCTCATGCGAAGACGATTAATATAGATGAAGGCATGTGGGCGGCTTTTGGAGGGTCAGTCAATGCACTGACAAATGATACAAATTCTGATAATGGAATGGGAAGTACGCTTTTTGACTGTTTAGTAGGCTTGAAAAAAGCATAATCAAAGGGATTGGCAGGCTGAAAATGCTTTTTTGTCAGCTTGTCTTTTCCAGTGAACCTCCTTATAATTGCTCTAGGTTCAAAATACGTTCATACAATGACGGTTTTATATAGAGGAGATGAAAGAATGGCTTTAACAGCTGGAATTGTTGGTTTGCCGAACGTCGGAAAATCAACACTATTTAACGCAATTACACAGGCCGGTGCCGAATCAGCCAACTACCCGTTCTGTACAATTGATCCGAACGTGGGAATTGTAGAGGTACCGGATGATCGTCTGCAAAAGCTGACTGAGCTGGTCAACCCGAAGAAGACTGTGCCGACTGCTTTTGAATTCACTGATATTGCAGGGATTGTAAAGGGCGCATCTAAAGGAGAAGGACTCGGCAACAAGTTCCTATCTCATATTCGCCAAGTTGACGCGATTTGCCAAGTTGTCCGTGCTTTTTCCGATGACAACATTACTCACGTTTCCGGAAAGGTTGATCCGATTGATGACATTGAAACGATCAACCTTGAGCTGATCCTCGCTGATATGGAAACGGTTGAAAAGCGGATTACACGCGTCAGCAAGCTTGCGAAGCAAAAAGATAAAGACGCTGTATTTGAGTTTGAGATTTTATCTAAACTGAAAGAAGCGTTTGAGAGTGAAAAGCCTGCTCGATCTGTAGAATTCACTGAAGAGCAGCAAAAGCTTGTGAAGCAGCTCCATTTACTGACTTCGAAGCCTATTTTGTACGTGGCCAACGTAAGTGAAGATGAAGTTGCTGATCCATCTGGCAATGAAAATGTAGCGAAGATTCGCGAGTACGCTGCCGGCGAAAATGCAGAAGTTATCGTTGTGTGTGCAAAAATCGAATCTGAAATCGCTGAGCTTGAAGGCGAAGAAAAGCAAATGTTCTTGGAAGAGCTGGGCATTCAAGAATCAGGTCTTGATCAGCTGATCAAAGCGTCTTACTCTCTTCTCGGCCTCGCAACATATTTCACAGCCGGAGAACAGGAAGTCAGAGCTTGGACATTCAAAAAAGGCATGAAAGCCCCTGAGTGTGCAGGAATTATTCATAGTGACTTTGAGCGGGGCTTCATTCGTGCTGAGACAGTTGCTTATGAGGATCTTCTTGCGGGCGGCGGTATGGCAGGAGCTAAAGAGGCAGGAAAAGTCCGCCTTGAAGGGAAAGAATATGTGGTCCAAGACGGAGATGTTATTCATTTCCGATTTAATGTATAGGATGCAGTTGTAAAGGGACAAGAGCTTTGGTATAATATAAAATTGTGAGTAATAGAATTATTGCTCCTTGCCCATTATGGGCCGCTTAGTCCAAAAGGAGGTGCAAACAGATGAGAAAGTACGAAGTTATGTACATTATCCGCCCAAACATTGACGAAGAGTCTAAAAAAGCAGTTATCGAGCGTTTCAACAACGTTCTGACTTCTAACGGTGCGGAGATCACTGGAACAAAGGATTGGGGTAAACGTCGTCTTGCTTACGAAATCAACGATTTCCGCGACGGTTTCTACCAAATCGTAAACGTTCAATCTGACGCTGCGGCAGTTCAAGAATTTGACCGTCTAGCTAAGATCAGTGACGATATCATTCGCCACATTGTTGTTAAAGAAGAAGAATAAGCAATTTTGAAATATATAATGGTAAAAGGTGGTCTTTCTTATGCTTAACCGAGTTGTATTAGTCGGAAGACTGACAAAAGACCCAGAGCTTCGTTATACGCCAAACGGTGCGGCTGTTGCTACGTTTACTCTTGCTGTGAATCGTACATTTACGAACCAGTCCGGAGAACGTGAGGCCGATTTCATTAATTGTGTCACTTGGAGAAGACAAGCCGAAAACGTTGCAAACTTCTTGAAAAAAGGAAGCCTTGCAGGCGTAGATGGCCGTTTACAAACAAGAAACTATGAAAACCAGCAAGGACAGCGTGTCTTCGTGACAGAGGTCCAAGCTGAAAGTGTTCAATTTCTTGAGCCGAAAAACGGCGGCGGTTCTGGTTCAGGTGGATACAACGAAGGAAACAGCGGCGGAGGCCAGTACTTTGGCGGAGGCCAAAATGATAATCCATTTGGGGGAAATCAAAACAACCAGAGACGCAATCAGGGGAACAGCTTTAATGATGACCCATTTGCCAACGACGGCAAACCGATTGACATCTCGGATGATGATCTTCCATTCTAATGTGATTATCGCCTAAAATGAAAAAGAAAGGAGGGAAATGACAATGGCAGGAGGACGCAGAGGCGGTCGTGCGAAACGCCGTAAAGTGTGTTATTTCACTTCTAACGGTATCACGCACATCGACTACAAAGATGTAGATCTTCTTAAAAAGTTTGTTTCTGAGCGCGGTAAAATTTTACCACGTCGTGTAACTGGAACAAACGCTAAATACCAACGTAAATTGACTGCAGCGATCAAACGCGCACGTCAAATGGCTTTACTTCCATACGTAAGCGGTGAGTAAGCTGATACGTAAAGAGCAAGGACCTTCGGGTTCTTGCTCTTTTTTATAGGGGGGAGGATGAAACATGAAGTTGATTGCATGGAATGTAAACGGCCTGCGGGCTGTGATGAGAAAAATGGATTTCCTCTCTTATTTGAAAGAAGAGGATGCAGATATTATATGTCTTCAGGAAACGAAGATACAGGACGGCCAGGTTGATCTCCAGCCTGAAGGCTATCATGTGTACTGGAATTATGCAGTGAAAAAAGGATATTCCGGCACAGCTGTTTTTTCTAAGCAAGAACCGCTGCAGGTCATCTACGGTATCGGAGTAGAAGAGCATGACCAAGAAGGCAGAGTGATTACGCTGGAATTTGAAAACGTGTTTGTGATAACTGTTTACACGCCCAATTCCAGAAGGGGATTAGAGCGGATTGATTACCGCATGCAATGGGAAGAGGCCTTATTGTCTTATATTCTTGAATTGGATCAGAAAAAACCAGTGATTTTATGCGGTGATTTGAATGTAGCCCATCAGGAGATTGATTTGAAAAATCCAAAGGCGAACCGGAATAACGCTGGATTTTCAGATCAAGAAAGAGAGGCATTCACTCGTTTCTTAGAAGCTGGCTTTGTTGATTCTTTTCGTCATGTTTATCCTGATCTTGAAGGCGCTTATTCCTGGTGGTCGTATCGTGCCGGCGCCCGGGACAGAAATATTGGATGGCGGATTGATTATTTTGTTGTTTCTGAAAGCCTTAAGGAACAGATTGAAGATGCCAGCATATCAGCGGATGTCATGGGTTCCGACCATTGTCCTGTTGAACTTATCATCAATATATGATGAGATAGCAGTAAGGATTTTACACTTACTGCTTTTTTTATATGAAAAGGAGAAAGAGATGGCAAATATAAAAGAGATCGCAAGACTGGCAAATGTATCTGTTTCGACTGTCTCGCGTGTATTGAATCATCATCCGTATGTATCTGAAGAAAAGAGAAAGCTTGTTCATCAAGTCATGAAGGATTTGGATTATACACCAAATCGAACCGCAATCGATCTCATTCGCGGGAAAACCCATACGGTCGGTGTGATTCTGCCTTATAGCGATCATCCCTGCTTTGATAAAATCGTTAACGGAATCACCAAGGCGGCTTTTCAGCATGAGTATGCAACGACCCTCCTCCCCACCAATTATAACCCCGCTATTGAAATCAAATATTTAGAGCTGTTAAGAACGAAGAAAATAGACGGTCTCATCATTACTTCCCGCGCTAATCATTGGGACAGCATTTTAGCTTATCAGGAATATGGGCCGGTCATCGCTTGTGAGGATACCGGAGACATTGATGTCCCTTGTGCTTTTAATGACAGAAAAACTGCTTATGCAGAGAGCTTTCGCTATTTAAAGAGCCGCGGGCATGAGAATATTGCTTTTACGTGTGTCAGAGAAGCTGATAGGAGCCCGAGCACGGCTGATAAAGCTGCGGCCTATAAAGCTATCTGCGGAAGGTTGGAAGACCACCATATGCTGTCCGGATGCAACGATATGAATGATGGTGAGCTGGCAGCTGAACATTTTTATATGAGCGGGCGGGTTCCGACTGCTATTTATGCAAATAGTGATGAAGTGGCAGCTGGAATTCATCTATTTGCCAAAAAGAATAATTGGGATGTTGAAATCATAGGCGAGGGAAATACTTCTATCAGCCGTGTTCTTGGTTTTCCGTCGCTTGATTTGAATCTTGAGCAGCTCGGCATCGCAGCATTTTCTCTATTTTTGCAGGATGAACCCGCTGATATCAAAATTCAGCATAAATTTAAGAAAAAAGCTTGAACTGAAATGCATTTCATACCTTATAACTTCATTGAAGGCGAAGGAGGAGGAAGAAATGCAGATTGAACATACAGCGGTCTGGGTCAATGATTTAGAGCGAATGAAGTCTTTTTATGAATCGTATTTTAATGGCGAAGCGAATGATTTGTATCATAATGAGAAAAAAGATTTTAAGTCTTATTTTATTACGTTTGATTCCGGAGCAAGGCTGGAGATTATGAAAAAAGGGAATGTGATCGATCCGCCCTCACAAACAATGACAGGCTGGGCACATATTGCCTTTTCCGTTGGGAGCCGGGAGAAAGTTGACGAACTGACTGATCGATTGAAGGCGGATGGTTTCGCAGTAGTAAACGGCCCGAGGACAACAGGAGACGGCTACTATGAAAGTGTGATTGAGGATGATGAAGGAAATTTGATCGAGATTACAATCTGACATGGAGTGACTTACATGCTGAGGACAGAAAAAGAAAAAATGGCAGCCGGAGAATTATACAATTCGGAAGATCAACAACTATTACTAGAACGCAAGCATGCGAGACAGCTGATTAGACAATATAACGAAACACCGGAAGATGATGCAGTGCGGATGGAGCAATTAAAGGAGCTGCTCGGTTCGGTTGGGGATCAAGTCACGATTTTGCCGACATTCCGCTGTGATTATGGCTATCACATTCATATCGGAGATCATACATTTATTAATTTTGACTGTGTCATTTTAGATGTGTGTGAGGTGCGTATCGGCCGTCATTGTTTGATTGCGCCAGGTGTACATATCTACACGGCCGGTCATCCTCTTGATCCGATCGAAAGGAAATCCGGGAAGGAGTTCGGTAAGCCTGTGACAATTGGAGATCAAGTTTGGATTGGAGGCCGGGCGGTGATTAACCCGGGAGTGACAATCGGTGATAACGCAGTGATTGCTTCTGGATCTGTTGTCACTAAGGATGTACCCGCTAATACTGTTGTAGGCGGAAACCCCGCAAGGATTTTGAAGCAATTGTAATGAGATCAGTGCGGCAGATCCGCACTGACTTTTTTAAATCTGTTTTGCATTCGTATTAGGACCGAAGAAGATTAACAGCAAGGAGCATGCGAGCCAGCAGCCCCCAATAAATAAGAAGACGCTGATATAGCCGAGCTGAACGGCAATAAATCCGACAAGCAATGAGCCAAAAATGTTTGAAAAACGGCCAAGACCATAGGCTAAACCGCTGCCAGACGAGCGGTATTCAGTCGGATAAGGTTCAGATGTATAGGCGTATAAGTTCGAGGTAAAGACCCGTTCTGTGATATTCACGATAAAACCAAATACAATGATCATGATGGGAATAAAAGTCATACCATATAAGAGCCCGGCGATGGCCGTCAGAAACGCACTCGCAGCTAAAATCCATTTTCTTTGAAATCTTTCGGAAATCATGGAGCCGAGCAGTGCGCCAAGTGGAGCGCCGACGGAATGCAATACGTTATACCATAATGTATTTTCCATGGTTACGCCATTGCTTTTTAGCAGGCTTGGAACCCATGAAGCAAATCCGTAAAACCCAAACGTTTCAAAAATCCATACAGCAGATAATACGATGGTGATTTTGAGGTTTCTGCCTTTCAATAAGCCGGCGTAACCTGCATGCTGCTTAACAGTTTCGCTTACTTTAGGCTGGGATGCTGCCGGAAGCGGGCCCTTCTCCTTTTCAACCTGTTCCTCAATTCGGTTGAGGATCGCATCGGCTTTCGCATATTCCCCGCGATTTTCGTGCCAGCGAGGTGACTCTTCCAGACGGCGGATGAAGAAAAAATAAATAAGGCCGACGGCACCCCATACAAATACTAGCCTCCATCCCCATGAACCAAGAGGAATGACAAAGGCAGACACAATGTTGGTGATCGGAACCCCGATCAATCCAATCATGGCACAAAAAGAAATATATTTTCCACGTACACTTGAAGGGAAAAATTCCGCCAAATAGCTATTCGTAATGACCATGGCGGCTGCAACGCCAAATCCGGTGAGAAAACGGAATGTCATTAAAGATGGAATGTCCCATGCCGCAGCATTGCATAGCGATGCGATTGAGAAAACAAAGACAAATAGATTTAAGGCTTTTTTGCGGCCGATTCGATCGGACAGCCGTCCGCCCAGTGAAGCGCCTAAAAACATGCCTAAAAACGAAGCAGCCGTTACGTTAGCAATAGTTGAAAGCGGGATGCCCCAATGCTCGATCAGTGCCGGCGCTACATTGCTGAGGGTAAATAAATCTGCGAGATCAAAGAAATAAACAATGCCGAGAGCGGTTAACACTTGGAAATGAACGCGTGAAATCGGAAGGCGGTCTAAACGATTCGCTGCGTTTGAGAAAGGATGTGTATTCTTTTGTTTGAAGATCGTATTCATAAAAAACCCCCTTTTGAGTAGTAAGAAAAGACTGAAAATTCCCCTCTTGGGACTATTATAAGTATCTTGGTTCATTGGCAACAGAGTTCAAATCACTAGATGGAAGAACTAAATTCACACTTTATATTTTAATTTTGCTTAAAAGATTTCCAAAACAGTAGATTCATAGACCAATTTATGCAAATATATAGTAATATTCTCATTGAAAGGAAGAGACATAGAAGGAATGAATTCATTTATCCGTCCTATAGAAGGAAACAATACATTGTGGAGATATTTTTTCGCTTTTTTGGTGATGGTAGGGTTATATGTATTCGGGAATATAGCTTACCTTTTCGCTATATTGTTCACGGTTATTGTGAATCCCAATATCACGTTTGATTTGGATGAAGCTGTGCTGAGTGATCCCCTCGTAGATCTTTATTTGTCCCATGTGATTTATTTATTCGCCATTCCGGGAGTTTGGCTGGCTGTGCGCTTTATTTTGAAGCGGCCTTTCCGAACTGTGATTACACCAAATTCAAAGATGAATTGGCGGAGAATTTCCTTTGGTTTTATTGCTTATTTCTTGCTGATGATCGCCGTACAATTGATTGATTTTGTGATTCATCCAGACAATTATTCAATGCAAGCCTTTGATGCATCACGATTTATCTGGCTGCTAGCGGCTGCCCTCATTTTGGTTCCGATTCAGACATCAGCTGAGGAACTGTTTTTCAGGGGATTTTTGCTTCAAGCTTTCGGGAGATTGACGAAAAATCCTCTATTTTTGACACTGATTGTCGGAGGATTGTTTGGCGTATTGCATTTTGCGAATCCAGAAATGAACAACGGCGCTGTCTGGGCAGGAATTGAGTATTTAACATTTGGTTTTGTGTGGACCTATTACACGATTAAAACTGGAAGCATCGAAATATCACTTGGCGCCCATGCCGCGAATAATATGTTTTTGTGTATGTTTATTACAGAAAAAAACAGTGTGTATGGAGGAATTCCTTCTCTGTTTACCGTTACGCGGGGGAACCCGATGTGGGAGGCTTTCTTTACGATAGCGGTCAACCTTGTGTTTGCGGGGATCGCTTTATGGTACCATAAGAAATCAAAAAGTAAGCAGCAAGGGTCTTAATCCCTGCTGCTTATTAATGTGTGGATCGCTTCTTCAATATTTGTTGTCGGCTGCTGGCAGGCGAAGTTTTCACAAATATACACGGTTGTTTTGCCGTCTATGATGCGGTAGTCTGCTGCAAATGGCGCAATGTCTTTGCATTGCTCGGGCTGCTCTGCCACCAGAATGGAGTCGTTGGGCTTAAAGGCTTTTTGGAGCTCTGTTATGATTTGTTTTCTGGCTGGATCGTCTGCGTTGCCAAAAATAACGATTTCTTTCTTAGGCATCAGATGTCTTAACACACTTTGCATAAAGAAAGCATGGCCGCTCGGATACGCGTCGATGTCTGGCTTGAACACGGAAAACATCGTTTCCGCTTTTTCGATCAGTGATAAGTCGCCTGTGACTTGTCCAAGACGCAGCAGCTGAACTGCTGCCACACTGTTTCCGGAAGGCACGGCGCCGTCGTACACTTCTTTTTCCCGTACGATTAAGGCTTCTGCATCGTGTCCGGTGAAGTAGAATCCGCCATGCTCCTCATCCCAAAATAAGCTGATCATATCGTCTGTCAGTTTCTTCGCTTTTTGTAAATAAGAAAGATCAAACGAAGCTTCATAGAGATCCAGATAAGCCCATAGGAGAAAAGCGTAATCGTCGATAAAGCCTTTGTTTTTCACTTCGCCATCACGATATCGGACCATCACACGGCCGTCGATGATTAATTTGTTTTCAATAAATGTGATGGCGTCTTTCGCTAGGCTGAGATATTTCGGCTCCTGGTATACCTTTGCCGCTTTCGCAAGACCCGCGATCATCAGCGCGTTCCATGAGGTAAGCACTTTATCATCGACATGCGGATAGGTTCTTTCCTCGCGTGTCTTCAAGAGCTGCTGTCTTGCGTCTTCGAGTTTGAGACTGAGCTCTTTTTCGGTTAACCCGGCATCGGCTATGATTTGTTCCCACTTTGTGTGAATGAGGTTAGGAATATTTTTGCCTTCAAAGTTTCCTTCTTCAGTGATGTCATACACTTGGCAATACAGCGTTCCGAGATCGTCCCCGAGCGTTTTCAGAATTTCTTCCTTTGACCACACGTAGTACTTTCCTTCTTCTCCTTCTGTATCTGCGTCTAAAGCAGAGAAAAAGCTTCCGTCTTCATGAGTCATTTCCCTCTGAATGAACGTAATGATCTGCTCACAAATCTCTTTATAACGGCTGTTTTGCGTGACCTGATAGGCTTCTGTATAAGCAGTCAGCAGCAGCGCATTGTCGTACAGCATTTTTTCAAAGTGGGGAACGAGCCACTCGTCATCGGTCGAATAGCGGGCGAACCCATAGCCGATATGATCGTAAATGCCGCCATTCGCCATGCTGTCCAGCGTTTTCGTCACGTTGTATAAAGCGTTATCCTGCCCCGTATTGTGATGATAACGAAGCAAATACATCAGCATATGGGGCATCGGAAATTTCGGTGCCTGCCCGAAACCGCCGTAGATCGTATCAAACCCGCTGGCAAGCTGCTGGAATGTCCGGGAAATCGCTGACTCGCTAAGGCCTTCGCCTGATTTGGCGGCTGTTTTGGTCTGCAAATGTTTAGCGGCGTTCTCCGCAATATCCTCGACATGCTCACGGTCGTTCGCAAACGTCTCAGACAGATGCTCAAGCACATCAACAAAACCGGGACGATTGAATTTGCTCGTCTTTGGAAAATATGTACCCGCGTAAAACGGCTTCTGATCAGGCGTGATAAACACATTCAGCGGCCAGCCGCCCTGCCCGGTCATCAGCTGGCAGATTCTCATATAAACAGAATCCACATCCGGCCGCTCTTCCCGGTCGACTTTAATCGCCACAAACCGTTCATTGAGAAGACGCGCGATTTCTTCGTCTTCAAAGCTTTCGTGAGCCATAACGTGGCACCAATGACAAGTCGAATAACCGATGCTGACCAGAACCGGCTTGTTTTCGCGTGTTGCTTTTTCAAATGCTTCTTCTCCCCAAGGGTACCAGTCCACAGGGTTGTGGGCGTGTTGAAGGAGATATGGTGACTTCTCAGCGATTAATCTATTGGGCTTATTGTTAGTGGGCATGGGATCACCTTCTTTCATAAAACAAATGATCTTTTCGAATTTATTTTTCCATAATATGATGTATTTTATTCTTTTTTGATTTCGTGAAAGGCTTCATTAAGTATAGAATAGGAATTCTTCAGGAATCTGAAGCCCTAAGGTCTTAATAATAAACAATTATATTCTTTCGGGTAAATGATATTTATACATCTCGATGGCATCTTTATGTTCTTTTAAAACTGCAATTGTTTTTGGATGTGGTCTTACATAAATCAAAGGATAGTCAATTTCATCAAATTCTTGTCGAATTGGGAATGCTAATCTCTCTTTATCAAGTGAAAATTGAGCGTCAATTCCTATTTTATTACCGCGAGAATCTAATCGAATCCATTTATTAAGTGAATGAAAAAATACAGCATTTAATGCGTGAATACAATATCCTTTATCTGGCGTATTAAACAACATTAAACGCTGATAACAAAAGCCTGTCGGTATTCCTTCTGAGCGCAATAGGGCAGCTAATAGGTTTGACTTTGCATAGCAAATTCCCTCTTTAAAGCTTAATACTTCTGAAGCATTACAAGTTACTCGTTTTGATTGAGTATCCCAAGTATGGGAAATTTCATCTCGAACAAATTCATAGGCTATTTTTACTTTTTCTATTTCTGTCTGCAAAGGATTGAAAAGTTCATTTGCAAGTGCACAAATAATAGGATTAGAATAATCAACTTCATTTAGTTCAAGTAAATAATCATCAAAGTTTTTTGATTCACCTGTCAAATTCATTTCTTCACTCCCCATATTGTAACGGATGATACTACAGTATAGAACATGATTGGAAATATATTAAGAAGAAAAAAAGAGATTACTAAAAAGCATAGTTTGAATATTTATAGAGTGCATTTAAAAAAGTGAAATACAAATTATGATTAGTTCTCTGCCTTAAAATATGTAATGACATCAATAGCTAGCTTGGGTAGTTACACGCACATGCTTCTTTCATTTTTATTAATTAGTGTAATGCCTAGTATACCTTTTTATACTTTTTTAATAACCTGTTTGATAATCTTTGTTAGTGTCTGATGTAGCATTTAAATTAGTTATGGGCTGAATCGCTTTAACAAATTTTACCCAAACCTCATATTCCCATTCATATAGATCAACAAAATCTTTGCCGATATCAATGAGTGTTTTACATGTTCTTATATTTAAATTATGACGGGCTTTCTTGGTTTTAACTTTTGAGTATTGTAGGTAGAGTTCCATAACCCTTATAAGATATTTATCTTTTTTATCAATACTAGATATTGCATAAAAAAACCAAGGTAAAAATTCCACAAACACTCTAGTACCACCAATTGCGGGATTAGTGTTTCTAATCTGGATAATAGCAAGGATCCCTCAGTGGAAGTTTCCATTGTTTGTGAGTATACGCCGAGATCTTTACTTAGGTTAATATAATCTGAAATAAATACACCGCAAAAATATAAATGAGTCCCACAATGACCTTCAAATGCTTCCATTCTTTTAGCAATTGATAATGTTTCTTGATACTCCCTTATAAGTTCTAGACTTCCGTACTTTAAGTTCAAACCTACAATTTCTAAAATTTCTTTGAATTCTATGCTTGGGTTATATAATTCATCATCTTGATATCGCTCAGTAAACTCTGTTTCGTCCAGTCCCTTGATAAACATAATGTTTTGTTTTTCTCTTTCTAACTCTAAATAATTCAATATTTTGAAAACGACAGGGGAATATAGATTTTGAAAACTCTCTTTCTTTTGTTTTATTTCTTCCCTTTTTTGAGAGTAGCGATGAGAAAAAACTTGTCCTAAAAAAGCGGCAGTGAGTGTGCCGGCAACTGTAAAAACGGTTCCCCATTGAATGCTCCAATCAAGCCCAACAAGCCAAATCATATTGAAATACACCCATTTCCTATTTTATGAATTAAGAACTGTTAATTTGTTTTCGGTTAACTGCATTTCTGGTGATAAAAGATTCAAGTGTTTTACTTTATGCTCTACAACAAACAAAGGAAGTTGGAAAAAGGATGCTATTTGATTAAGTGACCAGCTTTGTTTGCTTTGTCCCATGTATCTTCGTCTATAATGCAGGGTTTAACAGCATCTTTAACAACAATCCACTGATCTTGTGGTCTTATTTTTCCGTTTGTTTTATTTCTTCCTTTCAACCGATTAGCAACAATCCACCCTTTATATATCTCGGATCGAATCATTCTCACAATGCTTTGACCGTGAAAAAACTTTCCCTTGTTTGTTCTGTATCCCAATTTATTTAATTTTACTGCGATATTATCAGCACCTATGCCGTCAATAGTCATTTGAAATGCAAGCTTTACAGCTTTTGCTTTTTCTTCATCAATTTCCAATTTTCTTTCCAAACGGTTATAAATATATCCGTAGTTGGGTTTGCCATTTGACCATCGACCCATTTTTGCACTGTCCTTTTTTCCTTTTCTTAGTTGGGCTTTTATATTCTCGTACTCCCAATTGTTAACGAACCCAGTAAACTTTAATGCTTGCCAGTCCTCTTGTACTTCAAGATCATATACTCTTTCACTATCAGTGACAAAGAGTATGTCATCTTGGCGTAAAAGGTTCATGAATTTAGGTGTCTCTGCATCATCCCTTGTAACCCGTGCTAAGTTAACTGACAAAACAGCGTCAAATATGCCATCTGTGAGTTTGTTAATCATCCTTTGGCATTCAGGTCGCATTTCATCCATTGAACTCCCAACTTCTTGGAATATTTCATACTGCCAATTGTTTTTATGAGCAATATCAAGAAGTCTTTTTCGATGTTTTGCCAAGGTTTCTTCTGTTTCTTCGCCCTCTTTATTTCGTGACTTTCTTAGATAAATGGCTACTCGCTTGATTTTGTTTTTTAGTTCCACAGCATATCACCCTATTATTCCTATAATGTCATATAATACTATAATAACGAATGATAAACTGTGTAGCTACACGAACTTGGCATAAGTGAATAATAATAGGAGGTATACAATTAATTGGTTATTGTGGAAAAGAAAACTTTGATTGGGTAGCATCTTTAATATCTTTATTAGCGGTAATTGTTGCAATCGCATCAATTTGGATTCAAATTCATCAATTTAAAAAACAACGAGAACCAGTAATTGCACCTGGAATTAAACCCCTTGACTTAAAATTACCTAGAATTACTTATGATTGGGTAGATGACAAGAGGCTAGATGACAAATTTGCAGATACGACTTTACCTATTTTCAACTATGGGAGTACATCAGCAATCAATATAATGTATAGTTATAAACTTATTGATAATGAAAAAGTTAGAGAAAAGCTAGAAGAGTTAATAGATGAGAAGAGAGAAATTCACCTTAAATTAACTGATAATCATTTAGACAAACATTTGGGAATTACTTATGATCTGTTGGATGTAAATGATGATGGCTCCTACAGTGGTTTTTTTCGAACGACACCATATATAAGGCGAAGTGATCTAATCTTGCCTGGCGAAAGTATAGGCATTAAATTACCAAGTTATTTCTTGATTATGATCAATTATTTAAGTCGCCTTGAGGAGCAAGACTGTTTTCCTGAGTTAGAATTAAAAATAACGTATAATGATACTAACTTTAAAACCTGGGAAACAAAATTTATTATTAAAGTTGATCAAATTAGTAAAATAGAGATTTCAAGTTTTTATAAGTTACAGACTTCATTGGTATATGAGTTTATCAGCAAAAATAAAAAATAACTGCAATTAATATCAAGACAAGATAATCAAATTTGAAGATTGTCTTGTCTATTTTTAAAGGTAGCTATACGAACATGACACCAATGACATGTCGAACTACCGATGCTGACCAGAACCGGCTTGTTTTCGCGTTTCGCTTTTTCATATGCTTCTTCTCCCCAAGGGAACCAGTCCACAGGGTTATGAGCATGTTGAAGTAAAATAAGTAGATTTCTCAGCGATTAATCTATTGGGTTTATTGTTAGTAGGCATTGGATCACCTTCTTTCGTTTTTTTATAAATACAAAACTTAGCCGATTACTTAAAAGAGGGAGAAGAAAATATACTATAATGCTTAATGATGTTAATTGAGGAGACATCGTCCTTTTCAATCCTCTTTTATTACAGAAAATTTGATATTGATAATTCCATAGTATATTAAGGGGAACCCATTATTTATGGATTCCCCTTTAGTTCAATAAGAAGGATTACTGTCGAGTGTTACTTTACAATGTTAGCCATTCCAATGATAAACGATTTGCACAACGCCAGAGGAAAATGTTCTTGTATTCACCATTTTTAAATTTATCCTCTGTTTTACATCAATAAACAACGGTTTTCCTTCTCCCAAAACAACAGGGTGAATAGATAATCTAAATTCATCAACAAGCCCCAAATTTATAAAAGTTGTAATGAGACTCGCTCCACCATATAGCCAGATGTCTTTACCAGGATTTTTCTTCAATTTATTTACTTCTTCAAGGATATTATCATTTATAAATATGGCTTGATTATCAATCTCATTTTGTGTTCTGGAAAAAACATATTTCTTTTTACTATGAACCAATTTCCAAAGTTCCTTTTCTGTATCAGGGTCTTCATTTTTTGGAATATATTGTCCCCATAAATCGTAGCTTTTTCTGCCATATAAAATAGTATCAATTTGATTTAAAAAATCAGTAAACCCCATATCAGGGTCCATAATGCACCAATCAACTTCTCCATTTTTCCCTTCAATAAAACCATCTAAAGTAACTGCTAAATCTAAAATGATTCTTCTCTGTTTTAAGTTATTTGTCATAACTATTCATCCTTTTACTTAAGAAGTTGGTTGAAATTCTTCTCCCACTCTCGCACCAGATGAACTAAGTTGGCGTTTGTGGACAGAGTGAAGAACAGTATCCTAAAATGAAAGTGCCCACTACTCTTCGTAGCTTGATTAGCCGGAACACTCTTTATCTTCACTTGGTTAAATGAAAGCTCTGCTCGATTAAGTTATAGATTTCGCCTTCTGGATCTGTCCGTTCTAAAACAATTGAAATCCAATGTTCCTTATCCATATGATATCCGGGTAAGATATTTTCCCCGTTTCTTAAGCTATCACTTATTTCAGGGGGACATTTTAGATTTAGAATATCTATTTCGCCATGACCATCCAAGCCTAATTTTTCTGGGAGAACATTCATGATAAGACCGTACCATTTTTTGTTTGATGTATGTCTCAAAGAAGCATAGTTTGGGTATTTCTCCCACGGGTAATCAGGCGATGTACCGTATTTTTCTTTGACGTGTTTAAAGATATCTTCTCTTGTTAACATCTCAATCACTCCTTTATTCACTCTACTTTCTTCTTGAAAAAGTCAAAGAGCGATCCTTGGTTGTCCTTTGGATACTTCAATAGAGATGTCATCAATGGCAGAAGCTGTGTCAAAGCTTCCTCTCTCCACGGATACTAGTCAACAGGGTTGTGGGCGAGTTGAAGGAAGTATGATATTTCTCATTGAGTTTATTGTTAGTGGGCATAGGTTCATCTTCTTTTCTCTTGTTTCTATTCCTTTTTACTGTACCACAAGCCTCTGTTGAAATACCTCATTAAGATAGTGAAATATATAAGGTAATGGATGCCTTACCTAGTGCTGTTCTCTTTTGGAAGCTGTTATTGAATAGTATCGAAACGAGTTTACTAAATATTATCTCGATTGGCGGGGATTGATATGATCATTAAAATGACTAAATTGAATATGAAAGATTTCAATAAACCTAATGAACCTCTCGTTGTTTTTGGGAGAATGATACCTGCTTTTGAAAACGGTGTTTGGACATATACTGAGGAACGATTTTCTAAACCTTATTTTAAACAATATGAAGATGATGAAATGGCTGTTAGTTATGTTGAAGAAGAGGGAAAAGCGGTTTTTTTATATTATGTTGAAAACAACTGCATCGGCCGGATTAAGATTCGTTCTAACTGGAATGGGTATGCACTAATAGAGGACATTGCCGTTGCAAAAGACTATAGACAAAAAGGCGTTGGAACAGCATTATTACATAAAGCGATTGAGTGGGCAAAGGAGAATCGCTTTTGTGGTCTTATGCTTGAAACACAAGATATTAATGTTTCAGCTTGTCATTTTTATGCCAAACATCAATTTATAATAGGTGCAGTTGATACGATGCTTTATTCCAATCTTCCAACAGCAAATGAAATTGCGATTTTTTGGTACTATAAATTTTAATTTATCATAAAATTATTGAACGAAACGTAGCTTGTTTTGCGTTTCGTTTTTTCAAAGAAGAGGTTTTTTAACCCCTTCTATTCTTTGATAAGAATTGTTTTTCCACAATAGGCATAAAAACGTGAAGGAGCATTCCTCCCAAACAGACGGTTAATAGGGTTCCGATGCCGATAGGGCCTTTAAAGACGATGGCTAATACTAAGAAAAGAGCGTATACCAATGTTCTTGAAAACAAGATTGTTCTTTTGGAGAGATCTCGGATAATGAGTGTTAAATGATCGATTGGTGTTGATGCGAATTTCGTCTGAAGATAGATGGCTGTTCCAAGACCGATGAGCACCAAACCAATTCCGAAACAAATCAGTTTGCTTAACAACGCGTTTAGATAGAGGGTGTTTTTTACAACAAACAACCATAGGTCAATGCCTATTCCAGTAATGAATGCTGTAATCAAGCCCAGCAAAATAGGTTTTTTTCTCGTTAATATAGCGTTGCAGATTAAGAGGATCACAGAAATAAGGACCTCCCAGCTTCCTACGGTAAGTCCGACTTCTTTTGACAGACCAACCAAAAGGGCATCGAAGGGGGATGTGCCCAGCCCTGATTGTATGGTTAAGGAAATGCCCAAACTTAATATGAGTATGCCTAATCCGTAAAAAATATATTTCATGTTATATTCCGCGATATTTCTTTTGTCATCAGGACGTGAGGGATGCCGTCTTCCATAAATACCTGTGAAGAAATCTGGTAGCCCAGTTTTTGATAAAAGCCTGCTGCTTGTGTTTGACCATGCAGCTTACATGCAGTCAGTCCTTTTTCTTTTATGATTTCTTCTAACCCGCTTACGATGACTTTCCCCAATCCATACTTACGGTAAGGTTTTAGGATGCAGATTCTTTCCAGCTTTGCTGTATGGTCAACGATGCGCACACGGCCCGTGCCGACAGGCTGATTCTCATGATATACCAAGACATGCTGGCATTGTTCCTGGAGCGTATCAAATTCATCAAACTCTTCGGATTCAGATACATGTTGCTCCTCAATGAAAACCGTCTTTCTAATATTCAAAGCTGCATGTAAATCAGCTTCAGTTGTTATTCTTTTTATATTCATTATGAATCAATCCTTTTCTGATATTAGTCTGGACTGTACAGCATGCATGTGGTCTTATAATAGTAAGGTTAAAACATTTTTGTTGTAAATACAACAAAAATACGTGAGGAGTTTTAGGAATGAATGATATTTTGCGTGAGATCGGCATGATAGCAAGAGCGTTGGATTCCATAAGCAACATCGAATTTAAAGATTTAGACTTAACAAGAGGGCAGTATCTCTATCTCGTACGTATATACGAAAATCCGGGAATTATTCAAGAAAAATTGGCGGAAATGATAAAAGTGGATCGGACAACGGCCGCGCGGGCCATTAAGAAGCTGGAAATGCAGGGATTTATTCAAAAACTGCCGGATGAGCAAAATAAAAAAATAAAAAAACTGTTCCCGACTGAGAAAGGGAAAAAGGTATATCCATTGTTAAGAAGAGAAGGAGAACATTCCACGGAAGTGGCCTTGTCCGGTTTTACTTCAGAGGAAAAGGAAACCATTTCTGCACTCCTTCATAGAGTGAGGAAGAATATAGAACGTGATTGGGAATATGTGAAGAAGGGGAACAAAAGGGATTATTAATGGACAACGTTAACAAGTCGAGCTGATGCTGGCGAAAATCGGCGTCTCCTTCTCAAGAATCCAGTCCGCTGGAGTGTGGGACCATTTTCAAGATAATCTGTCTTGAAAATAGTCCGTTCACTTCTGTTTTCTTTTGAACTATCAAAAATCTCCAAAGGGAGTGGTTTGCGTGAACTTGAGACAACTATCAGAACATGTCTATCAATGTGAATTTGAGCTTGATGTGCCTCTTCGTATTCCGGTTCATACCTGGTTTATCAAAGATGGTGATGATGTTTATATTGTTGATACGGGAATAGAACGTTTTGCTGATGCTCAAATTAGGGCAGCGTTAGCGATCGGCAATCCAAAAGCCATTTTGCTTACCCATGGCCACAGTGATCATATCGGAGGTGCATCAAAATGGTTAGAGAGATTTGATATTCCGATTTTTGCGCACCAGAAAGAACTAAAGTACATCAATGGGGAAGAGCCATATCCGAACAAAAATGAAGTGGAGAACACAGGGGTAGCCCATATTGTCCAGCCGCTGACGGAGCAAACGCTTGCTCACCTGCCTCTGAAATACTATTTAACACCTGGCCATTCGCCGGGGCATGTCGTGTATGATCATAAAATCGATCGTACGCTATTAACGGGCGACCTTTTTATCACAAGTAAGGAGGATTTACACCCACCTATAAGAAGATTCAGTGTTGATATAAATGAGAACATCGATAGCGGCTCAATCATAGATCAAATCAAACCAACGCTCATTTGCTCTTCACATGGCGAAGAAATTCTTTATAACGAAGAATTGTATAAAAACTATGTGGTAAGGTATAGGGATTAATGGAAGTGAAAAACATAAGCTGAAAAATCTCCAGCATGTTGAAGCCCTCGATCCGATTTACTCACACCCAAAAAGAAAAAATGGCAGCTGCCTGCCGCAGAGGCTTTTGCGGAGCTTGTTATACATCCGATTCATGAGCAAAAGGAGTGAGTGTCAGGCTCACTCCTTTTCTATTTAAATTGCGGCTGTGAGCTTTGGTTTTACAAATTTCATGAAAATCCCTCTGACTAATGGGCCCATAATCAGTAATTGCAATGGATAGGCCAGGATGAAATTTTTCAACACAATCATAAGATAAGCACTGAAGAGGCTGTCCTCGTTCAGCCCATTTGCTAGAACCGCTGTCACTAAACCGAACACAGACATACAAAGTACCATGCCAATCACCATACAAGTTGACATGGCAAGGATGACATAAATTTTTTTAGTCTTGTCGAACGGCATGCGGAATGCAATCTTCTTGGCGAGGGGGCCCACTAACAGTAAATCTAACAGGAGGGCGACCATAAAACCGATGACCATTTCAAAAACGGTCATCAGTGAAAAATCCTGAATGGCTCCGTTGATGATGGCATTGTAAATCGACATGACGCAGACCATTCCAAAACACATCATCACGCCAAATATAAGACTCTCTTTTTTATTTGCTGGCATACAATCATTCCTTCTCTCCATAATCGGTGATTAGTATACCAATGAACCGTTCATGCTCATAAGTGACAAATTTGTGAACAATCTATAAAGCAGAATCGTCTTGTTTTGTCATCAGCACATGCGGAATGCCGTCCAGCATAAATTCTTCTGATGCAGTCTGATAGCCGAGCTTTTCATAAAAGCCTGTCGCCTGTGTCTGGCCGTGCAGTTTGAAGGCAGAAATGCTTTGTTCTTTCACAATACGTTCTAATGCATCGACGATCACTTTTCCCAAACCGAATTTGCGGTAAGGCTTCAGAATGCAGATTCGTTCCAGTTTCCCCGTGTGGCCAACGATACGGACACGTGCAGTGCCCACAGGTACATTCTGATGATAAGCCAGGATGTGCTGGCAGTCACCGTGGAGTGTATCGAACTCATCGAATTCATCCGAAATGGGACAGCCTTGTTCCTCTACAAATACTGCCTTTCTGATTTCAAACGCTGTATGTAAATCCTGTTCTGACGTGATTTTTTTGATATTCATGCTTGAATCCTCCCTACTCAGAAAAATGGCTGATCACATATTGTTTAAAGGTCTCAGCAACCGGTGATAAAAACCTGCCTTTTATCCAGGCAATTCCTATGACACGCTGACATTCCGGCCAGCTGACGCGGATTTTGGTGATTTTGCTTTGGTCTAAGCCTTTCAGGTCTGGGAGAATAGATATGCCCAGACCGGCTGCCACAAAACCTGCGGCAGTAGCTGCTTCTTCTCCTTCAAACATAATGTTCGGCTGTATATTGGCCTTCTCAAACAGCTCATCGACCGTCATCCGAAGCGCGTAGCCTTTTTTCAATAAAATAAAACGCTCCCCGGCAATCTCATTCAGGGTAATGCTTTCGCGACTGGCTAATGGGTGATCATTTGGCACAAATACAAAGAGTTCTTCACTCCACAGCTTGATCCATTGGATCGGATCTTCAGGCTTAATCGAAGCGAGGAGACAGAGGTCCAGATCCCCGGATTTTAATCGTTCAAGCAGCCAATAAGAGTGGTTTTGCTTCAGCTGGAAGGCAATGTTGGGGTATTCCTGCTGAAAGGAGCCGATGAGATCGGGCACGAGCGTGGTGCCTAATGTATGTAAAAAACCGAGAGAGACTACGCCTTGGTCTGGCTTTAATAAGGCTTGGATTTCTTCTTTTCCTTCGGTGTACTCCTTCATCATCGCCTGAACCCGCCGCAAAAAAATGTGTCCGTATTGATTTAAGCTAATGGATCGTCCTTGCCTGTCAAATAGCGGCACACCCAAATGATTTTCCAGCCTGGCGATAGAGCGTGAAAGCGCAGGCTGTGTGATGGAGAGGCTTTTTGCGGCTTTCGTGACGTGCTGCATTCGGGCCAGTGTTTGAAAATATTCAAGTTGTTCCCATTCCAATTATCATCCCTCCTTTATTACATATAAGCATGAAAATGATATTTTATATGCATTATACAACATATATCAACGGTGCTAAGATAGTAATATAAACAGACTCGAGGATGTTTGAATTCGGAAGAAATAAAGGATGGTTGTTTATGAATGGCAGTGCTCCACAACATGATGAGGGACCGATAAAGTCCCGATGACATACATTCAAAAAGGCACACCGGTTTTTCGAAAAATTACGTTTGCTTTCTTCGCTGCGGGTTTCAATACATTTGCGATTCTATATTGCGTACAGCCGCTCATGGAGGAATTCACGCGGGAATTTGATGTAACGCCTACTGCGGCGAGTCTTTCTTTATCTGTTACCACAATGCTGTTAGCTGTGAGCATGCTTGTCTTTGGTTCATTATCCGAGGTGTGGGGGCGCAAGCCGATTATGGGTGTTTCCATGCTGGCCGCATCGGTTCTCTGTCTGGCATCGGCCTTTAGTCCGAACTTTCATACGCTGCTCGTATTGAGAACCATTCAAGGCGTTGCGCTCGCAGGCCTTCCGTCGATTGCGATGGCTTATCTCGGGGAAGAAATTGAACCCGGAAGTCTTGGGTCGGCGATGGGGCTGTATATCAGCGGAAATGCAATCGGCGCCGTTTTCGGAAGGATCGTTTCCGGGCTCCTGAGCGAGTACTTGAATTGGCATATGGCGATGGGGGCAATTGGTGTCATTAGTTTGATTGCTAGTATTATATTTTTTATGAATTTGCCGCCATCCAGGCATTTTACGCCAAGAAAATTGAAGCTCGGGAAATTGGGAATGTCTCTGATCGGCCACTTGAGGGACCGTAAACTATTCAGCTTGTTTCTCATTGGTTTTTTGCTGCTCGGAAGCAATGTTGCATTGTTTAATTACATTGTGTATGTGCTGTTGGGCCCGCCGTATTCGCTTAATAAAGCATTTGCCAGCTGGATATTTATTGTGATGATTGTAGGCATTTTCAGCTCGTCTTTCATTGGAAGAATGGTTGATCAATATGGCTATCCAAAAATACTGGTGATGAATATTTTCATCGTCATTGCAGGTGCGTTATTTACGATAAACAATATGCTGGCAGTGAAAGTTCTGGGAATTGCCCTCTTTACATTCGGTTTTTTCGGAGGGCATTCAGTTGCCAGCAGCTGGGTGGGCAGGAGAGCCCTTCACAACAAAGCACAGGCTTCATCGCTGTATTTGTTCTTTTATTACGCCGGTTCAAGTGTTTTCGGAACAATCGGAGGGCTATTCTGGTCTGGTTTTCACTGGCTGGGCGTTGTCGGTATGATCACCTTCATGCTGCTGGTTGCGTTATGGCTGTCGGGATACTTGGCAAGAAGTGCGAAAGTGCCGGATAAAAGGAACGAAAAAGGATTGAATTGATCAGTAAAAAAGGACCGTTAGCGGTCCTTTTTTATTTCCAATGGGCAGGGATTCGTAAAGACAGCGGCAGCTTTGTGTTCGAATCGCCGTTGGCGGCGTTCACCTGTGCCTGTGTCAGAAAGATGCTCCCGGTCAGGTCGGCGCCGCTGAGATCAGCGTCTCTCATATCTGCACCGATAAAGTCTGTCATTCTCAAATCGGCATTTCTCAGATCGGCGGCTATGAGCAGCGCCCCTCTTAGATTTGCTCCTCGCAGATCAAGCCCTTTCAGTTTCGCGCCGATCAGGACACTTCCCCGGCTGACCTTTTTCGGGAGTTTTGGATGGCGGGCTTGGGCACGCACCAGCTCACTTGTTTTTAACAGCCATTCATTGACCTCAGCTCGATGCTCGTCCACCTGCAGTGTCAGCAAGCGTTCTTTGCTGAGTCTGGTGAGCCTTTCTATTTTTTCGAAACTGGTTCTCAGTTCAGGATGAATCGGCTTGGCTATATCTATAGAAAGAGCTTCATGTAAATACCAGAGCATTTCGTGCAGCTGCTGCATGATAGGAAAAACGTCAAACATCTGGTTGGCCGTTTCGGGGCTGTTTCGCCAATCCTTTCCCTCATAAGTGATTTGGGATACTTTTTGGCCGGCGCCAAAGCATTCATATGCAGAGCAGCCTCGAAATCCTTTTTCTCTGAGATCTTTATGTATAGAACATTGATAGTTTGATTGTAAGTTGCGGCAAGGCGTGCCCCCGTCTTTATCAAAAGCAAAATCTGCCGACTTCGCATAAGGCAAGGCGACACAGCACAGGCCAAAACAGTGCTGGCAATCCGCACTTAAATCATGATGTATATTGTCATGTAACGTTACTTCCGCAGACAATAATGTTCACCCCTTCACTTGGGTACTTTGTTAAATATATCTATTTGATTATATAGGAAAAAAGGATACTTTTCATTTTGTTTTCAAGGTTTCAGTGGTCTAGCGATGTATAATATATCCAATCATGATGATTGGGGGAATTCATTTGGAACAGCAATTGAAAGACATCATCTCTGCGTGTGATTTGGCAATCCAAAATGAAGATTTTGATACACTGATGAATTATTATTCGGAAGATGCCGTTTTAGTTGTGAAGCCGGGCATGATCGCGCGAGGCAAGGAAGAAATCAAAAAAGCGTTTATCACGATTGCGAACTATTTCAATCATCATATTGTCCCGACACAAGGGAAAATGATCCTGTTGGAAGCAGGTGACACGGTACTCGTTCTTTCTCAGACACTGCTTGATTCGGATAAAAAGGACTCCGAGTATGCGATGGAAAGAAGGGCGACCTATGTATTTAAAAAGAATGCGCAAGGCGAGTGGCTTTGTGTAATTGATAATTCATATGGTACGGATTTAATTGGTGTGTAAGATATGTCTTTGATGTGCCATTCCTGCATATAATGATTCATTCAGCTGATTAGGGAAGGTGACACAATTGAATGTGTATGACATCAGAATGGCTCCTTATTGGTTTTATGAAGGCAGAGGACTTGTTCAACATCCATACGTATTTCGGCAGCCTGTCTCCTCACGTGCAATCATTGTATCTACCCGCGGCGATGTAACGGGAGACGGCATTATTGACGAGGTCTTTCTAACTGGAAATCAAATGCCCGGCAGCCCGTTATGGAGAAATATCACATTGGTGATCCGTGATGGCAGAACCCATCAGGAGCAGCAGATTCAGCTTCAAAACAATATGGGATACAATCCGTCACTTTTTCTGGGGGATATGACAGGCGACAAGATTGAGGATGTGGCAGTGGTAATAGATACAGGGGGAAGCGGCGGTGCTATTTATGCATACGTGTTTGCCTATCTAAACAGGCAGTTTCGGCGAATTTTCAATTCAGATGTATTGAATGATGAATTAAAGTACAGTGTGAGGTATCAAAATCAATATAAAGCGAGCGTCATCAGTCATCAGCAAAACGAAATGTATATCCTCGACCTTACTTACAAGGGCAGGGAATATTTGAATGAGATTTATAACAGCCAAGGTGTGTTAAAAATGCCGATTGAAGGATGGGTGAATCCTTTATCTGGCTTGTATCCGGTTGATTTTGACAGAGACGGCGTATACGAATTATTGGCGTACCAGCGGATAGCGGGAAGGTATAACGCCGACTCATTGGGATATGTTCAAACCGTATTGAAATGGAACGGACGGCGTTTTGCCGTTGACCGGCAGAATGTTTCGATTGTTGGCGGTGCTGTCTCGTAATCCTGATGGCTGTCACCCTTTATAGGGTGACAAAACATTACAGGTGTTCTGCAACGACAACCAAATAATAAGATAAACCGGCTTGCTGCTCTTCTAACATTCCTCTATGGAAATCATCTTGCATAAAAAAACGTGTTTGTTTTACGTAATCTTCTTTACTTGTCGGATGCCCGTTCTGATTTAGGAACTTAAGATGATTCATGACATGCTCTTGCACGGAAGGGTCATGATACGTTACACCATTTCTTAAAAAATCAGCCATCCTATCAAGAAAATGTTTAGCCTCTATTGCCATTTTGTTCATTTCATCGACATTGATTGTATGTGTATCCAATTCAAAATCGTAACGCTCTTTTAAATACCCATTTTGTTCTGCTAAAGATTGTTTCCATTCTTCAGCGCTTTCAAATCCTTTAAACATTACCTTATGATCCATGTTTTCACCTTTTCTCGTGTATTCTAAAGATGTGTTGACTGTTTGAATGAGACGCTGATACTTTTCAATTTTCTTTTCAAACAGCTTTTTTTGTTTTTCTAATGTACTTGTTCTTTCAGCATCCTCATTTAATAATCTTTTGATTTCTGACAAAGGAATATCTAATTCTTTGTAAAAAAGGATTTCCTGCAGTCTTTTTAGTTCGTCAGCACCATAGTACCGATATCCGGCTTCGCTTATTTCCTTTGGGGCTAGCAAGCCGATTTTGTGGTAATGATAAAGCGTTTTGATTGTGACATTCGCAATATTGGATAGTTCTTTTACTGTTAATTTCACCATCTGACTCCTCCTTTCTTCTTTCACTATGAGGCCTTACCTTTGGTTGGAGTCAAGGATAAAATGGTGGTGTTTTCGTCTGAGAACAGCCTAGTGAATGTTGGGAGAAAGAAAATAACACCTGGCGGATTCAAAGAAAAGAGTGCTTTTCAGTAAGCACTCTTCATTCCAGTTTAATTCGTTTTACATCCCCTAATACAAACACATAAAAAACCAATCCCAGCAACAGCACAAAACCAGCTACCAGAAAGCTGAGGGTAAAGGAGCCTGTCACATCAAACAAATACCCTGTCAGTGACGCAGCAATAATGCCTCCGAACAGGTTGTTTGCGAGATTCACCATGGAGCTCAGCATGGATACGGAACCGATCGGCGCGAGTTCTGCGGAGATGGACCAGCCGACCGGAGCGGTTGCGGAAATTCCAGCGAGTCCGATGGAAATGCAAATAATGGCTACGGTAATATTGTTCGTCAGAATGGATCCTAAAAAGAAAAAGCCAAAGCTCATTCCGACTATGATGACGGTTCGGTACACCTTGGTGTTAGGATAGCCTTTCTTAATAAAATAATCGACGAGCCAGCCGCCGACGGCAATTCCGGAAATGGTTGAGATCAGCCACGGCACTGCTGTAAATAAACCGGACGACATGAGATCCATACCGTATGTATGTTTAAAGAAAGTCGGAAGCCAGGTGAGCAGCAGGTTGAATGTATACCCGTACCCTGTAAATCCGATCATTAAGCCCCATACTTTTCGATTGGTGAAAAGCTTTTTTAAAAGCGGGCCCGTTTTGTAAGGGATTTGCTCTGTTGTAATGGCATTGTGTTTTTGAATATAGTTTAGTTCACTTTTAGAAATGCGTTTGTGCCGTTCAGGCTGTTCATAATACTGCCAGAAAAAGATCGTAAACAGCACATTGATGCATCCAATCGTCAAAAAAGCGACACGCCAGTCAAATGTTGTGACAAGAAAGGCGACCAATGGCGCGCCGATTACATTTGAAAACTTGGCGGCCGAATCGAACAGTGAGTTTGCCAATCCCCGCTCACTTGGAGGAAACCAGAGAGCGGTTGCTTTAGAGGCAGCGGGGAACGCAGAGGCGCTCGTCAGCCCAATGAGAAACCGGAACAGATACAACAGCAATTTTCCTTGCAAAAAAGCAAGAAGGATCGTTAAAAAGCTCCATATTGTCATTCCAACCCTCGTGACCCATGCGACCCCAAAACGGTCCAGCAAACTTCCGACAGGCAGCTGCATCAGTGTATAGGAATAGGTGTAAATGGAAAACACGATGCCGAGTTCAGTTGCAGTAAGGTGAAACGAATCTTGTATCGCAGGGGCCGCTACCGAGATGGCCACTCGGTCAAAATAATTAAGAATAATAATGCCGCTAAGTAACGAAGATATGTACCATCTGGTATGCCCAGGCCGTTTCACGCGCTCTTGACTCATGATGAAAACCTCCTCTGTCATAGCATGATCTCCTGATAGAAAAACCATTCAAATTTTAAATACCACAGCGCGCTTTTATATAAACGGCAGGAATTTGACTGGAACAGATCGGTGCTTTAGAATGAAAGTAATAAAAATGAACACTCCAAAGGGGAGTAGCTTTCACAGTAAAGTCGTCATTACGGGACAAGGTGTCCTCGGCTTTGCTGGCAATCTCATTGTTAGCGAGACCTTTGCCAAATCTGATTTGGTGAAGGTCTTTTTGTTTCAGGAACTTCACCAAATTGGTGGAGTTTTTTCATTTTTATCAAAAAGGGAGAGGAGCATCAGAATGTCTAAGCTGAAAAAGTGGCTAAAGCGTGAATTGGTGAGGAAAGGGCTGCCGTTAGCGAAAGAGAAATTGATTCCGATCTTAAAAGAAAAAATGAAAAAGAAACGATGAGGGGGCTGAAGATGAAGATCATTTTGACAGTACTTGCCGGAGTGGGACTTTTGAGTGCAGGCGGATGCGGCATGCTTGATCAGGTGAACGACGGATTGAACTATACGAGTGAAGCAGCGGGGTATGTGGAGAAGGTGAAGACATTTGCAGAGGAAGCGCCTGAATTGGCTGAGAAAGCTGTAAATGACACCGAGGCGAAAGAAAAACTTGAAGCGCAGCTTGAGTCGATTCAGAAGGCTGCCGCTGATTTTAATGAATTAACGCCGCCTGATGCCGCAGCGGAGATTCATCAAACCATTCAGGAACATAACAAAACCTTGCAGAAAAGCGCTGAAGATGTGTTGAAACAAGCCGAGGAAGGCAAGGTATCGCTTAAAGAATTGGAGCAGTCAGACCTGGTCCAAAACGCAAAGCAAATTACTGATGTGATGGGACAAATTGAGAAGCTGGGTGAATAAGAAAAAGCATCCCGACGCGGGATGCTTTTTGCTTATTCAGCCATTGCGTCTGTTAAGACAGGAACGACTTGTTTTTTACGGGAAACAACGCCTTTTAAGAGGGCTGTGTTGTTTTCTAATGTAACGTTGAACGCTTTTTCCACTTTCGCTGCTTCGTTACCGATTGCAAGAGCAAGTGAATCATTTTCTAAGATATCTGTGATAACGAGAAGGAACAGATCAAGATTCTTCTCAGCCACAACTTTTGAGATCACAGCTTCTAATTCAGCTTGGCGTTTTTTTACATCTTCAATGTCCACTGTGTTTACTTGTGCGATTTCGACTTTCTTGCTGCCGAGTGTAAATTCTTTCGCATCAAGAGAAATGAGCTCTTCCACTGTTTTTTTGCTTAGATCAGCGCCTGCTTTCAACATGTTCAAGCCGTATTCTTCAGCATTTACTCCAGCGATCTCCGCAAGCTCTTTTGCTGCTGCTACGTCTTGGTCCGTGCAAGTTGGAGATTTAAATAACAGGGAATCAGAAATGATCGCAGACAGCATAAGGCCGGCAATTTCTTTCTCGATTTTCACGTTATTCTCTTTGTACATTTTGTTTAAGATGGTAGCCGTACAGCCTACAGGCTCAGCACGATAGTAAAGCGGCTCAGCTGTTTCAAAGTTAGCGATGCGGTGATGGTCGATAACCTCTAAAACCTGAACCTCTTCAATGTCTTTGATGCTTTGCTGGCGTTCGTTATGGTCAACCAGGATAACGCCGTTTACTTCGTTTGCAGCTGTTTCAACAAGACGCGGGCTTTCTTGTTTGAAATAGTCAAGCGCGTATTGTGTTTCGCCGTTGACTTGTCCGAGGCGGACAGGCTCAGCATTGAAGCCGAGTTTGTTTTTCAAATCAGCATAAGCAATCGCAGAACAAATCGTATCTGTATCTGGGTTTTGGTGTCCGAAAATAAGTATCTTTTCCATGATAGCTCCTATCCTTTTTTAAGTAGTGTAATCTTTATATAGTTTAACACGTCTTGCTGCAGGTGTAATCATGCAAACCCTTAAAAATTGATGTGAATAAGAAGCATTTTCTTTGAGCTAAGGAGAAAAGGTGTGTAAAATACTGGGTAGCTTAGTTGCAAAATGTAATGTAGTATCAAAAAAGGTACTATTGGAGGGTCAAGAATGAGTGAAAAAAAGAATATATATCCGAACAAAGAAGGCTGTCCAGTTGAATTCACTCTAGATGTCATTGGCGGAAAGTGGAAAGGAATTCTTTTTTATCACATGATAGATGGCAAGAAACGATTTAATGAGTTTCGGCGAATCTGCCCGAGTATTACTCAAAGAATGCTTACTCTCCAGCTGAGGGAGCTGGAAGCGGACGGCATCGTGCACCGTGAGGTTTATCACCAGGTGCCGCCCAAGGTAGAGTACTCTCTGACGGAATTTGGGCGCACGCTTGAACCGATTGTTTTGCAAATGAAAGAATGGGGAGAATCCAACAGAGACGTGCTGGAATCTTATCGTTCGAACGGCTTAGTGAAGGATCAGCAGAAATAGCAGCAAAGGGAACTCCTTTGCTGCTTGTTTTATTTCATTGAAATGGCTCTGTTGGCGTTTCTGACATCGTTTTTCAATAGTTCAGAAAGGTTGTAAGACGGATAATATCCATGCTGATACATGTATCGATAAACTTGGGCGTGCAGCTGGATGGCAGCATTCAGCTGTTTGACCAGTACGTTTCTTAATTGAGGTGTTGCTGTTTCTGTAATTGCGATGGCATAGCTGCGGACAGATGTTTTGGCAAAACCGAGCAGGTCACCGCTGTAAAATGGGTTATCTGCGCGTTCTTCTTCCTCATCCTCTCTGTGCGGAGCCTGTGGAAAGAACGGAAGAAGCTCTCTCAAATTTTGCTCAACACCCTGAATAGACACGTTATAAAGCTGTCTGAGCTGAGGGTCTTTTACTTCTCTTATCATTTTCTTCAGTTTAATGAGTCCGTTTGATTGAAAAGCAACCAGCTCGTGCATTTCTAATGTTTCATGCCAAGCCAATGTTCTGCGTTCATCCATGTGAAAATTCTCCTTTATCGATCAGATTCCATATCAGCATATGCCCAACGCTCAATGTTGTTCATGATGTTTTGAAGTTTTTAAAAAGGGAAATTCACCTTATATAGGATACGGGTTGAGAACATGCACAAAGAGGTGAAACACAATGTGGGACATGATAAAGAACTTTTTCTTGTTTAGCAGCGGCGTTCTGCAAGCAACAACCCTTTTACTGGTGATCTTAATTTTTATGTATGTCAGAAAAACGAAAAAGAAAAACAAGGAATCTTCTGGCTTTATGGATGATAAACATTAATTGTGATGGGCATTCTTTTCAAAGAATGTCTTTTCCTTTTTCATGTTTCACATGAAACATTAGCGTCATTTTACTTGCGATTTGGACTTATGTTAAAATATAAAAGTAAAATTTAGAGATGATATAAAAACATTCGGTGCAAAGCATGTTGCAGCGATGAAAAAAAGAGCAGTCGTTTATGCTGCTCTTTTCTATTCGTATGTTCAGGATGATACGAGGTGACTAAGTGAAACAAACGAGAGCTTTAATGGAAGGTGCTATTTTAATCAGTCTGTTTGCGATCATTACGCTTCTGGTCGTTTATGTTCCTGTGATTGGAACAATTCTGTTATTTGCACTGCCGCTGCCAATGATCTTGTATACGATCAGACATGGATTGAAGCTAGGGATATGGATGGGCGCTGTCAGTCTTCCGGTTGTTTTTATTGTCGGGTCCTTTAACGGGCTTATTGTAGCTTTTATGTCAGCTTGCGCCGGCATTGCCATGGGACATTTTTTCAAAAGGAAAGAGCCCGGGCACGCCATTATTTCGGGCGCTCTTATTTATATGCTTAGTATTGTCTTCTATTTTGTGATAAGCATTCAGTTTTTGGGTATCAATATCATTGATGAGGCAATGACACAATACCGGCAATCTCTTGATATTGTAGAAACTGTAGCGAAGCAGTCGGGCAATGCTGGGCAGTTTGAGAAGCAATTAAAACTGATGGAAGAACAATTGGGTATCGTTCAATATCTTTTTCCAACAGCTATTGTGATGGTAGGAGTTATTTTTTCTTTCCTCAGTTACCTTATCGCTAAGCCGCTCTTAAGGCGATTCTCCCCCGATATTCCTAATCTAAAGCCTTTTAGAGAGTTGAAGTTTCCGCAAAGTGTTGTAGTACTGTATTTGATTATTGTCATGCTTTCATTTTTGCCTTTAGAAAAAGGCCAAATGCTGTACTCTATCGCTTTAAATGGGGAGTTTATACTCGGGTTTCTGATTTTCATCCAAGGTTTATCATTTATCTTTTTCTATTGCCATAAGAAACAATATCCAAAGGCTGCGGCTGTGATTGCTGTCATACTTGGGTTTGTGCATCCGGTCTTCATGGCGGCCATTCGCATTTTAGGCGTTTTAGATATGGGCTTTCATATAAGGAATAAGGTGAAGTGAACATGAGTTTTACTCACATGGTGGGGAGTGATAGAAATGCCAAGCTTTTATGAAAAACCGCTGTTTCGGTATCCCATCTATGCATTGATTGCTCTGTCAATTATTACAATCCTCATCAGCTTTTATTTTAACTGGATATTAGGAACCGTCGAAGTGCTGCTGCTGGCAGTTATTTTGTTTTTTATTAAGCGTGCTGATTCTCTTATTCGACAAGAGATTGATGCTTATATTTCTACGTTGTCCTACAGGTTGAAAAAAGTCGGTGAAGAGGCATTGATGGAAATGCCGATTGGAATCATGCTTTTTAATGACCAATATTATATAGAATGGGCAAATCCGTTTCTTTCCTCTTGTTTTAATGAAAGCACTTTAGTGGGGAGATCACTTTACGATACTTGTGAATCGGTAGTGCCGCTTATCAAACAAGAGGTGGAATCGGAAACGGTTACATTGAATGACCGCAAGTTTAGGGTTGTCATCAAACGGGATGAGCGTCTCTTATATTTCTTTGATGTAACAGAACAAATCCAGATTGAAAAGCTATATGAAAACGAAAGAACCGTCCTGGCATATATTTTCCTTGATAACTATGATGATGTGACACAAGGATTGGATGACCAGACGAGAAGCACGATGAACAGCCAGGTGACATCTTTGCTGAACGCTTGGGCGCAGGAGTACGGGATCTTCTTGAAAAGGACGTCTTCAGAACGCTTTATTGCTGTACTTAATGAACATATCTTAACTGAACTCGAAAATTCGAAGTTTTCGATTCTTGATGAAGTGCGGGAAAAAACCTCGTTTGACGGTGTAGCGCTGACGTTAAGCGTCGGTGTCGGGGCTTCAGTCTCTTCCCTGAAAGAACTTGGCGATTTGGCGCAATCCAGCTTGGACTTAGCACTGGGACGCGGCGGAGACCAGGTAGCCATTAAGCTGCCAAACGGCAAGGTGAAGTTTTACGGCGGTAAAACAAACCCAATGGAGAAACGAACAAGGGTGCGGGCCCGCGTGATTTCTCACGCCTTAAAGGAAATCGTCACCGAAAGCAGCAATGTGATTATCATGGGGCATAAATTCCCCGACATGGATTCTATCGGCGCAGCGATCGGGATTTTAAAGGTGGCTCAGGCAAATAACAAAGATGGTTTTATCGTGATTGACCCAAACCAAATCGGATCAAGTGTGCAGCGTTTGATTGGGGAAATCAAAAAATATGAAGAACTGTGGTCAAGATTTATTACGCCTGAAGAAGCAATGGAGATTTCCAATGATGACACACTGCTTGTGATCGTTGATACACATAAGCCGTCACTCGTCATGGAGGAACGGCTGGTCAATAAAATTGAACATATCGTGGTCATCGACCATCACCGAAGAGGTGAGGAGTTTATCAGAGATCCGCTGCTTGTTTATATGGAACCATACGCTTCTTCCACAGCGGAATTGGTGACAGAGCTGCTTGAATATCAGCCGAAGCGCTTAAAAATCAATATGATTGAAGCAACAGCCCTATTAGCTGGTATAATAGTGGATACAAAGAGCTTTTCTCTCCGCACGGGCTCGCGGACTTTTGATGCGGCTTCTTATTTAAGGGCAAAAGGCGCCGACACGGTGCTGGTGCAGAAGTTCCTGAAAGAAACCGTTGATTCCTATATTAAACGGGCGAAGCTGATCCAGCATACGGTCCTCTATAAAGATAACATTGCGATTGCTTCTCTTCCTGAAAATGAAGAGGAATACTTCGATCAAGTGCTGATTGCGCAGGCTGCCGATTCGCTGCTGTCGATGAGTGAGGTTGAGGCTTCATTTGCGGTGGCGAGACGGGATGAACAAACGGTTTGTATCAGTGCGCGGTCGCTTGGCGAGGTAAATGTTCAGATCATCATGGAGGCCCTGGAAGGCGGAGGGCATTTAACAAATGCGGCGACTCAGTTGTCCGGCATTTCAGTTTCTGAAGCGCTGGAACGGCTGAAGCACGCCATAGATGAGTATTTTGAGGGAGGCGTACAGAGATGAAGGTTATTTTCTTACAAGATGTAAAAGGAAAAGGAAAAAAAGGCGAAGTCAAAAACGTAGCAGACGGTTATGCGCATAACTTTCTAATTAAAAAAGGCCTCGCGGTTGAAGCGAACGCGTCAAACATCAGCGCGCTAAACGGACAAAAGCAGAAAGAGAAAAAAGAAGCCATTGCTGAGCTTGAGCAGGCTAAGAGCTTGAAAGAGACATTAGAAAAACTGACTGTTGAGCTTAGCGCAAAATCAGGTGAGGGCGGCCGTTTATTTGGTTCAGTGACAAGCAAGCAAATTACTGAACAGCTCCAAAAAGACCATAACATTAAAGTAGATAAGCGGAAGCTTGAACTGCCGGACGGCATTCGTGCATTAGGATATACAAACGTGCCTGTGAAGCTGCATCCTGAAGTGCAGGCTGTGTTAAAGGTACATGTAAAAGAAGAAGCTTAATAGAAAAGAGGCTTGGAATCATCCAAGCCTCTTTTTTTATTCCACGAGATAAAGAGTTTGCTGGCTTTCTCCGCCAGGTCCTCCTCGCATTCCCTGCACGCTGTTTGTGCTGCTGGAGGAACCGCTGTACTCGTCAGATGTTATTTCTTTTCCGTTTTTCTTAATCCAGGAAACAAGTTCGCTGTTGCCTGAGTTGTTTTCTGCCAGAAGGAAGTATTTCACTTTGCCTTCTTTGATCAGTTTTTTCAGTTCCGACACAGTCAGAATGGGATCCGTGCCGTTAAATCCGCCCATTGCCATAACAGATTCATTTTCGTAAATGATGTATGGCGCAGCTGTTACGGTTGTCAAAGTAGCAAATAAATATTCTTCGCCGGTATTGTGTTTTCTCAGATAGGACAGGAGCCCGCTGTCGACCTCTGAAGAGAACATGTTCCCGCCGTTTGCTGAGCCTTTGAGCTGCGGGCCGGATTCAGGAAGGACGCTGTTGCCACCGTATAGAAGCGGCGTTGCTGACCAGTAAACTGGTGTGAGAAGCAGAACGCACAAGCTGATGATGGTCAGCAGCTTACTGAACGGATGGCTGCGTTTAAGCATCAGAAGTGCAAGGGTGATGCCCAGTCCTAAGAGCCCCAGGACATACATCCATACACTGCCGATTTGGCTTGTATAAGCACTCAGAATATACACCTGGAACGCGGTTGTGATCAGAACGGCTGCCGGCAGAAGATAGCTGGACCAGTCATTATTATTTTTGTATAAGCGGTGCATCGTATACCATCCGATACCAGAAAGGGCGGCAATCGGCGGTGCCAGCATAATCAAATAATACTGGTGGAAGAATCCTGCGATGCTGAAGAAACCAGCCACGGGAACAAGCCAAGCCGCCCAGAATAGCGTTTCTTTTTTTTCAGCAGCATGTCCGCGGCGATCACGGTACCAGCTGACGAGTGAGCCCAGTAATCCGATCAATGAGAATGGAAGCATCCAGCTGATTTGGCCGGAAAGTGCTGATTGGAAAAGACGAAGCGGTCCAGGATCACCGGTGCCGAACATATTCACGCTTTTTCCGCCTCCACCACCAGGCCCTCCATTTCCAGGTCCGTTGCCACCTGTGGGAGGTGTGCCTCCGCCTCCATTGAGAGCGCCGGTTTGTCCGTTAGGCGGCTGAGGCGCCTGTGAATGGTTTCCGAATGATTGATTTCCGTTCTGAGAAAAAGATGAACCGTTGCCATTTGGCGCTTGCATGTTGTCTTGATTCTGCATGTTCCCTCCGCCAGCAGCATTCATATCACCCTTTGCAAGGCCCGTAGTTTGCCCAAGCAGACGCTCTGTGCCGTTGTAGCCAAAGGCCAGTTCTAGCACTGAGTTAGTCTGACTGCTTCCTACATAAGGCCGGCTTGAGGAAGAGGCTGAATCCACTGCAATCGCCCATGAGAGTGAAAGGCCTGTCAGAAGGACAAGAGACAGAAGCAGGGGCCCGATTTTTTTCTTTAGAGAAACCCGAGATGCAACTAGGTAGAATAACACAAATGCAGGCAATACCATAAACGCTTGCATCATCTTCATATTAAAGGCGAGCCCAATTAGGGAAAATGCCATCAGCAGCCAAACCAGCTTGCCTTGTTTTACTGCCCGAAACAGGCAAGCTGAACCGAGCAATAAGGTAAAAACAAGCATGCTGTCGATATTGTTTGTCCGGCTGACAGCTACTGCGATAGGGGTCAGTGCCATGACAAGTGCGGCAATGCGGGCCGTTCCAACTCCAAAAGTCGGCTTAACCATTCTGTAGAGTAGAAAGACAGACCCAACTCCGGCAAGAGCCTGGGGAATGATGACACTCCACGTGTGAACACCGAAAATCAGTGCGGAAATCGTTTGAATCCATAACACGACAGGAGGCTTATCTACTGTCACAAATCCAGAAGGGTCAAATGACGCATAAAAGAAATTATGGAAGCTTTGCGTCATGCTTTTTACAGCCGCCAAATAGTACTGGTTCGCTGTGTCCTCCTGCCAAATGTGATACGTATTCAAAGAAGCTGCTCCCAGCAAAATAAGAATAAGGGCTGCGTCGAATCGTTTGGTTTTCATCGTTTTTCACCTCTTTATGGTGTCTAATTGTAAAAAACAAATATGAAAAACTTATGAATAAACCATAAATATTCAAAGAAAAAAGCGGAGATATTTTCCCCGCTTTTATGCTGAATTTCTTTGTTTTTCTGACTGAAAAATGTATCGATCTCGTCCGGCTCCCTGTCCGGCTGCTCCCATTACGATCAGGGCAGCAATGAGAAGCACAATCGGCATCGTCCAAGAATGCGTCTGGTCAAAGAGATAGCCGACAAAGATTGGCCCGACTGCTGCCAGCAGGTAGCCGAATGACTGAGACATGCCTGACAGCGCAGCGGCCTGTTGGGCATTTTCACTGCGGAGACCAATCAAAGTAAGGGCCAGACTAATGCTGGAGCCTTGCCCGATACCGATAATGATCATCCAGATGGCAAGCAATGTATGGCTTCCGCCCGCTAATAATCCGCAGAGGCCGATCAGATAAACTGAGGCCAGCGCCGCAACGATACCGCGCTGCTGTTTCACACGGTCAGCTAAAACTGGCGTCAGAAAAGTGGAAGGCAGACTCGCAAATTGCATGAGTGATACCATCCATCCGGCTGTTGCCGTATCAATCCCGTGTGAACGGAGAATTTCAGGAAACCAAGCGATGCTGCTGTAAAATAAAAACGATTGCAGGCCCATAAAGATGGTGACATACCATGCCATTTTGGAAGCCCAAATGGAACTGGATTGCAGCTTCATTGTCTGGTTTGCCGTATCTCGATGGCGCAGCTGAGGTATCCAGATCAGCAATGCAAGCAAAGCCAGCCCGCCCCATAAGAGAAAGGCTTGTTTCCATCCGCCATTCATCTGGGTCGCTAAAGGAACGCTGACACCCGATGCTAAAGCTGCGAATATATTCATTGATGTCGTATACAGGCTGATCATGATCCCTGGCTTTTCAGGGTATTTATGTTTGATTAAGCTTGGCAAAAGTACGTTACCAATCGCAATCCCGACGCCGATAAGTGCCGTTCCGAAAAACAAAGCGGCAGTATAGCCGGTAGAACGAGTCAGAACACCGATCAGCAGTATCACGAGACCTAGCCATAAAGTTCGCTCATTACCGAGGCGCTGTCCAAGCTTAGGTGCAAGTGGAGAAAGAACTGCAAACGAAAGCAGCGGCAGTGCGGTCAAAAAACCGGCTGCCCCATTGGACATGTGCAGCTCTGCCCGGATAGAGCTAATGACCGGACCGACTGAAGTGATCGCGGGCCGTAAGTTAAAGGCGATAAAGATAATGCCGGTGATCAGCCAAAATGATTGGATTTTTTTATTATGTGGATGTGGCAAAGCAGTTACTCCTCTTTTCTAACATATACATGATATTATCCCGAAACAGGTAAGCAAGTATGTGAATGAAGGCTATGATTTGTCCTCTTTTTGCAGTTCAGCCATTTTGGCAAGCAGAATATGCTGAGGCATATGCATGATCTGTTCAAGCGGCAGATTCAAGGACTCTGCAAGCTTTTGTGCAGTTTCGGCAGAAATTTGCAAAGGTCTCACAAAAGATCCCTCCTCTCTTCTGTCCATTGTACAAGAATCAGATGTGAAATGTAAGAAGATGTCACAAAGGAATAGAGCAATCGGAAAATGACCGTTATAAAAGAGGTAAGGAGGGTTCTTATGCACGCACCGTTATCCTTATTAAAACAAATGCTGAAGGAACACCAAATAGACACTGAAAAAGCTGTCACTTTCGAAGAATATATAGCAATGAGGTTAAAGCTTCAGGAGCTGATGGGGAAATTTGCTTCGATCGGGGAGTGGGATCTGTATCAAAAAGCGGCAGATTTGATGATGCACATAGGCATCCAATGGATGAAATAAACCGATAACCGCTAAAAAACCCTCGCTGCAGCGAAGGCTTTCATTCATTAAAATGAGTGTTCTTCTTCCACATTTTTAAACTGGTCATAAATTACAAGCTTAGACGGACTGTTTTCCTTAGCCACCTGTTTGGCCTTTTCAATAGCGGCGTCTTTAGACGTATACAAAGCTGTCGGCGCTACATTCTCCACCTCAATAAACCAGCCGTCCGCATCAACATTAGGCGTAATCGCATATTTCTTTATCATCTTTCATTCCTCCCTCATGTTTTATTGCATTTTTCCCGCCTTGTTACTGTCCGAAACGATCCAATCTGCTAACTGAAAAAAACAGGAAACAGACAATTTTTCTATTTTTTTTCTGTAGAAATGGTAGAATGGAGGTTGGAGATTTTTTAATGAGAGGACGGTGCTTAGCATGACAGACCTTCTGAATGACCGGCTTCCTCCGCAAAATATAGAAGCCGAACAAGCCGTGTTAGGCGCTATTTTTTTACAGCCGTCTGCTTTAACACTGGCTTCAGAAGTATTGATTCCAGATGATTTCTATAGAATGTCCCACCAAAAAATCTATAATGCGATGCTGGTGCTCGGTGACCGAGGTGAACCGGTTGATCTGGTGACAGTAACATCAGAGCTTGCGAACACAGACCTGCTGGAAGAAGTAGGCGGCATTTCATATTTGACAGATATCGCAAACTCGGTGCCGACAGCGGCTAACATAGAATATTACGCGAAAATCGTTGAGGAAAAATCGATTCTTCGCCGATTAATCAGAACTGCGACAACGATTGCTCAAGACGGGTATACCCGTGAGGATGAGGTCGAGGATTTACTCAGTGAAGCGGAAAAAACGATTATGGAAGTGGCACAGCGCAAAAACACGAGTGCCTTCCAAAATATTAAGGACGTCCTTGTCCAGACCTATGATAATATCGAACAGCTTCACAATCGAAAAGGTGATATCACGGGAATTCCAACAGGGTTTACGGAGCTTGACCGGATGACTGCGGGTTTCCAGCGCAACGACTTGATCATTGTGGCTGCCCGTCCTTCAGTAGGGAAAACAGCCTTTGCCCTGAACATCGCACAAAACGTGGCGACAAAGACCGATGAGAGCGTAGCGATTTTCAGTCTTGAGATGGGTGCAGAGCAGCTCGTTATGCGTATGCTCTGTGCCGAGGGAAATATCAATGCCCAGAATCTCCGTACAGGTAACCTGACCGAAGAGGATTGGGGTAAGCTGACGATGGCAATGGGAAGCCTGTCGAACAGCGGGATTTACATCGACGATACACCGGGTATTCGAGTGAGTGAAATCCGTGCCAAGTGCCGCCGCTTGAAGCAGGAAAGCGGGCTGGGCATGATTTTGATCGATTACCTGCAATTGATTCAGGGAAGCGGTCGTTCAAAGGACAACCGTCAGCAGGAAGTATCTGAAATTTCCCGTGAACTGAAGTCGATTGCCAGGGAGCTGCAAGTCCCTGTTATCGCGCTTTCTCAGCTTTCCAGGGGTGTTGAGCAGCGTCAGGATAAACGTCCGATGATGTCTGATATCCGGGAATCAGGAAGTATCGAGCAGGACGCGGATATTGTCGCGTTCCTTTATCGTGATGACTACTATGACAAAGAAACCGAGAATAAAAATATTATCGAAATTATTATCGCCAAACAGCGTAACGGCCCGGTAGGAACCGTGTCTCTTGCGTTCGTAAAAGAATACAACAAATTCGTCAACCTGGAACGGCGTTTTGACGACGCAGGCGTTCCGCCCGGCGCATAAGCCCCAAGAGCTGCTCTTGGGGTTTTTTTCATTCGAAAGATGGAAGAAATACCGTTCGCTCAGCGGATGAAAAATTGAAAGCGTTTTAATAAAATGGTGCAAAAAGGAGATGGTAACAATATGGGAAAACGTTTTTCGTCTTTTCAAGCAGCACAAATCCGAATTGCGCGTCCTACGGGCCAGCTTGATGAGATTATTCGTTTTTACGAAGAGGGACTGTGTTTGAAACGAATAGGAGAATTTTCAAAGCATAACGGGTATGACGGTGTCATGTTCGGCCTTCCTCATGCCGATTATCATTTAGAATTCACCCAGTATGAAGGGGGAAGCGCTGCCCCCGTTCCCCATCCCGACAGCCTTCTTGTTTTTTATGTGCCGAATGCAGATGAACTGGCAGCGATCACTTCAAAGCTAAAACACATGGGCTATCAAGAGGTCGAATCAGAGAACCCGTACTGGAGCAATGGCGGCGTGACGATAGAGGACCCGGACGGCTGGCGGGTCGTTTTTATGAATTCAAAAGGGATATCAGACAAATGATTCTTTCTTGTGCTAAAGGATGAAAGTTTCACAAGCTTTTTATGACAAAGCAGTGAGAAAACGCTTATAAAACGAATGGAAGCGAACGAATATAGATTTACAATAATTTAATGTTCGGATTTACAATTGACTTTCTGTTTCTTCACTGATAAACTTGATTTGTTTGAATAGAATCGTTTTGAAAGGTTAACGGAGGTGCACGGACATGTCTTCAGTAGTTGTAGTAGGTACGCAATGGGGCGATGAAGGAAAAGGTAAAATTACAGATTTCCTATCAGAAAATGCAGAAGTGATCGCCCGTTATCAAGGCGGAAATAACGCAGGGCATACAATCAAGTTTGACGGAATCACATATAAGCTTCACTTAATCCCGTCTGGAATTTTCTATAAGGATAAAACGTGTGTAATCGGAAACGGAATGGTTGTAGATCCGAAAGCATTAGTCACAGAGCTTGCGTATCTTCATGAGCGCAACGTGAGTACAGATAACCTGAGAATCAGCAACAGAGCTCACGTCATTCTGCCGTATCATTTGAAATTGGATGAAGTGGAAGAAGAGCGTAAAGGGGCTAACAAGATCGGCACAACGAAAAAAGGAATCGGTCCTGCTTACATGGATAAAGCAGCCCGCATCGGAATTCGCATCGCGGATCTGTTAGACCGTGACGCGTTTGCGGAAAAGCTTGAGCGCAATCTTGAAGAAAAAAACCGTCTTCTCGAGAAAATGTACGAGACAGAAGGGTTTAAACTTGAGGATATCTTAGACGAATATTATGAGTACGGCCAGCAGATTAAAAAATATGTTTGCGATACATCTGTTGTCTTGAACGATGCTCTTGATGAAGGGCGCCGTGTATTATTTGAAGGCGCACAAGGGGTTATGCTCGATATCGACCAAGGAACATACCCGTTTGTTACGTCATCTAACCCGGTTGCCGGCGGTGTCACGATCGGTTCTGGTGTCGGCCCGACCAAAATCAAGCACGTTGTCGGTGTATCAAAAGCATATACGACTCGTGTCGGCGACGGTCCTTTCCCGACTGAGCTGAAAGATGAAATCGGCGATCAAATCCGTGAAGTCGGACGCGAATATGGAACAACAACAGGCCGCCCGCGCCGTGTCGGCTGGTTTGACAGCGTTGTTGTCCGCCACGCCCGCCGTGTGAGCGGAATTACAGATCTTTCTCTGAACTCAATTGACGTCCTAACAGGAATTGAAACGTTGAAAATCTGTGTGGCGTACCGCTACAAAGGCGAAATCATTGAAGAATTCCCAGCAAGTCTTAAGGCACTTGCTGAATGTGAGCCGGTATATGAAGAAATGCCGGGCTGGACTGAGGATATTACAGGTGCGAAGAGCTTGAGCGAGCTTCCGGAAAATGCGCGCCATTATCTTGAGCGTGTGTCTCAGCTGACAGGCATTCCGCTTTCTATTTTCTCTGTCGGTCCAGACCGCTCACAAACAAATGTCCTTCGCAGTGTGTACCGTGCGAACTAAATAGAATATGTCTGCAAGCCCCTATTTAAGGGGCTTGTTTTTTGTTTGAAAGCCGCATATAAGTTGGTCTGAGAAAAAAATATGAAAAAAAACCAAAAAAGTTATTGCCACTTCTATTTGTTCGTGATATTATAAATCTCGTTGTTACGGAAACTGCTTCAATAGAGTACAAGATGAGAACTAGATTTAAGTCGTTTGCTCTATAGAAATTCCGACATCTTTAAGAGCCATTAGCTCAGTTGGTAGAGCATCTGACTTTTAATCAGAGGGTCGAAGGTTCGAGTCCTTCATGGCTCACCATTTCGTGAAGGCCCGTTGGTCAAGCGGTTAAGACACCGCCCTTTCACGGCGGTAACACGGGTTCGAATCCCGTACGGGTCATTGATTTACTTTAGCGTTATTGCTAAATTCCTTATTTGTCTGTGAGAGCTGACACGACAGCTCTCCGGGCAATTACTGTAAGGTCCGGTAGTTCAGTTGGTTAGAATGCCTGCCTGTCACGCAGGAGGTCGCGGGTTCGAGTCCCGTCCGGACCGCCATTTTACTTTACTTAGTAGAGAAAAATAAATTATTTGGCTCGGTAGCTCAGTTGGTAGAGCAACGGACTGAAAATCCGTGTGTCGGCGGTTCGATTCCGTCCCGAGCCACTTACCAAACGCATCTGCAATCGTAGGTGCGTTTTTTCTTTTAGGAAAAAGGCAAACATGAGGAGTGTTATAATAGAAGAAAAAGGGAGAACCGGCCCTGCGGCCGGTTCAAAGAAGAAGACGTCATTGATAAAGACGCACTCCGGTGAGGGGAGGTTTCAATAAAGTTATCTTTTTTAAAAAAAGTTGACCAGCATGACAATAGATAAACAACTGGCGATAAAGGTGAAACTTGTGTTTTTTTTCTAAACCTTTATTTTTTTTATCTTTTGACCTTAAACCGTTATAATAGACAAGGACCCATTCTTTACATGGGCCATAAGTGATGAAACGAATGTTATATAGATGAAATGAAGTCATTCGGCAGGAGGAAAATCAAAATGATGGATAAAAAGATCCTTGTAGTAGATGATGAAAAACCGATTGCAGATATATTGGAATTTAACTTAAGAAAAGAAGGCTATGAAGTGCACTGTGCCCACGACGGAAACGAAGCCGTTGAAATGGTAGAAGAGCTTCAGCCTGATTTAATTCTTTTAGATATTATGCTCCCGAATAAAGACGGCGTTGAAGTATGCCGAGAAGTCAGAAAGAAATACGATATGCCAATCATTATGCTGACGGCTAAGGATTCAGAAATTGACAAGGTTATCGGGCTTGAAATCGGTGCTGATGACTATGTCACAAAACCATTCAGCACACGCGAACTCTTGGCGCGTGTAAAAGCGAACCTGCGCCGCCAGCTGACAACAGCGCCTGCGGAGGAAGAGCCTTCCTCTAACGAGATTCATATCGGCTCTCTCGTCATCTTCCCTGACGCGTACGTTGTATCAAAACGAGACGAAACAATCGAATTGACTCATCGTGAGTTCGAATTGCTTCATTATTTAGCAAAACATATCGGACAAGTGATGACCCGTGAACATTTGCTTCAAACCGTTTGGGGCTATGATTACTTCGGCGATGTCAGAACGGTTGACGTAACAGTCCGCCGGCTTCGTGAAAAAATCGAGGACAACCCGAGCCATCCAAATTGGATCGTCACACGCCGCGGTGTAGGTTATTACTTGAGAAACCCAGAACAGGACTAATGCCCATATGAATAAGGTTGGTTTTTTTCGGTCGATCCAATTTAAGATTACCTTGATTTATGTGCTTTTGATTATCATTGCCATGCAAATCATTGGTGTGTATTTTGTCAATCAGGTAGAGAAGTCGCTGATCAGCTCTTATGAACAATCGCTGAATCAGCGAATCGACAACCTTTCTTATTATATCGAACAAGAATATAAGAGCGATAACGACAGTACCGTCATAAAGGATGACGTCAGCCGTATTTTGAATGACTTCACGAAAAGTGATGAGGTTCGGGAAATTAGCTTTGTAGATAAAAGCTATGAAGTGGTCGGTTCTTCAAAGCCGTACGGTGAGGAAGTGGCTGGGAAACAAACGACCGATCTGATTTTCAAAAGAATTTTTTCTACCAAACAGTCGTATTTAAGAAAATATTATGACCCGAAAAGCAAAATCAGAGTTCTTATTTCCGCGAAGCCCGTCATGACTGAAAACCAAGAGGTTGTCGGCGCGATCTATGTTGTCGCGAGTATGGAAGATGTCTTTAATCAAATGAAGACGATCAACACGATATTGGCGTCCGGCACAGGTTTGGCACTTGTTTTGACGGCTCTTCTCGGTATTTTTCTGGCAAGAACCATTACCCACCCGCTTTCAGATATGCGAAAGCAGGCGATGGAGCTTGCGAAAGGGAATTTCTCGAGGAAGGTTAAAAAGTATGGACATGATGAAATTGGGCAGCTGGCCACAACGTTTAACCACTTAACGAGAGAGCTTGAAGATGCCCAGGCGATGACTGAAGGAGAACGCAGAAAGCTAGCCTCTGTCATTGCCTATATGACAGACGGCGTAATCGCCACAAACCGAAACGGAGCGATTATTCTCTTAAACAGCCCGGCGCTGGAGCTGTTGAACGTTTCACGTGAAACAGCCTTAGAAATGCCGATTACGAGTTTGCTGGGGCTTCAAGAGAATTATACTTTTGAAGACTTAGTGGAACAGCAGGATTCTATGCTGCTTGAAATTGAGCGCGATGATGAATTAACGGTGCTTCGCGTGAATTTCTCTGTGATTCAAAGGGAACACGGCAAAATTGATGGTTTAATCGCTGTCATTTACGATGTAACCGAACAAGAGAAAATGGATCAGGAACGCAGAGAATTCGTTGCGAATGTATCACATGAGCTGCGGACGCCGCTTACGACAATGCGCAGCTATTTAGAAGCGTTAGCTGAAGGCGCGTGGGAAAATAAAGACATTGCTCCGCGCTTCTTAATGGTGACGCAAAATGAAACAGAGCGTATGATCCGGCTTGTCAATGATCTGCTTCAGCTGTCGAAATTTGACAGTAAGGATTATCAATTTAACCGGGAATGGATTCAGATTGTCCGGTTTATGTCGCTTATTATTGACCGTTTTGAAATGACAAAAGAGCAGCATGTGGAGTTTATCCGCAATCTGCCGGACAGAGATCTGTATGTCGAGATTGACCAGGATAAAATAACGCAGGTGCTCGATAATATTATTTCTAACGCTTTAAAATATTCACCGGAAGGCGGACATGTCACGTTCTCGATTGATGTCAATGAAGAGGAAGAACTTCTCTATATCAGCGTGAAGGATGAAGGGATCGGCATTCCGAAAAAAGATGTCGAAAAAGTCTTTGACCGCTTCTACAGGGTGGATAAAGCGAGAACGAGAAAGCTTGGCGGCACCGGTCTGGGATTGGCGATTGCCAAGGAAATGGTACAGGCGCACGGTGGAGATATTTGGGCGGACAGCATAGAAGGAAAAGGCACGACGATTACATTTACTCTTCCATATAAAGAGGAACAAGAGGATGATTGGGATGAAGCGTGAAAATATAAAAACGATATTACTTACGGTACTCGTCGTCATCAGTCTTGTTTTTACATGGGGGATATGGACGTTCCAGCCAAACTTTTCTGAAGGCTCATCCTCAACAGAGTCTACTGTTCGTGTGAAACATAAAATCGAAAAAACCACCCAAAAGCTGTCTGAAACGGTAAGGCCAAGGGACATGTTTATCCATGATGACGGCGCTCATTACAAAGTGGATGACAATGCCCTCTATGAAGAAATCTGGTCTGATTTGCCACATTGGGATGTAAAAGGAATTAAAGATATTTCGGATCAGTATGACAAGGCTGGATTCAAAAGCTGGTTTTATGGAATAGGCGGTTCTGAAGCCAAGCTTGACTTGCAATTCAGCGATACGATTCCGATTGATATTTTCCAAACGCTGTTTAAATGGTCTAATCAGTCGTTTGAATACAGTTCGTTTGACCATATTCTGATCCCGTTCAATGAAACAAAAGCGAACAAGAAAATCTATTTGGTGTCATACAGCAAGCAGCTCATTCTTGAAGTGACCGTTGAATCAGCAAACTACAGGAACATTATGAACGACTTGAAAAACAGGCAATCAAATATGCCGGCGTTCAGTTTGTTCTCCATTGGCTCAAAGAAAGAGTTCTTGCTGCCGAACAAACCGCTTACGATGGACAAAAAAGAATTTGTCACAGAATCGATTAAAACAAATACCTTTAAGCAGGCTTTGTTTAGTGATCCGAGCATTGTAAGAGAAGATTCGAATTACAACAACAGAAATGTGCTGACAGATGGGATCAGCCGTTTAGATGTGAATCTAAGCCAGAGACAGGTGCAATTTCAGCAGCGCAATTTGGTGCAGAGCACATCCTATCAAACAGGTGAATTAATCAAAAAGAGCCAAAAATACCTTGAGGATACCGGAAGCTGGACGGATCACTATCAATTTTTCAATATCAATGACAGCCAGCAGTTGAGCTTCTATATCTTTATGGATCAGATCCCGGTCATTAACAGCACCGCCAAACCTTTCGGGGCGACATCGGCGATTTCGGTGCAATGGGCGAATGATGATATTCTCAGCTATAAGCGGCCGAATTACAGTCTCGGAACGAATCCGATTAAAACAAGTGAAACAGAGCTCATGAGCGGCAGCGAAGTGAGGATGCTGCTTTCGAAACAAACCGCTTATGATACGGACAAAATTGATCAGATCTTCCTTGCTTATCAATTGGTATCAACATCAACCAACGACGATCCTCTCGTTGAACTGGAACCGGTTTGGGCGATGAAAGTAAATGGAAAAATTGTGCCGATTACAAAGGATTTATTGAGGAAGGAGGGGGCTAACAGTGGAGTGGAATAAGACAAAATCAATCTTCATCGTTGCCTTCCTCATTTTAGATATTTTCTTAGGCTATCAGTTTTTTCAAAAATGGCAGGCTACCGGCAAAGAATATGAAGTCATTAAAAATGATGTCGAGCATGACATGAAGGCCGATCATATCACGTATGAAGGTTTGAATAAGGAAGCGACAGAAGGCTATCGGATCACGGCAAATCAAAAGTCTTTCTCCAAGGAGGAAATTGAGGCGCTGAAGGATCAAAAGCCTTTGATGGACATGCCTAGTGATGATCATAAAGTAACGAGCCTGAAAATGAAGTTTGCAAATCCAATCGCACTATCAAAGAAGGATATCGAGGACGATGCTCAGGCACTTGTTTCTTCGAAAATTCAAGATGGCGAAAAATATAAGCTTTGGAAGGTTGATAAATCGAAGAAAGAAATTATTTTCTTCCAAACGTACGAAGGTCATTATATTTACCAAAAGACCGACAATCCCTCTAATATGATCGGGCAAGTGGTGCTGCACTTAAACGGTAAAAACGAGGTTGTGTCATACGACCAGACTACGCTTGAGACCTTCAAGCAAATCCAGAAAGAAAGCTTAATTACTGAAATGGATGCGGTTGAGCTATTGTACTATCAAAATCAATTAAAAGAATACAGCACTGTGAAGAGCTGTAAATTCGGCTATGTAGCACAATATCCGCTGACAAGTACGCAGGTGCTGGCGCCGGTATGGAGAATTACGGTCGAGTACGAGAAAAAAGTGAACGGTGAGAAAAAGACAGTACAAGAGTATTTTACTGTGAATGCTTTGGAGAGTACGATTTTAGATACAGATCAATGAAAATAATGGAGTGAGACAAACATGAGCTTGCAATTTAGCGTACTTGCGAGCGGGAGTACGGGAAATGCGTTTTACCTCGAAACAGAGGATCACGCATTTTTAGTGGACGCCGGTTTGAGCGGAAAAGCCATGGATGGGCTGATGGCGCAGATCGGGCGTAAGCTGGATGATGTAGACGGCATTTTTGTGACGCATGAGCATAGTGACCATATTAAGGGCCTTGGTGTCGTCGCCAGAAAGTACAAGCTGCCGATCTATGCGAATGAGAAGACTTGGAAAGCGATGGAGAATCAAATCGGCAAAATTGACACCGATCAAAAGTTTGTATTTCCAATGGAGACGGTGAAGTCGTTTGGCGGACTTGATGTTGAATCGTTTGGCGTCTCCCACGATGCGGCGGAACCGATGTTTTATGTGTTCCATTATAACGGCCGAAAGCTCGCGTTAATGACAGATACGGGATATGTCAGCGACCGGATGAAAGGCATTATCCGTTCAGCGAATGTATTTGTGTTTGAAAGCAATCACGATGTCGGTATGCTGCAAATGGGGAGATACCCATGGAGCATTAAGCGGCGGATTTTAAGTGACGTCGGGCACGTGTCAAATGAAGATGCTGCTTTGGCGATGACGGATGTCATTGGCGATGAGACGTCTCGTATTTACCTGGCGCATTTGAGCCAGGACAACAACATGAAGGAGCTGGCAAGAATGTCTGTGCAGCAGACATTGGCTTCTAAAGGATTTGTGACGGGTGAGACATTTGACTTATACGACACCGATCCGAAGAAGGCCACTCCGCTTTGCGCTGTATAATTTTTCTATGTAAATCATGACTATTCTAGGAGTTTCTAACCCACAATATAACCATATTAACGTTCTTGGAAAGGATGGAATATGGTGGATTACGAACGTGAGGAAGAACATACTACTCCTGAACAGCCAAAGAGAAGCAAAAAAGGATATTTTCTTTCGAGTCTGATTGGCGTGATTGTCGGTGCCGTATTAATGGCGTTTATCATGCCGTACCTTTCAAATGAAGGGCTGGATACAGGCGCCTTAGATCAGCAGCAAAACAACAATGGCCGGGAATCAATCAGGACGGTAAATGTCAGTGTCAACAATGCCGTCACCAAGATTGTCAGCAATGTGTCGCCCGCCGTTGTCGGTGTTGTGAACATCCAAAAATCAGATATTTGGGGAGAGAGCGGCGAGGCTGGAAGCGGCTCAGGCGTCATCTATAAGAAAAATGACAACTCCGCTTATGTCGTGACCAACCATCATGTCATCGAAGGCGCTTCCCAAATTGAAATCAGCTTGAAAGACGGCTCACGCATATCAGCTGAACTTGTCGGCAGCGACCAGCTGATGGACCTTGCCGTTTTACGGGTGAAAAGCAATAAAATTAAAGCAGTCGCCGATTTCGGAAATTCAGATAAAGTGAAGTCTGGCGAGCCGGTTATTGCGATCGGGAATCCGTTAGGCCTTGAGTTTGCAGGTTCTGTCACACAAGGCGTCATCTCAGGTACGGAGAGGGCGATCCCAGTGGATTCAAACGGTGATGGACAGCCTGACTGGAACGCAGAAGTCCTGCAAACAGATGCGGCCATTAACCCTGGGAACAGCGGCGGTGCTTTGTTAAATATGGATGGGAAGGTCATCGGCATCAATTCAATGAAAATTGCCGAGTCGGCGGTTGAAGGGATTGGCCTGTCGATTCCCTCTAAGCTCGTGATCCCTGTGATAGAGGATTTAGAGAGATACGGAAAGGTCAAACGCCCGTTCCTTGGCATTGAGATGAAATCGCTAAGTGACATCGCAAGCTATCATTGGGATGAAACATTAAAGCTTCCTAAGAATGTTACCAATGGAGCGGTTGTGATGGGTGTAGACGCCTTTTCACCTGCTGGAAAAGCGGGGCTGAAGGAACTGGATGTCATCACGGAATTTGACGGATACAAAGTAAATGATATTGTTGACCTGCGAAAACGGCTTTATCAGAAAAAAGTCGGTGACCGGGTGAAGGTGAAGTTTTACCGCGGCGGAAAAGAAAAATCTGTAGACATCAAGCTGTCCTCTGCAGACCAATTAGGCAGTTAATCATAGCAGTCTGGCATCGTTGCCAGGCTGTTTTGATATGCAAAAAAAAACTGAACAGGGGTCACGCCCGTTCAGTTGAAAAGGATATATCGAATATGAAGAAAAATACAAGATGGATGTTACACGTGAAACAGCAAATGGCAGTTAGCTGCAAATACCTTCATTTTCAGCATTCTCCCGGAAATATGGAGGTTCGGGATTGGGTCTTGCCATAACGAAATCGATTATCGACAGCCACAATGGGTCGATTGACGTGAAAAGTAAAATAGGCAGAGGCACTGTTTTTCTGATCAGGCTTCCTGCTCCGGATTATTCGTTAGACGAGTGAGAAAATTTCTTCAGCCGATATTGGAGGCTTTGTCTGCTGATGCCAAGCTCCTGAGCAGCTTTCGAGATGTTATGGCCGTGTTTTCTTAACACGTTCTCTATCACATATTTTTCGAAGCTTTCCATTTTTTCTTTTAAGTCCGCGGCCGGCTGGTGTCTTGGTGTTTCAGGCTCTGGGATGTCAGCCGGCTTGATTTTCATTCGGTATTGATAGGGCAGATGGGAAGCCGTAATCGTTTGCTCGTCCGTCATGAAATTCATTGCGCCTTCGATCATATGCTCGAGCTCGCGAATATTTCCCGGCCAGTCATAAGAAAGGAAAAATTGCTTCACGTCATCGCTGATGTGTTCAACATTCATTTGGAACAGATGGTTGTTTTTCTGCATGAACTCCGACGCGAGAAGCAAAATGTCTTCTTTTCGTTCCCGAAGCGGCGGGATGATCAGCGTCACGACACTCAGTCTGTAATACAAGTCCTTCCGCATTCGTTCGCCTGCAATTGCATCAATTGGATCTTCATTCATCGTGGCAATAATACGTACGTCAATCGGTGTATCCTTTGTTGAACCGATGCGCCTGATTTTCCGCTCTTGAAGGGCGCGCAGCAGCTTCGCCTGAAGGCTGAGATTCAGCGAGTTGATTTCATCTAACAGCAGCGTGCCGCCGTGGGCTTGTTCAAACAGGCCGGGCTGGTCGACAGCGCCGGTAAACGCGCCTTTTTTCGTTCCGAACAAGATGCTTTCCACAAGGCTGTCTGGCAGTGCCGCACAGTTTTGCGAAATAAACGGGCCGCCAGAACGATCGCTTCCATTATGGATACTTTGCGCGAACAGTTCTTTTCCCGTGCCGGTTTCGCCTGCGAGAAGGACAGATGATGACGTACGGGTTGCCCGCTTGGCGTTTTCGATGACGTCTCGAATGGCCGGACTGGTGCCGAGAATACTGTCAAACGTATAGGTTGTGCTGCCTTTTTTGTTCATATTCTCCCTGATCAGCCGTTCAAGCTTTGTCACATCCTTGGCAATTTCAACGGCGCCCTTGATTTTGCCGTCTTGGACGATGGGATATGTATGATTGATCGTCGTGATTTCCTGGCCCTTATTATTGAAGTAGCTCTGCTTCACATTTTTAATCGTCTTGCCTTCCTGAAGAGCCTGTACCAGTGTGCTGTCCTGCTGCTTTGAAAACATAAACACATCCATCAGGTTTTTATTCAAGACGTCATGCTTCTCCATATCTTCAATCTGCATCATTTTATTGTTATAAACGATTGTGTTTCCATGCTCGTCTACCACGTGCAGGCCAACATCGATTTCATCTAAAATACTCTGAAAAACCAATGTGAGGAATTCGCTGTCTTTGACCACTGTATGAACCTCCCTCAATTATTTTCTTAATATTGCTTCTATTTTATAAAAAAATGGAGAGGATATGCAAAAGAATTTTGCACTTGCTGGAATTTTTGCTCGAAATATCAGAATGTTTTTGCACCTTGTCCTCGAAAATTGTAGAAAACACACGAATTCTTGATTTGGCACAGAACTTGCATTTATATAAAGGGAAAGCAGGATAACATGTTGAAACAGAAAACAAGGGGGAATTCAAATATGCCAGCTTTATCTAAATCCAAAGAAATTATTGATCAGACGTCTCATTACGGAGCCAACAATTATCATCCGCTCCCGATTGTTATTTCTGAAGCGCTGGGTGCTTGGGTAAAGGACCCGGAAGGCAATGAATATATGGATATGCTGAGTGCTTACTCTGCGGTAAACCAGGGGCACAGACACCCGAAAATCATTCAGGCATTAAAGGATCAGGCTGATAAAATCACCCTCACGTCACGCGCGTTTCATAACGATCAGCTTGGGCCGTTTTACGAAAAAACAGCTAAACTGACAGGCAAAGAGATGATTCTGCCGATGAATACAGGAGCCGAAGCGGTTGAATCCGCGGTGAAAGCGGCGAGACGCTGGGCGTATGAAGTGAAGGGCGTAGCTGACAATCAAGCGGAAATTATCGCATGTGTCGGGAACTTCCACGGCCGCACGATGCTGGCGGTATCTCTCTCTTCTGAAGAGGAATATAAACGAGGATTCGGCCCGATGCTTCCGGGAATCAAACTCATTCCTTACGGCGATGTGGAAGCGCTTCGACAGGCCATTACGCCGAATACAGCGGCATTCTTGTTTGAACCGATTCAAGGCGAAGCGGGCATTGTGATTCCGCCGGAAGGATTTTTACAGGAAGCGGCGGCGATTTGTAAGGAAGAGAATGTCTTGTTTATTGCGGATGAAATTCAAACGGGTCTCGGACGTACAGGCAAGACATTTGCCTGTGACTGGGACGGCATCGTTCCGGATATGTATATCTTGGGCAAAGCGCTTGGCGGCGGTGTGTTCCCGATCTCATGCATTGCGGCGGACCGCGAGATCCTAGGCGTGTTTAACCCTGGCTCACACGGCTCAACATTTGGCGGAAACCCGCTTGCATGTGCAGTGTCTATCGCTTCATTAGAAGTGCTGGAGGATGAAAAGCTGGCGGATCGTTCTCTTGAGCTTGGCGAATACTTTAAAAGCGAGCTTGAGAGCATTGACAACCCGGTTATTAAAGAAGTTCGTGGCAGAGGGCTGTTTATCGGTGTGGAATTGACTGAAGCCGCACGTCCGTATTGTGAGCGTTTGAAGGAAGAAGGGCTTTTATGCAAGGAAACGCATGATACAGTCATTCGTTTTGCACCGCCATTAATCATTTCCAAAGAGGATTTGGATTGGGCGATAGAGAAAATTAAGCACGTGCTGCAAAACGCATAAATCCGCACCATGGCGGGATATTCACTTCGTTTGTATAAATTTACAACAGAAAAATCAGCACTCCCTATTTGCTCAGCTACAGTATTTTAGTATAATGTATCTTTATGAGAAGAAGTGAATTTTATATTAAATAGATAGAGGCTCTTTGGACAGCAAACTGGGATAGCACCATGCAGATGTTCCAGCTTAGATCCAATACAAGTTGCTGAAGGGGTGCAGAATGTGAATACAAACCAAGATAACGGAAATCAGCTCCAGCGGACAATGAAATCGCGCCACTTGTTCATGATTTCATTGGGCGGAGTGATCGGAACCGGTTTCTTCCTTGGAACCGGGTTTACCATTAACCAAGCGGGACCGCTCGGCGCGGTTCTGTCCTATTTAGTGGGCGGCTTTATCATGTTTTTGACCATGCTCTGCTTAGGAGAGCTGGCAGTCGCCTTTCCTGTGTCGGGGTCCTTCCAGACCTATGCCACGAAATTTATCAGCCCGGCCTTCGGGTTTGCGTTCGGCTGGCTGTACTGGCTCGGCTGGGCGGTTACATGCGCCATTGAATTTTTATCAGCGGGGCAGCTGATGCAACGCTGGTTTCCGCATATAGACGTGTGGATCTGGTGTCTGGTCTTTGCGGCACTGATGTTTATTTTAAATGCGATCACCACAAAAGCCTTTGCGGAATCTGAATTCTGGTTCTCAGGTATTAAAATTTTGATTATCCTTTTATTTATTATTCTCGGCGGAGCTGCCATGTTTGGCCTGATTGATCTGAAGGGTGGAGAGCATGCGCCGTTTTTGACACATTTTTATGAAGACGGGTTATTTCCGAACGGCATAAAGGCAATGCTGATTACGATGATTACCGTGAACTTTGCGTTTCAGGGGACTGAGCTGATCGGGGTTGCAGCCGGAGAAAGTGAAGACCCTGAAAAAACGATTCCACGGTCAATCAAACAGACAGTATGGAGAACGCTTGTCTTCTTTGTGCTTTCAATCATTGTCATTGCCGGCATGATTCCGTGGAAACAGGCGGGTGTCGTGGAAAGTCCATTTGTTGCCGTATTTGAGCAAATCGGAATCCCATATGCAGCTGATATCATGAACTTTGTTATTTTAATCGCGCTGTTATCTGTTGCGAATTCAGGTTTATACGCATCGACACGTATTCTGTATGCGATGGCGAATGAAGGACAAGCCTTCAAAGCGCTCGGCAAAACAAATCAGCGCGGTGTGCCGATGTACTCGTTAATCGTAACGATGGCTGTGGCCTGCCTATCCCTTCTGACAAAGTTTGCGCAGGCTGAAACTGTATATATGGTACTGTTATCTTTGGCGGGCATGAGCGCGCAGGTCGGCTGGATTACGATCTCGCTTTCCCAAATCATGTTCAGACGCAAATATATCCGTGAGGGCGGGAAGATAGAAGATCTGAAATTTAAAACACCGCTGTACCCGGTGCTTCCGCTGATCGGCCTAACATTAAATACGGTCGTGCTCATCAGTCTTGCATTTGATCCGGAGCAGCGTATCGCGCTGTATTGCGGCGTACCATTTATGGTCATTTGCTACATCATTTATCATGTTGTCATTAAAAAACGCCAGCAGGCGAATCGTCAGCTAGAGCTTTAAAACGTTGTCCGTAAGTCATCTTTGTTAGAACCCGCATAGGACATTATCTTAAATGTTGAGGTGGAATCACAGATGGATAAAACGATTTCGGTTATTGGAATGCCAATGGATTTAGGACAAGCACGACGCGGAGTAGATATGGGCCCGAGTGCCATCCGGTACGCTCATCTGATCGAGCGGCTGTCAGACATGGGGTATACGGTTGAAGATCTCGGTGACATTCCGATCAACCGCGAAAAAATCAAAAATGACGAGGAACTGAAAAACCTGAATTCCGTTTTGGCGGGAAATGAAAAACTCGCGCAAAAGGTCAACAAAGTCATTGAAGAGAAAAAATTCCCGCTTGTCCTGGGCGGTGACCACAGTATTGCGATCGGCACGCTTGCAGGCACAGCTAAGCATTACGATAATCTCGGCGTCATCTGGTATGACGCGCACGGCGATTTGAATACACTTGAAACTTCACCATCGGGCAATATTCACGGCATGCCGCTCGCGGTCAGCCTCGGCATTGGCCACGAGTCACTGGTTAACCTTGAAGGCTACGCGCCTAAAATCAAACCGGAAAACGTCGTCATCATTGGCGCCCGGTCACTTGATGAAGGGGAGCGCAAGTACATTAAGGAAAGCGGCATGAAGGTGTACACAATGCACGAAATCGACCGTCTTGGCATGACAAAGGTCATTGAAGAAACCCTTAATTATTTATCAGCATGTGATGGCGTCCATCTGAGCCTTGATCTGGACGGACTTGATCCGAACGACGCACCGGGTGTCGGAACCCCTGTCGTCGGCGGCATCAGCTACCGGGAGAGCCATTTGGCTATGGAAATGCTGTATGACGCAGGCATCATTACCTCAGCCGAATTCGTTGAGGTTAACCCGATCCTTGATCACAAAAACAAAACGGGTAAAACAGCAGTAGAGCTCGTAGAATCTCTGCTAGGGAAGAAGCTGCTGTAATAAGAAAACCCCCGCACCCGCGGGGGTTTTTCATTTATCCAATCATTTTCTCAGCGACTTTCATTTCCTGTGAGTGGGTTTGATGGTCTGCAATAAACCAACCTGATAAAATCACCGCTGCGACGCCTGCGCCAATCAGAAATCTTTTCATTTATATAACCTCCGTTCGTTTAATCAGTTCTTCAATCTGTAATGCTTCATAAAAAAAGTGGGCAGCTTCTTTGTAAAGCTCAAGTTCCCTATACCGTTCGCCAGCCAAAATGGAAAGTTCTCTTACACTGTCATACTCTTTCTCGGACAACAAGTCATCCATATGTTGTTTGCATAAGTGAAACGTTTCCGCATGACCCCCTTCTGCATAAATGGCATATAAAATGTCTATTTTTGCCTCACATATTCTATTCGGCTCAGCAGTCAATTTTTCCTTCACGTCTTGGTAATAAGATAAGGCCTGTTCTTTCTTTTTGATCTTAAACAGTTCTCGTATCAGCAAGTAGGCAGAATGATAATAATAGGCGGAGCGGGCATACTCATCGTTCCGTAGAGCCTCCTCTAATTTCGAAACCGCTTCTTCTGATTTGCCGCTTTGCGCATGAAGAAGGCCGAAGTTATGCAAAAGCTGGGCTTCAAAAAAATGATCCTCTAATTCACTCGTGATCCGAATTGCTTCGTCCAAATAAGCCTCAGCTTCTTCAAACTGGCTCATCTCTGTAAAATTGCCTGACATGGTAATCAGCGCTGAAGCCAGCTTCTTTTTATAATCTGTCTCTTCTCTGAATGTTTTGACTGCTTGCCGTGTATGATTGAGGGATACAATATTTTGTCCAAGCTTATAATAGAGCTTTCCGACCTTCAGGTGAAATTCGGCTTTTTCAATCGGATCGGGAATGTTGTCGAGATACTGCTCTGCATCTTTATACAGCCCAATGGCAATGTCATAATTATTTTTATAGGCCTCATACATGCCTTCAAACAGAAAAAAGTAATATTTCAGCATGTCAGACGTAGCATTCATATGAGAAGGCTCCTCATGCTGAAAGCCCTGTCCTCTCGCCTCGTGAAGCAAAACCTTGTGGCGCAGTTCCAATAAGGAGAAGTAGGCCAGCACCTCCTGATCCTCTTCCATGTCATCCAATAAAGGCTTCACTTCTTCAAATAAACGGGAGGACTCTTCCACTTCATGTTTCTTGATAGCAAGGTACCAATCGTTGAGCATGCTAGCGATTTCTGCGGGTGCGATCTTATTCATGTGAAACTCCTTTCTCTAGTGACTTATCAATCTCAGTTGCTTATTCTGATAGTAACACCTCTTTCTATTTTATGTAAAATCCTCTAGTCAATATATGAAGGAGAGATGATATGACAATTATGCTGAGCCCTATGCAGACAGAAGAATTTCGGTCTTATCTCACGTACACAACAAAGCATTACGCGAAAGAAAAGGTAAAAGCGGGAACATGGCTGCCTGAAGATGCACAGCTTTTGTCTAAGCAGGCGTTTTCTAATCTGCTTCCGAGAGGGCTGGAAACACCCCATCACCATTTGTGGAGCCTCAAGCTGAATGAAAAGGATATCGTTGGCTGGCTCTGGATACATGCTGAGCCGGAACATCCGCAGCAGGAAGCGTTTATTTATGATTTCGGGTTATATGATCCGTATCGGGGAAAGGGCTACGCAAAGCAAGCATTGGCGGCATTAGATCAAACGGCACGCAGTATGGGAATCCGCAAGCTGTCCCTTCATGTCTTTGCTCATAATCAGACGGCGCGAAAGCTATATGAGCAAACCGGATTTCAAGAAACAGACGTAGTGATGAGCAAGAAGCTTTAACGAAAAGGGCCGATAAAGGCCTTTTTCTGTAAATGATATCTAAAAATTCTGTAAATAACCTAGTTACTTTCCTTATTTTCCTAATATAATGTGGGTGAGGAAATTACCTTTCCTACACTCACAAGAAAAGAGGAGATGTAATGAAGTTGAAGAAACGAGTGTCGATGTTTTTGGTAGCGCTTACAATGTGCGGCGGCCTGTTTGTTACTCCCGCCAAAGCCGTAAAGACCACAAATTATGCTGAAGAAATCGCCGCACTGCAGCCAGGCACGACACCGGAAGAAATCATGAAATCTGCCAGCCAGATTGCCAAACAGCAGCACGTAAAGCAGGACGTTATCCTAAAACAGTTCTATAAGGAAATCACGGCTGATAAAGCAGAGGGGGACCGGCTCGCGAAGGAAAGCGGCATGTCTATCATGGGCGGGTCGTCCGGCACGAAAAAACTCCCGACAAGCGCGAAAGGCAATATCTATTACACGAACTCCTACACAGCCTACTACAATCACGGCCACGTCGGCATGTACTCCGCTGCTGACAAAATTGTTGAATCTGTCCCGAGCGACGGCGTCAGGCAGATCGCTTATAATGCCAGAGACGTGGAAGACAACTCCATTGTGCAAACCGTCAGCGTATCCTCATCTCAAAAAACAGCTGCTGCCGACTGGGCGGTATCAAAAGTCGGCGACCCATACTCATTTAATTTCGTCAATAACAGAAATACCGGCCATGACGGCGCCAAAAACTGTTCAAAGCTCCTATGGTCTGCCTTTTTGCTGAAAGCAGGCATTGATATAGACAGCAACGGAGGCTTAGGCGTGTATCCGCGCGACATCACAAGTTCTTCGTATACGACAACCATCATGACCATTTACTAAGGAGAAGGATATGAAAAAGTGGATGATTACCATCGCCATGCTGATTCTCGCAGGAATCGCACTATTTGTCTTCATTTCTCCTCTCAAAAGCCATAAAACCGTGAGTCAGCAGGATCTCAGAAACCCCGATTTCCTGGATGACAAAGAAGTCCTGCTGTATTTCTCATCCTCTGCGGATCAAGATGCATTTGGCGGCGGGAAAAGCTACGCCCTGTTTATCAGCCAGGATGGGTCGCTGTCTTCATTTCAGATGAAGGGCCTTGAGCTGGGATCAGCCAAGGTTCACGGCGACAGCGTGATGCTGGAGGACAAAAACACGATTTATACGATTAAAGACGGCCTGAGATCTCATAAAAGAACCTATCAGCACACAGGGGACAGCGCAGGCTTTCTGCAAAACACGGACGGCTTTTACACCTTATACAACTCCGGCTACGACAAAAAGAAAGAAGGATACCGCTCAGAGCTGTACCGCCAAATGGACGGAGAGTGGAAAAAAGACGTCATCCCCTACTACATCCGAGCCTCCGGTTTTCATGATGGCGCCATTTACGCACTCGTCCCGACAGCTGACGGAAAAGGCTATCAGCTCCTTCAGATTCAAGCAGATCAAAAGAAGCTCACTTATCACAAAGTAACGGAATGGCAGTACCGGGAAGGAGCCTCAGTCGAATCCCAGCTTGCTGTGGACGACCAAGCTGTTTATGTTATGGTTCGCGGCCAAAAAGCCCACAATCTCTATCAAATGGTCAAGATCAACAAAAAAAGCGGCGAAGTAGAGCTGCACGATATCGCCGAATACAAAAACGACGAACAAACGATATACAGCTCCATGCCCTTCAGCTTTAAAAACAGCTTTTTCCCTTATGACGGGAACCTGTATTTCATTGACGGCTTCGGAAAGGTACACAAAATCGATGCCAAGACAGGAAAAACAAGCATCGCCTTCACCCTTTCCCCGGACAAAATGAAAGCCGATTTCAAAGAAATCACCCAAAAAGGCAGCAGCCTCTATTTCTTCACATACACGTATCACAAGCCTGCCTACATTGAACAGTACAATCTGAAAACCGGAAAGAAAATGAAAGAAAAAGAGATTGGGAAGGTAAAGGATGTCGTGACGCCGAAGAGTCATTTGAAGCTGTATGATGTTGAGGTGATGAAGAGGTTTTAAGGCAAGGAGGTTAGTATGGGAGCCATCGCCGTTTTATTTATCGTTTTTGGTTTTCCGATCATCGCAGGTGTATTTGGTATAGCGGGTCATTTTTTATTTAAGAGGTTTTGGGTGGCACCGCTCATCGTCCTTATCGCGAGCTTGATATTGTTATTTACGTTAGCTTCGGGCAATAGCTCATTCATGTTTTGGGTTGTTATGTATACGGCGATTGCGTTGGTAACCAGTATTGTCACATTATTTCTCAGGAAATTTTTTGAGTGATCTCAAATTATGAAGAGACTGGTATGAAGTCTCTTTTTTTGTTGAACCGAAGTTTGCAGAGATTTTGGGTATGTTTTAGAAACGAATCCAAAGGAGGAATTACATGCGCACCAAACGGGTTATTCTTCTGGCAGTTATGATCTGCCTGGTTTCGGCCATTACTGTGTTCCTGTTAAATGGATGTAAAGTCGACTTTTTAGACATAGCCGGAACCATTATTGGCTGCTTTCTTGGCATATTTGTTGTTGTAAGAATACAGAAAAAACAGTCGTGAGAAAGGGAAAGGGTCATGCCAAACCGAAGTCATGTGCAAGGACGAAGAGTCCAAACACATGAATGGGAGGAATGGCGTTGACAGGAAACAAAGCGGTTGTGTACAAAGGCAAAGGGACTGTAGCGGTGGAGGATATCGGTTATCCGGAGTTAATCTTAAGGGACGGGCCCGGCGTTCCGAAGGCGAATGTGAATCGAAAATGTGAGCATGGGGTTATTCTCAAAGTCATTACAACCAACATTTGCGGAAGCGACCAGCATATGGTCAGAGGCCGCACAACGGCGCCAGAAGGCTTGGTGCTCGGGCATGAAATTACGGGAGAAGTCATTGAAACGGGGCGTGATGTTGAATTTATCAAAAAAGGAGATATCGTATCCGTTCCTTTCAATATTGCCTGCGGACGCTGTGTGATGTGCAAAACGCAGAAAACGCATGTGTGCCTGAATGTCAATCCGGACCGTCCGGGATCGGCTTACGGCTACGTCGATATGGGCGGCTGGGTCGGCGGCCAGTCTGAATATGTCATGGTGCCATACGCTGATTTTCAGCTTTTGGTATTCCCTGAGAAAGAACAGGCGTTAGAAAAGATTCTCGATTTGACCATGCTGTCGGACATATTCCCGACCGGCTTCCACGGAGCTTACACAGCGGGCGTGCAAACAGGTTCAACCGTTTATATCGCGGGAGCGGGGCCTGTCGGCTTAGCAGCCGCTCACTCCGCTCAGCTCCTAGGCGCCTCCACCGTGATTGTCGGCGATCTGAACGAAGACAGACTGGCACAGGCGAGAAGCTTCGGCTGTGAAACGGTCAACGTGCAAAAACACGACCGCCTTGGCGAACAAATTGAACAAATACTAGGTGAACCAACCGTTGATGCCGCAGTGGACTGTGTCGGCTTTGAAGCATCCGGACACGGCAATCAAGGAGAAGCGCCTGCCGCCGTGCTGAACTCAATCATGGACGTCACCCAGGTCGGAGGCAGCCTTGGCATTCCAGGCTTATACGTGACCGAAGATCCCGGTGCAAAGGATGCGGACGCCAAAACAGGCTCACTAAAAATCCGCTTCGGACTCGGCTGGGCCAAAGCCCACACCTTCGTCACCGGACAAACGCCCGCCATGACATACAACCGCAATTTGATGAAAGCGATCCTGAGCGGTAGAGCGCAGATCGCAAAAGCAGTCAACGCCACCGTCATTTCTCTGGACGACGCGCCAAAAGGCTACAGCGACTTCGACAAAGGCGCAGCCAAAAAATTCGTCATCGACCCGCATGGGACACTGAAGTAAAAGAAAAAGCCGGACGTTCTCAGAACGCCGGCTTTATTGCTGGTAATCCGTTTCTTCAAATCGGTTTCCCGTTTCATCCTGTACGATGAAATCCCCTGCGATTTTGTCCAGTCCAATCAAAATATAAGGGTTTTTCTCATTTGCCGTAGGAGCAGGTTTTCGTTTCACAGTTACAATCGTTTCTTTAGGTGAGAATTTGACGTCTGACACTTCAAGCTTCTTATCTTTTCTCGCTGCTTCCGAGAGACACAATAACCATTTTTCTCCCTTCTAAAATGGTGAAGACTTGATATCCTTTCACGTCATCATGCATTTGAAGGTAATTAGCGTATATTTCTAAGTCTGGACTGCCTTCACCGATTCGATCCTTCTCCAACACCCAATAAGACGGCTGACACCCAGCAAGCAGCAACATGATCACAAAAAGCCAAACCCATTTGAGCTGCAAAAGCAGACTCCCCACACATCGGTTACATCCAAACTAACATACGGGCGAAATAGAGTCATCAACAGCTTGTTTGTCGAATTGTGGATAAAACTCAGCCCGAAGCACTACTAACATGTGAATAAATAGGTTATATTGGGAAGAGAATATTTGCAAAAACGCAAGAAACCATCGGAGGATTAGAACATGAAACAAACCTATTATTCCTGTGAAGAACACATCGAAACCGTGCTGGATATGTACATAGACGACCACGAGCTGCCGCCCGAAATCAGAAAAATCGAACATACTAACAGTTTATCCACAGCCTGTGAATTATGTGGAGACCCCGCAGTATATATAGTGGGGAACGAATGATCTTACACAAAATACAGAAAAGATATCCACAATTGTGGACAACATATATGAATAACTTGTTTTTAAAGTGGGGATGACCTGTGAATATCAATATTGTGACAATCGGAAAACTAAAAGAAAAATACCTCAAGCAAGGCATTGAAGAATACACCAAACGACTTTCGGCCTACGCAAAAATCGACATCATCGAACTCCCGGACGAAAAAGCGCCGGAAAACCTAAGCGACCAGGACATGAAAATCATAAAAGACAAAGAAGGCGAACGCATCCTATCCAAAATCAGCCCCGACGCCCACGTCATCGCCCTCGCCATCGAAGGAAAAATGAAAACATCCGAAGAACTAGCCGATACAATAGATAAGCTGGCTACATATGGAAAAAGCAAAGTCACCTTCGTCATCGGCGGATCACTCGGATTGAGCGACGCAGTGATGAAGCGAGCGGATGAGAAGCTGTCGTTTTCAAAAATGACGTTTCCTCATCAGTTGATGCGGTTGATTTTGGTGGAGCAGATTTATCGGGCTTTTCGGATTAACCGTGGGGAGCCTTATCATAAGTAGAAAGATTTTTATCTTACTATTTATTTTTATAAAAAAGAAGTATTTTGTAACATTAAAACTACTGGAGGTAATTAAATGGCGGTAGTCACTACTATTAAACATCCTATGATTTCGGGATATGTAAAAGGTTTTGTGGATAAATACGAAATTTCAAGAAGAAAAGCAAAGAATGAACATAATATTTTTGAGATGTTTATAAATGATTTAATTTTAAGTTCATACAATAATGATCCTAATGCAAGTTATGAGGATATGGAAACAGGAACAGCATTTGGGATTGATGGAGTAGCTATTTTTATTAATGATAAATTGGTCGAAGGCGTAGAGGATGTAGATTATATTTGTAATTCTACCCGAAAAATTGAAGTGAAATTTTTATTTACTCAAACGAAGACTTCTGAAAAATTTGATAGGAGCGAAGTTAGGGATTTTTTACAGGGAGTAAACAGGTTTTTTAACTTCGAATTTTGTGAGATTACTGAACTCAAAAACTCTTGGGAAACGGCAAAATATATATATGATTTAAGCACAAAATTTAAAAATGACCCGGCTCTTAAAATGTATTATACTGCTTTAGCACCGAAGAAAATTTCAGTAAAAGATGAGGATATTGATCTTCATTTAAAGTCTGAAATATTAACAGGTTTAGAAGTATTAAAGCAAAGATATATATTTGATGAAGACAATATATCACTAAATTTTATTGGCTTGAAGGAAATAAGGGAATTACATCAAAAAGAAAATAATCTAACAGAAATAAAATTTAATTTAGATAAACAACCAGTGCCATATCCTAAAGATAGTACTGGAATTATAAAGTCTGCTTATTTTGGGCTAATTAAATTAGAGGATTTATTAGATATTTTATCAGAAGCCGTAGATGGAGAAAGAATCCTTAGAAAAGGAATTTTTGAAGATAATATCCGTGATTATTTAGGTGCAAACGAGAAATTTGATGTAAATCTAGATATGAAAAATGGTTTAACGGGAACCAATGCGCATTTATTTGGACTTTTAAATAACGGGATAACAATAATTGCAGATCAAGTACATATTATTTCAACTGAAGCAAGCCTAGTAAACTATCAAATTGTAAATGGTTGTCAAACAAGTAATGTAATATTTGAATCATTGAAAGACATTATCGAGAAGAATATCTATATACCAATTCGTTTAATTGGGACTGAGGATGAGGATACTAAAAATGCAATAATTAAGGCAACAAATAGTCAAACTGCTTTGAAACCAGAGCAATTATTAGCTTTAAGAGATGAACAGAAGTCATTAGAGGAATATTATAGAGCAAAGAGAAATCAAAATAAATTTTTATTATATTATGAGCGAAGAACCGAACAATACAGAAATGAAGACATTCAAAAAACAAAAATTATTAATATTCCATTTCAAATAAAAGCTACTTCTGCTATGTTTTTGGATTTACCACATGAAGTATCAGGTCAGTATGGAAAAGTTGAACAAAAAACTAGAGGTAAATTATTTACGGATAGCAGCTTGTTAAATCCATATTATGTGAGTGGGCTTACATGGTATAGAGTAGAAGCTTTTATTAGAAATAATGAAGAAGGAAAAAAACATCGAAGAGCACGTTGGCACATAATGATGGTAATAAAGTATCTAATATCAGACCTTAAAAATCCTTCAAAAATTATTGATAAAAATGCGGAAAAAATATCTGAAAAAGTTGAAAAGGTTATGTTAAATGATGCAAAGTCCTTGGAAATAATAGAGAATGCTTTAAGTTTAATAAAAGAATTTATTATAAATGAGGGAATTTTGGACATTAGCGAGGATAGGAAATTTTTCGAAAGAAAAGAAACTACAACTGGATTGATCGAAATGTTAAAAAACCGCCTTAAAACTCTATCATAAAAGTTAGGAAAGGTATTTATTTAGTCAATTTAAAAAGCATAAAAAAAGATCAAGCAGAGACTCTTCTCTGCTTGATTAGAAATAGCGATATATTAATATAGTATGTTTTTTAGGTTAGTCATTAAAGATGAAAACAAATTTAGGATAATTAAAAAGTAACCTGAATATAAAATTACCATAGATTGGAGTTTACTTTTAAATTGGAACATAGTAATAAACTTAACATTGTTTATAAAAGTATCCAACAAATGAAAGAATCTTATGGAAAGTTATTAAAAGTAGAGTTTCATATTCATACACCAGCATCTCATGACTATAGATTATTACCGGGAAAATTATTCAAAAACATGAAATTAACGGAGGTTTTTGATGTTGCACTGAATGAGGGATTGTATTCTAAAGAGTTTCTGGAAAGAATACAAAAAGAGGATTTTGCTATATTTGAAAAACAAGTTATTGAAGATATAAATAGAGATTTCCATGTGAGTTTTTCAAACTTTAAAGAGATATTAGGATATCAATTAATTGCACATTCATTATATAAAAATAATATACATGCAGCAGTTATTTCTGATCATAATACTATTAATGGGTTTAAGAAGTTACAAGCAGTTTTAGTTGATTACTATAAATCTAGGATTAAAGGAAACACTCAAAGAAAAAGTATTAAGTTATTCCTAGGTATTGAAATTAGTTGTTCAGACTATTACCATTTAGTGGGGATTTTTGATGAGCATAAATACACTGATTTGAAAAATTTTGTTAGTAAATATATACATTCTGAGGAAGAAGGAACCTATATATCTTGTCTTGATATGGTAAATAGGATAACTGAAAACGGGGGTATTCCATACATTGCTCATATAAATACAAGTGATTTTTTAGGGACAAATTTATATAAGAGATCATTATTTGGTTTTAGTGGTTTAAAAATATTAGGCTTAACAAATATAGATTCTAAGGAGAGAATTTCCAACAGGATAAAAAAATATCAAGAAAGTTCAAAAGGCGATTTTTGTTTTATACATGAAGGGGACTCGCATGAACTTAATCAATTAGGTAAAAAAAATACTTGGATTAAATTTAATAATTTAAGCTTTAAGTCGTTAAAAAAAGCATTTAAAAATTATCAATTCTGTATATATATAGACAAACCAATTTATAATGACCGATTTCTAAAAGGCATATATATAGAGCCAGGAGAGAAAGGTTTTCTAGGAGATAAAGAACAACCAGAAAAACCTTTCATAGTCGACTTTTCTAGAGATTTAAACTGCATAATAGGAGGAAGAGGAGTCGGAAAAAGTACAATTTTAAGTATTTTAGAGACAGCGTTCACTTTAGAGGTCACGAATATTAATCAACTTGAATACATATCACGTCATAATCTTATATATATTGTTTTTAATTATAAAAACATGGATTACATTTTAAACTTTATACCACAAATCACCGAATCGGGTTATTCAGGCAATAACTATTTTTTAAGAAAAGCATTTTCAGAAACAACTGAGACAGAAAGTGGCACTAGGAGATTGTCTCAAAACTGGATTAATTTGTATCGTGTTAGTCAAGTAGAATCTTCAAATGGTTATAAATTTCAAGAGTTAAATTATAATGAAACAACTACGATAATAGAAAGTGTTTATAAAAAAAGCTATTCAATTAATAATATTGTTGAATTAAGTAATACAGGAAGGATTAGCGAATTTATTAGAGACATAGTTTTAAATGGAGAAAGACTTAATGGATCTAAAATAGTATTAAGTAAATTAAATAAGCTCCATAAAAATAACTATAGAAAATATCTTCGAGAGAATATTCAAAGCGTTCTGGTTAATATAAAAAAACGAGAAGAAAATGTTAAAATGGCTATTGAGGAATTTAATCGTTTGAATAATAAATTAATCCAAATAGTTTATTCACCGAAATTAAAAGATCCTACCTTTTATCTAAAAGAACTTGAACTAAGATATGATCCAATTTTTGATAGAGAAAAAGGAAAAAGAGTTTTAAACACGTATTTGACTTGGGACGATATAGATGAATTTGTTTATGAGGCAACTAAAAAGTTCGGTTATTTAGAATTTTTAGAACTTATTCTAAATAAAGAGCACAAACAAATTGAAAATGAGTTGTCTTTAAATAATTTCATTTCAGGAACTATTACAGGCGAGTATGAAAATGTTTCTATAAAGAATATGGTTCGTGTTTATAATAAAATTGAGGAGCGTATTTTTAGGAACATTGAAAAAGTGACAAATAGTTTTAAGTTACTATTTGAAATAATAGATGAATTCTCATTAAAATTTAATATTAATTCTAAAGAAACGATACGTACAGAAAAAGTAGTTATGAAAGATATTGATGAGCTATCTCTTGGTCAAAAGGTTGTGGCCATACTTACTTTGATATTTAATTATGGAGAACATAGTGTCGATAGTACACCATTGGTAATCGATCAACCAGAAGATAACTTAGACAACCTATATATTTATCAAAATCTAGTAAAAAGCTTGAGAAAAATCAAAAATAAAAGACAAGTAATAATAGCTACACATTCTGCTACGATAGTAACTAATGCAGACGCCGAGCAAGTTATAATATTAGAATCAGACAATAAAAGAGGTTGGTTATCAAAAAAAGGATACCCGGATGACGAAGTTGTTTTAAAACATATCGTTTCTATTCTAGAAGGAGGGAGAGAATCATTTATTCACAAAAAGGAAACATATATGACTGTGCTTGATATTTGAACTATAAACAATATAATTTTTTAGAAGACCAAGAAAAAATTCTTGGTCTTTTCAAACATAAGGTTAATACCATCATAACCATCATTTTTTCAGCTAATATTGATAAGTGCTAGACTTAGATGCATCATTGTCAGACGATTGTTGCGTTGATAGAGCCGGAGTTAGTATGGTGTTTTTAACGTTTCGCTCTCAGCGCCGACTATGTCGTGCAACGCTCTCCATTCACAAATTGATTCGGTACGAATGTCATATTTTTTCGCAACCTCTTTCATTGAAATATTCCCAAGATCACATTCTTACTTTGAGTACCATTTTCCAGCCTTGAAAAAACTCCCCTAAGGCAAACAGATTTTTTATTCCATCTGTCTACTTTTAAGGGAAGCATATCATCATCTCTGAACCCTAAATATTCCTCACTTCATATACCGATACTCCCGCAAACTCTCCAAAATCGCAACTTCCTGCAACAATTCCTCACCGACATTCGTTTCCTTTACTTTCTTCCGCTCAAGCTCTTTGTCCACTAATCGCTTCACCGTCAAGACGTCGGTTCCGGTGCTTAGGACTTCTGCCTTGGAGTTGAAGTGTTTATGGGCGACGAGCTGCATGCCGTAGGAGTTGTATAGCAACGTGTAGCCGGCGATGCCTGTTGTGGATTGGTAAGCTTTGGAGAAGCCGCCGTCGATGACGATCATTTTTCCGTTTGCTTTGATTGGGTCTTCTCCTTCGATCTCTTTTACGGGTGTATGGCCGTTGATGATATGGCCGTGATCTGGATTGAGGCCGAATTCTGCCAGGATGTTTCGGCAGGTTGCCTCGTCTTCGCGTAAATAATAATACGGATTTTTCTTTTCTTTATGCGTTTCCTTCTCTTTGATGAAATACCGCTCAAATGTCGTCATGGCACGTTTTCCGAAGAGGGAGGAATACTCTCCTGTCCATAAATACCAAGCCATATCTGTCGCCAGGTCATCGGTTTCTTCCGGGTGGGCAAACGCTCCCCGCAAGAATCGTTCAAATACATCGAGCAGCTCACGGCCCGCATACGGTTTATCCTCAATCATCATCGTTTCCATATTGCCGTTTTCATCGACAGGAATACAGCCGTGAATTAGCAGGTTGCCGTTATATTTTAAATAAAGGCTGCCTTTTTTCATCATAAAATTCATATGGCGGCCCAGCTTTTCGGAATGCTGGACAGAGAATAGCAGCTTGTCTATGACTTCTGCTTCTTCTTCTAAAAGCTGATCTGGCTGCTCCGGATTAATCGTCGCAAAGCAGGTGTTTTCCAGTTGATATGTTTTACCGTTCAGCGTGATTTCATTTTTGTCATAATCTATTTTCTCTAATAACAGCCGCTCTTCCATATTAAAGTTCGGCCGTCTCTTGATAATCGGGCTCTCAAGCTTGAATTGGATCATGGCAATCGCTTGATGGATTTTTGTGATTTGCTTAATCTCATCCTCTGGTCTGTTGTCGTCTGCTTTTGGACGGAACGCTGGATTATCATCATAATATTTTTCGGCCAGGTTCAGCAGCGGTCTCAGGTTGATGCCGTACACGTCTTCAATAATATCCAGGTTGTCGTAGCGGGCACAGATGCGGATAATATTGGCCAGGCACACTTTGGAACCGGAATAGGCGCCGATCCAAAGGACATCGTGATTTCCCCACTGAATATCGACAGAATGATAGTTGATCAGTTCTTCCATAATCCTATCCGGCTGCGGTCCGCGGTCGTAAATATCGCCGACCACATGCAGATGGTCGACCACCAATCGCTGAACGCTGTATGCAAGGCCGGTGATCAGCTTATCGGCTTGGCCAAGCTCAATGATCTGATCAATGATTTCGGAGTAATATTGCTCCTTGTTGCCAGCTTGTTCTGTTTTGTATAACAGCTCCTCCGTAATATAAGCAAACTGGGCAGGCAGTGCTTTGCGCAGTTTGGAGCGGGTATACTTGGAGGAGCAATAAGAAACGAGCTTAATCATTCGGTTAATGGTTTCTTTATACCACTCGTTTAATGCTGCTTTCGCATCAAAGTCATGTTTGATCAACTTCAGTTTGTCTTCTGGATAATAGACCAATGCTGCTAATTCATCGATTTCTCTATCGTAAATGACACCGCTGAAGATGTCGCGTATCTTCTCTTTGACTCGTCCTGAACCATTGCGCAGCACGTGCTGGAATGCCTGATACTCCCCGTGCAAATCACTGACAAAATGCTCAGTGCCCTTCGGCAGGTTCAATATCGCTTTCAAATTAATGATTTCTGTTACCACTTTTTCTTCACAATCGTATTTTTGCGCGAGTAGATCTAGGTACTTGCTTTCCAAAATCGTCCATCCCCTTTTTAGAATAAACCCCTATTTATGAGCATGTGCATGATAAGGTGAATTTAAAAGTATGTCATTGTTTTTCATCATTGGACCTTTATACGATAGTACCGCATAACTGCTTTTATAGACAATTGAAACGAGTGAAAGATTAAGGCAGCTAGAGCTGAAAAAACTTTCAGCAGAACCTACAGAGAAGGTTATTTAGTCAAGGGCTTAGGCTAAAAGGTTCAGTATCCTCCTTATTGTTATTATCAATATGCATTGATATGGTATTGACGATCCATTTATTTAGCTTGTTTGTCAGTTATCTTGTAAGGAATTGCCTTGAGGAAACTGCCGTTGTTGTACATTGAGTGTTATATATTGTAAACTAGAGTAAAAGATATCCAGATTGATCATCAAAAAACATTTCTTACAGTTCCAAACCGGAAACGAAAGAGGTACCGCGAAAATACAAATATTTCCTAGGAGTATGTATATGAATATAGCGAATTACACTTTAAAAGTGAATGGCAAAACGTTACTTCAGGACACCGACTTGCATTTTTCGAGCGGGAAAATTAATCACGTTGTCGGAAAAAATGGAGTCGGTAAATCACAGCTTGCTAAAGACTTTTTGTTGAATAATAGCAAAAGAATCGGCAGAGATATTCGTCAAAATGTTTCTTTAATATCCAGCTCTTCGAATATACCTAATGATGTTTCTAAGGACTTTTTATTACACTTTTTGAGTAAAAAATTTGATGCAGAAATGATAGATAAAATCGCACATTTACTTAATCTGGATAATATTGATGGAAAAGTTCTGATCAAAAATTTGAGTGATGGACAAAAGCAAAAATTAAAATTGCTCAGTTTCTTATTAGAGGATAAAAATATTATTGTTTTAGATGAAATAACGAATTCATTAGACAAAAAAACGGTTATAGAGATTCATGGCTTCTTAAACAAGTATATTCAGGAGAACCCCGAGAAGATTATCATCAACATTACACATGATTTGTCTGATTTAAAGGCGATAGAAGGGGATTATTATATATTTAATCACCAAGAAATTCAACAATATCATTCAGTGGATAAATTAATTGAAGTGTATATAAACGAGTAATAAAACAGTGGGGGCTTGAGATGAAATTAGAGTTTAAAAAGAGTATTAGCAACAAAGTTATCATTATTTTAGGAGCAATGTTTGTATTTTTATTCTTGCTGGGTTATTTTTTACTTGTTGGAATTGATAAAGTCAGCAATGTTACACCTGAAATGTTTTTCTTTAGCTCCTATACTGTTGCGACCCAGTTTGGTTTGATGTTATTTTCATTTGTTATAGCTTTCTTTATTAATAGAGAGTATTCAAACAAAAATATTCTCTTTTACAAATTAATTGGAGAGAACATCTATACTTTCTTTTATAAAAAGATAGCTGTTTTATTTTTAGAATGTTTTGCATTTATAACGCTAGGCCTGCTAATCATATCGTTGATGTACCATGATTTTTCGCATTTTGCATTATTACTTTTTTTATTTTCTGCAGTTATACTGCAGTATATTCTAATTATTGGAACTATAAGCATGTTATGTCCTAATATATTAATTAGTATAGGTGTCAGTATCGTTTATTGGATGACTTCTGTTATCTTAGTAGCTATAAGCAATAAAACGTTTGGTTTCATTGCTCCTTTTGAGGCAGGTAACACTATGTATCCCCGAATAGAAAGAGTGCTGCAATCTGATAACATGACACTTGGGAGTAATGATGTTTTATTTATTATTTTGTATTTAGTTTCAATTATTATCATAAATGCGATTATCCTTCGCTTTTCAAAAACTAGATGGATCAAAATGGGCATATAATAAAAGAAGCTACTTCACAGTGAAGTAGCTTTTTATGTGCGACTATATATCATTAACATCAATATTAATGCATGTGACTGGCTGAGTTTGTTAATGGAAGGATGTTTTTCTGTTTGCATCGGCCAAACTATTATTGTTTTTCTTTCACCATCTTTACAAAGAGGAAAAAGATAATGAATACGATAAAGTAGTTCATTGGATTCTTAACGATACTCATCTCTAGTGAAATTTGTAAGAGTATCCAGAGCGCAAAGATGGCTAGTATGGCAGGGATGATGATTTTGTACATGTCGACCACCTTCCGTAGTGAAGAGCCCTATAATAAAAAACTATTAGCCTGCACCACAAACTGCGACTGCTTATAATTATACGAAATCTTCGAGTAATCAAACGGCTGCCCATTTGTCAGGTGAAAAATACTTTCTATATACAGCTTCGGCAGTCCAGCCTCTAATCCCAAATATTCCGCTTCTTCCTCATTAAGCTGGCCCACGTGCAGAAACAAATCAGAAAAACCAATTTTCAACCCCAGTCCTTCGCGGATGTAATGGAAGATGGAGTGGGAGACGATTTCGTTGTTTAAATACGTCACGATCGATTTGTTGTAGTAAGACTCTTCGTAGCAAAGGGTGTGGCCGTTGATGTAGCGGACCCTTTTGACATAGTAGATGTCCTCGTTTATTTCGATGTTCAGGTTTTCCGCCGCTTCCGGCGTTGGCTTTCTCACGTCCAGTTCGATGACTTTTGAGGTGACGTTAAAATCCTCGAGGTCTTTTTTAAATCCCTGATTCGACAGAAGGCTGATATAGCCTTTTCGTTTATGTTTTCTGACGAAAATGCCGCTTCCTCTGACCTGAAAGATCGCGCCTTTTTGCTCTAATAGCTCGAGGGACTTTGTGATGGTGCTTTTGCTGACTTCAAACTGGGCCATGAGGGTTTCTAGGACTGGCAGTTTGTCTCCCTGCTGAAGCTGGTGTTCTTCTATATATGTTTCAATTTCCGCTGCGATTTGCTGGTATTTTAACATACGCATTCCTCATTTATTCGTTTAGTTTCACTTGTCAAAATTATAGCATAAACCGCTTACAATTATAGTTAGTGCGTAAATATTTTGTTTCGGCATTGATGAATTATATCGGTACAATTATAATGAAAGCGTAACCAAACAAAGGGGTGGGTGAAAATGTCGGGGAAAGTGAGAGATTATACGAGACTAGCAAAAGACATTTTAGAGGCCGTAGGCGGGGAAGAGAATGTGATAGGGGCTTCTCGCTGCGCTACCAGACTTCGATTGGTGCTGAAGCGGTCTACCCCTAAAGCGAAGGATATCGTGAAATCGATGCCCGGCGTCATTACGATGGTCATGGTCGCGCCTACAAAGCATGCGATTGGCCTGCGTTCAGCGTCTGGCGTCGAATTGCTTGCGCACATCGGGCTGGATACGGTGACATTTGACGGCACGCCTTTTTCCTTGAAGGTAAAAGAAGGCGATACCGTCAAAAAAGGCGAAGTGCTTGTTGAGTTTGATAAAGCTTTCATTGAAGAGATTGAGGAAAGTGCATTGCATCAAAAAATATTTACAGTCGTAAGCTGAGGAGGAATTAAACATGGGAAACATGCCGAAGGATTTTTTATGGGGCGGTGCTTTAGCTGCCCACCAATTTGAAGGCGGATTGAATCAAGGAGGTAAAGGGCCGAGTGTCGTCGATGTGATGACAGCGGGTGCACACGGCGTGCCGAGAAAAATCACGGATACGATTGAAGAGAACGAGTTTTATCCGAACCATGAAGCCATTGATTTCTATCACAGATACAAGGAAGATATCGCTTTGTTTGCAGAAATGGGATTAAAATGTCTGCGGACGTCCATCGGCTGGAGCCGGATTTTTCCGAAAGGCGATGAGGCTGAACCGAACGAAGCTGGTTTGCACTTTTATGATGATGTGTTTGATGAATTGCTGAAGCATGGGATCGAGCCGGTCATTACGCTGTCTCACTTTGAAATGCCGCTGCACCTGGCAAGAGAATATGGCGGCTTCAGAAACCGGAAAGTCGTGGACTTCTTCGTCAACTTTGCAGAGGCTTGCTTTACCCGTTACAAAGAGAAAGTGAAGTACTGGATGACATTTAACGAGATCAACAACCAAATGGATGTGAACAATCCGCTGTTCCTATGGACGAATTCAGGTGTTGTAGTTGGCGAAAACGAAAACGCCAAGGAAGTCATGTATCAAACGGCGCACCACGAATTAGTGGCGAGCGCATTAGCAGTGGCAAAAGGAAAAGACATCAATCCAGAGTTCCAGATCGGGGCCATGGTATCACACGTGCCGATTTATCCTTTCTCCTCCAATCCTAAAGATGTGATGCTGGCTGAAGAAGAAATGAGGCAGCGCTATTTCTTCCCTGATGTGCAGGTTCGCGGTTATTATCCAAGCTACGCGTTGAAGGAATTTGAACGCGAAGGCTACAACATCACATTCGAAGACGGCGATGATGAGATTTTAAGAAACGGAACCGTCGATTACTTAGGCTTCAGCTATTACATGTCAACAACTGTGAAAAGCGATGTGAAAAATGATAACACTGGCGATATTGTAAATGGCGGCTTGCCGAATGGTGTCGAAAATCCGTACATCACTTCGAGTGACTGGGGATGGGCGATTGATCCAACCGGGTTGAGATATACGTTAAATCGTTTTTATGACCGATACCAAATCCCGTTATTCATCGTTGAAAATGGCTTTGGCGCAGTGGATACGCTGGAGGAGGACGGCAAGGTTCATGATCCGGAACGCATTCAATATTTAAAATCGCATATTGAAGCATTGAAAAAAGCGGTCACGTACGATGGTGTTGATTTAATTGGCTACACGCCGTGGGGCATTATTGATATTGTCTCCTTCACAACTGGCGAAATGAAAAAACGCTACGGCATGATCTATGTTGATCGTGACAATGAAGGAAACGGATCCATGAAACGATATAAGAAAGACTCCTTTGAGTGGTATAAAAATGTCATTCAAACGAACGGTGAGGAACTATAAGAAGCGCTCGAATCGAGCACTTTTACCGTAGTGCCTGGTTCGGTTTTTTTCTGTAGAAAAAGAAAAATCCGCTATCCTGCCAATCTGGCAATATAGCGGATTTCTTATATTAGTTACGGATTAGGTAATCAAACGCGCCGAGGGCGGCAGTTGCACCTGATCCCATAGAAATAATAATTTGGTTGTACGCACTGTCTGTGCAGTCGCCGGCAGCAAATAAGCCTGGTACGCTTGTTGCGCCGTGTTTGTCGACAATAATTTCGCCCATGCGGTTGCGTTCAACCGTTCCTTCTAACCATTCTGTGTTTGGCACGAGACCGATTTGGACGAATACACCTTGAAGTTCAACGTGTTTTTCTTCGCCTGTTTCGCGGTCTACGTATGTGATGCCGTTAACGCTCTGATCGCCTGTGATTTCTTTTGTTTGTGCGTTTTTTACAACAGTAACGTTAGGCAGGCTGTAGAGACGTTTTTGCAGGACTTCGTCTGCTTTCAGTTCCGGTGCGAACTCTAGCACAGTAACATGATTGACAATACCTGCAAGGTCAATTGCTGCTTCGATACCAGAGTTTCCTCCGCCGATAACCGCTACGTCTTTGCCTTCAAACAATGGCCCATCACAGTGCGGGCAGTATGCGACACCTTTGTTTTTGAACTCTTGTTCACCAGGTACGTTGACATTGCGCCAGCGTGCACCTGTTGAAAGGATCACTGTTTTACTTTTCAGAACAGCGCCGTTTTCGAGTTCAAGTTCGAACAGATCTTTCTTCTCAAGGCGTTTCGCACGCTGAAGGTTCATGACATCAATATCATATTCCTTCACATGCTCTTCAAGACTTGCCGCAAGCTTCGGTCCTTCCGTCGCTTTGACGCTGATGAAGTTTTCGATGCTCATGGTGTCGAGAACCTGTCCGCCGAAGCGTTCAGCGACAACCCCAGTGCGGATGCCTTTACGTGCAGTGTAGATCGCTGCACTTGCACCAGCAGGTCCGCCTCCGACAACAAGAACGTCAAACGGCTCTTTGTCAGCAAACTCAGATGCATCTGCGCCGCTGCCCATTTTCGCAAGGATTTCTTCAAGCGTCATACGGCCGCTTCCGAAGGATTCGCCATTCAGGTAAACGGTCGGCACTGCCATGATGTTTTTGCTTTCAACTTCTGCTTTGTATGCTGCACCGTCAATCATCGTGTGCGTAATGTTCGGGTTCAGCACGCTCATCATGTTTAAAGCTTGTACAACATCAGGACAGTTGTGGCATGTCAGGCTGATATAAGATTCGAAGTGGTATTCACCGCTGATCTTCTTCACCTGATCAATGACTTTTTGGTCCACCTTAGGCGGTCTGCCGCTCACTTGGAGCAGCGCCAACACTAATGATGTGAATTCGTGGCCCAGAGGGATACCGGCGAAAGTCACGCCAGTGTCTTCTCCGACACGATTGACACTGAAGCTTGGCGTTCTGTTTAATTCAGCTTTTTCAACTGAAATTTTCGATGACATGGAAGCCAGCTCATCAACGAGAGCCAGCATGTCCTTTGAAATGTCATCTTCGCCTGCGCTAACTTTGAGAACAATGTCATTCTCAATTAGCTGCATATATTGATTTAATTGTGCTTTGATATTTGCATCAAGTACCAATTGAATGCACTCCTTAGATTTTACCTACTAGATCAAGGCTAGGTGTAAGAGTTTCGCCGCCTTCTTCCCATTTCGCTGGGCAAACTTCACCTGGGTTTTGACGAACGTATTGAGCTGCTTTTACTTTGTTTACAAGGTTGCTTGCGTCACGGCCGATACCGCCTGCATTGATTTCTACAGTTTGGATGACGCCGTCTGGATCGATGATGAATGTTCCGCGGTCAGCAAGACCAGTTTCTTCGTCAAGAACATCGAAGTTGCGAGAGATTGTTTGAGATGGGTCACCGATCATTGCGTAAGTGATTTTGCTGATTTTTTCAGAGCTGTCATGCCAGCCTTTGTGTACGAAGTGAGTATCTGTAGAAACAGAGTATACTTCAACACCTAATTCTTTAAGTGCAGCATATTGTTCTTGAAGATCTTCAAGCTCAGTTGGGCATACGAAAGAGAAATCTGCTGGGTAGAAGCAGAATACGCTCCATTGGCCTTTCAAATCTTCGTTTGTTACATCGATGAATTCACCGTTTTTGAATGCTTTTGCTTCGAATGGAAGTACTTCTTTACCGATTAAAGACATAATGTATATTCCTCCTAAAAATGTATTAGAAAGCATATTCGCTTTCAATAATAATTCTAATTATATATGAATTATTAATTAATATATATTTTTTGTCAAGCCATAACCTACTTTTTTTCATCTTACTAAAGGTGTGACAGGTAGGATTTAGGCATTTCTTTTATAACAAATGAGAGCCTGATTCTCAATTAGACAAGGTTTTCAGGGACTTTTGTAAATCAGAATGACAGGCCGTTTTGGCATTTGAACATTTTATGACACCATGGGCAAGGGCAAAGGACAATGGCCAAAAGCAGAATAGAACGGAACAGCAAGCTGCTGTCACATGATGATCTTGGGGATTGTTTCTAGCTATTATTGTATCACTGTTTATGATATTTAAAACATAACTTATGTCTTCTGTTGTTTGGGATAGAAGAAAAAAACACGGTTCAGTTGAAAACTGACCGTGTTTTTGATGACAGGTTATTCAGACCAATTCGTATGGAAGACGCCGTCCATATCAGTCCGTTCGTACGTATGAGCGCCAAAGTAATCGCGCTGCGCCTGTAAGAGGTTCGCATTGGAACGCCCTGTGCGGTAGCCGTCGTAATAAGAGAGCGCGGTAGTTAAGCATGGGAAGGAGATTCCAGTGCTGATTCCCTCGCAAACGACTTTTCGCAGGCCTGTTTGATAGGCATGGAGCTTATCTGTGAAATAAGGCGCGATCAGCAGGTTTGCCAGATTTGGCTGCTCACTGAATGCTTCGCTGATCACGTTAAGGAAATCAGCGCGGATGATGCAGCCGCCTCGGAAAATCAAGGCAATGTCTTTGAGCGGCAGATTCCAGCCGTAAAGCTCAGATGACATCTTATATTGGGCAAAGCCTTGTGCATAGGCGCATACTTTCCCCATGTAAAGAGCCTGTCTGACGTATTCAATCCAGGTGTCTTTATCCAAGTGTTTTTCTTCGGATTCCGGGCCTGCTAATACGTCTTGAGCTGCCATCCGTTCTTCTTTTAAGGATGACAAGTAGCGGGCGAACAAGGACTCTGTGATGATCGTGGACGGGATGCCGTTATCAATCGCCTGCATGCTCGTCCATTTCCCAGTGCCTTTTTGTCCGGTTTTATCAAGGATGACATCGATCAGAGGCTGTCCTGTTTTTTCGTCTTTTTTGCGTAAAATCTCAGCTGTAATCTCTATTAAATAGCTTTTCAGCTCACCTTGATTCCATGTTTCAAAAATAGATGCAATTTCATCTAGCGGCAGACGAAGCGTTTCTCTTAGAAACGTATACGCTTCTGCAATCAGCTGCATGTCTGCATATTCAATGCCGTTGTGCACCATTTTTGTAAAGTGCCCTGCCCCTTTTGGTCCGATATAGACACAGCAAGGGTCATCTCCGACTTGGGCTGCGATTTTTGTCAGGATAGGAGCGGCTTTCTCATAGACGTCGCGATCTCCGCCCGGCATGATGGAAGGTCCTGTTAATGCGCCGACTTCACCGCCGGAAATGCCGACTCCCAGGTAGCCGATCCCTTTTTCCTTCAGCTCGTCATATCTTCTTTCTGTGTCTTCATAGTGGGAGTTTCCTCCGTCCATGATGACGTCGCCTTCTTCAAGCAAAGGCTTTAATGATTGGATGACGGAATCTACGGGTTTTCCCGCTGTGACCATCAAAAAGATTTTTCTTGGTTTTTCTAACGATTGAACAAAGTCCTCAAGCTCGTAATACGGGCTGAGAGATTGTCCATCCAGCTTTTGGATAAGCTGGTCCGTTAAATCTCTGGTGTAATTATAGACAGCGACGTTTTCGCCTTTATTTGCCATGTTTAAGGCGATATTGCTTCCCATTACGCCTAAGCCTATGACACCAATCGTATTGAACATGTGTTACAGCTCCTTCTTAATTTCATACAACTAAACTTAACAATAAAATGAATCCCAGTCCAGCAACGGAAATAATGGTTTCCAGCAATGTCCATGTGGCAAATGTTTCTTTCATGCTTAATCCGAAGTATTCCTTGAACATCCAGAAGCCGGCGTCATTGACGTGTGAAGCGATGACACTTCCGGCGCCTGTTGCGAGCACGACTAACGCCAGGTTAACATCAGAATGACCCAATAACGGAATGACCAGACCTGTTGTGCTTAGTGCGGCAACAGTCGCTGATCCTAGAGAAATGCGCAGGATCGCTGCGATGAGCCATGCCAGAATGATTGGCGATAATGCCGTTCCTTTGAATAAGTCTGCTACGTAATCGCCGACACCGCCGTTGATCAGCACTTGTTTGAAGGCGCCGCCTCCTCCGATGATCAAAAGCATCATGCCGATTTGTGAAATGGCAGTTGAACAAGAATCCATCACGGTTTTGACTGGAATGTTGCGCTTGATGCCCATTGTATAGACTGCGACCAATAACGAAATAATCATAGCAGTCGATGCGTTTCCAATCAATCTGATAAAAGCCAAAACTCCGTTATCTGCAAACCCGATTGTTTCTTGAAGCAGGTCGATAATGGTCGCGACCGACATGATGATAATCGGGAGCATTGCGGTAAAGACACTGATTCCAAAGCCGGGTGTTTCTTCAAGGTTAAACGTTTTTTGTGTGCCGAGTGATGCAATATTGCCGTTTTTCGCAAATGATGCAGGAACGATTTTTTTCGCAAACTTTGTAAATAACGGCCCTGCGATGAGCACTGTCGGAACAGCAACGATAAAGCCGTACAGCAGCACTTCTCCAATGTTTGCGCCATACTCACCGGCGATCGCCGTAGGTCCCGGGTGTGGCGGCAGGAAACCGTGTGTGACGGATAGTGCCGCGACCATCGGGATTCCGAGAAATAAAATAGAAATCTTCAATTCTCTTGAAATCGCAAAGACAATCGGAATTAATAGAACCAGTCCTACTTCAAAAAATAACGCAATCCCAATAATGAATGAGGCAATGACAACGGCCCATTGAATATTTTTCTCACCGAATTTGTTGACGAGCGTCATCGCAATGCGCTGTGCGCCTCCTGAATCCGCGATCAGCTTGCCCAGCATCGCACCGAGTCCAAAGATGAGCGCGATGTGGCCAAGAGTCCCCCCTATTCCTGCTTCGATGGAGCTGACAACTTTATCGAACGGCATCCCGAGTGCCAGTGCCACGCCGAACGATACGACCAGCAGGGAAATAAATGTATTTAATTTTAAGCCCATAATCAGAAATAGTAATGCTAAGATCCCAAGTGCAACGATGATTAACGGCATGGTAATGCCCTCCCCTTCATGTCATGTACTATTTGTGTGTGATTAAGCCCCTCTGATAATCTGCAATTTGTGTATATTGATTTTCTAATAATCTTGATAGATTGATGAAAATCGGCATTAATGTTCTGTATTCCTTGGCTGAGTCTTCGATCGGCGTATGTCTGTATGTGCTGCCGATCATGTCGGACACGGCGTCGAAAGAGTCAATTTTTCCTGTTGCATACAGGCCTAAAATGCAGGCGCCGAGACATGAGCTTTCGTAGCTTTCCGGAACGACAACCTCTGATTCGAAGATATCCGACATCATTTGGCGCCAAACCTCCGACCTTGCAAAACCCCCTGTCGCTTGGATGCGGGTTACCGGGCCATCCATGCATTCAGTTAACGCCAAGAACACCGTGTACAGGTTGTAAATGACGCCTTCCAATGCCGCGCGTATCATATGCTCTTTCTTATGCGACATGGTCAGGCCAAAAAATGAGCCGCGTACATCCGGATTCCACAACGGAGCGCGTTCTCCGGCGAGATATGGGTGGAACAGCAGACCGTCAGAACCGGGTCTGACGCGTTGGGCAATTTTCGTCAGCACGTCATATGGATCAATGCCCAGCCGTGTCGCTGTTTCGATTTCGGAGGAGGCAAACTCGTCTCTGATCCAGCGAAGGACGATGCCCCCATTGTTCACAGGTCCCCCAATAACCCAATGCTTGTCCGTCAAGGCATAGCAAAAAATTCTCCCTTTTTCATCGGTTTGCGGCTTGTCAATAATCGTCCGGATGGCACCGCTTGTACCGATGGTGACGGCGATTTCGCCCTTTTTAATGGCGTTGACGCCGAGGTTGGACAGCACGCCGTCGCTGGCCCCGATGACAAAAGGCGTTTCCGGATCGATTCCCATTTGGATCGCTATTTCCGGGCTGCAGTGCTGAAAGATCTGGGTTGTTGGCACGAGTTTGGATAAGTGATCCGGCGTGATGCCTGCGATGCGCAGTGCCTCTTCGTCCCAATCCAAGCCTTTCAGGTTCATCATGCCTGTCGCTGATGCCAAGGAGTAATCGATGACATACTCATTGAACAGCTGTTTAAAAATGTATTCTTTGATGCCGATATATTTTTTTGCCTTGGAAGCGATTTCTTTTCTTTCATTCGTGATCCAGGCAATTTTACTTAACGGTGCCATCGGATGAATCGGTGTTCCCGTCCGTTTGTACACCTCATGTCCGTTCAATTCCTCTTTGATCTTATGCGCCCAGCCTTCACTTCTGTTGTCGGCCCATGTAATGCATGGCGTCAGCGGCTTGTCATTTTCGTCGATTGCAATGACGCTGTGCATGGCGCTGCTGAACGAAATGAAAGAGATCCGTTTTTCGGGATGCTGTTTTGTAATTCTCGCTGTTGTATGGATGACTGCCTGAAAAATCTCTTCCGGATTTTGTTCAGCTGTTGAGATGTCCGGTGTATAGAGCGGGTAGCCGATGCTTTCTTTCTGTACCACATCTCCGTTTTCACTGAACAGCACAGCTTTTGTGCTTGTCGTGCCGATATCGATTCCTAACATATAACTAGTCATTGCTGTATTCAGCTCCTTTTGCCAGCATTTGTTGTGAGAGCCATAGGTCTTCTACCTTATCCTGCACATCATCAAAGTTTTGGTGAAGAGACTGAATCATCAGCGCCCTATCCTTTGTTTTGATGGCTTGAATATAAAGCTCGTGGTTATCTAAGATCCTTGTGAAGTCTTCATACTTTTCCTTTAACCGTACCCGCATCGATAAAAGAATAAAGCTTTCCATGACGGGTTTTAGATTGTTCCAGATCATCTGAATGTATGAATGATCAATCGCTCGGATAATCGTTTCATGGAACAGCACATCTTGAAATGAAAATTCGTCAGCGTCCTCATATTTGATTGAGACTTTCATCATTTCAAGAATTTTGCTGAGATCCTTAACTAAAGGTTCAATGTCTATTTTGACAAGCCGTTCAAAGACAAATGTTTCTAATAGTAACCGCACATCATAAATTTCCGCGATTTTCTTCTCAGTTAAACCAATCACGACCGCTCCCATTCGTTCTAAGCGGATGATTTTTTCGGATGCGAGTATTTTTAGCGCTTCGCGAACCGGCGAACGGCTTACTGAAAACTCGGCGGCGATTGTATTTTCTGATAAAATGGTACCGCTTTCAATCAGGCCTGAAACGATCCGCATTCTCAGCTCGTATGCGACACGAACCCCGGTTGACGCTTTTGAGAGCCATTTTGCGGGATACAACAGGTCTTTGGAGTCTAGCATACACTCACCTTCCTCACTCAAGGAGTATACTTGTATACAAGTATGATAACGTGAATATTTCTTTTATGCAAACACTTTCATTTCTAATTTTTAATAAAATTTTTCCCAATCATTATGGTATTTATTTCTAAATGGAATATGGTACATTGGAGATAACTAGCATAAGTGAATCATGTTTTGAAAGAGGCGATTTGGATGAAAATCATCATTGCACCTGATTCTTTTAAGGAAAGCTTATCAGCTCTGGAGGCAGCCGAAGCGATAGAAAGAGGTTTCAAATCGGTCTTTCCGGGTGCTGATTACAGAAAATTGCCGGTGGCGGACGGCGGCGAGGGAACCGTTCAATCTCTAGTCGATGCGACCAACGGAAGGATCATAGAGCAAGTTGTCACAGGGCCGCTGGGGGAACCGGTGAAAGCTTTCTTTGGCATGATGGGAGATGGGAGAACAGCTGTGATTGAAATGGCTGCTGCTTCAGGGCTGCATCTGGTGCCTATTCATAAGCGAAATCCGCTCATCACTACAACAAGGGGAACGGGAGAATTAATCGGAGCGGCTCTTGATGCAGGAGCGGAGCGTTTGATTATCGGAATCGGCGGAAGCGCCACGAACGACGGGGGAGCCGGGATGATTCAGGCATTGGGCGTAAGGCTTCTTGATAACTCAGGCCGCGAGATTGGCCCAGGGGGCGGCGCGTTATCTCAGCTTGCATCAATAGATGTTAGCGGGCTTGATTCCAGATTGCGGAATGTCAAACTGGAAGTTGCCTGTGACGTGGACAATCCGTTAACAGGACCAAAGGGTGCTACGGCTGTTTTCGGGCCGCAAAAAGGCGCGACGGCCGACATGCTGGATGTACTAGACCAGAACGTAAGCCATTTCGCTGATATGGCAGAAAAAGAGCTCGGATCAACCTTCCGAGATACAGAGGGCGCCGGTGCAGCGGGCGGTCTTGGATGGAGCCTGCTGACTTATCTTCAGGCTGACCTGAAAAGAGGCATTGATATTGTCCTTAATGCGATTGATTTTGAAAGTATCGTTCAGGATGCAGATCTTGTGATTACAGGCGAGGGACGGATCGACAGCCAAACGGTTCATGGAAAAACGCCGATCGGCGTAGCCAAGGCGGCTAAATCATACGATGTGCCCGTCATCGGTATTGCGGGATCAGTATCACGAGACAGTGATGCCGTCTATCAACACGGGATCGATGCGCTTTTCAGCATCGTCCCCGGAGCCGTGCCGCTAGAAGATGCGTTTGAACATGCCGCGGAATATATGGAAAGAACGGCGCGGGACATTGCAGCGTCTATCAAATTGGCGAAAACGATGTTTCTGATATAGCCGATGCACATGCCAATGCATAGCCATCCTTCTTTTTGGGTAGAGACAGTTAACACACAATGAGGAATTCATCCCAGAAGGAGGACGCAGATATGACTGTACAAGAAATCAAAGGCAAAAAACTAGTAAAAGGCATTGCGCCAAATGTGGAGCCGGAAGCTCTGTTAAATGATAAACGAAAAGTATACTTGTTTGGTTCCCCTAGTTACACAAACATTGGCGACCAAGCGATTGCGTATGCGGAAGAGAAATTTGTCAAAAATCATTTTCCGTATTATGAATACATTGAGATTATGGATTATGCGACGGATGAGGGCATTGAACTGGTGAAGGAGATCATTCGTGAAGACGATATTGTCTGCTTTACAGGCGGAGGGAATTTAGGAAACCTTTATCTTGATATTGAGGAAGACAGAAGAAAGGTCTTTTCGGCGTTTAAAGACTACAAATCAATTTCTCTGCCACAATCCGTTTATTTTGAGGATACAGAGGAAGGACAGAAGGAAAAGAAAAAAACACAGGATGCGTACCATCAAAATACAAACTTAACGATTGCTGCGCGTGAGACGCAAACACTGGATGTTGTGAAAGAGACCTTCAACTCCAATGTGATCTTTACACCGGACATGGTGCTTTCCTTGGATATTGTGCCGCGAGAGCTCGAGCGGGACGGCGTTCTCTTTATTTTAAGAGCGGATAAGGAGAAAGTGACTGACGAAGATTTTATTTCACAGATGAAGCAATGGGCAGAAAAAACAACTTACACAGAGCGTACCGATACGGTGCTGGATACGGTAGACACCATCGATTACGCTGATCGTGAAAAGCATTTTATGGAGATGCTGGACCGCATCGGCTCCAGTAAATTGGTGATTACCGACCGCCTTCACGCGATGATTTTCTCGATTATCACCAAAACACCTTGCCTTGTCTTTGGAAACAGCTATGGCAAAGCCAAACATTCATATCGGGATTGGCTTGAAAGCTTAAACTTCATTGAATATACGGATAAGAATGATGTTGAGGAGCTGGAGCGCATGATTGACCGCCTGCTTCAAGCAGAGCCGAATGACGTTGATTTATCTAAGGACTTTCAGCCGCTGATTGATTTTTTTGCTTCTTAAACGAAAAAGACTGCCCTCCCCCGGGGCAGTCTTTCTTTGTTAAATATGAAACAGCCAGACGACGAGCGGGCCGAAGAATGAGCCGAGCACCGCACAAAGCGTCATGGAGACGGAACTCATGGATACGGCCAATTCCCCATATTCCAACGCTTTGGAGGTACCCAGTGCATGGGAGGCGCTGCCTAATGCAATGCCTTGTCCAAGGGAACTGCGTATGCGAAGCCATTTTAGGAAAAGAGGCCCGAGGATGACGCCTGAAAAGCCCGCAATCATGACAAATACGACTGTCATGGAAGGGACGCCGCCAAGACCGGCGGCGATCTGAATAGCGACAGGGGTTGTGATCGACTTTGGCAGAATGGATAATAAGAGATCATGATCAATCCCGAATGCTTCTGCGAAGATCAGCCCGCTGATCATTCCCATGCATAATCCGACCAGGACGCCGCCTAAAATGGGAACACAATGTTTGACAATGATATGCCATTGTTTATAAAGCGGATAGGCCAGTGCCACGACAGCCGGCCCAAGCAAAGAATTGATCCATTTCCCCCCGATCATATAGCCTTCATAGGAAACATGAAACATCATCAAAACCGCTACAATCAAAATGGTCGTTGTCAGAACGGGGATCAGAAATGGAAGCGGGAATCGCTTATAGAGTTTGACCATCGCTAAATAAGCGGCAACTGTTAAAAGAATTATAATGATCGCGATACATGCTTGCTGCATTTCTCTTTCTCCTCCCGTTTTTTTGCTTTTTTCTCTAATAGCTGGCTGGCGAATCCAGCCGCAATGATCGTGACGATGGTGCTCAGAACGACTGTAATCAGCAGCATCAGACCATTGAATGAAATGAGAGACGGATAGTTTATCACTCCTGTCATTGCCGGGATGAACAACAATGGAAGGAAGGATAATAAAAACCCTGCTCCGTCTTCAATGAGGGAGACGGGAACAATACGGAGGCCCAAGCAGACCAGAAGCAATACCAATCCAACGATGCTTCCTGACACGGGTAAATGAAACAGATGCTGAATGGCTTCCCCGATCATAAAAAATACATATAATATCAACACTTGCAAGATAATTCGTATGACTTTCACATCAAGTGCTGCTCTCCAATCAGAACAGCTTCCTCCTTTCTGGTGCTTGCTTCTAGGATGGTTCTGAGGAATCGCTTTACTTTCTTTTTATATGATTGTACTATACAAGTATAATAATTGATTTAGTCATATAACGACTTGTATTTATTCAGTTAATGTACATTTGTATTATACAAGTATATATGATGTTGTCAATGCCGGAGATTGGAATAGGGAGCGAGAGCGATTGCAAAATCAAAATCCAGTTGAATTAATTGAATATGAGCTGACGACTTTTATCAGGAGAGCTGTTTATCTGGATCAATCGGAGAAAAGAACAGGGAATTTGGAGAGATCTTCGTACTTATTACTGAGACAATTGGATGAGTTTGGGCCTGCTCGTGTTAAGGAATTGGCTGAATCGTTTAAGCTTGATATTTCTACTCTTTCAAGACAAGCAGCTGCATTAGAGGCAAAGGAGCTCATCTATCGTTTCTCAGACCCGTCTGATGGGAGAGTCAGCCTGTTTACCATTACAAAACTCGGCAAACAACTATTAAAAGCCGATCAGCAAAAGCGCCTTGAACGTTATGAACAGATGCTGAAAGAATGGTCAACACAGGAAAAAGAGATGTTCGGCGAGCTGCTGCAGCGTATGAACAAGGCTTTTATCGATTAACAGCTGAAAAACCCATGGTTCGCTGGAACAGCATGGGTTTTTCTTATGGTCAGAGATTATCTGCATCGTTTGGCGGCAGCCCAAGCCACTAGTCCTGCAACAACAGCCGCAGATACAATGGGGCGCTTCGTCGCTTTCGTGTAGTAGCTTCTTGACCTCATCCATCCTTTATTTGTGCCTCTGTCATGCATACCGCAGCCCGCATCATAAAGAGCGCTTTCTTCTCGCGGTTTGGACGGTTTTTCGGCATGCTGGCTGTGATACATGATTTTTTCCATCAGTCTGTCGGTCAGACGAGGGAAAAGCGCGCCCAGCATGGCGATGGCTTTGGCCTGTGAGCCGATGTACATGTCGCGCTTAGGGTGTTCGGCGGCAAACAGGATAGCTTCGGCGACTGCTTCCGGTGGATAGATCATGGAGCGGTAATGAGCCGGCTGTTTGTCGAGGTAGCTGTGCGCATGCTCGTTATAAGGTGTGTCAATTCTGCCCGGGTGGATGAGCGTTACCGAGACGGGCGCCTGTTCCTTTTCGAGCTCCATTCGGATGCTTTCCGTCCAGCCGTGAAGCGCAAATTTGGCAGACGCATATGTGGATTGAATGACCGTTCCCCTGTCTCCGAACAGGCTTCCTACATTAATGAGTGCGCCCGGCACACCTCTGCCGGTGTAGTGTTTGACAGCCGCTCTTGTTCCGTAAACAGGTCCCCAGAAATTTGTGTCGAACATGCGCTTCATGTCTTCGACGGTGACGTCCATGGCATGTCCGAAAGTCGAGACGGCCGCATTGTTGACCCATGTGTCAAAGTGGCCGAATGTGCTGATCGCGGTTTCTGCGATGCGGTTGACGTCCTCTTCTTTTCCGACATCCGCCTTTACCCATATGGCGTCGTGCCCTTTTTCCTTAAGTTCATCAGTGAGCTCCTTCAGCGCCTCTTCATTTCGCGCTGCTGCCACGACCTTTGCGCCTTTTTCAGCTGCCATTCTCGCCGTGACAAGTCCGATACCGCTTGAAGCGCCGGTAATGACGATCACCTGATCCTTAAGCTTTTTCAGTTTGAGCTTTGTTTTTATGGCGGGGTTTTGTCGTTCAAGCTGTTCTGTATTCGTGACTGAATGATCGATTGTCATTGAGAGATCCCTCCTAGACGCTGTTTTTGTACATTACCCCATCCGGAAGGGTCTTACCCCTTTTGACAATCACAGGGTTCTTTTTTATATTATATAAGTCGCTCTACCATACCTAGGAGGGAATGTTTTAATGACTAGCAGAGGAGATTCACGTGAAAAAATCCTTCACACGGCGTCACGTCTGTTCCAGCTGCAAGGATATCACGCGACAGGTTTGAACCAGATTGTAAAAGAAAGCGGTGCTCCTAAGGGATCGCTTTATCACTTTTTTCCGAAGGGCAAAGAAGAACTAGCAATTGAAGCGGTTACATATACGGGTAAGATCGTTGAACATCTGATACAGAAAAGCATGGATGAATCCTCTGATCCTGTTGAAGCGATTCAGCTTTTTATCAAAAAAACAGCCAGCCAATTTGATAACACAGAAAGCATTAAAGGTATTCCAGTCGGTTTGCTGGCGAGTGAGACAGCGTTAATCAGTGAACCGCTGCGGACGGTTTGCATGAAGGTGTTTAAAAGCTGGGAAGCGGTTTTTGCCAGAAAATTAATGGAGAACGGATTTGCAGAAGAAGAAGCAAATCAGCTTGGAACGCTGATTAATTCGATGATTGAGGGTGGCATCATGCTTTCGTTAACGAATAAAGACAAAACGCCTCTTCTTCTCATTGCCGAACAAATACCAGTGCTGGTGAGAAAAAAAGGGTAGCATTTTGTTATCCTTTCTCCTACAATTATATAGAACGGTCTAGACAAATAAATGATAATATATAGACTGGTCTAAATTGGAGGAAGCGATAATATGAAAACATTATGTACACATTCATTGCCTAAAGATAAAATGCCTTATTTGCTCCGGAGCGGAGAAGGCGAGCGCTATCTGTTCGGCAGACAGGTTGCCACGGTGATGGCGAATGGGAGGAGCACAGGTGATTTGTTTGAGATCGTGCTTCTTTCCGGGGGAAAAGGAGATGCCTTTCCGCTTCACGTCCACAAGGACACACATGAAGGAATTCTCGTTTTGGACGGGAAACTGGAACTGACACTTGATGGTGAACGCTATTTATTAATATCAGGTGATTATGCGAACATTCCGGCGGGAACACCGCACAGCTACCGGATGCAGAGCCACAGAACAAGACTGGTATCTTACACGATGAAAGGAAACGTAGCGCACTTGTATTCCGTTATTGGGAATCCGTATGATCACGCTGAACATCCGCCGTACGCAAGCGAAGAAGTCTCAAACGAGCGATTTGCAGAAGCAGCCGCTGTAGCGGACATTGTATTTCTAGATGAAGGAAAGCCTGCATGTTCGGCCAAATTAGCGGAACTTACAGAGCTGCCAGATGGAGCGGTTCCATACGTTCTTGAATCTGGAGAAGGAGATCGCCTGTTGACTGGAGATCAGCTTCACCGCATTGTGGCTGCACAAAAAAATACAGATGGCCAGTTTATCGTCGTATCCTCTGAAGGCCCTAAAGGTGACCGAATCGTTGATCACTACCATGAACATCATACAGAAACATTTTATTGCCTTGAAGGTCAGATGACGATGTGGGCAGATGGCCAGGAAATTCAGCTGAATCCGGGAGATTTCCTGCATGTCCCTGCAAATACCGTTCACTCCTATCGCCTTGATTCTTACTATACAAAGATGGTGGGCGTATTGGTTCCTGGTTTATTTGAACCGTTTTTCCGGACGTTAGGCGACCCGTATGAAGGCCACATCTTCCCATGTGAGCCTCAGGCTTTGCACTTTGATCGCGTTTTGCAGAATATCGAAGCATTAGATTTAAAGGTGATGAAACCATAAAGATGACAAGATTGTAAGGTTTTCATGCCGGCCTGACACCTAAATCGATGTTTCCGCGCTTCATTTTTTCATACCCTTAAGGTACAGAAAAAAGGAGCGTGATGGCTATGTCTTCATTACAGCCGACTTTAACAAATGAGCGGATCGGTGTGCTTGATGTGCTGAGAGGAATGGCGATTTTCGGCATCTTATTTGTCAATCTGGCACATTTCAGTTATCCGGATATGTATTTGTCTATGCTTGGAAAAGAGAATTTTTTCATGGATAAGTGGTCTGAAGCTGATTTTGCCGCCGCAGACATACTGAAATTCTTCATTCAAACAAAATGTATTTTATTGTTTTCCTTTTTATTTGGATTTGGCATGGTTGTCATGATGGAGAGAGCAGAAAACAAAGGGAAACGGTTTGTTCCGTTATATGTGAGAAGGTTAATGGCGCTTCTCTTGTTTGGAACGATTCATGCCTTTTTGATATGGGACGGGGATATTTTAACAGAATATGCCCTGCTCGGTTTTGTCCTGCTCTTGTTTCGAAAAGCAAAGCCGAAAACACTGCTGATATGGGCGGTCTCTTTGTATTTTCTGTTTTCCATTCCGTTCATGTTGACAAGTTTTGATCAATCAAACGGACAGGAATGGGTACAAGCGGTAACACAGCAAGCAAAACAAGCGATTCATGTTTATGGAAGCGGCAGCCTGAGGGACATTGCAGAACAACGGATCCATGATCGTCTTGTTTACATGTCTTCGAATGGCATGCTTACGTATAATCCGCTCAACTTTTTCTTTGCATCCATTCCATATTTCAGCATGTTTTTGCTGGGAGCTGCGGCAGCAAAATCACGGTATTTGCATGAACCGGAAAAGCATCGCAAAGGATTAAAACGATTATGGATGGCTGGGCTTGTCATCGGCATCGGCGCCCATGTGCTGTACAGTGTAACGGAAAAGGAACTATTTCTGCTGATTGGCGCGCCTTTCCTCATGTTTTTCTATGTTACAACGGTTGTCTATCTTTATCATAAAACAAAAGTGAGAACAGTGTTGCAATCATTCTCCGCTGTTGGGAGGATGGCATTTACCAATTATTTGATGCAGTCTATTGTGTGTACTTGGATTTTTTATCATTACGGCTTGGGCCTGTATGGAAAAGTGTACCCTGCTGCGGGCGTGCTCATTACAATTGCTGTTTGTGCCGTTCAAATGGTCTTCAGCCACCTTTGGCTTCGTGTCTTTCGGATGGGGCCGTTTGAGTGGCTGTGGAGAAGCGCTACGTATCTGTCGTGGCAGCCTATTGTAAAGAAAACAAAAGTCTAGATGCCTATTGGCGTCTAGACTTTTTTCTATTATTTATACACGACACGTGTTTTGCAAATGATGTCATGCAGGCCTTTTTTCTCTCCAAAGGCGATCATGATAAACCCGATATAAAAGATGATTCCAGATAAGATATAGGCAAAGTAACGGCCAATTCCCTGTCCGGCAGAAACCCGTTCGCCTTGTTCATTGACCACTTTCAGGCCAAGAATTTTTTTGCCAAGTGTGCCTTGCATTTTAGAAGCTGTGAGCAGCCCGTAATATAACACACTGATGACGATCATGATCAGCATAGTAGGCAAAAATGCAAGCGTCATGTATTTCACTAAATACTCTTCTTCCGTCATGTAAGGGTTTGTTGCCACAGCCCCAGCTACAAAAACAGAATTGATTACAAATAGAATAATATAACTAGGAACAGATACAATAATGCCATCAATAAAATAAGCTAAAAAACGAATCCAAAATCCTGCTGGTTTTTCCATGTATTTTTCTCTCTCCTCTGAATTAATCTGGAATAGTATACTTTGAAAAATAAGTACATGCAATATGATATGGTGATAAAATCCTGATATTACAGAAAAATGAGTCTTTTATCCTTTGTTTTTTACTATATAAATATACTAGAAAGAATTATAGCATTTGTGTATGCATTCTGGAATTTTTTAATAAATAATGAATTTTCTACACAGCTCTCTTATAATGAAAAGGTTAATATTTCTATCTAAGGAGGAGTTTGATGTCTAGAAAAAACAGCGTGGCGATCATGACAGCCATTTCTGCGTTTCTTTTTTGCGCCGTGATTGTGGCGGCTTCACTTTCGCCGCTGGCCGGAACGGGAGCGGCGGCCAATCAGTTTAATTCGGTTGGCATGTGGTCAGCTGTCGGTATGATCCTTGTATTGTATTTTATTCCATTTCTCGTTTATACGCTCGGAGTCGATGCAATGAGGTATGTCATGGCGGTGCTTTGCGGCTTTGGGCTTTTGATTCATTTGTCTTCGGCCGGTTTTATCTTGATGTTTAGTTTCTTTAGTGACCATCTGCTTTCTGAGGTGATCTTTGTTTTCGGAATTAGTCTCGCTGCGGCTGCTGTCAACGTCATTTGGTTTGTGGCTGCATTTCGGCCGGGTGCTGAAAAAACGTCCGTGAATACTCTTACATAGTTTTCTAGTTTGTGATGTTTTTGTGAAATAGATTTATAAAATGGATGAATATGTTATGATGGTCACAAATTAGAAGTTACATATAATGGGGGTCTCAATGATGGTCAAGTCATTTCGTATGAAAGCTTTGATTGCGGGAGCTGCGGTGGCGGCGGCTGTTTTGGCCGGCGCTGTTTCTGATGTGCCCGCTGCCAAAGTGCTTCAGCCGACAGCTGCTTATGCGGCGGAAACGGTGTTTTCTCAAAATAATGGAGCATCTGGCTTTTTGCCAGGAAGATATGATGTACAAGCGATGGCGCCTGCCATGTTTAACTGGTCACGCGAAAGCCGGTTCGCCGGAAATACAGACGGGACGCTGAAATGGCAAAACGACATCAGAACGACTCCGCAAAATGGAGCGGGGGCTGTGATTGACGGAGACGGCACAGTATATCTTCATTCCAGAGACGGGGAAATGAAAGCCTTTAATCCAGACGGCTCAGTCAAATGGGTGACTGGCAATCTTGGAAAAACATATACGCAATCTCCTGTACTTGGGACCAACGGCGTTATCTATTTGGCATCCTATGACAAAAAGATTTATTTTATTGACAAAGAAACGGGAGAAATTTTAACAACGGTTCCGTTAAGCGGCGGGCCAAGCTCTGAAACGGTGATCGGTTCAGACGGGACGTTGTATTTCTCAACACTTGATAATTATGTTCACGCGATCAAACCGACGTCAAAATCAACTTGGACAGAGCGCTGGAAGTTGAAAACAAATGGTGTCGTCAGCTCTGTGCCGGTGCTTGCCAAAAACGGCACCGTGTATGTCGGCACATATAATTACGTGTTTTATGCGATCAACTCCGGAACCGGACAGGTGAAATGGTCCAGAACGACGTCAAATGCGTTTAAAGGATATCCGGTGATTGATAAGGACGGAAACATTTATGCCGGCAACCAAGATGGACAGCTGTATGCCTATACATCAACAGGCAGTTTGAAATGGACATTCCCGTTAAACGGGTTCTCCAGCTCATCTCCTGCGATTGATCATAATGGCAATATCTACATCGGCTCAGGAAGCGGCGAGCTGTTTTCCATAAGCAAAAACGGGGATATGAACTGGTCATTCTATACAGACGGTCCTGTCAGAACGGCGCCGCTGATTGACGCGAAGGGAACGGTGTATTTCGGGTCGGATGATATGAAGGTTTATGCGGCAGACGCAAACGGCAATGAATTATGGAGCTATCAAACCGACAGCAACGTCGTGTCTTCTCCTCAGCTCGCTGAGGACGGAACGCTTTATATTGGAAGTTATACGAAGCTGATGGCTTTTGGGAAATAGTAAAACAGGCTGGCGAGGTTAACTCGGCAGCCTGTTTTTTTGATCAATCAAGATATTTATTTTTATAGACAACCTTTGTCCCGCAAATATAATCATGTAATGCCAGTTTAGAGGGAAAGGCCGCCATGATAAAACCGATATATAAGATCTTAAATAATGTGTAAGCGAAGAAACGGCCGAAGCTGTGCCAAAAAGAAATACGCTCGCTATACTGATTGACAACGATGATGCCCATGAGTTTTTTTCCCAATGTTGCTTGCATGTTTGAGGAAGTCAGCAAGCTATAGTAAAGAATAGCGAAAATAAATATGATGGCCAAAACAGGGATTGTGCCAATGATCAACATGAAAAACTCATATCGGGCTTCTGACATGTGTGTACCTGCTGCATCAATGAGTGGCAACACAATGAAGGTGTTAATAAAATCATAATGAAAGAGAATATAGCTATAATAAATACATCAATAATAGAGGCGGCTGCCCGAATCCAAAATCCTGCTGGTTTTTCCATGTATAATATTCTCCCCTTTGAAGTTTTCTGGGATATTATACGTTAGAGGCTGCAGGGTTTCAATGAGATAGACTAGAGGAATTTTGCCTCGTTTGAAAATGGTATTTTATCACTTTTAATCTCTTTATTTAGGTGATATAAAGATAAAAAAAGAACCTGCAAGATGATGCAGATTCTCTTCATTACGATTATTTAGAGGCCTGAATAAAGACACCCTTCTCATGAGAAAACTCTTTGAATCCGTATACCCCATGATAGGAGCCGATTCCGCTTGTGTTGACACCGCCGAATGGCAGGTTGACGTCACTAAAATGGACGACGACATCATTGATGGCGGCATTTCCTGATGTCGTGTGCTGAAGGACGTTGTCAATCAGGTCTTGGTTTTTGCTGAACACATAAAGTGCAAGCGGTTTATCGCGGTCATTTACGTAATCGATGACCTCGTCGATGTCTTCATAGTTCATCATTGGCAGGATCGGTGCGAAGATTTCCTCCTGCATGATTTTCATGTCAGACGTGACGTTTTTCAAAACGGTTGGTGAGATCGTGCGGTCGCTGGCATCGAATACGCCGCCGAACACCACTTCCGCCCCTTTTTCGATGGCATCGTCGAACAGATCTTTGACGCGGTTGAAGTTGCGGTCATTGACGATCTGCGTAAATTTGCTGCGGTCTGGGGTATGATCATCCTCCATAAATCCAGCGTTGACGACTGTTTGTAAAATCCCCGCGAACCTGTCCTGAACGTCTTTTTTAATGAACAGGTAATCAGGTGCGATGCAGGTTTGGCCGGCGTTTACGAATTTCCCGACGGCGATCTTTTTCGCTGCGTCCATCAGATCGTATTCACTGTCGATAATCGTCGGGCTCTTGCCGCCAAGCTCAAGTGTGACAGATGCCAAGTGTTTGGCAGCCGCTGTCATGACAATTTTCCCGACATTTGTGCTTCCAGTGAAGAAAATATGGTCGAACGGCTGATCAAGTAGTTCGGTTGCCACCTCAACCTCTCCTTCAAAAATCGCGACTTCTTTTTCATCAAAAGCGTCTCTTATCACTTTAGCGGCAATGTTGCTCGTGTTCATCGTGAAATCGGACAGCTTCACAATCGCGCTGTTTCCGGCTGCGAGAGAAGCGGCAAGCGGCGCCATCGTCAGCATAAACGGATAGTTCCACGGGCCGAGGATGAGTGTGACGCCTTTAGGCTCGTACATAAGAATTCCGTTTGCGTCAGGGCTTAACGATGAACCGACTTCTTTAGGCGCCATCCATTGTTCCAGGTTATTCATATTATCTCTAATCGCTTTTTTTGTTCCTTCGATTTCCGCTTTTTTGACTTCGTGATATGGTTTGCGGACGTCTTTGCGGATCGCTTCGATGATTTCTTCTTCATGGGCGATGACGGAATCTAAAAAGCGTTGAAGCTTTTCTCTCCGCTGTTCCGCTGTTGAAGCGCGCAAGGCTTTTTGCTGTTTTTTCTGAAGCTGAAAGACACGCTGGATGTCGTTCTTTACTTGCTGTTCCATTGTAAAATCCCCCTCATTTGCTTTCTTCTTTTCTCGGACCTATTATAAGGTGGTACCTTTTCTGTAAGAAAGACAACGGTGAACCATGTATACGTTACCGTACATATATCGAAGATCTGTCTAATGATTGGGGGTGTCTTTTGTGCCGGAATCTGCCGAAGCTCAAGTGAAAGAGGCGTTGCTGGCCTTATTGAAAGATAGAGATATTCAACACATCACAATGAAAGAAATCGCTGAGAAGGCCAAAGTGAGCCGCGGATCGCTCTACCTTTATTATGAGGATAAGTTTTCAATCATTGAGGATGTGATCGAAGACATGAAGGAAGGACTGGGCAAAGCGCTTTTTGACGCCTTCAGTCATATGGATACCCTTCATTTGAACAAAAAACGGCAAACGGTGCATCCGACGCTGTCTTTTGTTCATGAGCATCGATCCTTTTTTTCTGTGATGATGAACAGAGGGCATTTCCATCGTTTTTTTAGGGATGTGTTTCAGCAGGATGTTCTGCTGACTCCGGTCCATGTGAATTTGACGCCGATCGAACGGGAAATTTACGGACATTACCGGGCCTTGTACACGTACGCGATTATCCTGTATTGGCTGAATGAGGATGCGGCCGCGACTCCGGAAGCTATCAGCCAAAAGGTATGGGAGCTTGTTTCTCAAAAGAGATTTTATTGGCTGTTTGGACAAGCTGTGCCAGGAGAGCGAGAGAAGAACAAGCAAATCGACAGGCGTGTGGTTCGAACGAGAGAGGCGCTCCAGAAGGCATTTCTGGACGTGCTGGCGGAGAAAAAAGACTACGCAGCCATCACGATTTCGGATATTACCCGGAAAAGCAATATCCGCCGTGCAACCTTTTATGATCACTATGCCAATAAGGAGGAATTGCTCCAAACCATGATACAGCGATCATGTGCGGAGATCATTGATCACCTGACGATTGCCTCCAGCCCGAATGAATTTTCCTTAAAGGAAGCGGAGAAGGCGCTCGCCAGTCTGCTTTCTGCTTTGTCAAACATGCCCATTGTCCATTTTCTCAATCGGGAATGGGGTGTTCCTCATGTGATACCTGATATGTTCAAAGCGCTGGAATCGTTTTATCTGCATCAGCAAACTGATATTCACGCAGAGAAAAAGCTTTATGCCCATTATGTATCCGCAATGATTATCGGGTTGCTTTTGTATCGGCTGGATGAAGGAAAGGCGCATCCGCCTGAAGTGCTGGCGAGGGAATTTTTGCAGTTTTTGGATGTGAAAAAGTATAAAGTTGTATTGCTTTGAAAGACAAAAAGAGAGGGACATCCCCTCTCTTATTTCGTTTCTTTCTTCCATTTCTCATCAATCAGCATTTTCCCTGGCCATGTGTATGCCATGATGCCGCCGTCTGCGGTGATGTCCTCTCCTGTGACGTATGAGCTGTCGTCTGACGCGAGGAACAGGGCCACTGTCGCCATTTCCTTCGGCTGGCCGAGGCGGCCGAGCGGCGTGACCCATTTGTTGGCTTCGCGGAATTTTTCACCCATTTCCTGTTCTTTGGTGCCTGCTAATTTGTCAATCAGCGGGGTTTCGATCGTACCCGGTGAAATGGAATTGACGCGGATGCCGTTCCGTGCGTAGTCGATCGCCATCGCTTTTGTCAGGTTGGTGATGCCGCCTTTTGCTGCGTTGTAACCCGAGCGGTCAAGGTCCGCGGCACGGCCTGACATGGAGGAGGTATTGATGATGGAGCCTCCTTTTTCGAGCATGAGCGGAATCAAATATTTGCTGCAAAGGAATGTGCCGCGCAGGTCGACGGCGATAATGCGGTCAAACAGGTCAACCGGATATTCGTGCACCTTTCCGCCTTCCTGATCAACGCCGGCATTATTAAACAGAATATCAATCGTTCCGCATGCATCCTTGATTTGATCAGCAAATGCTTTCACACTGTTTTCATCTGACACATCGAGGTGAAAGGATTCGGCCTGTCCTCCGTTTTTTCTGATTGCGTCAACTGTTTCTTCCATTTGATCTTTATTGATATCTCCGATGATCACACGCGCGCCTTCATTGGCAAAAACCTCTGCCGTCGCTTGCCCAATGCCTGTCGCGGCGCCTGTGATCACTGCTGTTTTGTTTTCAAGTCTTCCCATGTTACGAGACCTCCTTTTTCTATTTGTCTTCCCGCTATGTGCAGTGATAAACATGCGAGAAAAGAAAGGCCGGCATATGTTAAGATGAATTAGAAATTGTTGGGAGGTTTGTATGTGTGAAGGTACAGCATAAGAAGGAGCTCAAGTTTTATTGCTTCATTACCATTCCATCTGCATTTGTTGTGCTGACTGTCATCTCTTTTTTATTGCAAGAGATTACGTTTCCGGTGACTGCAAGCGCATTTCTGAATGCTTCATGGCATAATCTATTGTTTTTGATACCGTTCGGTTTGTTTTTCTACCCGGTGCATATATGGATGAAGCGGGAGTTTGGCTACTGGAATGACACAGAAAAAAAGAGAGGATGATGAAGCCTCTCTTTTTTATGAGAATGAGTGAGAAAAAGAGTGAAAACAAATCCAACTAATGTTAAATTTACATATATATGCATCTATCAATCTAATTGACAATTGTCATCTTATGTGATAAATAGATGCTGAAAAGGGTTTACATAATGGTAAAGGAGCGATCAAGAGTGGCGAAAAAAGAGTTTAAAGCAGAGTCTAAACGCTTGCTGGATATGATGATTAACTCCATTTATACCCAAAAAGAAATTTTCCTGCGCGAGTTAATCTCCAATTCGAGTGATGCGATTGACAAAATCTATTACAAAGCGCTTACGGACGATGCGCTTACGTTTGATAAAGACAGTTACTACATAAAGGTCGCAGCTGACAAAGATGCGAGAACATTAACCATCTCTGATACGGGGATCGGAATGACAAAGGATGAGCTTGAACAGCATCTTGGAACAATTGCAAAAAGCGGTTCCCTCGCGTTTAAAAAGGAAAACGAGCTGAAAGACGGACATGACATTATCGGGCAGTTCGGTGTCGGTTTTTACGCGGCATTTATGGTTGCCGATGTCGTGACAGTCATCAGTAAAGCGCTTGGCAGCGAAGAGGCTTATAAATGGGAGTCTGCGGGTGCAGACGGCTATACGATTGAGCCGTGTGAAAAGGATTCTGTCGGTACAGACATTATCCTGAAAATCAAAGAGAACACAGAAGATGACAGCTATGACGAGTTTTTAGAGGAATATCGTTTAAAAGCGATCATCAAGAAGTACTCCGACTTCATTCGCTACCCGATCAAAATGGATACAACCATTAATAAGCCGAAGGAAGGCAGCGAAAATGAATTTGAAGAGGTGCAGGAAGAGCAGACGGTCAACAGCATGGTGCCGATCTGGAGAAAAAACAAAAGCGAGCTGACAGATGAGGATTATGAAAAATTCTATGCTGAAAAGCATTACGGGTTTGATAAACCGCTCACACACGTTCATATCAGTGTGGATGGAGCCGTTCGCTACAACGCGATTCTATTCGTCCCTGAAAACATGCCGTTTGACTACTATTCCAAGGAATATGAGAAAGGCTTGGAGCTGTATTCCAATGGCGTGCTGATCATGAATAAGTGCGCAGACCTGCTACCGGACCACTTCAGCTTTGTGAAGGGCATGGTCGATTCTGAAGATCTGTCGCTGAATATTTCCAGAGAAATGCTGCAGCATGACCGCCAGCTGAAGCTGATCGCGAAAAACATCAGCAAGAAAATCAAAAGCGAGCTGCAAAGCCTGTTGAAAAAAGACCGAGAGAAATACGAGACGTTCTATAAGTCGTTCGGCAGACAGCTGAAATTCGGCGTGTACAATGATTTTGGCGCGAATAAGGATCAATTGAAGGAGCTCCTATTATTCTACTCTTCAAAAGAGAAAAAACTGGTCAGCTTAGACGAGTATGTTTCCAGAATGCCAGAGGAGCAGAAATACATTTATTACGCGACCGGTGATTCTTACGACCGCATTGAGAAACTGCCGCAAACGGAAATGGTGGCGGACAAAGGCTATGAAATCCTCTACTTTACTGAGGACATTGATGAGTTTGCAATTAAAATGCTGGCTTCTTATCAGGAAAAAGAATTCAAGTCCGTATCAAGCGGAGACCTTGGCATAGACACGGATGAGGATCAAAAGCAGTCCGAGGAAGAGGAAAACAAGTATAAGGATCTGTTTGAGGAAATGAAAAACATTCTGTCAGACAAAGTGAAAAACGTCAGAATCTCAAAACGGCTTAAATCACATCCAGTCTGCCTTGCTGCTGACGGCGAAGTGACAATTGAGATGGAAAAAATCTTAAACGCGATGCCTGACAGCCAAAATGTGAAGGCGGAAAAAGTGCTGGAAATCAACCCGAATCACGAGGTATTCCAAACGCTGCAGGACGCGTTTGAACAAGATAAAGAGAAGCTGAGCCTGTACACAAACCTTCTGTACAATCAGGCGCTTCTCATCGAAGGCCTGCCGATTCAGGACCCTGTGGAATTTACGAACAATATTTGCAAGGTCATGGTGTAAACAGAAAAAGGAATCGTCCCATAAGGAGACGATTCCTTTTTTTATAATGTACGCTCATTCAGCATTTGGTTTTGGGTGCTTTTCTTCTTTTTAAACCGGTTTTTCAGGCTTGCTTCAATTTCCTCCAAGCTTCGCCCTTTGGTTTCCGGCACCATGTAGAAAGCGAAGAAAAATGAGAGAAGACAAATGACTGAGAAAACCATAAAGACCCATGCGATGCCCATTGCGCTTAGCATCAGCGGGAAGACAAGCGAAACGATCAGGTTAGCCGCCGATAACACCAAAGTCGTGAACCCTGTCGCGGCTCCGCGTGCTTTGGATGGGAAGAGCTCAGGCATGAGCACCCACACTACCGGACCCCATGTCGCCTGGTAAAAGACGATATAGACACCTAGAAAGACTACTGTCATCCACGCTGTTGATGCGGAAAGTCCGAGCGTTAGGAGCACGCCTGATAAAGCAGCAAGGCTCAGTGTGATGCCGACACTTCCCCAGATCAGAAGTTTTTTGCGGCCGACACGGTCAATTAAGATCATGGCAGTGATACACATGATGACGTTGAGGATGCCGATTCCCATTGTGCCGAGCGCCGAAGCTGATGTGCCAAGACCGGCCTTCGTAAAAATGGTTGGCGCGTAGTAGATGACCGTGTTAATGCCGACCGCCTGCTGGAAAATGGCAAGGCCGACGCCAATCAGAAGCATGGGGCGAATCCATTTGGCTTTCAGCACGCCGAGTGTCGTTTCTTTTTTCTCCGCTTCCCCTTGCTTCATCTCTGCCAATTCCATTTCGATGTCTTTGGGGTCATGAGTGATGTTCATGATGCGTCTCGCTTCTTCTTCACGGCCGCGCTTCACGAGCCATCTTGGCGATTCCGGCATGAACGCGATGCCGATTAATAGAAGCACGGCAGGCACTGCGGCCAGACCGACCATCCAGCGCCACGCTTCAAATGGTGTGAACAGGTAGTTAACGATATAGGCGAGCAAAATCCCGGTGACAATCATTAAGTTGTTCATTGTGCCGAGTGTCCCGCGAATTTTCGTCGGTGCCATTTCGGAAAGATACACGGGCACAAGTGCCGTTGAACCGCCGACGGCCAACCCGAGTATCACCCTAGATGCAATCAGCATGCCGATTGTTTGAGAAAATGCGCAAGCGAGCGCACCGATAATAAAAATGATGGAAAGGACAAATACAACCTTTCTCCTGCCCCAGCGGTCTGAGCATGTGCCGCTCAAGGCAGAACCGAAAATCGCGCCAAGGAGCAGCATGCTGACAACCAATCCTTCTGTCAATGTCGTTAAAGGAATATCGTTATTGATAAACAGGAGTGCTCCGGAGATAACGCCTGTATCGTAACCATATAGCAGTCCCCCTAAAGCGCCGAAAAAGTAGATCATATATTTCCTTGTGTCTTTCTTCACAAATGTCTCCTCCTCAGTTGTTGAGCCAATGAGTATCTAAAAATATGTAACAAAGTTAATAGATTAGTACCCATTTCCTATCTCATTTGAAACATTTGTTTTGAAAAAACGGAAACGTTAAAGCCAAAAGAGATGATCACAGATCCGCTGAGTTTAGGAAAAACGAAATAACTTTATGCTCAGAGAAACCATTAAAAAAACCTTACCCGCGCGGAGTAAGGTTTGATTAAGACATTTTTATTCTTCTGCTTCGTTGACGAAAACCAAGGCGGAGAAGCCTTTTTTCTTATCAAATTGCAATTCAACGACGGTAACGTCCGGATTGAAGTTGTGGTATTCCTCTAAGAACTGAATAATGCCTTCTGAAATGTCATCTGACATAAGCTGCTTGTGGTGCAGGCCAAATGTAGCTTCAGCGAAGAACCCTGTACGCTTGTTATAAGATAGCTCCTTTACTTCAACGTCTTCAGGGTAGATATCTTCTTCATTGGAAATATACACGCAAATTCCGTCTATAATTTCTTGCTCATTTAATATTAATCTCATTGCCTAAAATCTCCTTCTGTACGTCTTTGGTGCTTTAAATGCGCGAATCAGTGCGATGACAATGATTAAAATAATAATTAAAGCGATGATATCCACGATCCAGGCAATGGGTGAAGCGCCATAAGAAACATAACCTGGGCCTCCGACTGGATGATAGGTGTAACCCCACGGGTGCATCATGCTGATCATGAACATACCCATTGTAAATCCGCTATAATATCCAAACCATCCTGATGGCGCGAAACCTGCGTGATAGTAATGATTGACTGAAACATAACGTCCGCCAACATAAGCTTTAGACGTTTTTCCGCTGTATGTCTTTCCGGTTACTTTTGATGTAGCGCCGGAAAAGGTGCCTGACGATTTTTTAGAGCTTGATGAACTTGCCTTTTCCGAAGGCTTCTTTTTAAGCGAAATCGATGATGATGAATCGTCAGACGTCTTGGATTTTTTGCTAGAAGAGCTTGATCCTGAGCTGTAGCTTGATTTCGGGCTTGATTTATAGCTTCCGCTGTATGACGAGCTTGAACTTCGGCTGCTGTAACTAGATGATGAGCGGCCGCTAAAGCTCTTTGCATGAGAAATCGTTGATGGCAGCAGTACACCTAAAGCAACGGTTACTGCAACTAAGGCTTTTACATATTTAAGTTTCATTCTGTTTCCTCCATAGACCATCGAAACGGTCCGCTATTCTGACCAGCAAATAAAAGAAGCTGGGTCAGCTTTATTTCATATGAGCTAGATGATATGAACGTTTCATACTTTTGCTTTCTCAATCACTTTCTTTCTGAGATAAACTACCTTTATTTTATCGGATTTATGGCTCATTTTGTAAGGTTTTGCTTCAAAATCAGTTATTTAGGAATTTATCGCACAAAAAAACAGCCTTCTCCATTGGAGAAGGCTGTTTTCTTCTTATGCGAACAGCTTATCAATAAATGAAATATCCTCTTGAGAAAGCGTCACGTCGGCTGTTTTGATGTTATCAATCAGCTGATCGGCACGTTTTGCTCCCGGAATTAAAATATCAATTTCCGGTCTTGCTAAATACCAGGCCAATACGATGTGAGGGATATCCACGTTGTGTTTTTCGGCAATCGGCGCAAGCTTGTTGACCTTTCTGATATTTTCTTTGAAACGCTCGCCCTTGAAGTGTTCCTGTTCGTTTCGCAGGTCGCCTTCTGGGAACGTTGTATCTTCTGTATACTTTCCTGCCAATAAACCTGATACGAGCGGGAAGTAAGGGATAAATGAAATATTATGCTCCTTCGTATACGGGAAGAATGTTTTTTCCGCTTCACGGTTTAACAGGTTGTATTCGCCTTGCAATACATCTACCAAACCGTCTTTGTTTGCTTCTTTCAATTGCTCTAAAGAGAAGTTGGATACACCGATGGAGCGGATTTTTCCGGCTTTCTTCATCTCATTCAGCGCGTTAACGGCTTCATCCTTAGGCGTATGTTCGTCAGGGAAGTGAATGTAGAACAAATCGATATAATCGGTATTCAAGCGCTTCAGGCTTTCATCAACTGATTTTTTAAGAAATTCTGGTGAATTATCAAAGACAAAGTCATTGCCTTGTTTTCTGTGAGCGGCTTTTGTCGCGATGACAACATCTTCACGGTTGAATTCACGCAGCACTTCACCAATTAATTCTTCGGAACGGCCGATCCCGTAAATGTAAGCGGTGTCTAACATTGTCACGCCATTACGGATCGCCTCGCGCACCAATTCTTTTCCGGTTTCTTCATTTAGGTTCGGGTAGAGGTTATGTCCTCCGACAGCATTTGTTCCTAATCCGATAGGGAATACCTGCAAGTCTGATTTTCCGAGCTTCGCTTTTTTCATGATCTGCCTCCTAGAATAAAATGGATGATAGACTCTCAACACTATTGTAAACGTTCGGCCAGATGAATGCCGATTTGATGCTCATTGCAGTACTGCGTGTACTCGTCGTCTAATGGCTGAGAGGTCACAATGCAATGCAGCCTGTCAAACGGCGCATATGTCAGAAGCGTTGATTTTCCGAATTTAGAATGGTCAGCCAATAGATACACTTCTTTTGCTTTTTCCGAAATCCTCTTTTTAATTTCATACTCCAGCAGATCCGAGTTGGTCAATCCGTGTGTCAGCGTCGTTCCGGTAGCGGACATAAAGGCTTTGTTGATATTGTACTTATCAAGCATAGCCGGGTCGTCCATGCCGACAAAGGAGCGGGTTTTTCTCTTATAGTTGTTTCCGATAATGATTAAGTTGATATTCTTCAAAGCTGACGCCGCATTGATAATGTCTAAACTGTTGGTTAAGATGGTGACATTTTTGGCTGGATCAAGCGTATCAAGAATAGACTTTGTCGTCGTTCCTGAATCAATGAAGACCAAATCGTGATCTTCAATAAATCGGGAAGCATAATGGGCGATTTTTGTTTTTTCATCCTGGTGCTGAATGGTGCGATTTTCAAAAGGAACTAATGCGGTTTTTTCAATAGATGTTACGCCGCCGTATACTTTTTCAATCGCACCCTTTTCTGTTAGCTTGTTGATATCACGTCTGACTGTGTTTTTGGAAACATTGAACACCTGGCACAGCTCATCTAAGGAAACAGTGCCATGCGATAAAATGTACTCCTCCATTTCCTGAATCCGCATCAGTTTCATATTAAAAACTCCTTCTTGAATCTTTACGTAACATAAATATATAATAAAAACCAAAAGTTAATCAATAGTTGCTTAAAAAATGATAACATCGGTGTATATCTTTTTCAAGATTCGGCGGGCTTCTCTTACCTCTCTTACTTGATTAAAAGATTAATATAATAAAAATAATGAAAAAATTTAGTGTTTATGATTGACTTATGGGTATTATGCGATTAGAATATAACCAAGAAATGACCAAAAAGTAACCTGTTGTGCATGAAATGGTTGCTTGTATGTAAATATGCATCCGCCATTTATTTTTTTGGTTTTTTTGAAAGCGTTTAATTCTTGGCTTGCTGAAAAGTGGATATTGATATGAATCTATCCGGAACCATCCATACAAGTGTATGTGTTTACTAATGAAGGAGGCAATAAGAATGGCAGAAATCAGAAAATTAAAAAACTACATCAACGGTGAATGGGTTGAAAGCAAAACAGATCAATATGAAGATGTCGTCAATCCGGCGACGAAAGAAGTACTATGCCAAGTGCCGATTTCTACACAAGAGGATATTGATTACGCAGCGCAAACGGCTGCTGAAGCATTTAAAACATGGTCAAAGGTGGCGGTTCCGCGCCGTGCCAGAATTCTATTTAACTTCCAGCAGCTGCTGTCTCAGCATAAAGAAGAACTTGCTCATCTAATTACCATTGAAAACGGAAAAAACACGAAAGAAGCTTTAGGTGAAGTGGGACGCGGGATTGAAAACGTAGAGTTCGCCGCTGGAGCACCTTCCCTGATGATGGGTGACTCACTTGCTTCCATCGCAACGGACGTTGAAGCGGCGAACTACCGTTACCCAATCGGAGTTGTCGGCGGAATCGCGCCATTCAACTTCCCGATGATGGTTCCTTGCTGGATGTTCCCGATGGCGATCGCGCTCGGCAACACATTTATTTTAAAGCCGTCTGAGCGGACTCCGCTATTAACAGAGAAATTGGTTGAGCTTTTTGAAAAAGCGGGCCTTCCGAAAGGGGTATTCAACGTCGTATACGGTGCGCATGACGTTGTAAACGGCATCCTCGAGCATCCCGAAATTAAAGCGATTTCATTTGTAGGCTCCAAGCCAGTCGGCGAATACGTCTACAAAAAAGGAAGCGAAAACTTAAAACGCGTTCAATCTCTGACTGGCGCGAAAAACCATACGATTGTCTTGAACGATGCGAATCTTGAAGACACGGTCACAAACATCGTTGGAGCTGCCTTCGGTTCTGCCGGTGAACGCTGCATGGCTTGTGCGGTTGTGACAGTTGAAGAAGGAATCGCCGATGAATTTATGGCGAAGCTGCAGGAAAAAGTGGCGGACATTAAAATCGGTAATGGCCTTGATGACGGCGTGTTCTTAGGACCGGTGATTCGCGAAGACAACAAGAAGCGCACGCTCAGCTATATCGAAAAAGGTCTTGAAGAAGGTGCCAGACTCGTATGTGACGGACGTGAAAATGTGTCAGACGACGGCTACTTTGTCGGCCCGACGATCTTTGACAATGTCACAACAGAGATGACGATCTGGAAAGATGAAATTTTCGCTCCGGTCTTATCTGTCATTCGTGTGAAAAACCTGAAAGAAGCGATTGAAATCGCCAATAAGTCTGAGTTTGCGAACGGCGCCTGCTTGTTCACATCCAACTCAAACGCAATCCGCTACTTCCGTGAAAACATTGATGCGGGAATGCTAGGAATCAACCTTGGGGTGCCGGCTCCAATGGCGTTCTTCCCATTCTCAGGCTGGAAATCTTCATTCTTTGGAACGCTGCATGCGAACGGAAAAGACAGCGTCGACTTCTATACACGTAAAAAAGTGGTGACGGCAAGATATCCTGCACCTGATTTCAACTAAACGACGAACAGCCGAACGGCGTCCATGTGCGCTGTTCGGACTTATTCTGCCAATAGAAAGAGGAGGGCTTCTCTATGAGTTATTTGTTGCGTAAGCCGCAGTCGCATGAAGTGTCTAATGGGGTCAAACTCGTGCACGAAGTAACGACATCCAACTCTGATCTCACTTATGTAGAGTTTAAAGTGTTAGATCTTGCATCAGGTTCAAGCTATACAGAAGAATTGAAAAAACAAGAAATCTGTATTGTGGCGGTAACGGGAAAAATTACAGTGACAGATTATGAGTCGACTTTTGAGAATATCGGCACGCGTGAAAGCGTATTTGAACGAAAACCGACAGACAGCGTCTATATATCAAATGACCGTGCATTTGAGATCACAGCGGTCAGCAACGCAAGAGTGGCGCTTTGCTATTCTCCATCGGAAAAGCAGCTTCCGACAAAGCTGATCAAAGCGGAAGACAACGGAATTGAACATCGCGGGCAATTTTCAAACAAACGTACTGTTCATAACATTCTTCCGGATTCAGACCCTTCAGCTAACAGTCTATTAGTAGTTGAAGTCTATACAGACAGCGGCAACTGGTCCAGCTACCCGCCTCACAAACATGATCAAGACAACTTGCCGGAAGAATCTTTCTTAGAAGAAACGTACTACCATGAGTTAGACCCGGGACAGGGCTTTGTATTTCAGCGCGTATACACAGATGACCGTTCTATTGACGAGACAATGACTGTGGAAAATGAAAACGTTGTCATCGTTCCTGCGGGATACCACCCGGTAGGCGTTCCGGACGGATACACATCCTACTATTTAAATGTCATGGCAGGGCCGACGCGAAAATGGAAGTTTCATAACGACCCGGCGCATGAGTGGATTTTAGAACGCTAACAAGTGAGGAGTGGCTGTTTACGATGAAGTATACATTCAATGAAGAGAAGGCTTTTGACATTATTGCCATCGGCCGGGCATGTATTGACCTGAACGCAGTGGAATACAACCGCCCAATGGAAGAGACGATGACATTTTCCAAATACGTCGGCGGTTCACCTGCGAATATCGCGATCGGCAGCGCGAAGCTTGGCTTAAAAGCGGGCTTCATCGGCAAAATTCCGGATGACCAGCATGGAAGATTCATAGAGTCCTATATGAGAAAGACCGGCGTTGATACAACACAGATGGTTGTTGATCAAGATGGACACAAAGCAGGCCTTGCATTTACAGAAATCCTCAGCCCTGAAGAATGCAGCATTTTAATGTATCGCGATGATGTGGCGGATCTTTATCTTGAGCCTTCAGAGGTAAGCGAGGACTATATCGCAAATGCGAAAATGCTGCTTGTTTCCGGGACAGCGCTCGCCAAAAGCCCGTCACGGGAAGCGGTATTAAAAGCTGTTCAATACGCGAAGAAGCATCAGGTTAAAGTGGTGTTCGAACTGGATTACCGCCCGTATACGTGGCAGTCATCAGATGAAACAGCCGTTTATTATTCTTTGGTTGCCGAGCAGTCTGATATCGTCATCGGCACACGCGATGAATTTGATGTGATGGAAAACCGCACAGGCGGAAGCAATGAAGAATCCGTCAATCATTTATTTGGCCATTCAGCCGACCTCGTTGTCATCAAACACGGCGTCGAAGGCTCTTACGCATACAGCAAATCCGGCGAGGTATTCCGCGCCCAAGCGTACAAGACAAAAGTGCTGAAAACCTTTGGAGCTGGTGACTCCTATGCGTCAGCCTTTATCTATGGCCTTGTCAGCGGAAAAGACATTGAAACGGCATTGAAATACGGCAGTGCTTCAGCTTCCATTGTGGTGAGCAAGCACAGTTCGTCAGAAGCGATGCCGACTGCGGAAGAAATCGTACAGCTTATTGAAGCACAGTCATAATTGAAAAAGATCGAGTAAAGGTGGGATCGTTTGTGGGTAAGAAAATTCGCTTAACAACAGCACAGGCGCTGATTAAATTCTTAAACCAGCAGTACATCCATGTTGATGGAAAGGAAGAGCCTTTTGTCGAAGGGATTTTCACAATTTTCGGTCATGGAAACGTATTAGGGATCGGGCAAGCGCTTGAGCAGGATGCAGGCCATTTGAAAGTCTATCAAGGGAAAAATGAACAAGGAATGGCGCATGCGGCCATGGCGTACAGCAAGCAAATGCTGAGAAGAAAAATATATGCAGTGTCTACATCCGTCGGACCGGGAGCGGCTAACTTGGTGGCGGCAGCCGGAACTGCATTGGCAAACAATATCCCAGTTCTCTTGATACCGGCAGACACATTTGCGACAAGACAGCCAGACCCTGTACTGCAGCAAATGGAGCAAGAATACAGCGCGGCGATTACGACAAACGATGCATTGAAACCTGTATCGAGATACTGGGACCGCATTACGCGCCCTGAGCAGCTGATGAGCAGTTTGCTGCGCGCGTTTGAAGTCATGACTGATCCGGCAAAAGCAGGTCCGGCAACGATTTGTATTTCTCAGGATGTTGAAGGGGAAGCATACGATTTTGATGAAAGTTTCTTCGTCAAACGGGTTCACTATATTGATCGCATGCAGCCGAGCGAGCGCGAGCTTCAAGGTGCGGCGGAGCTGATTAAATCCAGCAAAAAACCTGTGATTCTCGTCGGCGGAGGCGCAAAATATTCCGGTGCGCGCGATGAATTGGTTGCCATTTCTGAAGCCTATAACATTCCGTTAGTTGAAACGCAGGCAGGAAAGTCTACTGTTGAGGCAGATTTTGCAAACAACCTTGGCGGAATGGGCATCACAGGTACACTTGCGGCAAACAAAGCGGCCCGCCAAGCTGATTTGATTATCGGCATCGGCACAAGGTATACAGATTTTGCGACATCCTCTAAGACCGCTTTTGATTTTGATAAAGCGAAGTTTTTGAACATTAACGTCAGCCGAATGCAGGCGTATAAACTTGATGCATTCCAAGTGGTGGCGGATGCGAAAGTGACGCTTGGCAAACTGCACGGCTTGCTTGAAGGCTATGAGAGCGAGTTCGGCACAACGATCCGGGAGCTGAAGGACGAATGGCTAGCTGAACGCGAGCGTCTCAGCAAAGTGACGTTTAAGCGGGAAGCATTTGATCCGGAAATCAAAAATCACTTTTCTCAAGAGGTCCTGAATGAATATGCTGACGCGTTGAATACGGAGCTTCCGCAAACAACGGCATTGCTGACAATCAACGAGACGATTCCTGAAGACAGCGTCATCATCTGTTCAGCAGGCTCACTCCCAGGAGATTTGCAGCGTCTGTGGCATTCTAATGTTCCGAATACGTATCACCTGGAGTATGGATATTCTTGCATGGGCTATGAAGTGTCCGGGACACTCGGTCTTAAACTGGCCCACCCTGACAGAGAAGTGTATTCAATCGTCGGAGACGGCAGCTTCCTGATGCTTCATTCTGAATTGATCACGGCGATTCAGTACAACAAGAAAATCAATGTGCTGCTCTTTGACAACTCAGGATTCGGATGCATCAACAACCTGCAAATGGATCACGGCAGCGGCAGCTACTATTGCGAGTTCCGCACAGATGACAACCAAATCCTGAATGTCGATTACGCGAAAGTCGCTGAGGGATACGGCGCGAAAACCTACCGCGCAAACACAGTAGAAGAATTAAAAGCGGCGTTAGAGGATGCGAAGAAACAGGATGTATCAACATTAATTGAAATGAAGGTGCTGCCTAAAACAATGACGGACGGCTATGACAGCTGGTGGCATGTCGGGGTGGCAGAGGTATCTGAACAAGAAAGCGTTCAGAAGGCATACGAAGCAAAAGAGAAAAAGCTGGAATCTGCGAAGCAGTATTAGAGGGGAGGCACCATAGATGGGCAAAAATGAAATCCTGTGGGGAATCGCTCCCATTGGGTGGCGGAATGATGACATGCCTGAAATTGGAGCGGGAAATACACTTCAGCATTTGTTAAGTGATATCGTTGTCGCACGTTTTCAAGGCACGGAGGTCGGGGGCTTTTTCCCCGAACCTGCCATCCTGAACAAAGAGCTGAAGCTTCGGAACTTACGCATTGCAGGAAAATGGTTCAGCAGTTTTATTTTGCGTGACGGACTTGGTGAAGCGGCAAAGGCATTTACCCTGCATTGTGAGTATTTGCAGCAAGTAAACGCGGATGTCGCAGTTGTCTCTGAACAAACGTACAGCGTGCAAGGCTTGGAGAAAAATGTGTTCACAGAGAAGCCGCACTTTACGGATGATGAATGGGAGCGGCTTTGCGAAGGGCTGAATCACCTTGGCGAAATTGCCGCTCAGCATGGCTTGAAGCTTGTCTATCATCATCATCTCGGCACTGGTGTCCAAACAGCGGAAGAAGTGGACCGCCTGATGGCAGGAACAGACCCTGCGCATGTACACCTCCTCTATGATACAGGCCATGCGTATATTTCTGACGGCGATTACATGGGGATGCTTGAGAAGCATATCGGCCGCATTAAGCATGTGCACTTTAAGGATGCCCGCCTGAATGTCATGGAACAATGCAGGCTCGAAGGACAATCGTTCCGGCAATCATTTTTAAAAGGCATGTTTACGGTTCCCGGTGACGGCTGCATTGACTTTAGAGAAGTATATCAGCTGCTGTTGAAGCACAGTTATTCCGGATGGATTGTCATTGAAGCTGAACAAGACCCCGATGTTGCAAACCCGCTGGAGTATGCATTGATTGCGAGAAACTATATTGATCAGCAGTTGTTGGATCTGGCTTAATGGGGAATGAACATATGGGCAATACCAATGGAGATTCAGCCTTCAATAAACGGACAATCGCGGCAGCATTGGCCAACTATATTGATGCCGGTTCAATTGTGGCAGGCTCCGCCGGTTTATCATTATGGGTCAGTTACCTTAAGCTATCCGATACACAAATCGGGCTGCTCGGCGCGCTGAGCGCAAATGCGATTTCTGCCGCTGTCGGCGCGCTGCTTGGCGGGTTTCTGGCTGATAAAGTCGGACGGAAGGCTGTTTATACCAATAGTATGCTGGTTTATGCACTAGGGATTTGTTTGGTTTTGTTCGGGGTTAATTTCCCCATGTTGTTAAGCGGTTACATCATTATCGGTTTATCAGTAGGAGCTGACATAACCGCGTCATGGACCATTATTGCGGAAAATGCGCCAAAGAAGAATCGGGCCAGGCATTGCGGCGTAGCACAAGTCGCTTGGGCCGCGGGCGCTGTCGTTGTACTGCTCCTCTCCGTACTGGCCGGTGACTTGGGACTCCTGGGGAATAAAATCGTATTTGCCCATCTGCTTGTGATTGCGCTGATTACGTACATCCTGAGAATCAGGCTTCCGGAATCAGACGCCTGGCAGACAAAAAATCAGCCGGAGGATGCTCAGGCAGAGAAGCCGGCTGTACTGAATAAGACATCATATTTTGATTTGCTCAAGCCTATGTATCTCAAAAGCATATTGTTTTTGATGGGTGTGTACTTGGTTTGGAACTTAGCCGCCGGGGTCATGGGCTTCTTTATGCCATACATTTATCAGCAGGTCGGCGGTGTATCTGCCAACATGGCCAACCTTTTGCAAATGGGGCTGTTTATCTTCACAGGATTGGGGGTCGCCTTGATCTTCATGCCCTTTGCCGACAAATATAGAAAAACCGTATTTGGAATCGCCGCTTTCATGGCGGTGATCGGGTGGACACTGTTTCTGCTGCCAGTTGAAGGCCTGCCGATTCTGCTCCTGTTTATTGTCGTGATTGGCATCAATAACGGAGCAGGGCAGCAAGCGAACTATCAGTTATGGGCCAGTGAAATCTTTCCTACGCAATATCGTGCTTCCGCACAAGGACTGATGTTTTTCCTTGTCCGTATTTCAATAGGGATTTGGAGTCTGTTTGTCCCAATGATTATCACCAATTTCGGCATTGGAACGATGGCTGCAATCCTTCTCGGATGTGTGACGGCCAGTATGATCATCGGGCTGCTCTTTGCGCCGAATACGTCTGGCAAGTCGCTTGAACAAATTCAAGAGGAACTCTACGGATCTCCTCAGAGCCAAGTAAAGCAAGGAACAGAAAGCAAAATCATGTAACCAACAGAAGGAGTGGCTGTCAATGAGTTTACGTATTGGCGTAATTGGAACTGGAGCAATCGGAAAAGAACATATTAACCGCATCACGAACAAGCTGTCCGGCGCGGAAATTGTAGCTGTAACGGATGTTAATCAAGAAGCTGCACAAAAGGTCGTTGAGCAATACCAATTAAACGCGACGGTTTATCCGAATGATGACAGCTTGCTTGCAGACGAAAATGTAGACGCTGTTTTAGTGACAAGCTGGGGGCCTGCGCATGAGTCAAGCGTGCTGAAAGCCATTAAAGCCCAGAAATATGTGTTCTGTGAAAAACCGCTCGCGACAACGGCTGAAGGATGCATGCGCATTGTCGAAGAAGAAATCAAAGTGGGCAAACGCCTTGTTCAAGTCGGCTTCATGCGCCGTTATGACAGCGGTTACGTACAGCTGAAGGAAGCACTCGATAACCATGTGATTGGCGAACCGCTTATGATTCACTGCGCGCACCGCAACCCGACTGTAGGAGATAACTACACAACCGATATGGCCGTAGTCGACACACTTGTTCATGAAATTGATGTACTGCACTGGCTCGTCAACGATGACTACGAGTCCGTTCAAGTCATCTACCCGAAAAAATCGAAAAACGCGCTGCCGCATTTAAAAGATCCGCAAATCGTTGTGATTGAAACAAAAGGCGGTATCGTCATCAATGCTGAAATCTATGTGAACTGTAAATACGGCTATGACATTCAATGTGAAATCGTCGGAGAAGACGGCATCATCAAGCTTCCTGAACCATCAAGCATCAGCTTGAGAAAAGAAGGCAGATTCAGCACTGATATTTTGATGGATTGGCAGAGACGCTTTGTCGCTGCGTATGATGTGGAAATCCAAGACTTTATTGATTCGATTCAAAAGAAAGGCGAGGTCAGCGGACCGACGGCATGGGACGGCTATATTGCTGCTGTCACGACTGACGCGTGTGTAAAAGCCCAGGAATCTGGACAAAAAGAAAAGGTTGAATTGAAGGAAAAACCGGAATTCTATCAATCTTTTACAACAGTTCAAAACTAAAAAACAGAGGAGTGAAAATATGAAATTAGCATTGGATCCATCCATGTATCGTGATGATTTAACTTTAGAGGAAACGGTCTATAAAACGGCGGAGCTTGGCTATGAATATATCGAATTGTCTCCGCGTGAGGATTTTTGTCCGTTTTATAAATATCCGAAAGTTGATTCAGCAAAGATCAAACAATTAAAGCGCCTTTTAAGAGATACAGGTGTTAAGCTTTCATCGCTTCTTCCTCTTTACCACTGGGCGGGTCCTGATGAAGACCGCCGGCAGGCAGCGGTGCGCAATTGGAAACGGGCAATCGAAATTGCGGTTGAACTTGAAGTGGATTTGATGAACAGCGAATTCAGCGGTTCAAAATATGATCCTTTAACAAGTGAAGAAAAATTTATCAAATCCATGGATGAGCTTCTGCCAGTCTTTGAAAAAGAAGGTATTAAACTTAATCTTCAAGCCCACCCATACGATTTTATCGAAACGCACAAAGGTGCGATGGATATGATCCGCGCGCTTGACAAGGATTGGATCAATCTTGTCTACTCGACTGCGCATACGTTCTTCTATGATGACGGCAAAGGCGACATCGAGACCATGTTTGACGAAGCCGGCGACCGCCTCACACATGTTTTATTTGCAGATACCTATAATCATAAAGCGGCTCATGGTCTTCGCTATATCGTCAATCCGCCTGACGCGAAAGTAACGGTTCACCAGCATTTGGACATTGGTCAAGGCGAGGTTGATTTTGATACGATTTTCAGAAAACTGAGAGAGATGAAGTTCGACGGAATTGCGACGAATGCCGTATTTGCTTGGGTCGATGAAAGAGCGGATGAATCAAGCCGATTTATGCTTAAGAAAATGAAAGAAGAATTAGGTCTGGCATAAGCTGAGCATGGAGTTCGGCGGGATATGGCGACAGCCTTCCTGCCGAACTCCCTTCATATCTAAAACGCAGATGGGGGAGTCTGGCATGAAACTTTGTTTTAATGAAGCGACAACATTGGAAAACTCAAACCTTAAACAGGATTTAGAACTATGCGAAAAGCACGGCTATGATTATATTGAAATCCGCACAATGGATAAGCTGCCGGAGTACTTAAAAGATCATTCATTGGCAGATCTTGCGGAATATTTTCAAACCCATCACATCAAACCGCTTGCTTTAAACGCGCTTGTTTTCTTCAACAACCGTGATGAAAAGGGCCACAACGAGATCATCACTGAATTTAAAGGCATGATGGAAACATGCAAAACCCTCGGTGTGAAATATGTGGTGGCCGTTCCGCTTGTGACAGAGCAGAAGATTGTAAAAGAAGAGATCAAAAAGAGCAGTGTAGACGTGCTGACTGAGCTGTCAGATATCGCGGAGCCGTACGGCGTAAAAATCGCACTTGAATTTGTCGGCCATCCGCAATGTACGGTCAATACGTTTGAACAGGCGTATGAGATCGTAAACACAGTTAACCGTGACAATGTCGGGCTTGTCCTTGACAGTTTTCACTTCCATGCAATGGGTTCAAATATTGAGAGCTTAAAGCAGGCGGACGGAAAGAAAATCTTCATCTATCATATTGATGATACAGAAGATTTCCCAATCGGCTTTTTAACAGATGAGGATCGTGTATGGCCGGGACAAGGGGCAATTGACTTAGATGCCCACTTATCAGCACTGAAGGAAATCGGCTTCTCTGATGTTGTATCGGTTGAGCTCTTCCGGCCTGAATACTATAAGCTGACTGCTGAGGAAGCCATTCAAACAGCGAAAAAAACAACAGTGGACGTCGTATCAAAATACTTCAGCATGTAATGGATAAAGGAGGGGTGGACATGGCTTTTGTATCGATGAAAGAGCTTCTTGAAGATGCAAAGCGGGAGCAATATGCAATTGGCCAGTTTAATATCAACGGCCTGCAATGGACGAAGGCGATTTTGCAGGCGGCGCAAAAGGAGCAATCACCGGTCATCGCCGCGGCTTCCGATCGCCTGGTCGACTATTTAGGCGGATTTAAAACGATTGCCGCCATGGTAGGGGCGTTAATAGAGGACATGGCAATTACCGTTCCGGTCGTGCTTCATCTCGATCACGGCAGTAGTGCGGAACGCTGCAGACAGGCCATTGATGCCGGATTCAGCTCAGTGATGATTGACGGCTCCCATCAGCCGATTGACGAGAATATCGCAATGACAAAAGAAGTCACCGATTATGCCGCAAAACACGGCGTATCAGTAGAAGCCGAAGTCGGCACGGTCGGCGGAATGGAAGACGGACTGGTCGGCGGGGTCTGCTATGCCGATATCACGGAATGTGAGCGGATCGTCAAAGAAACCAATATCGACGCGCTGGCCGCCGCCCTCGGCTCTGTACACGGCAAATATCAGGGTGAGCCGAATCTCGGATTTAAGGAAATGGAGGCTATCTCCCGCATGACTGATATTCCCCTCGTTCTTCACGGGGCATCCGGGATTCCGCAGGATCAGATCAAAAAAGCCATCACGCTCGGCCACGCGAAGATCAATATCAATACGGAATGTATGGTAGCGTGGACAGACGAAACACGCCGCATGTTCCAGGAAAACAGCGATCTGTACGAACCGCGCGGCTATTTGACACCCGGCATTGAAGCCGTGGAAGAGACAGTGCGAAGCAAAATGAGAGAGTTCGGATCAGCCGGTAAAGCAGCTAAGCAGCAGGTCGGCTAAAGAGACCAAAAACCGCCGAGATGGCGGTTTTTTTGTGCGGTGTTGCGTCAATATGCCCAAAACGATTATGATGATGGCAGCAGTGTAAGAAACGGGAGTGGTTCAGTTTGAATAAAATCATGATTGTGGAAGACAGTGAAGACATTCGCGGACTATTGCAGAATTACCTTGAAAAATACAGATATCAAACAGTGGTCGCCGCGGATTTTACAGCTGTTCTTGATGTCTTTTTGCGGGAAAAGCCCGATGTGGTGCTGCTTGATATCAATTTGCCGGCATATGACGGATATTATTGGTGCCGGCAGATCCGCCAGCACTCCACAAGCCCGATCATCTTTATTTCTGCCAGAAGCGGGGAAATGGATCAGGTGATGGCGATTGAAAATGGGGGAGACGATTATATCGAAAAACCGTTTTCTTATGATATTGTGCTTGCGAAAATCAAAAGCCAGATCCGGAGGGCGTACGGGGAGTACGCCGCAAAGCAGGGAGAGAAAGTGGTTGAATATGCCGGCGTTCAGCTCTTTGTGGAACGGTTTGAACTGCGTTTTCAGGATGAAAAAAGCGAGCTTTCTAAAAAAGAAAGCAAGCTTTTGGAAGTGCTGCTTGAGCGGGGAGAAAAGGTGACGAGTCGGGACCGTCTCATGGAAAAGACGTGGGACACCGACATATTCATCGATGATAATACACTTAACGTGTATATCACGCGGCTCAGAAAAAAACTGCGAGAGCTGAATGCGCCTGTTTCTATTGAAGCGGTGCGGGGCGAAGGCTACCAGCTGAGGGCGCAGTCATGAAGCTGTTTCTCCGGTCTCATGCAGTGCTGATTCTGCTTTTTCTCCTTCAAGGGCTGTTTGTCTTCTTTTATTACTGGTTTGCGGGTCTTCATTCTTTTTCTCACTTGTTTTACATATTGGGCGTGCAGCTTCTTATTTTGGCGGGTTATCTTGCCTATCGCTGGTACAAAGATCGCGGCGTGTATCATTGGCTCAGCTCGGGGCAGGAAGGGACGGATATCCCGTATCTCGGTTCTTCAGTGTTCTGTTCAGAGCTGTATGAAAAGCAGATGGAGCTGATCCGGCTGCAGCACCAGAAGCTCCATGAGACCGAAGCCAAGCTGGACGCGCGGGTGACGTATATGAATCAATGGGTGCACCAAGTAAAGACGCCGCTGTCGGTCATTAATTTAATCATTCAAGAAGAGGATGAGCCCGTTTTTGAACAAATCAAAAAAGAAGTCCGGCAGATTGAATTCGGGCTGGAGACGCTTCTTTATTCTTCAAGGCTCGACCTGTTTGAAAGGGATTTTAAAATTGAAGCGGTTTCCCTGTCCGAGCTTCTCCAATCAGTTATTCAAAGCTATAAACGATTTTTTATTCAATATCGCGTTTATCCGAAAATGAACGTTTGCGATGATCATCAGATTTACACCGATGCCAAATGGCTCAAATTTGCGATTGGCCAAGTGGTCACAAATGCGGTCAAGTATTCAGCGGGCAAGAGTGACAGACTTGAGCTGAATGTCTTCCGCGATGAAGACAGGACGGTGCTTGAAGTCAAAGATTACGGTGTCGGGATTCCCTCGCAAGACATCAAGCGGGTGTTTGACCCTTATTACACGGGTGAAAACGGGCGGCGTTTCCAAGAATCTACGGGAATCGGCCTCCATCTCGTCAAAGAAATTACAGATAAGCTCAATCATACGGTGGACATCAGCTCGTCTCCCGGTGAAGGGACGTCAGTTCGATTTTCATTTCTTACAAAAATGTAAGGCTGCGTTAAGAAAACAACATAGCCCGCTTTGTTTCCCCTTGATAACATGGATTTATGTCAAGGGGATTTTTATGTTGAACGTCCCGGCACTACATGAAAGCAGCCCAGATCAACAAGAATAAAACCATAAGGAGGATTTTCATGGCGAATATGCTTGAAGTCAAACATATAAATAAAACCTATAAAGGACAAGTATCCTATCAAGCCTTAAAGCAAATTTCATTTTCAATAGAAGAAGGCGAGTTCACGGCGGTGATGGGGCCGTCCGGGTCCGGAAAAACAACGCTTTTGAATATCATTTCAACGATTGACCGTCCAGATTCAGGCGATATCCTGATTCACGGAGAAAACCCGCATCGCCTGAAGCGGACAAAGCTCGCTCATTTCCGCCGCAAGCAGCTCGGATTTGTGTTTCAGGATTTCAACCTTCTGGACACGCTGACGATCGGTGAAAATATCATGCTGCCGTTAACGCTTGAAAAAGAAGCGCCGTCTGTCATGGAAGAAAAACTGCACGGCATCGCGGCAAAGCTCGGAATCGAAAACCTGCTCAACAAACGGACGTTTGAAGTATCCGGAGGACAGCGCCAGCGTGCCGCCATCGCAAGAGCGGTCATTCATAAGCCGTCACTCATCCTGGCCGATGAACCGACGGGCAACCTTGATTCCAAAGCGTCAAAAGACGTCATGGAAACGATGCAGAGCCTGAATCAGGATGATCATGTCACGGCTTTGATGGTGACCCACGATCCTGTTGCGGCAAGCTACTGCCGCCGCGTCATCTTTATAAAAGACGGCGAACTGTTTAATGAGATTTACCGCGGGGAAAACCGCCAAGTATTTTATGAACAAATTCTCGATGTGCTGTCTATGCTGGGGGGAAACGCAAATGACCTTTCTTCAGTTCGCTTATAAAAACGTCACGAGAAACAAAAGGGCCTATCTTGCATTCTTTTTAAGCAGCGCCTTTTCCGTTTTGATTTTCTTTACCTTTGCGATGTTCTTGTTTCATCCGGCATTAAAGGAAGGCTACCTGAATAACATCGCCAAAAAAGGCTTAACCGCTGCGGAATGGATGATCTTTGTTTTTTCTTTCTTATTTGTTCTGTATTCGGTTAACGCATTTTTGAAATCGAGAAATAAAGAATTCGGCATTCTGCTCATGCAGGGCATCACGCCGGGTCAGCTGAGAAAGCTCATTACGGCGGAAAATATGATCATCGGCGTCATGTCAATTGCAGCCGGCATTATCGGAGGATTCATTTTTTCAAAGACGTTCTTTACGGTCGGCGCTTATATTTTAGAAATGGACGCGCTGCCTTTGTATATGCCTTGGAAAGCGCTCGGTATTACGGCCTGCGGATTTCTGCTCTTATTTTTCTTTTTATCGCAGTTTACGATCCTTTTTGTCAGATCAAATACGGTTATCAAATTAATAAAGGGCACTGGCAAGGTTAAGCCGGAGCCTAAGCCGTCCGTGCTTCTGTCCTTATTTGGCATCGCCTGTCTGTGCGGCGGGTACGGCATGGTTCTTAAAGGCAATGTCCACGGGGCCGAACCGTTTATCATTTTACTGCTCACCGTCATCGGAACATATTTCTTTTTCAGCCAAAGCAGCATATGGATTCTGCGCGCGCTGAAGAAGTGGAAAACCTTTTATCTGCGCGGGAAAAACATCATTTGGGTTTCTGACCTTGTCTATCGTCTAAAAGACAACGCCCGCCTGTTCTTTATTGTCAGCATTATTTCCGCGGTTGCGTTTACTGCGACAGGCGTGCTCGCAATGTACAAATCGACCGTCGGAGCGGAAGAGTCCGCTTATGAAATGGAGTATTTATCTTACAGCAATAATCCAAAAGAACAGACTCATTTGAAAGATATTGACCATGAACTGAAAACACACGGCTTTACGTATAAGAAAGACAAAATAGATGTTTCCTATGTTCGCTATCAGGAAGGAGAAACTGTTCCCCCTGTTTACATGATCAGTGAATCGGATGCGGCAAAATACTTCCATGTCAAAGTGAACGGCCTGAAAGAAGACGAGGCTGTCTATTTCCCGGGAACATATGACCGCAATTTCAAAAACGAAGCGCCGGATCAGCTGAAGCTGCTGAACCAAAAAGGGGAGCTGTCTGATCAAAAACTGTCGGTAAAAGAAGTCAAAAAACCGCTGATCTCATTGAATGCCATCATCGCGGTGAATGATCAAACCTTTGATCAGCTGAAATCACTCGGTGATAAAGCGTCATTATACGGCTACAGCTATGATCATTGGAAAGACAGTCTTGAGATCAGCCAATCCTTGCAAAATGAGATTTACGGCAATTATATCGACGTGCATTCTGATTTTGCTTCAAAAGCCGGGACTTACTATGATACGGTGCAGCTGCCGAGCCTGAGTTTATTTATCGGCCTGTTTATCGCAATTGTATTCTTTGTCGCGGCAGCAAGTTTCTTATATTTCAGGCTGTTCACTGATTTAGATGAAGACCGGGAGCGCTACCGTTCACTGGCAAAAATCGGCCTGAGTGAGCGTGAAATGGCACAAAGCGTGACAATACAATTGGCGATTCTTTTCTTCTTTCCATTTGTCATTGCCGTCATGCATACACTGTTTGCCTTGAGAACATTGGCTGTGGAAGGCTATTCTGATGTCGCGGGGCCGCTCAGTCTCACCATCGGAGGGTTTTTCATTTTTCAGCTTCTATTCTTCCTCGCGGTGCGGTCAAGCTATTTGAAAAAAATGAACAAGTAAGGGGAGTGCAAAGATGAAAAAAGCAATGGCAATCCTGGCCGTCTTGGCGGCTGCTGCCGTAATATGCGGGCTTCTCTTTTTTCATAACGATGTTACAGACAGATTTAATCCGTTTATTCACCAGCAAGATGTCTATGTTCAGATTGATCGAGATGGCAGACATCTTAGTCCGGGCGGTACTGAATATACATTAGACGGATATAATGCATCCGGGAAAAAAGAAGAAGTGACCTTTTTCGCCGGCAAAGAGCTTCGGAAGAACGCGTATTTGAAGGTGAAGGCGAAAGGAAAGTATGTCGAGACTTGGGAAGAAGTCAAGTTTGAAAATATGCCGGACTCCGTACAATCAAAATTAAAGTGAATCATAAAAAACGGCACAGCGTCATGACTGTGCCGTTTTTTTATTTTTTATTTTCTTCGGCCCGTTTGATCAGCATGTCGGTGATGATATCCACCTGTTTGCTGACAGAAATCGGGTCGTACGGGTAGAACGTGTCAAAGTCATTGATAAACACGCGATTATGTTTAACAGCGTCAAGATTTTTCCAAATAGAGGAATTCTCCAGCTTGTCGAGTGTTTTGCTTTCGCCTTTCGGGTTGTAATCCGTAATGAACATATAATCTGCGGCATACTCAGGAATAACCTCTTGAGAGAGCTGTTTCATCTCTCCTTTTTTGATGACATCTTGCTCAATTTTTTCAGGCGCTTTTAACCCAAGTGCATTGTATACAGCTTGGCCGCCGCGTCCGCCATTGTCATTGAACACCCAGAATTCGCCCTTGTCTGTGTTTTCATAAATGCCGAAGGTCGCATCTTTGTCGATGACGCCGGCAATTTTCTTCTTAGCTGCTTCCGCTTTTTTGTTAAAGTCAGCCATAAAGGATTTTGCTTTGTCTTTCGCTCCGGCGATTTCTCCGAACATGCTGACTGTGTCTTCTACGTTTTTCGCTGTGTTATAAGGTATGACAACAGTCGGAGCGATTTTCTTTAATTTATCAACATTCTCTTCATTCATGACAACAATTAAGTCAGGCTGAAGCTCCATCACTTTTTCAACGCTGATTGGATCACCAACATCCTTCACATTTTTCAGCTTTGATTTTAAAAACGGATTATCAAATGACCATGAGCCTGAGCCGACCACATTGGCCCCGACAGACAGCAATTCACCGGCATAAAAATCAGTGACGATGCGTTTCGGATGTGCAGGAATGTTGACGTTCCCTTTTGGTGATTTGTATGTTCTCATTTCTGTTTTTTCGGAAGCAGAATCGCTTGAGCTCCCTTTAGAAGCCGTGCCGCTGCAAGCGCTGACAAACATGAGAAGCAGCACAAGCATGCCCACGAGCAATATGTTCTTTTTCATCAAGAACCCTCCCACTATGTATCTCAATAGATTAGTAATGATTATCATTATCAATTAATAATATAGCAAGAAACCTGTTCCCCGTCTATCACTATTTTTAAGGGAGAAAGTTTTTCCCGTTTATGGGTGACGCGGTATGCCTAATCGATTATTATAGGTAAATAGGAGGAGAAAAATATGGGAATTACAAAAAGAGGTTCCGCTTGGGAATGGCTGCATAGCTGGTGGATGCTTTTTATTTTCATGCCTTTTGCCATTACCAGTTTTTTTGCCTTTTTATTTATTGGCATCAAGGTTAGAAATAGAAAGTGGATCATGTACGGCATCATTTATTTTTTCATTTTTGCGTTTGGTTTTGTATTGCCCGATCTGCCCGGTGTTTTTATTGTGGTCCCGTTATGGGCGGTGACCATTATTCATGGATTTAAAGTGCGCCCGCTGTATTTGATTCAGCTGGATGTCTACAAAGATCATGTGGAGGCGCGGGCTTTTGCCGAGGCAAGAAGTGAAGCCGAGAGCAGATTTCATGCACCGAAACAGTCTATTCAGGATATACATATTCGCAAAGAACAGTAAGAAAAAAAGCTCAACACTCGCATTGTGTTGAGCTTTTTATATGTTACTGCTGATAGGATTGCTGCTGAAATGGCGTGTTTTGGCCGAATGGAAGTGTAGACACATTCGTATTCATGACGCTGGATTGTCCAGTAAGTTCCTGTTGCATTTGGTTGCACATGTTGACAACCTGCTGGCACTTTTGAATCGCCATGTCATGCCCGTGCAGTGCTTGCTGAATGGTATGTGCAGCTTGTTGTTCGTGGTTTAGAATCTGCTGCAGCATTTGGATGTTTTGCTGTTCCTGATGAAGCATTTGGCGATATTGCTGGCTGCTTTGCTGTGTTTGCTGAATGAGCTGCTGAGCAGTCTGGCGGCATTGATTCAGCTGCTGCAAGCCGTGTTGTGTATTATGCATGAATGATCCCTCCATGTATCGATTGACGTGAGTCGGTATTATCATGCAACCTGAATGAAAAGAAATTCTGCAAATGAGGAACTACAATTATTTTCCTCAGCCCCTCTGTCTTTGAATGAAAACGGTAAAGATTGTATACTGGGTACAAACCCTTTTTATGTAAATGTTCCGTTTTAACATATAAGAATGGCGGAAAACGAAACCCTGAGATGGGAGAATCGTATTCCGCTTTTTTTCTTTGTTTCGCTCAGAAACCGCCTTCCCCTGCAGTAAATGGGATATTCAGCCGGTTTTCTACTGTACGGAGGCGCTGATTGAGCCGGTTTAAGCGGCGTGTATGGCGTTCAACAGCCTGGCTTAGCTGATTGACCTGTTCGGCAATCCGTGCAATTTCCCGATTTTGACGGCGGTCTTCGTTTGTCAGACGGGTTAATTCTCTTGACTGCTGTTCATTTTGCCGTTCAAGTGCTGCGATTCTTCTTTCCAATGCCGGCTGTCTGTCCATTTGGTATGGATCGTATACATCCTGCTGCGGATAAGGATTGTACTCATAGTGGCTATAGTAAGGTTCCTGCTGAGGCAGCTGAGGGCTGTAATATTGATAAGGGTTCATTATGATCAATCTCCTTGTGGGTGAATTCCTTATAACTTATGTAGTCATTGGCACAGTGGCACGGCATTCGCCCAAAAAGAGGAGGAAAGGATGGTGATCCCCTTGAGAAACAAATATGGCATTTGTTTTTAATTGCTGTATGCATCATGGTATCGGGCTGCCAGCAGCAAAAAGAAGAGACGCCGTTTTATTACGGAACGTGGGATGAGGGGCTTGCCCCCGGGCCAACGGACGGCGTGAAATCAGCAACAGTCACATTTACTGAAGACGAGGTTGTGGAAACGGAAGTGATGGAAGGAAGAGGAGAGGTACAGCTGCCTTTTATGGCATACAAGGTGATTTCCCAAAGCACTGACGGGTCTATCGAGATTCAGTACCTCGGCCCCTATTATCCGCTCAAAAGCACGCTGAAAAGAGGAGAAAACGGGACATTGATATGGGAGCAAAATGGCCAGACAAAAACGATGACAAGAATCGAATCAAAGACCGGCAGGGAGGAGAAAGATGAGAAATCAAAAAGCTGAAAGACTGGTGGCAGCGGGGCTTGTTTTACATATCATTCAATGGATATTTATATTATGGGCTTTTCTCAAAGTCAAACATTTATTTAGTGACTATACGATCTATAACCCTAATGTAATCAGCGGCTCCATGCAGTCCTTATCGTTTATACAAATGATGCGCGCTATGATGTACTCAGGGGCAATCGTGAATTATGTTTTGTTTTTTGCCCTTGTATTGCTGATTTATGGCATAGTGCTTCATGCCATCCTGATCGTTCTGGAAATGGCGGCTTACGTCATGATCAGACGGAATCCATCATCTTCATGGGGGTTCTTTTTCATCGCGGCGGGTGTGAAGCTTGCCATCTTGAATATAACCGGCATTCCTTTTCTAGCTGCCGGCTTTCTGCTGATGAAACAGAAAAAAGCAGAAAACGGCGTCAAGGCAGAAAGAAAGCGGAAACCGCGCTTGCGTATCCGAAGACAAGGGCGGCGTCTAAACAGAATCCGGAGAAAACCATCTCTTCCGGTTGAATATCAAAAAGAAAAAACGATATGATGGGACTATAGCCTGAAAACGACATGAAGGAGATGCAGGATGTACAAACTAATTGCAATTGATATGGATGGAACACTTTTAAATGATCATCATGAAGTAACAGAGGAGGTCCGCGACGCCCTTCACGCGGCAAAAGCGGAAGGTGTCAAAATTGTGCTTTGCACCGGCCGGCCTATCGGGGGTGTGCAGAGATATTTAGATGAACTGAATTTAATTGAAGAAGGCGACTATGTCATTGCGTATAATGGAGCGCTTGTTCAAAATACGCATACAAATGAAGTGGTCTCGGAGCTGTCTCTCGGTTATGATGATTTGACTTCATTATATGACCTGAGCTTAGAGCTGAAGACGCCGATGCATTTCTTTGACTCATCTAATTTGTATACGCCTAACCGGGATATTAGCGAATTTACCGTATACGAATCCTATGTGACACAGGTGCCGCTTCATTTCCGCAAGATTGACGAGGTGCCAAAAGATATCCTCATCCCGAAAGTGATGTTTATTGATAAACCGGAGAACTTAAACCGCGTCATTACATCGATTCCAAAAGACGTGAGAGAAAAATATTCAATGGTCAAAAGCGCGCCTTTCTTTTATGAGATTCTGCACCCGGAAGCCAGCAAAGGAAATGCTGTACGCCAGCTGGCTCAGCTGCTTGGAATTGAACAGGCGGAAGTCATGGGCATAGGCGACAATGGGAACGACCTGACAATGATCGAATGGGCGGGCTGCGGGGTTGCCATGGCAAACGCCATCCCAGAAGTATTGGAAGCCGCAAACTTTCAAACACGCTCCAATAATGAACATGGTGTTGCGCATGCGATTCACGAGCTTGTTTTGGCTAAATAATAAAAAATCCAGCCTTCTAAAGGCTGGATTTTTTCGTTTTATTTGATGTAATGTCAATTCTTTGACGAACCGATTTGACTTTCGTTATGCTGATAAAACCAATTCGTTCACAATATGTATGATATTAATCTGAATTGAAAAGGGGACTGAACAAATGTGCACAAGTCTTACATTGGAAACTGCTGACCGTAAACATGTATTAGCGAGAACAATGGATTTTGCATTTCAGCTGGGGACAGAGGTGATTCTCTATCCGCGCCGTTACAGCTGGAAGAGTGAAGCTGACGGAAGGGCCCATCAGACACAGTACGCGTTTATCGGTATGGGGAGAAAACTTGGAAATATATTATTTGCCGACGGTGTTAATGAAAGCGGTTTATCGTGTGCTGCACTTTATTTTCCTGGCTATGCGGAGTACGAAAAAACGATACGGGAAGATACCGTTCACATTGCCCCGCATGAGTTTGTGACATGGGTGCTGTCAGTCTGTAAGTCTTTGGAAGACGTAAAAGAAAAGATTCAATCTTTAACGATTGTAGAGAAAAAATTAGATCTATTGGATACAGTTTTACCGCTTCACTGGATATTGTCAGACCGGACGGGCCGAAGCCTGACGATAGAACCAAGAGCAGACGGCCTCAAAGTCTATGATAATCAACCTGGTGTCATGACGAACAGCCCCGACTTTATATGGCATGTAACCAATCTGCAGCAATATACAGGAATCAGACCGAAGCAATTAGAGAGCAAAGAGATGGGCGGATTAGCCCTTTCCGCTTTTGGCCAAGGCTTAGGAACTGTTGGTCTGCCGGGGGATTACACACCGCCTTCCCGGTTTGTCAGAGCTGTTTATTTGAAAGAACACCTAGAGCCGGCGGCCGATGAAACGAAAGGTGTAACAGCCGCTTTTCACATTTTGGCAAATATGACGATACCAAAGGGCGCAGTGATAACGGAAGAAGACGAAACTCATTATACGCAATATACTTCCGTGATGTGCAACGAAACTGGAAACTACTATTTCCACCACTATGACAATCGGCAAATCCAAAAAGTGAGTTTATTTCATGAAGACCTAGACCGCCTTGAGCCTAAAGAGTTTTCTGCTAAAGCAGAAGAGAGTATTCATGAGCTTAATTAATTCACATCAATCAGCTGATTCCGGTTTGAATATCTGGAGTCAGCTGTTTTTTTATACAATCGTTACGGCGTCTGAATGGATAGGCGGTTTGCAAAAGCGAAGAAAAGGCAAAGGAAATGGCGAAATCTTATATAAAATTCTTGGATGAAAACTGAGTCTTTGCTTCATTAGACTCAGTTTTCTTGCCAATATAGAGGTTGCACTAGTTGAATGAATCAATGCCGTTCCACCATCATGGTCACGCAAGGGTCTCTTCGCTTGAATAGAAAAAATTATCTTAACTCATTGACAAACGTCCAAGACAAAGGTACATTTTGATTTATTCATATTAAACGACTAGGAATATAGGAGTTTATTTTTCGGATTATTCAGCCTAAAAACATGATAAAAGGAGTATCGTCATGACAAGCAAAAAGAAACAAATCAAATTAGGGGTATTTTTAGCAGGTACAGGCCATCATGTTGCGTCTTGGCGGCACCCGGACGCGCCGTCAGATGCGAGCATGAATTTGGATTATTTTAAAGAGCTTGCGAAAACAGCGGAGCGGGGCAAGCTGGATATGCTGTTTTTAGCGGACAGCCTTTCTATTGACAGCAAATCACATCCAAATGTATTAACAAGGTTTGAGCCATTCACCCTGCTCTCTGCTTTGGCGCAGGTCACATCAAAAATCGGACTGACAGCAACAGCCTCCACTACATACAGCGAGCCATTCCATATTGCCAGACAGTTTGCGTCATTGGATCATCTCTCCAATGGCCGTGCCGGATGGAACGTCGTCACTTCATCTATTGAATCAACAGCGCTGAATTTCAGCGGTGAAAAGCACCCTGAACACCATTTGCGCTATCAGCGGGCAGAGGAATTTGTCGAGGTTGTAAAGGGGCTTTGGGATTCATGGGAAGAGGACGCCTTTATCCGTAATAAAGAAACGGGTGAATTCTTTGACAAAGAAAAAATGCACGAGCTGAACCACAAAGGAGAATATTTCTCGGTTCGCGGACCTCTGAACGTTTCAAGAACGCCGCAGGGCCAGCCGGTCATTATCCAGGCAGGATCATCAGGAGACGGAAAAGCGCTGGCTGCCAGAACAGCAGAAGTGATCTTCACAGCACAAAACCACCTGGAATCAGCTCAAGAATTTTATCAATCCATTAAAGAACAGGCTGCGGAATTCGGACGTGATCCAGAAAAAATTGCCATCATGCCGGGTATTTTCCCAATCATTGCCGATACAGAAGAAGCAGCGCAAGCCAAATACAAGGAGCTTCAAGATCTGATTATCCCATCTGTCGGTCTGCAAATTCTCCAAAATTACTTAGGCGGAATTGATTTGTCGGCATATCCGCTTGATGGGCCGCTGCCGAAGCTTGACGCAGAAGCTTCCAATGCGGTGAAGAGCCGCTTCAAGCTTGTTCAGGAGATGGCTGAACGTGACAATATGACGATACGAGAGCTTTACAAATACGTTGCAGGCTCCAGAGGCCACCATATCTTCGTCGGCACGCCGGAGCAGCTCGCCGACAAGATGCAGGAATGGGTGGATACGAAAGCGTGTGACGGGTTTAACATCATGCCTCCGCTTCTTCCAGAAGGAATTGAAGTGTTTGTTGATCAAGTGGTTCCGATTTTACAGGAGCGCGGCGTGTTCAGAAAAGAATATGAAGGCACAACATTACGAGAGCATTTCGGTTTGGAAAAGCCGGTAAACCGCTATGCAAAGTAAGGAGGAACGCTAGATGAAGCCACGATACCGCCTTGCAGTTGAACGTGATGCCGAACAGCTTCTCGAGCTGACATTGCGGGCTTATGAACCGATTCGAAAGCTCGGCATTCGTTTTGCTGCCGCTCATGCGGATTTGGATTTGGTGCTGAAAAATATTCGGGAAAATGCTTGCTACGTCATGGAAGAAGACGGGCGGGTCATCGCGACCATCACCTTGAGAATGCCTTGGGGAAAACAGCCGGGACCGTATGGCGTTCCGCATATCTGGTGGTTTGCTGTGGACCCCGACACCGGAAAAAAAGGAATCGGAACAAAGCTGCTTCAATGGCTGGAGGAAACAATCCTTCGCGATACGTTAAAGGTTCCGTTTGTCTCACTCGGAACAGCGGATAAGCATCCGTGGCTGATTGAGATGTACGAACGAAAAGGATATGTCCGCTCAGGTGAACAAGACCTTGGAAAAGGGCATATCACAGTCTATATGAAAAAACAATTGCGACATGATCTATAAAAATAGAAAAGGCGGGAAAATCAAATGAAGATGAAAAAATGGACAGTGCTGGTCGTTGCTGCATTATTAGCGGTGCTCTCAGCTTGCGGCAATGGAAACAGCAGCAGTAAAGAGGATGACAATGTGCTTCATGTCGGTGCGACAGGACAAAGTTACCCATTTGCTTATAAAGAAAACGGAAAGCTGACAGGTTTTGACGTGGAAGTGATGGAAGCAGTCGCTAAGAAAATTGACATGAAACTGGACTGGAAGCTGCTTGAATTCAGCGGGCTGATGGGAGAACTTCAAACAGGCAAGCTTGACACCATTTCCAACCAGGTAGCTGTGACAGACGAACGTAAGGAAACGTATAACTTTACGAAACCATACGCTTATGCGGGAACACAGATTGTCGTCAAAAAAGACAATACAGACATCAAATCAGTAGACGATTTAAAAGGCAAGACAGTCGCAGCCGTTCTCGGTTCAAACCACGCGAAAAACCTTGAAAGCAAAGATCCTGATAAAAAAATCAATATCAAAACGTACGAAACACAAGAGGGTACGCTGAAGGATGTTGCGTACGGCCGTGTAGACGCTTATGTCAACAGCCGAACTGTATTGATCGCGCAAATCAAGAAGACCGGTTTGCCATTAAAGCTTGCAGGAGATCCGATTGTTTACGAACAGGTTGCATTCCCATTTGCCAAGGACGATGCGCACGACAAGCTCCGCAAAAAAGTCAATAAGGCCCTAGATGAATTGCGTAAAGACGGAACACTGAAAAAACTCTCTGAAAAATACTTTAATGAAGATATCACAGTAGAACAGAAGCATTAAGAAACGGCGGTGAATCACCAGAATGAACACGATTGATTGGGAATTCATGATATCAGCGTTCCCGACTTTAATTCAGGCCCTTCCGATCACGTTGTTTATGGCCATAGCAGCTATGATCTTTGCCATTATCGGAGGACTTATTCTCGCACTCATTACAAAAAACAAAATTCCAGTGCTTCATCAGTTGTCAAAGCTGTATATATCCTTTTTCCGAGGCGTGCCGACACTTGTACAGCTGTTCTTAATCTATTACGGGCTGCCGCAGCTGTTTCCAGAGATGAGCAAAATGACAGCTCTCACAGCCGCTATCATCGGGTTAAGCTTGAAAAATGCAGCATATTTGGCAGAAATCTTCCGGGCTGCCCTCAATTCTGTTGATGACGGGCAGCTGGAGGCGTGCCTGTCTGTCGGTATGACAAAATTTCAGGCATACAGACGGATTATTTTGCCGCAAGCGATCCGAAATGCGATCCCGGCAACGGGCAATACATTTATCGGGCTCCTGAAAGAAACGTCACTGGCCTTTACATTAGGGGTCATGGAGATGTTCGCCCAAGGGAAGATGTACGCTTCAGGAAACCTCAAATATTTTGAAACGTACTTGGCGGTTGCGATCGTCTATTGGGTTCTTACCATGATCTACAGCATGTTGCAGGACTTGTTTGAACGTGCCATGAGCAAGCCATACCGGACTTAGAGGTGAAATCAGTTGATAACAGTAAAAAATATTCGCAAAGCGTTTAAAGATCTCGTCGTGCTCGACGGAATCGATCTAGAAGTGAAACGCGGAGAAGTGGTGGCAATCATCGGTCCGTCCGGTTCCGGAAAATCAACGCTTCTCCGGTGCTTAAATCTATTAGAGCGTCCGGATCAAGGCCTTATTGAAATCGGAGAAGTCAAACTGAACGCGGAAAAGTTTACACGCAAGGAAGCACATCGGCTTCGCCAGCAAACGGCCATGGTCTTTCAAAACTACAATCTGTTTAAAAATAAAACGGCTCTGCAAAACATTACAGAAGCTTTAATTGTGGCTCAACATAAACCACGCGACGAAGCGAAACGTATTGGAATGGAGATTCTGAAACAAGTCGGTCTGGAGCATAAGGCTGACAGCTATCCGATCACAATGTCCGGCGGCCAGCAGCAGCGAATCGGCATCGCCCGGGCGCTTGCGGTCAATCCGCATGCGATTTTGCTGGATGAACCAACTTCAGCGCTTGACCCTGAGCTCGTCACAGGGGTGCTTCAGGTCATCAAGTCCATTGCGGAAAAGCAAACAACGATGATCATTGTTACACACGAAATGGCGTTTGCAAAAGAGGTCGCTGATAAAGTGATTTTTATGGCAGACGGCCATATTATCGAGCAGGGAACGCCAAAAGAACTGTTTGACCATCCGAAAAACGAACGGACGAAACGATTTATCAAGCAGGTGGGAGAGCCTGCAGAGCTTATATAAGAAGGGGAGAAGAACAATGGCCGACAAAGCGTTTCATACCCGTTTAATCAATATGCGGCGTGATCTTCATGAACATCCTGAGCTGTCATTTCAAGAGGTTGAAACGACGAAAAAAATCCGCCGCTGGCTTGAGGAGGAGCAAATCGAAATACTTGATGTTCCTCAATTGAAGACTGGCGTGATTGCAGAAATCAAAGGACGGGAAGACGGCCCCGTGATAGCAATACGAGCGGATATTGACGCGCTCCCGATCCAAGAACAGACGAATCTCCCGTTTGCATCTAAGGTTGATGGCACAATGCATGCGTGCGGACACGATTTTCATACTGCTTCTATTATTGGCACAGCGATGTTGCTGAATCAAAGAAGGGCCGAGCTGAAAGGTACAGTCCGCTTTATCTTTCAGCCGGCAGAAGAAATTGCCGCAGGAGCAAGAAAGGTTCTAGAAGCTGGCGTACTTAATGACGTTTCCGCGATTTTCGGCATGCACAATAAGCCGGATCTGCCTGTCGGGACCATTGGTGTAAAGGAAGGTCCGCTCATGGCAAGTGTTGACCGGTTTGAGATCGTCATCAAAGGGAAAGGCGGACACGCCGGCATCCCGAATAACAGTATTGATCCAATCGCTGCAGCCGGACAAATCATCAGCGGACTGCAATCTGTGGTCAGCCGCAATATCAGCTCACTGCAAAACGCAGTCGTAAGTATCACAAGAGTACAGGCGGGCACGTCGTGGAACGTGATTCCAGACCAAGCTGAAATGGAGGGGACGGTTCGAACCTTTCAAAAAGAAGCGAGGCAGGCTGTTCCGGAGCATATGAGACGAGTGGCTGAAGGAATTGCAGCGGGCTATGGGGCACAAGCAGAATTCAAGTGGTTTCCTTATTTGCCTTCCGTTCAGAATGACGGCACATTTTTGAATGCGGCATCCGAAGCTGCGGCACGGCTTGGCTATCAAACCGTTCACGCTGAGCAGTCTCCGGGCGGAGAAGACTTCGCTCTGTATCAAGAGAAGATTCCGGGATTTTTTGTCTGGATGGGAACGAACGGGACGGAGGAGTGGCATCATCCGGCCTTTACACTGGATGAAGAAGCCCTTACGGTTGCCTCTCAATACTTTGCGGAGCTGGCGGTTATTGTATTGGAGACCATCAAATGAGCAAACAAGGGCTGACAGCAGGTCTTGCAGCGGCTGTGAGAACGTCACAACCTGAGCATTCAGTTGACGCGATTCACGAAGCAAAAAAGGGATTACTTGATTTTACTGCCGCTTCATTCGCAGGAAGAGAAGATAAAGGAATTCAAAAGCTCCTCCGTCTGATAGAGGATGAAGGAGGCCGGCCCCATGTTCCTGTTATCGGACAGGGCAAAAAGGCCGCGCCATTACAATCCGCGATGCTCAATGGATTTATCGCCCATGCATTGGATTTTGATGATGTCCACTCCGATGTAAGAGGACACCCCAGTGCCGTCATCGTACCGGCCCTTATTGCATCTGCCGCTCGCGGACATGACGAGCGGCTTCTTGGCGCTTATATTGTTGGTGTTGAAGTGATGGCACGGCTGGGAGAATCAATTGGCAGCCGCCACTATGAAAAGGGCTGGCATAATACAGGAACGCTTGGTGCCATCGCTGCTGCCTGCGCCGTAGGTTATGCTGAGGCGCTGACTCAGGAAGAGCTGGAAAAAGCAATTGGTTTTGCGGCTACACAATCTGCTGGGATGAGGGTGCAATTTGGAACAGAAATGAAACCACTGCACGCCGGTTTGGCGGCTCAGGCTGGCTTGCTGGCCGTTAAGCTGGCCCAATCAGAATTTGGCGGGTCCCGCACGGCACTTGATGGAGAAACTGGTTTCTTCAGTCTGTACGGTGACGTTGAAAAAGCACAACATACTTTGCTAAACGATTGGGGGGCACCGTGGAGAATTGTGCAGCCGGGTCTATGGTTTAAAATCTATCCATTTTGTTCCGCGGCACACCATGCTGCAGATGCGGTACGACAGCTTATCTCCGAAGAAACCATTTCTGCTGCCAATACCGAACGTATTGAAGTGATATTTCCGCCAGGCGGAGATGCTGCATTGACGGAAAGATCTCCAAAAACTGGAGAGGAAGGCCGTTTCAGCGTTGAATATGTGATTGCTCTTGCTTTGCATGGACACGGCCTGACCGTTGAACATTTCAGCAGCCAGCCGATCCCAAGCGGGGTTCAAACGACAATGGGGCGAATTCAGCGCGTATATGACAATGCTATTCAGCCGGCTCCTCATGCCGTTCCAAAAGGCCGTTTCACGATTGTCCGGGCCTATTTATCAGACGGCCGGATTTGCGAAGCGCGTGTGGACTGCCCAAAAGGGGCGCCAGGAAATGAGCTGTCTGAAGAAGACTTAAAAGAAAAATTGACATTAACGGTCCCGCAAGAAAAAGCGCGGAGAATCATAACAGCCGTTGAAAAAGCCGATATAAAAGAATTTTTAGCTCATATTGAATAAGATCAACTCTATTCGGTGATTTCAGATGATATGATAAAACCAATCATACGTTTGAAAAAGGAGAAAACCATGACGGTGAATGACGCGGTTGTATTCATTTTGGCTGCCTTTTTACTATGGGGAGCGGCGGATTATTGTTTGGGAAACAGATGGGGGCTAGGCGAGCGGTTTGCGGACGGCTTTAAGGCTATGGGGCCGCTGGCGCTGTCCATGATCGGAATTGTGTCGCTGGCGCCCGTGCTGGCAGCAATCCTGATTCCCATTGTTGCTCCGTTTTACACGGCGATTGGCGCGGACCCTTCTTCCTTTGCGAACACCATTTTGGCGATTGATATGGGAGGATATGCGCTGGCTGGAGAAATGGCGAAAGATCCGCAGGCCGGGCTGTTTTCATGGGTGTTTTTAGGAACAATGATGGGACCGGCAATCGTCTTCACGATTCCCGTCGCTCTTGGCATCATCGAAAAAGAGGATCATCCGTATTTTGCGAAAGGCATATTAATCGGGCTGTGCACAGTGCCGATCGGTTGCTTAATCGGCGGATTATGCGCAGGCTTTGACATCGGCATGATAGGTAAAAATCTTCTGATCCCGAGTCTGTTATCTGCTGTGATCGCTTTTGGGTTATGGCGATACACCGACAGAATGATTCAGTTGTTTCATCTCTTCGGGAAAGCGGTCAGTGTGGTTGCGATTATCGGGCTTGCAGCTGTTTCAGTTGAAACGATGACCGGCATTGTGCTGATTCCGGGAATGGAGAATGTCGAGACAGGGATACAAACGACAGGGACCATCGCCATTGCCTTGGCAGGGGCGTTTCCAATGACGGCTTTTATTACAAAAACCTTTAAAAAACCGCTTCAGGCCCTGGGGAAACACCTTCATTTAGATGAGACAGCAACAGCAGGATTAGTGACCTCTTTGGCGCATCATATCCCGATGCTGGCTTCATTAAAGAATATGACGCCGAGAGGAAAGGTCATCAATGTCGCGTTTGCGGTCAGCGGCGCCTTTGTACTCGGCAGCCATCTCGGTTTTGTAGCTGGAATGAAAAAAGAAATGGCGGCGGCCATGATCATTGGGAAATTAGCAGGCGGAGTCACAGCTGCCGCAGCGGCTGCTTGGATGACACCTGCACAATCAGCTAAACAGCAAAAACGTATCTCAGCCAGCCATAGCTGAGGCAGAAGCTGTTTCAACTTTGTCCAATCGGGAATGTTACAGTAAAGATTTCTGTGAAAGAGGGTTGGACACATGGCGGTGAAAGACCGGTACATGTCAAAAATAAAACAGGAAACCAAGCCTTGGATCAAACGATTCGGGAGGCTTGGTTATTTTGCATTCGGCGGCGTTTTTATTCTGCTTGGGGTTTTGGCTTTTATGACGGCTGCCGGGGCAGGCCGCGCCAAAGATTCGAGCGGAGCGCTCCAAACGCTATCACGCATGCCGTATGGGTCACTATTGCTTTTTTTAATAGGCATCGGCCTTATCGGCTATGTAATCTGGATGGTGTTAAGTGCGATCAAGGACACGGAGGGGCACGGAAACAGCAGGCGAGGCCTGTCACGGAGAATAGGAAACTTTTTCAGTGCCGCCGTTTACACATCCATCGCTTGGAATGCCTTGCGATTTGTGTTTGGCCAAGGGGACGGCGGCACTTCAGAACAGACGTGGTCCGCTTATGTATTGGCGCAGCCGTTCGGCCAATGGCTCACAGGGCTTACGGGTGCGGGTTTTATCGTATTTGCGATTGTTCAATTTATGAAAGGCGTTCGGGCTGCTTTTATGAAAGAATTCGATACATCAAAAATGAACAAACAGATGATATGCATCACGAAAAACACCGGGCGCGCAGGCAATATCGCCCGGGCCATTATTTTCTCTGCTATCGGCTATTTTCTCATCAAGACAGCCATGACCGCTGATCCCGACGACACAAGAGGCTTTGACGGTGCGCTCGCCGAACTCGCGCAGCAGCCGCATGGCAAATTGATTCTGTCTATATTGGCATTAGGCCTGATCCTATATGGAATGTACGCCATTATGAAAGGCATTTATCAGCATATGACCTGGGAGAAATAAGCTCTGGGCAGGTCCGCGCCCAGAGCGTTTTTCAGTTTCTTAGAAATCAGGTGGATGAAAGCCGGCGCCAGCCTGTATAATAAAAGCAAATCAAAAGCAGTTTTATCAGGACTGATCCACAGGGAGGTGCAGAATGGATCGGGAAAAACAACAATTAAGCATAGAAGCGGCAAGGCTTTACTATCAGTCTGACTACAGTCAGCAGCAAATTGCTGAGCAGCTCAACATTTCAAGGCCAACCGTTTCCCGGCTGCTGCAATATGCGAAAGAAAAAGGGTATGTCCAGATTCGCGTCATGGACCCATTTGAGGATTTGGATGCGCTCGGTTCCATACTTGAAGAGAAATACGGGCTCCTTGAGGCGCATGTTGTGTTTTCCCCGACACCCGATTATGCAGGAATTACACATGACCTAAGCCGCTATGGTGCAGAATATATGCATGAAACGGTAAAAGACGGCGACATTGTCGGCGTCAGCTGGGGAACCACCATGTATCAAATCGCGCAAAACATGCAGCCGAAGCAGGTAAAAGGCGTCGAGGTCGTCCAGCTGAAAGGCGGCATCAGCCATTCCCGGGTAAACACGTATTCGGCTGAAACGATTCAGCTGTTTGCAGAGGCTTTTCAAACGATGCCGCGCTATCTCCCGCTTCCCGTCGTGTTTGATAATGCGGATGTGAAGCGAATGGTGGAGAAAGACCGTCATATTGAGCGGATCATCGAGATGGGAAAGCAGGCGAATATCGCTCTCTTCACGGTGGGGACTGTCCGTGATGAAGCGCTGTTGTTCCGACTCGGATATTTTAACGAAGAAGAGAAAGCCCTGCTGAAAAAACAAGCCGTGGGGGATATTTGTTCACGCTTTTTTGATGCGAAAGGGAATATTTGCAGCAGCGCCATCAATGACCGGACCATCGGTGTTGAGCTTGAAGACCTCAGACTGAAGGAACGCTCCATTTTAGTTGCCGGCGGAAGCAGAAAAGTATCTTCCATTCACGGCGCATTAACCGGAAAATATGCCAACGTTTTAATCATTGACCAGCATACCGCGAGGGCGCTTGTTAATGATTTGTGACACGTTCAAACCTTTCATTGAACAAAATTTCAATTACCAATTTACATATGTTCAAAAGTCGGTTATGCTAAAAAATATCTTAACAAAAAAGGAAGTGTGCGAAGGATGTCATTAGCCAACATAATTGATCATACAGCTTTGAAACCGCATACACAAAAAGCGGACATTCTAAAACTAATTGAAGAAGCGAAAACATACAAATTTGCTTCAGTATGTGTCAATCCGACATGGGTGGAGCTTGCTGCAAAAGAGCTTAAGGGAACTGGAGTCGACGTTTGTACGGTCATCGGCTTCCCGCTCGGTGCCAATACAACTGAAACAAAAGCGTTCGAGACAAAAGACGCCATTTCTAAAGGCGCCACTGAAGTGGATATGGTCATTAATATTGCCGCTTTAAAAGACAAGGAAGACGATGTGGTGGAAGCTGATATCCGCGGTGTAGTGGAAGCTGCAGCCGGAAAAGCGCTTGTCAAAGTCATTATCGAAACGTGCCTTCTGACTGATGAAGAAAAAGAACGTGCATGCCGTTTAGCGGTGTCTGCGGGAGCGGATTTCGTAAAAACATCAACAGGCTTTTCTACAGGCGGCGCAACGAAGGAAGATATCGCCTTAATGCGCAAAACAGTAGGACCTGATATCGGCGTGAAAGCATCTGGCGGCGTCAGAACGAAAGAAGATGTAGACACAATGGTAGAGGCCGGAGCAAGCCGAATTGGCGCCAGCGCAGGCGTTTCTATCGTAAAAGGAGAAAATGCATCAGGCGGAGACAACTATTAAGAGCTGACGGAAGGCAGACTGCTTTCCGTTTTCTGAGGAAACAGTAATTGTAAGCGAATACAAATAAAGGAGAAACACATATGAAGTATTTGATTGGGATTATCGGTTTAATCGTGTTTTTAGGCCTCGCGTGGATCGCGAGCAGCGGCAAAAAAAGAATTAAGATCCGCCCAATTGTTGTTATGCTCATTTTGCAATTTATTCTTGGCTACATTCTCCTCAATACCGGAATAGGGAATTTCCTCGTGGGAGGATTTGCAAAAGGATTCGGTTACCTGCTTGAATACGCGGCAGAGGGAATTAACTTTGTGTTTGGCGGCTTGGTGAATGCGGACCAAACGACATTCTTTATGAATGTTCTCTTGCCAATCGTGTTTATTTCCGCTCTGATCGGGATTCTGCAAAAGTGGAAAGTCCTCCCGTTTATTATTAGATATATCGGCCTTGCCCTCAGCAAGGTAAACGGTATGGGAAGATTGGAATCGTATAACGCAGTGGCTTCTGCGATTTTAGGGCAGTCAGAAGTATTTATCTCCTTGAAGAAAGAACTCGGTCTTTTAAATCAGCAGCGCTTGTACACGCTTTGCGCATCTGCGATGTCAACTGTATCAATGTCGATTGTCGGCGCGTATATGACAATGCTGAAACCGGAATATGTTGTAACAGCACTGGTCTTGAACTTATTTGGCGGTTTCATAATTGCTTCTATTATTAATCCGTACGAGGTTGCAAAAGAAGAGGATATGCTTCGTGTTGAGGAAGAGGAAAAACAATCCTTCTTCGAAGTGCTCGGAGAATACATCCTTGACGGTTTCAAAGTAGCGGTTGTCGTCGCTGCGATGCTGATTGGATTTGTCGCGATTATCGCCTTGATCAATGGCATTTTTAATGCAGTATTCGGTATTTCGTTCCAAGGCATTCTTGGATATGTGTTTGCTCCATTCGCTTTTCTTGTGGGTATCCCATGGAATGAAGCTGTTAATGCGGGAAGCATTATGGCAACAAAAATGGTATCGAATGAATTTGTCGCCATGACGTCGCTCACGCAAAACGGTTTCCATTTCAGCGGCCGTACAACAGCGATCGTATCGGTATTCCTTGTGTCATTTGCGAACTTCTCCTCAATCGGAATCATTGCCGGTGCCGTAAAAGGACTGAATGAAAAGCAAGGAAATGTCGTCGCTCGTTTCGGCTTGAAATTATTATACGGTGCTACGCTTGTCAGCTTTTTATCAGCAGCAATTGTGGGCTTGATTTACTGAACTTAATCGAAAAGGATCGGTGACCAAACATGAGAATGGTAGATATCATCATCAAAAAACAAAACGGAAAAGAACTCACCACTGAAGAAATTCAATTTTTTGTGAACGGCTATACAGATGGAAGCATTCCTGATTATCAGGCAAGCGCGCTTGCTATGGCGATTTTCTTCCAGGATATGAGTGACCGTGAACGCGCGGACTTGACGATGGCTATGGTGAACTCCGGTGAAACGATTGATCTTTCTGCCATTGAAGGAATTAAAGTGGATAAACACTCCACCGGCGGCGTCGGCGACACGACAACGCTCGTTCTCGCTCCGCTTGTTGCGGCTCTTGATGTGCCGGTTGCTAAGATGTCCGGCCGCGGCCTCGGCCATACGGGCGGCACGATTGATAAGTTAGAGGCAATCGATGGCTTCCACGTGGAACTGACGAAGGATGAATTTATTAAACTTGTGAACCGCGACAAGGTTGCGGTCATCGGCCAAAGCGGCAATTTAACGCCGGCTGATAAAAAACTGTACGCGCTTCGTGATGTAACGGGAACGGTCAATTCCATTCCGCTCATTGCAAGCTCGATTATGAGCAAAAAAATCGCTGCCGGGGCGGACGCCATCGTGCTTGACGTAAAAACGGGAGCGGGCGCCTTCATGAAAACAGAAGAAGACGCTGCTGAACTTGCCAAAGCGATGGTACGGATCGGAAATAACGTCGGCCGTCAAACAATGGCTGTCATTTCAGACATGTCCCAGCCGCTCGGCTTTGCGATCGGAAATGCGCTTGAAGTCAAAGAAGCGATCGACACACTCAAAGGCGAGGGACCTGAGGATCTTCATGAGCTTGTCTTAACGCTCGGCAGCCAGATGGTTGTACTTGCGAAAAAAGCCAATACTTTGGACGAGGCGAGAGCGAAGCTGGAAGAAGTCATGAAAAACGGCAAAGCGCTTGAGAAATTCAAGGACTTCCTGAAAAACCAAGGCGGCGACAGCTCGATTGTTGATGATCCGTCTAAGCTTCCGCAAGCTGCATATCAAATTGATGTGCCTGCCAAAGAAGCGGGTGTCGTCTCCGAAATCGTCGCGGACGAAATCGGCGTCGCAGCGATGCTGTTAGGGGCCGGACGCGCCACAAAAGAAGACGAAATCGATTTAGCCGTCGGCATCATGCTCCGCAAAAAGGTCGGCGACAAGGTAGAAAAAGGCGAACCGCTCGTGACGCTTTATGCCAACCGCGAAAACGTCGATGAAGTCATCGCGAAAGTCTATGACAACATCCGCATCGCAGCGGAAGCGAAGGCGCCGAAGCTGATTCATACGTTAATTACAGAATAAAAAATAAAGCACATCCCATGCTGAGCGGGGTGTGCTTTTTTAATTATAGGATGTGATCGGCCGGATATTCCTCTTGGCTGATTTTTTTCGCTTTTGTAACATTTCTTTTGAAATGGTAGATGAGATAGCAAAGGATGATACAAGGAACTCCGCAGAAAAGTGCGATTCTTTGATTGGGATCAAAAGCAAGACCGATACAAGAAGCAGAACATAATAAGAGAGCGGCTATAGGCATAAGAGGATAAAGCGGCGTGCGAAATGTCAGATCTTTTACATCCCCCCCTTTTTTCAGAAATCTCTTTCGAAACAAGAGTTGGGACAAGGCAATGCTCATCCAGACCACGACTCCTGCAAATCCAGCAATTGCGACCATCACCACATAGACAGTTCCAGGGGCCACGATACTGGAAACGAGAGATAAACAAGATACAGCCATACTGATCATTAAGGCATTTAAAGGAATGCCTTTAGATGTCACTTTCTTAAAACGGGAGCTGATCATGTTTTCATTTGCTAACGACCACATCATACGGGTCGAGGCATATAAGCCTGAGTTGGCGACAGACAGCAAGGCTGTTAATATCACGAAATTCATAATATCAGCAGCGTAAGGGATTCCGATCTCCGCAAATACGGCTACAAACGGGCTTTCAATCACGCCTGCGTCCTTCCACGAAATCAATCCGGATAATATGAAGACAGCGCCAATGAAAAAAATCACGGTTCTCCATGCGACATTACGGATGGATCGCGGTATATCCTTTTGAGGATTTGCTGATTCTCCTGCTGTAACGCCGATTAACTCTGTACCGGAAAAGGCGAAGCTCACAGATATCATCGCGATAAAAACGGCGAGAAAGCCATTCGGAAACAGCCCGCCATGGTCCGTGAAGTTTGACAACATAGGAGCATCCGCCGTTCCGTTTAAAGAGATCAGGCCAAACATGGCGGCTCCTCCTAAAATGATAAATAAAATAATGGTGACAATCTTTACGCTGGAAAACCAAAATTCAGTTTCCGCAAATAACTTAACTGAAAATGCGTTGCATATAAAAAGAAGGGCTGCAAAAATCGCACTCCACATCCATACACTGCTGTCAGGGAACCAGCGCTGCATGAGAATACCGGATGCGGTAAACTCAGAGCCTACCGTCACCACCCAATTGATCCAGTACATGATGCCGACCATAAAACCGGTAGATGGACCAATAAATGTTGTAGCATATTTTTGAAAAGAGCCGGTCACCGGCATGGCAACCGACAATTCGCCGAGACATTGCATGACGAGGTACATCATCAACCCGCCGATTACATAAGCGAGTATCGTACCGCCGGGTCCGGCTTGATGTAGCGTATAGCCCGTACTGAGGAAAAGTCCTGTGCCTATGACGCCTCCCAATGAGATCATAAATAGGTGCCTGCTTTTCATTGTGCGTTTTAGCTGTTGGCTGCTGTTCTCCTGAAGATTCACTGTCTCGCCCTCCTTTTAGCTGCCATTCATTAGGCAGATGAGTTTCTTATACCCAAAATACAACCTGCCAGAAGATCACTTGAATGGGGAGAGTTTCATTCCTTTTAATGCGTGTAACAGAACATGAGCTGCAGCTCTGCTTGTCATATCTCGAAAATCGAGGGTAGGATCGACTTCAACAATTTCAATCCCGGCAATATTGGGCTGTTGTGCGATGTACTTGACTGCTTCAAGCAATTCGTCTGTATAGAGGCCGCCCGGGCCAATCGCTGGACAGCCGGGTGCATGGGACTGGTCTAAGACATCCATGTCAACAGATATAAAAATGAAATCTGTTCTATTTTGAACGGCTGGCAAAACCTCTTTTATCGTGGAGATGAGTCCTTTTTCCCAGATCATGTCCATCGTGTGAATGTTCACGCTATGTTTTTTTGCATATGCTTCATAGGCCTGGCTGTTGCTGAATTCTCTGATACCCAGCTGGATCAAATGTTGACCTTTAATAATCTCTTCATCCAAAAGGCGGCGGAAGGGGGTGCCGTTTGTCGGCCCCCCGTCCTCCGTATTGCGAACATCGTGATGGGCATCAAATTGAATCACCGCTGTCGTTCCTTTTGTTTGTGCTATCGCTTTTATTGTGGAGTAGCTGATAGAGTTATCTCCCCCAAGTATGAGCGGCACCCAATCCGGATGGTCCGAAAGCAGAGCGTGCATGGTTTGGAAAATGTGATGATGTGACTTTACGATATCAGTGACATGAATATCTATATCCCCCAGATCATATAGAAGCTCTGATACGACGTGCTCTCCAAGCTCAGCAGAATAGGCTGATGAATGTTTCAGAGCCTGGCGTATTGTTCCGGGTGCAAAGGAAGCGCCTGAATGACTGATGGATGATTTTGATAGGGGGACACCCATCAACGCCGGTCCCTTAATGTCCTGACCGTCCCATGTTGCGATCAGGTCGCTCATTTTTGTGACATCCCGGTCTTTAAACGAAGATCCGGCCTCTCTGAGAAAAGGGTACTTATCCAAGAATGGCTCCCTCCCTGTTGACAACAATTGTTCCGTTTTTCATGACTTGATGTACATGATTAACCCCGTAGTGATACGGAATATACATATAGTTCGTGGCTTGCCAAATGACTAGATCAGCTGAGCGGCCGACTTTGAGCTGACCGGCTTCTTCTCCTTTCCCTATGGCGTATGCGGCATTGACTGTGACCGCGTGCCATATTTCTTCTGCAGTCATCTTCAGATGAAGCGCGGCAATCGACATGATCAGCTGGATATTTTCAGTCGGCGAGCTGCCAGGGTTAAAATCCGTTGCCAAGCTGATACATACACCTTCATCAATCATAGCTCTTGCCCTGGCGTATGTGCTTTTGCCAAGATAAAATGTCGTGCCCGGCAAGAGGACGGCGATCGTTCCTGCCTCAGCCAATTTCTTTATGCCTTCGTCCGATGCACCTACCAAATGGTCGGCTGAGACGGCCTTTAGCTCACCTGCTAATTCAGCACCTCCAAGCGGATCGATTTCATCTGCGTGTATTTTTAATCCGAAGCCTGCCTCAGCTGCTTTTTGTAAATAACGGCGGGATTGGCTGACTGTAAAAACGCCTGTTTCTGTAAAGATATCAGCGAAGCTGGCGAGCTCCAGCTCTTTGATTTCCGGCAAAAGGGAAAGCATTTGATCCAGAAATTGATCTGGATCGTTTTGATATTCGGGAGGAATCGCATGGGCTCCCATAAATGTGGAGACAAGGTCAACAGGCTGGCTTTCATGCAGTTTCTTTGCGACACGCAACTGTTTGAGCTCTGTCTCTTTTTCCAAGCCGTAGCCACTTTTCACTTCTGCTGTGGTTGTGCCGTAGGACAGCATTCTTTGCAGATGAAAATGGGCTTTTTGCAGCAGCTCTTCTTCTGAAGCCGCCCTGGTATCCTTGACTGTAGACAGAATCCCGCCGCCCTGCGCCAGAATATCCAAATATGAAATGCCCTGAAGCTTAAGGTTCATCTCCTTTTCACGAGATCCGCCAAATACAAGATGGGTGTGCGGATCAACGAGGCCAGGCGTTACAAGGCGTCCCGAACAGTCAATGATTTCGTCTGCCTCGTAACCGGCTTCAGCCCCTTTTTGTCCGGCGAACACAATTTTCTGTTCATGGATGCCGACAACAGCGTCTTCGATCACATGAAGATCCTGCATGCTTTTGCCTGCCCGCGGACCGCTGCTTTCCATCGTCAAAAGCTGACCGATGTTGATGAGAATCGTATCAATTTGCTTTGGCATGTCATCACTCCTTTATTTTTGCATCGGCACGATAATGTCCTGTTCCTTCGCTACTTCAACGGCACGTTCATAACCCGCATCCGCATGACGGATAATGCCCATTCCTGGGTCGCTCGTTAAGACCCGCGCGAGCCGCTCGTCAGCCAGCTCACTTCCATCGGCCACTGCAACCATGCCTGCATGCAGGGAATAGCCCATTCCGACGCCGCCGCCATGATGGAAGGAAACCCAGCTTGCACCCGCCGCCGTGTTGACAAGCGCATTTAGCACAGCCCAATCACCGACAGCGTCACTTCCGTCCTTCATCGCTTCTGTTTCCCGGTTTGGAGAGGCGACAGACCCGCAGTCCAAATGATCTCTCCCAATAACGACAGGCGCTTTTAGCTCCCCGGTTCTAACCAGCTCGTTAATGGCGAGGCCCATCTTTTTTCGTTCTCCATATCCAAGCCAGCAGATACGGGACGGCAAGCCTTGGAAGGTGACTTTTTCCTGTGCCATATCAATCCAGCGGTGAAGGGCTTTATTTGTCGGGAACAGCTCTTTTAATAACGCATCCGTACGGTAAATATCTGCCGGATCTCCGGAAAGCGCCGCCCAACGGAACGGCCCTTTTCCTTCACAGAATAAGGGGCGGATGTAGGCAGGGACAAACCCCGGAAAATCGAAGGCATTCTCCAGCCCTTCATCCTTTGCGACTTGCCGGATATTGTTGCCGTAGTCAAATACAATAGAGCCCTTTTGCTGAAAGGCCAGCATGGCTTCGACATGTTTTTTCATGCTTTGCTTCGCAAGGCGCACGTAAAGCTCTGGAGTGTCTTGACGCAAACGGTCAGCTTCATCAAGGGAATAGCCCTCGGGAACATAACCGATTAAAGGGTCATGGGCAGATGTCTGATCTGTCACAATATCAATTTTGACGCCTCGGTTCAAAAGTGTGTGATGCACCTCAGCTGCGTTTCCGAGAAGTGCAATGGACAAAGGTTTTCCTGCCCGCTTTGCCTCTTCAGCCCAAGCTAAGGCTTCCTCAATCGATGCTGTTTTTCGATCGCAGTATTTTGTTTCGATCCGCTTGTCGATGCGTTTCTCGTCAACCTCGACGGCAATCACGACGCCTTCATTCATCGTGACTGACAGCGGCTGGGCGCCTCCCATTCCGCCGAGACCCGCTGTCAGCGTCAACGTTCCTTTTAAGCTGCCCCCGAAGTGCTGTCGCGCCAGCTCAGCGAAGGTTTCATAGGTTCCTTGCAATATGCCTTGTGAGCCAATGTAAATCCAGCTGCCAGCCGTCATCTGTCCGTACATCATTAACCCTTTTTTCTCAAGTTCGTGGAAATGCTCCCAGTCTGCCCACTTCGGAACAAGAACAGAATTTGCTAGGAGCACGCGCGGGGCATGCGGGTGTGTACGGAACATGCCAACGGGCTTTCCGGATTGCACGAGCAATGTTTCATCATTTTTTAATGTTTTCAAGGAATGCTCAATGGCGTGAAAAGCGTCCCAATCTCGTGCGGCTTTGCCAATCCCGCCATATACGATGAGGTCCTCCGGCTTCTCGGCGACTTCTGGATCAAGGTTGTTTCGAAGCATCCGAAGCACTGCCTCTTGCTCCCATCCTAAGCATTCAAGCTCTGTTCCTCTGTTGGCACGGATTGATTTTTTTACATCAGTCATATGTTCATCCCCCTTAGTTCTTTATTCTGATGATCAGGTATTAAAGATTCCTTCTTCAGCCAGTCAGTCAAGCGTTCAATGTCATAGGAAAAAACACGGTCCTGCTGAATGGACGGCACGACTTTTCTCATTTCCTGAAAAAGCTGTTTCGTATAGGACGCTGCATGTTCTATGCCTCTGTATTCAACCGCCTGCAATGCGCAAATGGCTTCGATCGCAATGACTCTCCTTGTATTTGCGATCACCTGATAAGCATGCCGGGCGGCGATGGTTCCCATGCTGACATGGTCCTCTTGGTTGGCGGATGACGGAATGGAATCCACACTTGCAGGATGGGCCAGTGTTTTATTTTCAGAAACGAGTGAGGCCGCGGCGTACTGCATGATCATTGCACCGGATTGCAGACCGGGATGAGGGCTCAGGAACGGCGGCAGGTCATTCAGCTGCGGATTCACAAGTCGTTCGATCCGGCGCTCTGCGATATTTGCAAGCTCTGATATTGCGATTTTCAGAAAATCCATGGCAAAGGCGATCGGCTGTCCGTGAAAGTTTCCGCCGGAAATCACTTTGTCACCGTCATTGAAAATGAGAGGATTGTCTGTAGCTGCGTTCATTTCAATCTCTAATTTCTCTTTGACATAGCCTAGTGTCTGCCAAGTCGCACCGTGTACTTGCGGAATACAGCGCAATGAATAGGCATCCTGGACCCGCAGTTCTCCCTGGGAAGTTGTCAGGCCGCTGTCAGATAGATAAAAGCGAATTCGTTCTGCGACATCGATCTGCTCCTGATAGCCGCGGGCTGAGTGAATATCCTCGTCAAATGCATCGATAATTCCCCGCAACCCCTCAATCGTTAAGCTGGCAATGCGTTCTGTTTGATAGGCTAGTTTCTCAGCTTCAATGTAGGCGACCACCCCCATTGCAGTCATGGCCTGAGTCCCGTTAATCAAGGCAAGCCCTTCCTTGGATGTCAGCGTTACCGGTTGAATACCTGCTTTTTTCAAGCCTGTCATTGCCGGCATTCTTTCCCCCTCAAAAAAGACCTCTCCTTGTCCGATCAGCGCAAGCGCCAGGTGGGAAAGCGGCGCCAGATCTCCGCTTGCGCCAAGTGATCCCTGCTGGGGGATGACAGGATGGACGCGTTTATTTAAAAAAGCAAGCAACTGTTCGATCAGCTCAGCGCGTACACCGGAAAAGCCTTTTAACAGCGCATTGGCACGCAAAAGCAGCATTGCCCTAGAAACGCACTCAGGAAAAGGGTCGCCGACTCCGCAGGCATGAGAAAGGATTAAATTCAGCTGCAGCGCCGCCGAGTCTTCTTTCTGAATCAGGACATCGCTGAATTTGCCAAATCCGGTGTTGATGCCGTAGATTGTCTTTTCGTCGCGTACAATCCGTTCCACTGCCGCTCTGCTTTTTTTCACGCGCTCCATACTTTCCTCGGAAGCCGCTGCCTCCTCAAAATCAAACAGCACACGAGCGACGTCGGCTGTTGTCAATGAAGAACCGTCTAAAGTCACCATAAGCCCAACTCCTTTTTCTTTACTTTGGTAAAGCGCCCATACAAAAAGGAGCTATGCTGTGAACATCTGTTTTCACGCATAGCCCCCTATCGTCTAAGATCTATGGGCTGTTTCATATGTGATTAATTCCAACACCGAATGTCTCGTGCTCAAGACCTTTAATCGGCGCCCCGATTGTTCCGTAAAGCGAGACAGCAATCCAATCGCCTTCCGCTTCACTTTCATAAGGATTTCCCCTCAAAACGGCAAACCTCAAGCCCACCGTCCGAAGCAGCGATCCCAGCAGCATTTCACCTCTGGTCACGCCATGCAAAGCCTCCATCGTCGCATGATAAAGCGCATGTGACTCCCGATAACCCTCAGATTGAATGACACCGCTCTTTTTGGAAGCGGTTTCAATTGCGGCTACTACTTTATGCGCGTCCATTGATCCTACCTTGCCAAGACAGACCCTCCATCCGTCTCGCTCCAGCTCCTCAACCTGCGTACTTTCTTCCGCCTCATTCAGCAGCAGGAGAACAGACAGCCGGCCGATCCGACGCTCTTTATGCAGTGTCATATGAATCACTCAATTCCTAAAAATTCTGATAACTATTAACTGAGTATTATATTAATTGGTTCAGCAGCAGAAGTCAAAAGATTTTTTACAGTCTTTAACAAGTTAGATTGCTATTGTGATAGCGAGACGCAGACACGATATCCAGACAGGAGGCAAGCGGCCGCTGTCTAACTCTCAATATGCGTTTACTAAGTCGTATTTTTCGCAAGGCGTTTTATAAAGAGCCAGCCGAATGACTCTGGTGTTGACGGGCAATCAGGCATCATCTTAAAAAACGCCGACAACGAAATGGCTGTATCACAGTTGATGCAAAACCTGACAAAGCAGTTATTACATGTACGCGAAAGAAAAACAGACGTGATGCAAGAAGGAGAAACAGCAAAAGAGTTGAACTATGAAGGAGAGGATATGCAAGCAGCAGTTCCGCGCAAAACAGACAGACATCAGTCTGACTATGTAAGAGAACAGTGAGAAATCACCTATCTGTTTGAATATGAAAACATTCGGCTGTTTTAATAGGCCGGGGTATCTTCATAGAGAAATGTAAGCGTTTAAAATTCAATAAAAAAGAGAGGCGAATTGTTTAGATGTTCAACCGATTGTTCCGTGTATGTTTTCTTGCAGCTCTTATCATGGCCTTCACCCTCCCAAACTCCGCCAATGCACAAAAACCTATTTTTAAAGAAGTCAGCGTCCATGACCCTTCCATCATTGAAACAAACGGCACCTTTTATGTTTTTGGATCTCATCTCGCTTCAGCAAAAACAAATGACCTCATGCAATGGCAGCAGCTGACCACCAGCGTAAGCAATGACAACCCACTGATTCCGAATGTCTATGAAGAATTAAAAGAAACCTTCGAATGGGCGCAATCCGACACTCTTTGGGCGGCTGACGTCACGCAGCTGGCGGACGGCAAATACTACATGTACTACAACGCCTGCCGCGGCGACTCACCAAGATCCGCCATGGGTGTTGCCGTCGCTGACAACATCGAAGGGCCATACAAAAACAAAGGCATCTTTTTGAAATCAGGAATGGAAGGCACAAGCAGTGATGGAACACCGTATGACGCAACCAAACATCCGAATGTCGTCGACCCGCATACCTTCTTTGATAAAGACGGCAAGCTGTGGATGGTGTACGGATCATACTCAGGCGGCATTTTCATACTTGAAATGAATCCAAAAACGGGCTTCCCGCTTCCTGGACAGGGATACGGGAAAAAACTGCTTGGCGGCAACCATAGCAGAATCGAAGGCCCGTATGTTCTCTACAATCCAGACACCCAATACTACTACTTATACCTATCATATGGCGGTCTTGATGCAACAGGCGGCTATAACATCCGTGTGGCCCGCTCCAAGAAACCAGACGGCCCTTATTATGATGCAGAAGGCAATCCAATGCTTGATGTCCGCGGCAAAGAAGGCACATTCTTCGACGACCGTTCCATCGAACCATACGGCGTCAAACTCATGGGCAGTTACACTTTTGAAACAGAAAATGAAAAAGGCACCGGGTACGTCTCACCAGGCCACAACTCCGCATATTATGACGAAAAAACCGGGCGTTCCTATTTAATCTTCCACACCCGCTTCCCGGGCAGGGGTGAAGAACACGAAGTCAGAGTCCACCAATTGTTCATGAACAAAGACGGCTGGCCGGTAGCAGCGCCATATCGTTATGCGGGCGAAACATTGAAAGAAGTAAAACAAAAAGACATCACAGGAACATACAAACTTATCCAGCACGGAAAAGACATCTCAGCCGACATCAAACAAACCATCAACATCCAGCTCAACAAAAACCACACCATTTCCGGGGAAATGACCGGAACATGGAAGAAAACCGGAAAAAATACAGCCGACATCACGTTAGCGGGCAAGACGTATAACGGGGTATTTTTACGCCAGTGGGATTCGGTGAGAGAGAAGAACGTCATGACGTTTAGTGTGTTGAATAGCAGCGGTGAGGCTGTTTGGGGATCTAAATAAGATGGAGAAGCGCCTTCGTAGGAAGGCGTTTTTTTATGAGTTTTATTGACTATAAGAAATGGTTAAGTGGGAGAAAAAATAAAAATGAAAGAGAGATTAAAGACTTAAATAAAAAGTCCCTCCTATGATTATTTTCTCCCTCTCATAAGGTGATGAGATCTATTTTTAGCATTTTAGAACCAGTTAAACATCTCTCAAGACAATCCTTTTTACCTATTTATCCAATATGACCCATCATGTAATATGAAAATAGTCTGTATTGTAAAGAATTGACACAGTTTGATAGAAACACGAGGTGTTGCGGCATGCATAGTGAAATGTTGTTACATTCGGTAAAAGCCGACTTACATGAAAAGCAGGAACAGATCCATCAATTAAAACGAGTGCTGCACGAAATCAGGCAAATCAAACACGAATTTTCAGAGGCCCAGCATCTCATTCACCGGCCTCATCTTAACCGGGAGGCATGGAGAGGAACACATGCTCAGCGGTTTGAAGATATTCGTGAAGGAATGAACAAAGCATATCAGCAAATCAAAAGTGATCAAGTCAGCGGAATCATCGAAAGCATAGAAGGAAAAATCCACTCATTAGAGGGCGATGTGTATTCTATAAGACGCCAAATCACGAGGATAGAGCATGAAATAGAGAAGGAAAAACATAAAAAGTGAGGTGAGCACAAATGGCACAGGAAATTAAAATGGTGTATGGCACAGTGAAGCAAGGGCTTTCTCAGCTCAAGAATTCAGCTGAACTCAAGTCCTCCTTGCCCGGCCATCTCTCAGGCAGAAACCATTTGAATGTTGTGAAGTCCATCGAGCAATTAAATAAGGACATCAAAGAGCTCACTGAAGCATATGCGTCTGTTCTGGCCAAGCATATCGCACAAACGGAAAGCGCGGTAAACGCCATGAAGGAAACGGACGAAAACATATCATCTTCCATGAAATAAAGCGCGGGAGGACAAGGGATTGAAAACATTAGATGTCCACGCTCTTCACGAGGGCATTCAGCATACGATTGAGAAACTGGACAAGCAAAAACAACAGCTGGAGAAGCTGGAAAAAAGCGTTGAGCATCTGGCAGGCATGAAGGATGCGCTGAAAGGAAAAGGCGGAGATGCCATCCGGACCTTTTACGAGGAGTGCCACAAGCCTTTTCTCCTTTTCTTTGGCATGTTTATCGACGAATACAAAAAAGTGCTGAAACAAACACAGCATGCGATTTCCTCTGTAGAATCTGACTCCCATGGCATGATTGCAGAGGCTTTTCTCTCACACGATGCAAGACACGGGGTCAAGCATGCACGAGAAGTGACAGAGCAGCTCACTGACGCAGTCAATCGCCAGACATCAGCCATAGATCACATCGTCAGCCTGCCGACAGTCAATGATACCTTTTTCCGAATGGAAACAGAACAGGCTGAGCGACTGATTTCGGACACCCTGAATAAGCTCTTTCAATTTGACGGCCAGCAAACCCAAGCACTAGAAACCGCAAAATCAGATTTTCAAACGATGAAAAAATATATAGACCAGCTTGAAACCATGTACACCGGTCCGAAAATTGAAATCACAGGCTACAAAAGCGGCTCCATCTTGAAATCGCAGGAGGAAGAAAACATCAACCAAACCTTCGGCGCCATTAACCCGCAAATGAAGCAGGCGGATGATTCTCCGATGGAGATGATGATTGAGAAGCTAAAAGATAAAATTAGCAACAAAGCTAGTCATATAAAAAAAGACAAAGGCAACACAAACAACATTCAAACAACAATTTTTACTGCAAAAAGAGACATAGGTGATTATAACGAAACGATAAACAGTCCTGAAATCGAAGGTATAGCTGGGAACAGGGATGAAAATATCCTTGATTTATATAAAAAATTTATGGACTATCGTGTTAAAATTAAAGAAGAAAGAAACGGAATCCTTGGTTTCTATGGAACAGGAAATGTTTCAGGACTTTTTGAAATTAGTGATGAACAATTAGTTAATACAAAAATTGATATGAGCCTTTTTGATACGAATAAGGCTATAAAGGATAAAAACAAAAAAGAAAAAGTTAAAAAAATTAAGAAATCAGAAACTTATTTTACTGCTTTGGGAGGAAGTGCAGAATTTTCGATTCCGAGATTTTCTAATGTTTTTAATACTTTATTATCTGGTGATATGATTGGCGGTTCTGCTGAACTTAATGGTATTAATGCAGTGATTAACCATGAAAAATCGCCACTTGCTCTTGAATTTAAATTACTTCATGCAGGGGTAGAGGCGAATGTTTCGAATACTGGAGGAGGTCTAGGAGGATCGGCTAGCGTATCTGAAGTAGGAGTAACTGCGTCCCCTCTAAATTGGTTTGGTTATGAGCCTTTAGAAGAATGGTTTGGAATAGAAAATAAAAATCCGTACATCGGTGTAGGGTTTTCTATAGGAAGTTTAGGATTAGGCGCTTCGGCTAACGAGGGTTTTGAAGTTTATATAGCTGATGGAGTTGGAATTTCATTTAAGGCAGGTATAGAGGATGAGGATAAGGAAGATGAATGAAGACTTTTTATTAAGAAAAATAAATGAAGCATTATTGATAATGCAGATTGTTTTCCCTATAGCTGGTATATTTCTTACCATAATGACAATTTGGTTAGCAAATACAAATCAAGTTAACGATATAGAGTTATATGTTATTGCCGGTTTTACATATGGTGTATTTTTCTTTTTGTTTCCATTAGGAATTTATATCTTTAGAAAAAAAATACTGCTTAAAAAGTTAAAAAAAAATAATCCTTAGGAGTATATAGAAATGAGTCGGATTAGAAATTGGTTTCCAATAGGAACTATAGTAAAGTTAAAAAATATGAAAAAACTTGTAATGGTTTTCGGTAGACATCAGATACAGTCTTCCAGTGGAAAGGAATTTGATTATGTCGCAGTCCCATATCCAGAAGGGAACATTAGTGAAAACTTCAATGTGTTCTTTGATGAAGAAATGATAGAAAAGGTAATTTATGAGGGATATACTGATAATGAAGACCAATTGTTAAGAGATAAGTTAAATGAAATTATAGAGGAGGAAAAATAGATGGAGGAATTCTGGAAGAAATTCAGAAAAAAAATCATGTTTTTTTTCTCCCTATTTTTACTTTTTACATGGACTCTTGCTATTTTATTAATAGAGGGATTTTCAATTAAAGAGAAATTAATAATGTATGCAATTGGATTAATTATGATAATTTTTTGTTTAGTGTTAGGTTATATAGTAACAAATAAAATGCTCAATAGAAAATAAATTTTGCCCCTCCAAAGAAGTGTCTTTGGAGTTTTTTTATAAAACAGAACAGGCTGAGCGACTGATTTCAGACACCCTGAATAAGCTCTTTCAATTTGACGGCCAGCAAACCCAAGCACTAGAAACCGCAAAATCAGATTTTCAAACGATGAAAAAATATATAGACCAGCTTGAAACCATGTACACCGGTCCGAAAATTGAAATCACAGGCTACAAAAGCGGCTCCATCCTGAAATCGCAGGAGGAAGAAAACATCAACCAAACCTTCGGCGCGATTAACCCGCAAATGAAGCAGGCGGATGATTCTCCGATGGAGATGATGCTGAAGAAATTAGCCGAGAATGAAAAGTCTAAAGTGGATTCAGTTGTCAAAACGGGTGATTCTAAAAAGGTAAGTAAAAATATCATCGTTATCAATGGTAAAGTGTATAATACGAGTGAACATAGAGAACATATAAAAACTGATTTCTCAAATGCAGAGGTTAAGCAAGTCGTTTATAATGATACACTTTACAATGTATACATATCTGGTAATGACATGAAGCTTGAACCTGTCGTCTCGCTTTCGGACATTAAAGTGGATGAGAATGGATATGTGAAAATTTTAGAGACAGCTGTAGAACTTACCGGCGTGTATGATCTTTTTAAGGCAGCCACGGGCAGAGATCCGGTATCAGGCGAAAAAGTCACAGGGAAAGACCGTGTTGTTGCCTCCATAAACTCAGTACCATTTGCCAAAATAGCTAAGTTAGAAAAGTTAATAGATATTAATAAACTTATTAATGATGGGAAAAAGGCTAAGAAGGCCTCGGAAGTTAAAAACGTTGCTAAGGATACGGGTAATGGTGTACCTTCTTATGGAAAGAAGTCAGTACCTAAAGGACTTTACAGAGAAGTACATGGATTCCCAGTTAAAGTAAAGCCAGGTGCTCAAGAGAAACATATTCCTAATACGCCAAATTACAAACAAGAAATAGCAAATGGTAAAAACAAGAGTATTTTCTATGGTGATAATAAAACAGCACAGGAATTGCTTGATAAGTTTGCAGGAAAAGGTCAACTACTACCAAACGGTAAAAAAGAAAGAGTAGACTTTGGTAAACCAATTGGAAAATACTATGATCGTGATACTGGTGAATACATTGAAACTACTAGAGGAATGATTCATTACGGAAAAGACGGAGCGCATATAGTGCCTTCAGAACCATTAAAGAAGTAATAAGAGGAGGATATACATGGAATATGATCCTTTAATAAAAGCGTTAAAAGAGTATAAAGATAGTGACTTGATAATAGAGTGGGATAGTGGATTAAAGATTATTGGTGAACCAGACACACTCTTTGAAACAGACAATGGGTTGGATGACGATGATGTGAATTTTATCGAATATTATGCAGTTACATTTCAAGTAAATGATATTTTAGCTCATCCTACTAGTGAAGAAAGTAGTTTATATAATTGGTTAATACAAAAGAAAGGTTCATTAGTTGAAATTTCACTTTATGATGATCCGCCAAGTGCAGTTTTTTTAACTGACGGAGAAAGTATATGGAAAAGGGATAGTCAAAAATAAAACATATACCTTGATGGGCTAAATTGCCTTTCAAGGTTTTTTACTTTTATATTAAGTCAGCTGATATATTTGATAGTATTTTCGGAAAAATAAAACAAAATATACAAAATGGCTTCCCTCTATAACAAAACAGTCCTCAATAAGTATTCCCTTTAGTCAAAACCCAAAAATGAAAGCGTTGACATCCCTCGAATCTAGTGCTAAAGTATACCTACAAACAAAACGACCCGTCAGGATTGTTACTGCGAAAGCAGGCAAAACCTAAATGGTGCAGGTGCAGGAGGAGACTCTCGCAATCTGTGTCATTTAGGTTTTTTTTATTCTCTTTTAGGAGGTGATGCAGCATTTGATAGAAAAAAAGCTGGTGAAAGGCGGCCACCTTTCATCCAGCAGTCCCCCATAAAAAGGAGGTATACACATGGATTATGATAAATTATCGAAGGACATATTACAACTCGTAGGCGGTGAAGACAACGTTCAGCGCGTGATCCACTGCATGACGAGGCTGCGTTTTAATCTTCATGACAACGCGAAGGCGGATCGCAGTCAGCTGGAGCAGTTGCCTGGAGTGATGGGCACCAATATCAGCGGCGAGCAGTTTCAAATCATTATCGGAAACGATGTGCCGAAGGTGTATCAGGCGATTGTGCGGCACAGCAATCTCAGTGATGAAAAGAGCGCTGGTTCATCCTCTCAGAAAAAGAATGTGCTGAGTGCGGTCTTTGATGTGATTTCTGGTGTGTTTACCCCGATTCTGCCTGCGATTGCGGGAGCGGGGATGATCAAAGGGCTTGTTGCGCTGGCAGTTACGTTTGGCTGGATGGCGGAGAAGAGCCAGGTTCATGTCATTTTGACGGCTGTCGGTGACGGCGCGTTCTACTTCCTGCCGCTCCTGCTAGCGATGAGTGCGGCGAGAAAATTCGGAAGCAACCCGTACGTCGCGGCTGCCATTGCGGCGGCGATCCTGCATCCGGATTTGACAGCCCTGCTCGGTGCGGGGAAACCGATTTCCTTTATCGGGCTTCCTGTAACCGCTGCCACTTATTCGTCAACGGTCATCCCGATTTTGCTGGCGATTTGGATTGCTTCGTACGTAGAAAAATGGATTGACCGTTTTACACACGCATCTCTCAAATTGATTGTGGTTCCGACATTCACGCTATTGATTGTCGTGCCGCTGACATTGATTACAGTCGGTCCGCTTGGCGCTATTTTAGGAGAATACTTGTCTTCTGGGGTCAATTATTTGTTTGATCATGCAGGGCTTGTGGCGATGATTTTGCTGGCGGGTACATTCTCTTTAATCATTATGACGGGCATGCACTATGCCTTTGTGCCGATCATGATCAACAACATCGCTCAAAACGGCCACGATTATTTACTGCCGGCTATGTTTTTGGCGAATATGGGGCAGGCGGGAGCATCATTTGCCGTCTTCCTTCGCTCCAGAAACAAAAAATTTAAATCACTTGCGCTTACCACAAGCATCACGGCGCTGATGGGGATTACAGAACCTGCGATGTACGGCGTGAATATGCGATTGAAAAAGCCGTTTGCGGCCGCTTTGATTGGCGGTGCAGCCGGTGGCGCGTTTTACGGCATGACGGGTGTTGCTTCCTATATCGTCGGGGGGAATGCAGGTCTCCCGAGCATCCCTGTCTTTATCGGCCCAACGTTTATTTACGCGATGATCGGCCTTGTGATTGCGTTTGCGGCGGGAACAGCAGCTGCGTATTTGCTTGGATTCGAGGATGTGCCTTCTGACGGCAGCCAGCAGCCGGCAGTGCATGAGGGCAGCAGAGAGATCATTCACAGCCCGATTAAGGGAGAAGTGAAAGCCTTAAGTGAAGTCAAAGACGGAGTGTTTTCTGCCGGGATCATGGGAAAAGGATTTGCCATTGAGCCTGAAGAAGGAGAAGTTGTGTCGCCTGTTCGTGGAAGCGTTACCACCGTTTTTAAAACAAAACACGCAATTGGCATTACGAGTGATCAGGGAGCTGAAATACTCATACACATTGGATTGGACACGGTAAAGCTGGAGGGACAATGGTTCACGGCTCACGTCAAAGAAGGCGACAAGGTCGCACCGGGAGATCCGCTCGTGTCCTTTGATCTGGAGCAAATCAAAGCCGCGGGATATGACGTCATTACCCCGGTGATTGTGACCAACACAGACCAATATTCGTTTTCGCCGGTGAAAGAGATCGGTAAAGTGCAGCCAAAAGAAGCGCTGCTTGCTTTATCTTAAAAAACTGATGGGGTGATCAATATGAGTTCAAATGCAAAACGATTTCCAGAAGGATTTTTATGGGGCGGCGCAGTTGCTGCCAACCAAGTGGAGGGTGCTTATAACGAGGGTGGTAAGGGGCTTTCGACAGCTGACGTATCGCCGAACGGGATCATGTCTCCATTTGATGAATCAATGACTTCCTTGAATCTGTATCACAACGGGATTGACTTTTATCATCGTTATAAAGAGGATATCGCCTTATTTGCAGAAATGGGATTTAAGGCGTTCCGCACATCGATTGCGTGGACGAGAATTTTTCCGAATGGCGATGAAGAGGAGCCCAATGAAGACGGCCTCAGATTTTATGATGATCTGTTTGATGAGCTGTTAAAGCATCATATTGAGCCTGTCGTAACCATCTCTCATTATGAAATGCCGCTCGGTTTAGTGAAAAATTATGGCGGCTGGAAGAATCGCAAAGTCATAGAGTTTTATGAACGCTATGCCAAAACGGTTTTTAAACGCTATCAACACAAAGTGAAGTATTGGATGACGTTCAATGAAATTAACGTGGTGCTCCATGCGCCGTTTACCGGAGGCGGTCTTGTCTTTGAAGAAGGAGAAAACAAATTAAACGCGATGTACCAGGCGGCACACCACCAATTTGTGGCCAGTGCTCTTGCTGTCAAAGCGGGCCACGACATCATTCCTGATTCGAAAATCGGCTGTATGATAGCGGCAACGACAACCTATCCGATGACTTCTAAGCCGGAGGATGTCTTCGCGGCAATGGAGAATGAGCGCAAAACACTTTTCTTCTCAGATGTTCAGGCAAGAGGCGCATACCCGGGATATATGAAACGCTATCTGGCAGAAAACAATATTGAAATTGAAATGGCTGAAGGCGATGAAGAGCTCATGAAAGAACATACTGTGGATTATATTGGATTCAGCTACTACATGTCGATGGCGGCGAGCACAGATCCGGAAGAGCTTGCAAAATCAGGGGGCAACCTGCTGGGCGGCGTCAAAAACCCTTACCTCAAATCATCAGAATGGGGCTGGCAAATTGATCCGAAAGGCTTGCGCATCACGCTCAACACCTTATACGACCGTTATCAGAAGCCGCTGTTCATTGTTGAAAATGGCCTTGGCGCTGTAGACAAGGTTGAAGAGGACGGCACGATTCAGGACGATTACAGAATCAACTATCTGCGTGATCATTTATTTGAAGCGCGCGAAGCCATTGCGGACGGCGTTGAATTAATCGGATACACATCATGGGGGCCAATTGACCTTGTCAGTGCATCTACTGCGGAAATGAAAAAACGCTACGGTTTCATTTATGTGGACAGGGACAATGAAGGAAATGGAACATTTAACCGCATCAAGAAAAAAAGCTTCAACTGGTATCAGCAGGTTATCGCCACAAACGGAGAGAGTCTCTGACAAATTTTTGAAAACTCATGCGCTTCAATTGACAATAACGAAATGCAGACGGACAATAAAAGAGAAAGATGAACCACCCACAGTCCGAAAGGCGGGAAGAGCATGTTTAACAAAATGTTAGTTGCGATTGACGGATCAGACATGAGTGCAAAAGCGCTTGATGCCGCAGTGCATTTGGCAAAAGAGCAGCAAGCGGAACTAAGCATTCTTCATGTGGGGAGAGAAGCCGTCGTCACGACTTCTTCTCTGACGGGAATTGTCTATGTGCCTGAACACTTTATTGATGAAATCAGGAACGAGGTTAAAAAAGAGGGCCTGAAAATCCTTGAAAATGCAAAAGAAAAAGCAGCCGAAAAAGGCGTTCAAGCTGAAACCATTTACGCGAATGGCGAGCCGGCGCATGAGATACTAAATCACGCAAAAGAGAAAGGCGTCAGCCTGATCGTAGTCGGCAGCCGTGGCATCAGCGGCCTGAAAGAAATGATGCTTGGAAGCGTCAGCCATAAAGTGTCTCAATTATCAACATGCCCGGTTTTGATTGTTCGATAGATTTGTAAAAAAAGCGCCCAAGGGCGCTTTTTTTTATTTAGAATAGAAGTGTTATAATATCTACATGTAAAAAAGAGGAATTCTATGTGTAGATTTCTGAATTCACAAAAAACAGTTTATGCTATGCAGTATTGGAGGTAGAATACGTTTGATGCAACAGGATCTTTCCATATCGTCAAAACAAAAATCAACAGCCGTAATCAAAATGGTCATCTCTATGGTGATTTTCGGCTCCATCGGCTTTTTCTCAGAGCATACCAATCTGCCGTCATTTGAATTGGTCTTTGTCCGCTGCCTTTGCGCGACGCTGTTTTTAGGCCTTTGCTGGCTGGCGTCCGGCCAGTATAAAACTGAAAAATGGAGTAAGAGAGACGTGCTGCAAACATTGGCGTGCGGTTTCTTTCTTGTATTCAACTGGGTGTTTTTATTTAAGTCTTTTGAAGAAACGTCCGTTACAATTGCCATCTCCGTTTATCATCTAGCGCCGGTGCTTGTTCTTCTTCTGGGGAGCTTCCTCTACAGAGAGAAATTAAATGTGATCTCCTTCAGCTCCATTATCATCTGCTTTCTGGGAACTGCGCTGATTTCCGGGATTAACGGCAGCACTTCATTGACACAGCTGATGGGATCAGGGATCATATGGGCAGTTCTCGCCGCACTGTTTTATGCGTTCACCACTTTATTGGGAAAAGGCATTCACAATCTCAGTCCTTACACGACCACCTTCTTGCAGACGGGTTTAGGGGTTATCATCCTGATTCCGTTTATTCGCTTTGGCGCTTTTGCTGACCTATCTCAGGGAAACTGGATTATGGTGGTATCTACCGGCATCATCCATACGGGTATTGTATATTTGTTGTTTTTTGACAGTTTACGATTTTTATCAACGAAATTTATTTCAATCATTGTATTTCTCGACCCCGCTGTCGCGATCGTGCTCGATACCGTCTTCACAGGCTTCCGCCCTGACCTCTATCAAACGCTTGGCATCGTGCTGATCTTTGCGGGCATGGCCTTGACGCTTGTCAGGAGGCAGGGGAAGGCGAATGTGACAGCTGAGGGTACGGATATTGAACAAATGCAATAATGGAAAATGTAAAAAGGCCTATGCGGCCTTTTTTTATTTTAGGTCAATAGACTCTCGTTAATCCTTAAAATAAGATAAATTTTCTAGAAAAATATTGTAATAATATTTCAGTCTAGTTAAGATTATTGAGTGAATATTACTTTTATTACAAAAGGAGAGAGAAAATGAAAAAAAGAAAGAGGCGAAACTTTAAAAGGTTCATAGCAGCATTTTTAGTGTTGGCTTTAATCATTTCATTAGTGCCAGCCGATGTACTAGCAAAAACCACAGAAGAAGAGAATGGAAATCGTATTGCTGCCGATGATCCAGAAGAAACTCTTCAGAAAGAACAAACTGAGGAAGCTGTACCTTTTGATCCAAAAGATATAAACAAAGAGGGTGAGATCACCTCTGAAAGAACAGAAAATACAAAACTCTATTATGAAGGTGACGGTGTCTATAAACAGGAAGTATATCTTGATCCTATTCATACAAAGGAAACACCTGATGCCGACTGGGAAGACATTTCTCCTGAGTTAAAAGAGTCGACAAGCAAACAAGTCGAGACAGAGAACGCCATTTTGAATTCAGATTTTCAAAAGCAAATGAAGAACGGGCTTTACGCGACTTTTGAGCATAATGACCATAAGGTTACATATTCACTTGTAGAAGCGAAAGGCCCGAATAAAACTTCACTTACTCCGAAAGATACCTCAGCAGATTATAAGACTGACAGTAATGAGATTGTGTATCCGGATGTTTTTCCGAATATTGCTCTTCAGACTTTCACATTCAATGAAAACATAAAAGAAGATTTAGTCCTTCATCAGTATAATGGATACAACACATTTACATTTCAGTTAAAAACCGATTTGCAGGCTAAAGAACAAGAGGATGGATCCATTGATTTTTCTGATGAAAAAGGAAAAGTTGTTTTTTCTGTGCCTAAGCCTTTTATGACGGATTCAAAACTAGATGAGCTTTCCGGCGAGGTTGAACGGTCAGACAAAGTCAGCTATAAGCTGGAAAAGAATGAAGAAGGGTATTTGCTTCATCTTACGGCTGACGAGAACTGGCTGAAAGACCCAGAACGCGTATATCCAGTATCTATCGACCCGTCAACTTCTTTATCTGTTTCATCGGATACGTTTGTCATGAGTGCCTACCCGACGACGAACTATTCGGCCTCCTCACAAAAATGGGATGCTAATTTAAAGGCCTATGTACTGAAAACGGGCTATTATGACAAAACAACAGGCACAAACTATGCGTTCATGAAATTTAACAACCTAAAGCCAATTCAAAATATGACTGTCACTAAAGCGACATTAAAAACATACGTAGCCCATTCCTATTATGGAACAAAGGCAACCGGGCTTTGGCTGGATACGGTCAACAGCAATTATGATAATGCAAAAGTGACATGGAACACCAAACCGGCATCTAAAAATATCGGAAAAGCCGACGTCCATAAAGGACAGTGGGCGAGTTATGATGTGACCGCTGCTGTAAAGTCATGGAACTCCGGCGGGGCCAACTATGGATTTAAGCTTCATACAAACGGAAACGGCAAGGAATATTGGAAAAAACTAATTTCTTCAGCGAACTCCGCCAATAAACCATATATTGAAGTGACGTATACCATTCCAAAGGGAAACACACCTACAATCAAAGCCTATCACAACGGCGATTCCACTGGTTATTTCGATATCAGCTGGAAAAAGGTTGAAGGCGCAAAAGGATATAAAGTATGGATTTACAATGGTAAGGAATATCAAGCGATTTCTGCAGGCAACGTCACGTCGTGGAGCACAAAAGGTAAAAAAATCTGGCCTACGAGCGCAGAAATTGCCTCCAAGAGATATAAACTGCATCTGGACGGCAAGGATGGAGCTGAATTGGCATTAGATCCATCCCCGGTCTATAAGAATTCCGGCGGAAGCTATGCTACAAGCAAAAACTATTGGATTGGCGTCAGTGCGATATTTGACCAAGGTGAAGGAGCGATGTCCGCACCGGCAAAGCCCGTTATCCCTAATGTAGGAAAAGCACAAGCACCGTCTGCAAAGGGCTACAATAATGGGAATGCCACAGGATACTTCGACCTTTCTTGGAAAGCTGTATCCGGTGCAACCGGCTATAAGGTTCAGGTGTTCAATGGGAAAGGCTTTGAGACACTTGATCTCGGAAATCAGACGTCTTGGACCACAAAAGGGAAAAAGATCTGGCCGACAAGTGCAGAAATCAAGGCGGGAAAATATGCTCTTCACCTAAAGGACGGAAGCGGAGCAGAGCTGCCGATCAATCCCGGACCAACCTATAAAAACGCCGGGGGAGATGGAGCCAAAAAAAATTACTCGTTTAAAATTATCGCATACAACAAAGACGGCGAAGCCATTGCATCCCCGGCTGCTAACCCGGCACTTCCTGATATCGCTAGGCCAAAGAATGTAACTGGCTATTTGTATACAAATACAAAATCGAGTCAAACGGGTTATGTGAATTTGATATGGGAAAAGGTTCAAAATGCGAAAGGCTATAAAGTTAACATTTACAACGGTAAGGAATATCAGTCCTTTGATGTGGGTGACGCGGATCATTGGACAACCCAAAATAAAAACATTTGGCCGACTTCTGAGGAAATCAAAGCCGGAAGCTATAAGCTTCATACAGATGGAAAAGGCGGGGAATTAGCCCTCGATCCATCACCTGTCTATAACAATGCAAATGGGAATTACAAAGGGAAGAAGAATTATTCTTTCACGCTTGTCGCCTATGATGCGAATGGTGAAACGATTCCAACGGCGCCCTTTAACCCAACGTTCCATGAAGGCGCAGAATTCCTTGGGACAGAAGAATACTGGTCTATCATTGATATCCCAAGCGGCCAGTTAAATGGTGCGACAGGCAATGTCATTGTGAATGAAGAAGATTTGTCAATTGACGGACGCGGTCCGGGACTTGGCTTATCGAGAACCTACAACAGTCTTGACAGCTCTGATCACTTATTTGGACAAGGCTGGTATGCTGATGCAGAAACATCTGTCATCTCAACGGATGGCGGGGCAATGTATATCGATGAAGACGCTACGACACATCGATTCACGAAAAAAGCCGATGGCACGTATCAGCCGCCGACCGGTGTATATCTTGAATTAACAGAAACAGCTGATCAGTTCATATTAAAAACAAAGGATCAAACCAATGCTTATTTCAATAAAAAAGGCGGCAAACTCCAAAAAGTAGTGGATGGCCACAACAATGCAACTGTCTATACTTACAATGACAAAAATCAACTGACCGCCATTACAGATGCATCAGGCCGCAAGCTTACATTTACCTATGATGAAAACGGCCATGTGACTTCCATCACAGGACCTAAGAATAAGAAAGTCACCTACTCATATGAGAATGATTTGCTGAAGAAGGTTACAGATACAGACGGGACTGTTACAAGCTATGACTATGATGGCGAAGGACGCCTTGTCAAACAGTATTCAGCCAACAGTACCGAAGCAAAGCCTGTCTTTACCGAATATCAGTATAGCGGACACCGTCTCGAAAAAGCGATCAACGCTAAAAAAGAAACATATGTCTACAGCTATGATGCTGATAAAAAGACACTTCTCATGACACAGCCAAATGGCCGGAAGGTACAGTATGGCTATAATGAAGCGGGAAATCCGATTCAGGTCATTGATGATGCTGAAGGGCTAAAAATTACAACGAATACAAAATATGAAGGCAACAATGTCGTAGAAGATGTCGATCCAAACGACGTGGGCACCGGAAAAGCAACGGAAAGCTATCAATATGACAAAGATGGCAACGTTACGTCGGTTAAAGACGCATATGGAACTGAGACATACGAATATAACAAAAACAACGATGTCACAAAAATGAAGGATACCGAGGGCAATGTCACGGATATTGCTTATGACGGACTGGATGCTGTATCCGAAACCGATCAGAGCGGAAAATCATCGTCAGCAGCCGTTTATGATAAATACGGAAATCAGATTCAATCCAGCAAAGATTTATCAGCTTCAACTAATATTTTGAAAGATGGAAGCTTTGAAGCGCAAAAATCCGGCTGGAATCTGACTGCCTCTAAAGACAGCGGCAAAATTTCAGTCATCGCCGATAAAAGCGGAGTTCTTTCTGGATCAAAGGCATTGGAAGTCTTGAGCCAATCAACGTCTGCAGGAACCGATCACGGGTATTCCTCAGCGACTCAAACAGTTGAACTGGAGCCGAATACAACCTATACATTAAGCGGGAAAATCAAAACGGATCTAGCGAAATCAAGAGCCTACTTTAACATTGATCTGCGAGACAAAGATCAAAAACGAATTCAATGGATTCACAATGAATACAGTGCATTAGCCGGAAAAAATGACTGGACAAAACGGCAAATCACTTTTACGACTCCAGCGAATGCAGGAAAAGCCGTTGTGTATATGGAAGTCGATCATAAAGATAAAGATGGCAAAGGAAAAGCATGGTTTGATGAAGTCCAGCTGGAAAAAGGCGAAGTATCATCAAGCTATAACCCAGTTCAAAACAGCAGCTTCACATCAGCAACGGAAAACTGGAATGTAAGCGGGGCATCCGTTGATTCTGAAGAAGGCTTTAATGATGATGTATCATTAAAAGCTGCCCGGACCAGTGCGTCCCAAGCCGGATCAGTAACAAAACAAACCGTTGTCTTAGGGCAAAGCGCAAATGACAAACCGGTTTATCTCACACTGACAGGAATGTCGAAAGCAAGCAGCGTCAAATTTACAGATGAAAAAGACTATTCTCTGCAGGCGAATGTCACTTACGCTGACGGCAGCACAGGCGTCTACAATGCGAAATTCCCTTCTGGAACACAGGAATGGAACCGAGCAGCTGTCGTCATCCCTAAAACAAAGCCGATCAATAAAGTCGATATCAGTATTCTGTTCCAAAAGAGTGCGACAGGCACAGTCTGGTTTGATGATATCCGTTTGATTGAAGGAAGCCTTCTAACAAAAAGCACGTATGACAGTAATGGTAACTATGTGACCAAGGAAGAAGATGAACTAGGATACTCTACTTCAACTGATTACGATGAAACTGGTAAGAAAACGTCTGAAACAGATGCAAAAGGTGAAAAAACAACCTATACGTATGATCAGGCAGACCAATTGACAAACATGACGCTCTCTAACGGCACGTCTATCCTTCACAGCTATGATAAGGAAGGCAATGAGGTAAGCAAAACCATCCGGGCGGGAGCAGATCAAACCTATAAATACGAATATGATGTGATGGGCAAGCTTGTCAAAACAACTGATCCTCTGGGCAATGTGTTAGCAAGCGAATATGATGCCAACAGCAACCTGACCAAAACCATTTCACCGAATGGCAACGAAGTGTCTCTTTCTTATGATGGAACAGACCGGGTGAAATCAAAGTCGTATAACGGTACAGAAAAGTACAATTTCACGTATGACAAAAATGGAAATGAAACGTCGGTCGTCAATAAAGAGCAGAACACCACAAAGAAACGGACATTTGACAACAAAAACCGTTTAACCGAATTGACAGACCGCGGCGGCAGCCAAACTTGGACATATCCTAGTGACTCCGATAAGCTGAAAACCTTCTCGTGGAGCCATGGGGACCAAAAAGGAACGAATCAATTTACGTATAACAAGCTGGATCAAATGATTGAGATGAAAGACAGTACATCTTCATATTCATTTGATTATGATGAAAATGGCAACGTCCAAACCTTTATTACGGGCAACGGCGGCGGAACAAGTTTTTCATATGACGAAAGAAACCTTGTAAGCTCGCTGCATATCGGTGACAAAAACGGCGGAAACATTCTGACGGAAAGCTATGAATATGATGCCAACGGCAATCGCACAACGATAAACAGCTCAGCAAGCGGCAAGGTGCAATATGAGTATGGGAAGCTGAATCAGCTTGTCAAAGAAACCCATGAAGACGGTACTGTCATTGAATACACATATGATGGATTCGGGAACCGGAAAACCGTTACAACTGTAAAAGACGGCTCAAGCAAAACGGTGAACGCTTCCTTCAACATCATGAACCAGCTGACAAAAGTCAATGATGAAAGCATCTCTTACGATAAAAACGGCAACCGCACATCCGACGGCAAATTCACATATACGTGGGATGCAGAAGATAACCTGACCGCCGTTACCAAAAAAGGCGAAGACAAGCCATTCGCAACATATAAGTATGACGAAAAAGGAAACAGAATCCAAAAAACCGTCAACGGAAAAGTCACGAACTACTTCTACGACGGAGACAGCTTGAACGTCTTGTATGAAACAGACGCGGACAACAACGTCACAAAATCATACACGTACGGAGACAGCGGCCAGCTGTTATCCTACACAGAAAATGGTAAGAAATATTTCTATCACTACAACGCTCACGGCGACATCATCGCGATCTCAGACAGCACCGGAAAAACGGTTGCAAAATATCAATACGATGCGTGGGGAAATCCAACAAAAACCGAAGCAAGCGATGAAGTGAAAGATAACCGTTACCGCTACGCAGGCTACCAATACGACGAAGAAACCGGCCTGTACTACCTCATGGCCCGCTACTACGAGCCAAGAAACGGCGTGTTCCTATCGCTCGACCCAGACCCGGGCAGCGACGGCGACTCATTGGATCAGAATGGGTATGCTTATGGAAATAATAACCCGGTGATGAATGTTGATCCGGATGGGCATTGGGTTTGGATGGTAGCAGGTGCTTTAATTGGAGGAGTCTCTTCTTACAAAGCTGCCAAGGCAAAGGGAGCAAGAGGTTGGAGATTAGTTGGATCTGTAGCCTTAGGTGCTGCTGGCGGAGCAATCGGAGGAAACTATCTAAGAGTAGGGCGTACTCTATTTAAAGCTGGAAAATTATCTAAAACGTATTGGAATGCTAGAAAAGTCGCAAAGGCAAACAAAGGTGTGATTAAAAGGGCTAAAACTAATAAAGGTTGGGTAGTTACTACTAAAAAACATACAGTAAGGTTAATGGGGAAAAATTCTGGTCAACGAAAGAAACCATACTATAGAATGTCAGTTAGAAATAAAGGTCCTTTAAATGCAAAAGGGCATTTCTCAAATAATCCTGCTGAGACTCATATAAAGTTAAGATGGTCATCATATAGAAATATAAATAAACGCTTGCGCAATAAGTCACACAGAAGATAATAGTATTAATATAATTAAATCTATAAATCAAATGTAAAGATCATTTAGGGATTAATAATAGCAATTAACATAGTTAGAGATGCAGATGGTTATTCAGGTGGATTCTATTTAAGAATCTTGTCTAAGTTTCCATCTGCATTTACAAACATTTTACTTAATTAAAGTGAGGAGAATGTTATAACATGAACAGTATTGAGCAATGGATAGATTATATAAATCACGATGTTAATTGCTTTATGTACGATATTAATTTTGAATACCTAGAGAATAGATTAACTCTTTATCTTAAGTTATATGAAGAAGAAGAAAAAGCCACTTTAAAAGAAATTTCATTTAAGGATATAAGTGGAATTTATTGCGATTTTAGTGTTCATAACAAGTTTGATAAAACTATACCCATTGATACTAATTGGTACCTTGAAGAAATCAGTTATTTCAAAGAAGGAATTGGAAAACTACAAAATGGTATATTAGGTAATCAAGTCTTAAATGCTAATTTTCTTATAGAAATTAACGGGACTTTACTTGCTATAGAATCTAAATGTGTATCCTTTGATTCTAAAGAATATCAAGCGTTTAATGATTATGAAAAAACTGAAAAAAAACAAAAAAATAATATAGTGGCTGGGATCAAGAAATTTTTTCAAGGAGGCAGGATTTAAGTGAATAATCCAATACAAAAGCATCTGATTGATTCGGAATTCACCATATTAAAAACAGATTTTCAGTTCTTTAAAAAAGAATTTATTCTTTATTTAGAAATGGATACGAAGGGAAAGAAGCAGCAGCATCGTATTTTATTCAAGAATGTATCATCATTATTTTTTTATGCCGGCAAGGAATCGTCTTTAAAAGATGTTGCTTATGGGGAAAAATGGATTTTGAATTCATTCTCTTACTATCCGAAGGGTATTGGAACATTATATCACCCTTTAATTGAAGATTATGAATCGAATGCAAACGTTTTGATTGGAATTAATCAAGCTGTCTATGCAGTTGAAACTGAAAGGGTTTTCTTTGATTCAACTGAAATATATGCCTCAACATAGAGGTGATCGTAATAATGAAGTAAATAAACGAGTAAGAGGACTTATCTCACCATTTCAAACCTAGGAGCATAACAAATGAAAAAATTAAAAATGAATAAAATTATCAACATGGACACCCAAGATTGTTTTTTCCATGCTGATCCACTGGGGCGTGTCTACATTGGAAAAGGTGTGAAAGGTGATGTGACCATCTCAATCTATGATCCTTCCGGTGATATTCGGGTTTTTAAAGTGAAAGAGCAGATTTCATACAGTGATATCCTGCTCTTTCAACAATGTGCAGATGGCTATGTCTTCGTTTATTACGAATCGTACGAGCCGAAGGTAAAGGTTTTTTCAGAAGAGGGAAGGGTGAAAAGTGCTTTTCACTTGCCTTCAGGGGTTTCCTGCTGTCTTTTGGATGAGAAACAAAACCTTTGGGTCGGTTTAAATGATGAAGGCATTTATGATGATGAAAATCCCAACGGCCATAGTGTGTGGTGTTTTACGTTAGATGGTCAGCAGAAGGAAATACACATTGATAGAAAGCTCGAAGAAATGGATGCGCCGGCTGTAGATGATTGTTATGGACTTGCAGAAAAAAACGGCTTGATTTATATGCTGTATTACGGAGATGCAGTCATTGCCGCGTTTGACGACACGGTCGTGAGACGGGTATGGATTCTGTCGGATAAAGAGCCGAACTCAGAAGCATTTTATCAGCTTGCGATATCTGAAGAAGGTTTTTTGGTTGGGACGTTCAATTGTTACAGTGAAGAGCTTGAGTCGTCTCTTTATTTGATTTCTGCCGATGTGAGTCAAGAGATGGAAGAGATAACATGCTGTGACTCGAACGGTGAAGCCCTAGACGTTCAACAGCTGAAACTGACAAGTAACGCTGTTTACGCAGTGGCCTCATCTGGTGTTTATAAGCAGGATGTCCAATAAGGTGTAGGGATGAGATTATGATGAATTGGCGCGCTTTAAGTCAGACAAAACAAGACCGCATCTGGTCAGAAGTGAACAAGATCATAAAATGGAAACCCGGAAGCAGATGTCATCACATCATCCCGTCTGATCCATATCAAGTGTTTGATATTTCTAGCGGGATGAGCGGTAAAGCCAGTAATGATGATGTGGTCAGAGTGCTGAATGATTTAGAGACTTCGATTTTAAAAGCATTTCAATCATGTACTGGAAAACACGATGTGATGTACGCATTAGACTGGCAGCATGTCGGATATATCTTTAGCCCTCATCAGACAATGCCTCAGGATGAATTTGGTGAATGGCCTGTTCCGGTATTTCCAAACGGAGACTATTATTTCTTCTTTCATCAGGACTTCTCTTGGGGACTTTTGGGAGACCCGTGGAAATGTACAATCACAGTGTTTGGTGAGGAGCTGTTGGAGGCGATTGATCATGATCCGCCTATCTTGTTTCAAGATAAATGAGATTGTTGCGAAGGGAGGGGATCAGCATGTTTGAAAAACTGAGAAAAAGACAGCAAGAGCTTGAAGAAAAGGCATACCCTGATGAACTGTACGAATTTGAAGCGGAAATCTATGAGTTTTTTATGCTTGTTGATGGCAGTTTGGATTATGTGCTGGCGAATAAAAGGATGCCCCGGCATCAGCGGCGTACGTTGGAGAAAAGCTTTTTTGAGCTTTATCCTGACATACTTCCGGGTATGATCAAAAACGATAAAGATCTGTATCAGCACATTCTCTTGTATGAACAAGTCAGACAAGAGATTTGCGTTGCGCTATCCAACTGATAAGGGGAAGATTTTATGGAAATAACCTCTATAAGCAGTATCGGAAATTTAGATATGGTCGATCTAAAGCCTGACCAAATTGTTATGTCGTGTGAACTTGAAGATGCAGAGTCGTTTTATCGTGTATGGCAAGGGCTTGCCTATGAGCGAATTATGATACAGGTGATAACGACTGGTTCATTTATAGAAGACCTATCCAAGTACTTTGAAGGTTATGCTTACAAGGTGACGAAGCTGGCGAAACGAGAATTTCATTTTCAATCTGTATTACAGAAAGCAGACCGGGACATTGCAGGCTTTCTCTTTCTGTTAGCTTCTATTAATGACGATGTTTTTCTGATCACTGATCCTCAACCGGATAAAAGCTATTTTTCCGATGGGAAGCTCCAATGCCTAACAGACTCAGGCGAACGGATCATGTGGTTTGAATATGATGCTGTTGACATTTATATGGTTGGCGGTAACTAAAAAGAGGAGGAATCCATGTTTGAATATCACACAATACGAGAAATTGAAAAAGCATCTTTCTGATGCGGATACAGGTCCATTTACATTAAACGAGTTTTCGTTCTATATGAAAGAAGATGATCGTTATATACATATTCCTGTGTTTGAATTAAAACTATCAGCTCAAACCTGTGACATTCATTTACGGTTTGAAGACGTTAGTGCATCAAAGCTGGATGATCTTGAATCCATCGATTCTGTTGCATTGGAGATTGTACCGACTGACGATCAATGGGAAAGACTCCGTTATTATGTGTATGACGAAGAAAACCAAATAAGCTTCTATTGCGGAGGTTGGGATGTGATCAAGTGTGACAAGAAGTCACACTAATTTTCCCCTTCTTGAGACTCTCCCCTCATTTTTATTCCTCAACGCCATTTTTTTCTCCCTTCAGTCATCATAAAGAAACAATCACCGAGTATGCATTAATGTATGCGTTTTCATAGAGGGGGAGTCTTGATGAAAAAATGGATGGCAGCGGTTTTTGTGATGATGCTGATGCTGTGTTTTGGCGGGATTGAGAATGTGAAGGCGGCGGAGCCGAAGGTGTATCAGTTTGACTTTGGAAGCGGTTCGATGGAGCCTGGTTATATTGGTGTCAGGGCGTCTGATCGGTATGACCGGTCAAAGGGCTACGGTTTTCAAACACCGGAGAATATGAGGGATGTGGCGGCATCCGGGACTGGTGTGAAGAGTGATGCGGTTCAGTTTTTAGCGTATGGGACGAAAAGCAATAACACGTTTAATGTGGATCTCCCGAATGGCCTTTATGAGGTGAAGGTGACGCTTGGCAATACGGCAAGGGCCAGTGTGGCGGCGGAGGGCGTGTTTCAGGTCATTAATATGACAGGGGATGGCGCGGAGGATACGTTCCAAATTCCCGTCACCGACGGGCAGCTGAATCTGCTGGTGACAGAGGGGAAAGCTGGCACCGCTTTTACGCTTAGCGCCTTGAAAATAAAGAAATTGTCTGATCAGCCGGTGACGAACCGAACCATTTATATCGGAGGCGACTCGACGGTGTGCAATTATTATCCGCTCAACAGCAGCAAGCAGGCGGGCTGGGGGCAGATGCTGCCTCACTATATCGATAAACATACCTTTCAAGTGAGAAACATGGCGTCTGGCGGGCAGATCGCGAGAGGGTTCAGAAATGATGGACAGCTTGAGGCGATCCTGAAGTACATCAAGCCGGGGGATTATTTTATCTTGCAGCTTGGCATTAATGACACAAATCCGAAGCATAATGAATCTGAAGCGGAATTTAAAGAGATGATGCGTGATATGATTCGTCAGGTGAAAGCGAAAGGAGCGGACGTCATCCTATCAACACCCCAGGGCCGGGCGACCGATTTTACTTCTGAGGGCATCCATTCGTCTGTAAATAGATGGTACAGGGCTTCTATTTTAGCTTTGGCCGAAGAGGAAAAAACACACCTCATTGACTTAAATGTCCTCAGCTCGGCATACTTTACATCGATCGGTCCGGAAAGAACACTCGGGCTTTATATGGATGGAGATACGCTGCACCCGAACCGCACGGGGGCCGACGCACTGGCGCGATTGGCTGTTCAAGAGCTAAAACGCCAGGGAATCGATGGCTTTTAACACGTCATTTTTTCGACAAAACACATACGCCTTCGTCAATTAGAGTATAATGAGAACATCTGCAAGAGACAGGAGTTTATACATGAGTCATTTTAAAAACTATCAAATCAGTCATGACATTTTACGAGCACTGGAAGGACTGGGATATAGAGAACCGACCAAGGTGCAGCAGAGCGTGATCCCCGCTGCCCTTGAACGAAAGGATCTTGTCGTCAAATCACAGACGGGAAGCGGGAAAACGGCTTCGTTCGGAATTCCTCTCTGTGAGCTGGCGGATTGGGATGAAAACAAGCCGCAGGCGCTTATTTTAACTCCAACCCGTGAGCTCGCGGTGCAAGTAAAGGAAGATATCACGAACATCGGACGATTTAAACGGATCAAAGCGACAGCCGTATTTGGAAAATCCTCCTTTGATAAACAAAAAGCTGAGCTTAAACAAAAAAGCCACATTGTTGTCGGCACGCCGGGACGTGTTCTGGATCATATCGAAAAAGGCACGCTTCCGTTGGATCGTCTCTCTTATTTGGTCATTGATGAAGCGGATGAGATGCTGAATATGGGCTTCATTGAGCAGGTGGAGGCGATTATCAAGCATCTGCCGACTGAGCGCACGACGATGCTGTTTTCAGCGACGCTTCCGCAGGATATCGAGAAGCTGAGCCGTCAATATATGCAAAACCCCGAGCATATCGAGGTCAAAGCGGCCGGCCTAACCACAAGAAATATTGAACATGCGGTGATTCAAGTAAGAGAAGAGAATAAGTTTTCATTGCTGAAAGATGTGCTGATGACGGAGAATCCCGACAGCTGCATCATTTTCTGCCGAACGAAGGAGCACGTCAATCAGCTGACCGATGAATTGGATGACTTAGGATATCCATGCGATAAAATTCACGGCGGAATGATTCAGGAAGACCGATTCGACGTCATGAATGAATTTAAACGTGGCGAGTACCGTTACTTAGTGGCGACGGATGTCGCCGCGCGCGGGATTGATATTGAAAATATCTCCCTTGTCATCAACTATGATCTGCCGCTTGAAAAGGAAAGCTACGTGCACCGCACAGGCCGAACGGGACGCGCAGGGAACAAAGGAAAGGCCATTTCGTTTGTCGCGGCCTTCGAAAAACGGTTTTTAGCCGACATTGAAGAATATATCGGATTTGAAATTCAAAAAATAGAAGCACCTTCTCAAGAGGAAGTAGCAAGGAAAAAACCTGAATTTCTAGCTAAACTGAATGACCGTCCGGAAAGCAAAAAAGACAAAAGCGAAGAGCTGAATAAAGACATTATGAAGCTGTATTTTAACGGCGGAAAGAAAAAGAAAATCAGAGCCGTTGATTTTGTAGGAACGATTGCCAAAATTGACGGTGTGTCAGCTGATGACATTGGCATCATCACGATTATGGATAACGCCTCATACGTTGAGATTTTAAATGGTAAAGGCCCTCATGTTCTCAAAGTGATGAAGAACACAACCGTCAAAGGGAAACATCTGAAGGTGAATAAAGCGAATAAATGATGAATGACCTGCTCCCAGTTAAAGGGGCAGGTCATTTTGCTGCTGGCTGACATCTGTGCTGGTTTCCTCAGGAACAAAGGCAAGAATCACAATACCAATCACAAACAAAATGATTAGGCTGAACACGGCAGTCGAGGATTTCCCGGTCAGCTGGGCGGTAACGGCAATGAGCAGCGGCCCCATAATTGAGGCGAATTTTCCAAAAATGTTGTAAAAACCGAAGAATTCATTAGCGTGGCGCTTTGGCACAAGCTTGGCGAAATAGGAACGGCTTAGGGCTTGAATACCGCCCTGCGAGGTGGCGACAAGCATAGCCAGTATCCAGAAATCAATCGTTGTCTTCATAAAATAGGCATACACGCAGACGATCATATAAATGACGATCCCGACGTACAGCATGGTCTTCCCCGTGAAGCGTTCTGCCAGTTTTCCGTATACAATCGAAAACGGTGCAGCGACCACCTGGGTGACAAATAGGATGATCAGGAGGCTTGAGGAACCGATCCCTAAGTCTGATCCATAGGATGTCGACATCGTAATAATCGTGCCGACTCCGTCGATATAAAAGAAATAAGCGAGCAAAAAGAGGAAAAGTGCCCGGTATTGCCTGATCCGTTTCATCGTCTGGCCGAGCCGCTTAAAGCTGTTGATGACAATATGAGGTTCTCTTTTGATGTAATAGCGTTGATGGACATGTTTAATCATTGGGATGGTGAACAGCCCCCACCAGGCAGCCGTTATGAAAAAGGACAGCTGGCTTGCAGCAGATACGGACATCGGAATCGTCTCTGCTTGTGCGAGCAGGATGACAGCAATGCTGATGATAAATGGAATCGTGCTTCCAATGTATCCTAAGCCAAAACCCCGTGCCGAGACGAGATTCATCCGCTTCTCAGTCGTGACGTCAACGAGAAAGGCATCATAAAACACATTGGCGCCGGAAAAACCGATAGCCGATATCGTATAAAACAGCAACAATAGCAGCCAATGTTCACTAGGGATAAAGGCGAGCATCGCGGTGCTGGCGACACCGGCTGACACAAAGAAACCGAAGAACTTTTTCTTGCACCCTTCATAGTCGGCGATTGTGCCTAAAATAGGGCCGAGCATCGCAAGAATAAACGTTGAAATCGCAATGGTATAGCCCAGATAGGCAGTCGATTGAGCGGCGCTGACACCGCTTTCCGCAGCTGCTGATTTATAAAATAACGGAAATACCGCGGTGGTCACGACAATTGAGTAAGCTGAATTTGCCCAGTCATATAACACCCAGCTGTTTTCTTGTTTCGTAAAACGTTTCATCATCAGAGCCCCTCTCCGGTAACGATACTTCTATTGTACGAGAAATGGGCCTGAAAAGAATGGAATGCACGTCAATTTTTACAAAATATTTATGTTTTTTCGCTTCAAATCATACTTTTGATTTATTGCTGGGGTTAGGTGCATCTGGTACCATTTAACTATATTTTATGGTATTTTCCAGAAGGGATTCAGCAGAGAGGAGACAGAGCATGAGGCGAATAGGCTTGTGTATAAGCCTGCTGGTCACAGTTCTTGTGATGAGCGCATGCGAAAGTGAAGGTGAGGCTCAGATGTTCGCAGACTGTGATCAAAAGACAGTAAAACAAACCGCAGCCAAACCGATGAGCAGTAAGAAAAAGCAGGATTTCCAAGCCCTCGCAAGCGACAGGCAGCTGGCCATTGTGTTCAGTTCCATGATACAAGTGAGCGAAGCATTTGATTATGGAATCGGCAATCCAGAATACTTCGTGCGAATCAGCATGACTGAAGAAGAAGCAGACATTGCGAAGGAGAATCTCGAATCGATTAAGCTTGAGAACAAATCGCTCAAAAAACAAAACAGCGAGGCGGTTGCCTTGCTTCAAAAAACGCGTAATCAAGATATGAGCCGCATCGAAATTCAGCAGCTGACAGAAAATAGAGCCGGTTTTTTTGAGACCGCAGACAGTATGATCAAACTCATCAACCAAGTCACACCGAAAAACGCGAAGAAGACAAGACAGCAGCTGGATCAGCTGAAAAAACAATATACACAATACAGTGCTGAAAGCATTAAAATCATGAACAGCATTGTCAAAAAGCAGAAAGCTGACAAGGCATCATTTGAACGCCATCTGGAGGCGCTGCTTCAAAAACAGCCCGGGCAGCAGGTACGGAGTGAATTGTACTGACCAGCTTCCGTCTTTCCCTGATGATATTGACCTAGTACAAAAAGAATGTACAATCAAGATATAGTCTGTTCTTAGTAGATTTGGAGGGACATGCCATGAAAATTGCGAAGGTGATCAACAATAATGTGATCAGCGTGGTCAATGAACAGGGGAAAGAATTGGTCGTCATGGGCAGGGGGCTCGCGTTTCAGAAAAAGTCCGGCGATGATGTCGATGAAGCCCGCATTGAGAAAGTGTTCACGCTCGATAACAAGGATGTATCAGAAAAGTTCAAAACCCTTTTGTATGATATACCGATCGAGTGTATGGAAGTATCCGAAGAGATTATCAGCTACGCAAAATTACAGCTCGGCAAAAAGCTCAACGACAGCATCTATGTGTCGCTGACCGACCATATTAACTTTGCCATCCAGCGCAACCAGAAAGGGCTTGATATCAAAAACGCCTTGCTGTGGGAAACAAAACGGCTCTACAAAGACGAATTTGCGATCGGCAAAGAAGCGTTGGTTATGGTAAAAAACAAGACTGGTGTGTCTCTGCCAGAGGATGAAGCAGGCTTTATTGCTCTGCATATTGTAAATGCCGAGCTGAATGAAGAGATGCCCAATATTATCAACATTACAAAAGTCATGCAAGAGATTTTGAGTATTGTAAAATACCATTTTAAGATTGAATTCAACGAAGAATCGCTTCACTATTATCGGTTCGTCACCCACTTAAAGTTTTTCGCGCAGCGTCTATTTAACGGCACTCACATGGAAAGCCAGGACGATTTTTTGCTGGATACAGTGAAAGAAAAGTATCATCGCGCGTATGAATGCACGAAGAAAATCCAAACCTACATTGAGCGGGAGTATGAGCACAAGCTCACAAGTGACGAGCTGCTGTATTTAACCATTCACATAGAAAGGGTAGTTAAACAAGCATAATGAGAGCGCTGACATTTTTGTTTCCTTGTGTTCACTTTTTCTTACATTCACATATGAAAATGGTAGGATTGTTACTGATAAAGCAGGCAAAACCTAAATTACAATGAGTGCGGATCATCTCTGTCTGTGCTGATGGTAATTTAGGTTTTTATTTTTTTCAGAGGAAAGATGATGATAGTTACAGGATTCAAGTCAGTAAGATTCGATATTATCATTATTTTGACCGATGTTCCCTTTTAAAAGAATCATGTAAGATCAACATAGAAAACGCTTTCAATGAAAGGGGAATGCAAATATGCCTTATCTGAAACGAGTGTTGCTGCTTCTTGTCACTGGATTGTTTATGAGTTTGTTTGCAGTCACTTCTACTGCCTCAGCTCAAACAGGTGGATCGTTTTTTGACCCTTTTAACGGCTATAACTCCGGTTTTTGGCAAAAAGCTGATGGTTATTCGAATGGAAATATGTTCAACTGCACGTGGCGGGCTAATAACGTATCAGTGACGTCATTGGGTGAAATGCGTTTAGCGCTAACAAGCCCATCTTATAACAAGTTTGACTGCGGGGAAAACCGTTCTGTTCAAACATATGGCTATGGACTTTATGAAGTCAGAATGAAACCAGCTAAAAACACAGGGATCGTTTCATCGTTCTTCACTTACACAGGTCCAACAGATGGAACTCCTTGGGATGAGATTGATATCGAATTTTTAGGAAAAGATACAACAAAGGTTCAATTTAACTATTATACAAATGGTGCAGGAAACCATGAGAAGATTGTTGATCTCGGGTTTGATGCAGCCAATGCCTATCATACGTATGCATTCGATTGGCAGCCAAACTCTATTAAATGGTATGTCGATGGGCAAGTAAAACATACTGCAACAAACCAAATTCCGACAACACCTGGAAAGATCATGATGAACTTGTGGAATGGCACGGGTGTCGATGAATGGCTTGGCTCCTACAATGGTGTAAATCCGCTATACGCTCATTATGACTGGGTGCGCTATACAAAAAAATAATGCCAAATGTGAAAGAGCCTGCTGCAATATAGCAGGCTCTTATGATTGTAATGAGGAGTTGTTGGCATGAATCTTCTATTCACTCATAATATCCTATTTGATCTTCTCCCCTCTGTAAATCACGTACTCACTCAATGCTACGATCAAGCTCATACATTTAGAAAGAAATAATCCCAATCAAAAGTGCGGCAATCGTCATCACAATCGTTGTTCCCACGGCCCATTTAATAGTGAATTTTTGATGGTCGCCAAAGCTGACGCCTGCCATTCCAACCAATAGATAGGTGGAAGGCACAAGCGGGCTGAGCAGATGCACAGGCTGCCCCAGCAAGGAGGCCCTTCCGATTTCAGCGGCGTCTATTCCGTAAGCGGAAGCGGCTTCGGCGATGATGGGAAGGACACCGAAGTAAAAGGCGTCATTCGACATGAAAAAGGTGAATGGCATGCTGACGATCGCAGTGATCAACGGCAGGTGCGGGCCCATGGCATCAGGGATGAGTGAAACGAGAGAATGCGCCATGGCATCGACCATTTTTGTGCCGGAGAGAATGCCTGTGAATATGCCCGCAGCAAACACCATTGAGACAACGTTTAACGCATTACCCGCATGCGCCGAGATTCGTTTCTGCTGCTCTTTGACATTTGGATAGTTGACCATCAAGCCGACGGCAAACGCAGTCATAAAAAGAACAGGGAGCGGCAGCAGGCTGGTGATCAGTGCGGCCATCAGAGCGACAGTCAGCAGCAGGTTAAACCATTGAAGAGCGGGGCGCTTGAGCGGTGCGGCCTCCGGATCGGAAGACGGTGCGTGATCAATCGAAATGACGCCGAGCCGCTTCCGCTCTTTCTTTCCGAGGATATAAGCAACGGCGATCACCCAGAGAATGCCGGCGATCATAGCGGGAATCAGGGGCGTGAAGACCTCTGACGTGTCCAATTTTAAGGAAGCCAAAACCCTCGCAGTCGGCCCGCCCCACGGGATAATATTCATAACCCCCGAACCGAGCATCGCTATTCCCGCTAACACCAAACGGTTCATGCCGAGCCGTTTGTAAAGAGGCAGCATCGCTGCAATGGTAATCATATAGGTTGTTGTCCCATCTCCGTCCAGCGAAATGGTCATGGTCAGAACCGCTGTGCCTACGGCGATTTTTAACGGATCTCCTTTGACAAACGATAAGATTTTGGCAATGAGAGGATCAAACAGACCTGAGTCAATCATAATGCCGAAATACAGGATGGCGAATAACAGCATGATACCGGTAGGGGCGAGGTCTGTAACGCCCTGAATCATCATCTCGCCGAGATCTTTGCCAAATCCGCTGATCAGGGCGAACACAATAGGAACGACAATCAAAGCAATAAGAGCGGAAAGCCGGTTAGACATAATAAGGTACATAAAGACAATCATCATCACAAAACCGAGTATGGCAAGCATGATATGACCTCCCCTATTCAACAGCTTTTTTGGTAAGCGCTTCCATACTTTCTTTCTGTAAAGAAGGCTTATTTCAAATGTGTATGACCGCATATTTATATGTAGACCAAAAATCCTAATGAGCGGATTAGCAGTTTATATGAAGAACGCCACGGGTAAATGTGCTGTAGAATGTTTCGTTTTAAAAAGGGGGAACAGACATGAGTGATGACCAAAACAAACGTGTAAATGAACACTCAAAGGACGAGCAGCTTGAGCAGTACAGGACCGATAACAGCGGGAAGAAAATGACGACAAACCAAGGCTTGCGGGTGTCAGAGGATGAGCATTCGTTAAAAGCCGGGGTTCGCGGCCCGACGCTGATGGAGGATTTTCACTTTCGGGAGAAAATGACGCACTTTGACCATGAGAGGATTCCGGAGCGCGTTGTGCATGCGCGTGGATTTGGCGTGCATGGCTTTTTTCAGGTTTACGAACCAATGACCGAGTACACACGGGCCAAATTTCTTCAGGACCCTTCGGTGAAGACACCGGTATTTGTCCGTTTCTCTACGGTTGCGGGTTCTAAAGGCTCCGCAGACACGGTGCGGGATGCCAGAGGCTTTGCGACAAAATTTTATACTGAAGAAGGAAACTATGACCTTGTGGGAAATAACATTCCGGTGTTTTTCATTCAGGACGCAATCAAATTTCCGGATTTGGTTCACGCGTTTAAGCCTGAGCCACACAATGAAATGCCTCAGGCCGCGACTGCCCATGATACGTTTTGGGATTTTGTCGCCAATAACCCTGAGTCTGCCCACATGGTGATGTGGACGATGTCTGATAGAGGCATCCCCCGCAGCTACAGAATGATGGAGGGCTTCGGCGTGCACACGTTCCGTTTTGTCAATGAACAAGGAAAGGCACGTTTCGTGAAATTTCACTGGAAGCCGGTGCTCGGCGTGCATTCTCTCGTATGGGATGAAGCGCAGAAAATTGCAGGGAAAGATCCGGATTTCCATCGCCGTGACCTGTGGGAAACAATTGAAAACGGCGGCAAGGTTGAATACGAGCTCGGCGTGCAGATGATTGATGAGGAAGATGAATTCAAGTTTGATTTTGATATTCTTGATCCGACTAAGCTGTGGCCGGAAGAGCTTGTGCCGGTGAAGATCATTGGGAAAATGACGCTGAACCGCAACCAGGATAATGTGTTTGCGGAAACAGAACAAGTCGCATTCCACCCGGGAAATGTCGTGCCGGGCATCGACTTTACAAATGACCCGCTCCTGCAGGGACGGCTTTTCTCTTATACAGACACACAGCTCATCCGTCTTGGCGGTCCGAACTTCCATGAGCTTCCGATTAACCGGCCTGTATGTCCATTCCATAACAATCAATACGACGGCTATCACCGGATGACGATCAATAAGGGACCTGTCGCTTATCATAAAAACTCTTTGCAAAACAATGATCCGTCGCCAGCGACAGCTGAAGAAGGCGGCTACGTCCACTATCAGGAAAAAGTCGAGGGCAAAAAAATCCGCCAGCGAAGCGACAGCTTCAACGATTATTACTCACAGGCGAAGCTTTTCTGGAACAGCATGTCTCCTGTGGAGAAACAGCACATCATTTCTGCTTTCTGCTTCGAGGTCGGGAAGGTCAAAAGCAAAGACGTACAGCGGCAGGTCGTTGATGTCTTCAGCAATGTCGATGCAGATTTAGCAGAAGAAATCGCCAAAGGAGTAGGCGTGGCGGCGCCCGCGAAGCGTAAAGCATCTAAAGAAATTCTTACTTCGCCTGCGTTAAGCCAAGCCCGTACAGTGAAAACTGCGTCAACAAGAAAAGTCGCTGTACTCGCCGGAAACGGATTTCATGAAAAAGAGCTGCAAACAGTGCTGGAAGCCTTAAAGCAAGAAGGAATCACAGTGGATATCATCAGTCAAAATCTGGGGTATATGACAAGCGGCAGCGGACAGCAGCTTGAGGCCAGCGGCACGTTCCTGACGGTTGATTCTGTTCTGTATGATGCCGTCTATGCCGCAGGAGGGCTGGAGTTAAAAGACAACAAACAAGCGATGGCGTTTATCAGAGAAGCTTACAATCACTACAAGGCGATCGGTGCGGCAAATGAAGGAATTGACCTTCTTCAATCCTCTGTCGGGACAACAGAGGGACCAGGCATCGTAACGGCTGAAGAAGAACCTGACTACACCGCTTTCAGCAAGGCATTTATCGATGCGATTGCTGCTCATCGCCATTGGGATAGACGAATTTGACCGGCTCCTGTATCTTTAAGGAAGATACTTTTCATAAGGAGCATGGCAAATGAACGAAAAACAGCTAGCTGAAGCTTACGAACGCGATGAAAATATGATGATTTTGGTGTTTGCCCAATGGTGCGTGAACCATGATCTTGATCCGATGGAGCTGTACGCCAAAGCGTATCCGCAGCAAAAGCTGAATGAAAGCTTGAAAAAAACCATGGACGATCTGGTCGTGCCAAAACACGAAGCAGAGCACATTCCGGACCAGACTGTCATTGCGGTATTAGAGATGTTCGGAAATACAGATTTGGCACAGGCCGTTCATGAAGCGATTTCTGGGCGCAAACAGTAAAAAAAGAGACATCCTGTGTCTCTTTTTTTATTGGAAAAATCATGCTGTTAGACCTAGAAACTTCTTTCAATTTAATCAGTCTATAAAAGTGTGTATTGCTTAAATAAGGGAATGTTAAACAACGACATCAAAGGAGGAGATCGTATGAAATGGAATAACATGCTGAAAGCAGCGGGGATTGCAGTCTTGCTTTTTTCCGTAGTTGCATATGCGGCCCCATCTCTAAAAGCAGTTCAAACGAAAACACCGACTGTCAGCACTCATACGTACAAAAAGATCAAGGAGTTAACGTATCCACAAGTGCATCACATCGGGAATGCCGTGTTTGAAAAGAAAATCAATCAAGAGCTGGAAGCCTACATTGAACAATCGTATCAGGAATACCTGAAAAACAAAAAAGCAGGCGAACAGCAAGGCTTTAAAACGGAATATCAAACATCCTTCAGCGTCAAATACAATGCGGCAGGCAAGCTCAGCATTCAAACACTCAATTATATCTATTCAGGCGGCGCCCACGGTTTAACGTCTGTCCAGTCCTTCAACTATGACTTGAAAGCACAAAAGCGGGTGACGCTGGATCAGATTTTGAACACCAAAACAAAAGTCAGCAAAACGAGAGATTATCTATATAGCTATATCAAAAAACACGATGAGCTGTTTTTCCCTGATGTTAAGAAAGAGGATATAACCCTAAACAAAGACACAATGTTTTACTTTACGGCAAACGGGATCGCCATCGTCTTTGGCCAGTATGACTTGGGGCCTTATGCAGCGGGAATCCGGGATGTGCAGGTGCCAGCCTCTATTTATCAATAATGAAAAGAGCCATATCCGTAAAGGGATATGGCTCAATGTTTCTACCACACAAACAGGCCGACAATCGCAGCACTTAATAAAGATACCGCAATTCCGCTGACGAGCAGCTTCCACACGTTTCTCCCGATGACCGTTGACTTTTCTCCGTCAAGGATCGAATTGTACGTGCCGTAAATCATGCCGACCGTACTGAAGTTTGCAAAGGACGTCAGGAATGTTGTCGCCACCGCAACGGTGTGAGGCGGGAGGGATTTGAGATTGTTTTTCAAGTCAAGCATCGCAACAAACTCGTTCGTTGCTAATTTCATGCCCATCAGCTGAGCAACATACATCGCATCGTGCACTGGCAATCCAAGCAGGAATGCGAACGGACTGAACAGATAAGCAAAAATCGTCTGGATGGTCAGGCCGTGTACGAAAACGCCAAGAATGCCATTAACTGCTGACGTTAATGCGACATATCCGATCACCATTGCCAAAATAACGATCACCATGTTCATGCCGACAAGCATACTGTTAGAAATCGTAGAGAAAAAGTCTTTCTTCTCTTCTTTAGGCGGTGTATAGATGATATCTTCATCCTCCGGCACGTGAACAGGATTCAGCAGGTTTGCGATAATCAGCGCGTTTAAGCAGTTCAAAGGAATGGCTGTAAACACGTATGTCGCAGGCACCATTGAAAGATAAGATCCGATAATGGAGCCGCTGATGCTGCTCATGCTCATTAAGCCGAATGTGAGCAGGCGGTTGTTGCTTAAAACCGTTAGCTGCTGGCGGATAACCGCAAGTGCTTCGGTATTTCCAAGAAACATCATTTGAATAGAGAAAAAGCTTTCTAATTTCGGCAAGCGGGAAGCCTTTGAAATCACCCATCCGATTTTATCAATCAGCCAAGGCAAAATGCCGAAATACGTTAAAATATCAAAGAATGTGACGATAAAGATAATTGGAAGAAGCGCACTAAAGAAAAAGTCTACTGTTTCATTCGCCATCACTGACGGAAAGGCAAACGCGATACCGTCACTGGCGCAAGCAATCAGCCAAGTGAAGAAATCACCGATTTTACCGATGGCCCAGCTTCCGACTTTTGTTCCCAGCATAAACCAAGTAATCAGCAATTCCAGAACAATTAACGTCATGATCGGGCGCCACTTGATTTTCTTTTTCTGCGGAGAACATAGGAATACAACTGCCATAATCACAATGAGACCGACAAGGTTTAGTAAAAAGTACATGATAGCAACTCCTATGAGGGTTATTATGGAAACAAAAAAAGCTCTTATCCTTCACAAATTCTGGAAGTGCAGAAAGTGTGAAAAATAAGAGCAAACAGAAAAGAACTTGTCCTTTTCAACTCGTTCAAATTTATTCAAACTTTCTTGTAGTCTAGTTTTTTACGGTTACTAGGTAGAAACAATCAGACCATATTACTGATCATATACAAGAATGTCTTTTTCTAAGATGATAGCAGTATTTTATCCTTTCACTTTTTGAAAATCAACCTTTTTAACTATTTTCACAATAATAAAATTTATATTCTAAAATGAGAAAATAAAGGAAAAACATGCTGGATTGCTATGCTGATATGATGTTGGCGGGATACCAGCATGTCATTACTGATTTTTCTTCACTATAAGGTTCCAGCTCCTGGATATTTGCTGTATGATGGAAACGGGGAAACCCATACAGCAGAAAGGGAGTTTTTTTCATGATTATCCAATTCATTCGTTATAGATAATGACAGGTGTAGACAAACTGCCAGACCTGGCCAATTTTTGAGATAGGCCTAGGTTTATTTGTCTATGCCTTTTTCATTTATCTAAAAATGAATGAATGGGGTGTTTTTTATCATGAAGCGAACAGTTGATTTCAGCATGTTTCGATGCCCGCTCTGCGATTCTTCTATGGATGCGGCATCAGGGAAATGCTTGATTTGTACAGAACGAGGACATACATTTGATCTATCTCGGCACGGCTACGTGAACTTTCTGACGAAGCCGGTCAAAACCAGTTACGGTGCTGAGCTTTTTGAAGCGAGGAGTAGGCTGATTGGAGAATGTGGTTTTTTTGAGCCGCTCCATGATGCGATTGCAGAACTCATCAGTCATCCCAAATCTGGTCATGAGGCATTTACCATCCTGGACAGCGGTTGCGGTGAGGGTTCTCATTTGAATGCGCTTTGCGGGTTTGATTATGCAGGGAAAGCAGCGGTAGGAACCGGCATCGATCTTTCGAAAGATGGGATCTTAAAAGCTTCTAAGGCATTCAAAGATCAGATGTGGGCGGTTGCCGATGTGGCGCGTGCTCCTTTTCATGATCGCCAATTTGATGTTGTGCTGTCTATTTTTTCCCCGTCCAATTATGCAGAGTTTCATAGACTGCTGAAGAATGATGGCATGCTCGTAAAAGTAGTGCCGCGAAGCGACTATTTAATAGAATTAAGGCAATTTTTATATGCTGATTCACCAAGGCGCACGTATTCCAATGCGGCAGCTGTTGAGCGTTTTACAGCAAATGCAGCATACAGCCGTCCTGTCAGGCTGCGCTATGTTAAAACGCTTGACCAGCAGGCGATCCACTGGCTTCTCAAGATGACGCCGCTTGCCTGGTCGGCACCGAAAGATCGAGTCAGCGTGCTGAAAGAGATGAAATCAGCCGATATTACGGTTGATGTTGATATCCTAGTAGGAATGAAATGAATGGCAGAGGAAAGCTCCGAAAAAAGGAGCTTTCCTTTTTTAATCGGAATAGTTGGCCCACGCTTCTCGTACATATGGAAAGGGGACGGAAACAGCCGATGCGGACAGGTTTATGTAAACGCTTTCTAGTTCGCGGAAACGGGGGATGTGTGTGTGGAACTGATCATCATTCTATTGGCGTTAGGTTTGCTGATGTTTACGGCGTATCGGGGATTTTCTGTCATATTGTTTGCGCCGATTTGCGCGTTATTCGCGGTGCTGCTGACAGATCCAAGCCATGTGCTTCCTTTTTTTTCATCAATTTTTATGGAGAAGATGGCGGGTTTTATTAAATTGTATTTCCCAGTGTTTTTGCTCGGTGCCATTTTTGGAAAGGTCGTTGAAATGGCCGGGCTTGCGGCATCAATCGCGAAAACAATTGTCCGGCTTGTCGGGGCAAAAAGAGCGATACTTGCCATTGTGCTGATGGGCGCTGTCTTGACGTACAGCGGCGTCAGCCTGTTTGTTGTCGTATTTGCCGTATATCCTTTTGCGAAAAACATGTTCCAAGAAGCAAACATACCAAAACGCCTCATCCCGGGAACGATTGCTTTAGGGGCTTTTACGTTTACGATGGACGCACTTCCGGGAACGCCGCAAATCCAAAATGTCATCCCGACGTCGTTTTTCAAAACAGACATTTATGCCGCCCCTTGGCTGGGCTTGATGGGCGCAGTGATTGTGCTGGCAGCTGGGATGCTCTATTTGGAATCAAGGCGGAAGAAAGCGCAGGCATCTGGCGAAGGCTATGGCGGTTTTGATTCGCAGAATGCTCCTGCTCCTGAATCGATTGAGTCCGCGGCTGAACCGGACAAAAGCCCGATTCGGCACGCGCTTGCCTTTGTCCCGCTTATTCTCGTCGGTGCAGTGAATAAATATTTCACCATTTACTTGCCAAAGTGGTATCCGAATGGATTTGATTTTTCTTCCATAGGATTAAAGGAGTTCGGCAGGCTTGATATTTCTTCAGCAGCTGCTATATGGTCGGTGGAGATTGCTTTAGTGATTGGCATCATCACAACGATTTTATTTGATTGGAGAAGTGTGTTTGCCCAATTGAAGGAAGGGCTGAATGAAGGAATTGGCGGCGCCTTGCTGGCATCTATGAATACGGGTGCCGAGTACGGGTTCGGCGGCATTATCGCCGCGCTGCCGGGGTTTCATAAGCTGAGCAGCGGAATTTCACATACTTTTACCGATCCGCTTGTAAATGGCGCCGTTACGACAACTGCGCTGGCGGGAATCACCGGCTCGGCTTCAGGAGGAATGGGCATTGCGTTAAGCGCGATGTCAGAACAATACTTACAGGCGATTCAGGCTTACAATATTCCGCCAGAGGTGATGCATCGGGTCATTTCAATGGCATCAGGCGGGATGGATACACTGCCGCATAATGGCGCCGTTATCACGCTTCTGGCCGTGACGGGTTTGACCCACCGGCAATCCTATCGCGATATTTTTGCGATCACGCTCATTAAAACTGCTGCCGTATTTGCTGTAATCGCGATTTACAGCCTGACTGGTCTAGTGTAGAAGAAAACGAAAGGGGCATCAATATGGGAAAAGTGCTGTCATCAAGCAAGGAAGCTGCGAAACTGATTCATGATGGGGATACGCTGATCGCGGGAGGGTTTGGGCTGTGCGGCATCCCTGAACAGCTCATTTTGTCTATAAGAGATCAGGGAGTAAAGGATTTAACCGTTGTCAGCAATAACTGTGGAGTCGATGACTGGGGGCTTGGTTTGCTTCTGGCTAACAAGCAAATCAAGAAAATGATCGCTTCCTATGTCGGTGAAAATAAAATTTTTGAGCGGCAGTTTTTAAGCGGAGAGCTTGAGGTCGAGCTTGTTCCCCAAGGAACGCTCGCTGAGAGAATTCGTGCAGGCGGTGCAGGCATACCGGGATTTTATACGGCGACAGGCGTCGGCACCTCCATAGCCGAGGGAAAAGAACATAAAACATTCGGCGGCCGGACTTATGTGCTGGAGCGAGGCATTACCGGCGATGTGGCGATCGTCAAAGCGTGGAAAGCGGACACCATGGGCAATTTGGTTTTTAGGAAAACGGCGAGAAATTTCAATCCCATTGCCGCCATGGCAGGCAAGATCACGATTGCCGAGGCGGAAGAAATCGTGGAAGCAGGAGAGCTCGATCCAGATCACATCCATACGCCGGGAATTTACGTACAGCATGTCGTGCTTGGCGCGAGCCAAGAAAAACGGATTGAAAAACGAACAGTTCAGCAAGCATCGGGAAAGGGTGAGGCCAAGTGAAGGAAGCGAGAAAACGAATGGTCAAACGGGCTGTACAAGAAATCAAGGACGGCATGAATGTGAATCTCGGGATTGGAATGCCGACGCTTGTCGCAAATGAGATACCCGACGGCGTTCACGTCATGCTTCAGTCGGAAAACGGCTTGCTCGGAATTGGCCCCTATCCTCTGGAAGGAACGGAAGACGCGGATTTGATCAATGCGGGAAAGGAAACGATCACTGAAGTGACGGGCGCCTCTTATTTTGACAGCGCTGAGTCATTCGCGATGATAAGAGGCGGGCATATCGATTTGGCTATTCTCGGCGGAATGGAGGTTTCGGAGCAGGGGGATTTGGCCAATTGGATGATCCCGGGCAAAATGGTAAAAGGGATGGGCGGCGCCATGGATCTCGTCAACGGGGCGAAACGAATCGTTGTCATCATGGAGCACGTCAATAAGCATGGTGAATCAAAGGTGAAAAAAACATGCTCCCTTCCGCTGACAGGCCAGAAAGTCGTGCACAGGCTGATTACGGATTTGGCTGTATTTGATTTTGTGAACGGCCGCATGACACTGACGGAGCTTCAGGATGGTGTCACAATTGAAGAGGTTTATGAAAAAACAGAAGCTGATTTCGCTGTAAGCCAGTCTGTACTCAATTCTTAATGGGAAGGTGTTTGACATGAGAAAACAAGTCGCCTTGGTGACAGGGGCTGCCGGCGGAATCGGATTCGAAATGGCAAGAGAATTCGCCCGGGAAGGTGCCAGCGTCATCGTTTCAGACCTCCGTCCGGAAGCATGTGAAAAAGCAGCCTCCAAGCTTGCAGAAGAAGGCTTTGACGCGGCGGCCATTCCGTATGATGTGACAAAGGAAGCGCAAGTTGCTGATACGGTGAACGTCATCCAAAAACAATACGGCCGCTTGGATATTCTGGTGAACAATGCCGGTATTCAGCACGTCGCTCCGATTGAAGAGTTTCCGACAGACACCTTTGAACAGCTGATCAAGGTCATGCTGACGGCCCCTTTTATTGCAATGAAGCATGTTTTTCCGATCATGAAAAAACAGCAGTTTGGCAGAATCATTAATATCGCGTCTGTTAATGGATTAGTCGGCTTTGCAGGGAAATCCGCTTATAATAGCGCCAAGCACGGCGTCATTGGACTCACAAAAGTAGGGGCGCTGGAAGGCGCGCCCCACGGCATTACAGTCAATGCGCTCTGTCCGGGTTATGTCGATACCCAGCTTGTACGCAATCAGCTTAGCGATCTATCAAAAACTAGAAATGTCCCTTACGACTCTGTACTTGAACAAGTCATTTTTCCGCTTGTGCCGCAAAAGCGACTGCTTTCTGTCAAGGAAATTGCGGATTATGCCGTGTTTTTGGCAAGCGAGAAGGCGAAGGGCGTCACTGGGCAGGCTGTCGTCCTTGATGGGGGCTACACCGCACAGTGACATAAAAAACACACTTGCTCCGCTAGGGAATCAAGTGTGTTTTTTCTTTTCTTATTTCCAAACATCATTAGCGATCTCAACCACATGGCGGAGCTTCGCCCATTGCTGTTCTTCAGTCAGCTTGTTGCCTTCCTCTGTTGAAGCAAATCCGCATTGAGGGCTGAGGCAAAGCTGGTCTAAGCTTACATAACGGGACGCTTCTTCGATACGGCGTTTCACGTCATCCGGATTTTCAAGCTCACCGAATTTAGATGTCACTAAGCCAAGAACAAGCTGAAGATCAGACCGTTTTACGTAACGGAGCGGCTCAAATCCGCCTGAGCGTGAATCATCATACTCTAAGAAAAGTCCGTCAAGATTCAAGCCGTCAAAAATGGTTTCGGCGGCTGCGTCATAGCCGCCTTCCGCTGTCCAAGTGGACTGGAAGTTGCCGCGGCAAATATGCATGGTTACCGTCAAGTCATCCGGGCGGTCTGCAATCGCGTCGTTAATCGATTTCGCAAACAGCTGGCGAAGCTCATCAGGCGTTGTTCCGAACGCTTCGATTTGTTTTAAGCCTTTTTCTGATAAGAAAACGGCCCACGCTGTATCATCAAGCTGGAGGTAGCGGCAGCCTCTGTCATAAAACGCTTGAATCGCTTTTTTATATGCTTTGGATACATCATGCTGGAAAAGGTGATAGTCGTTTTTATACGCATCCTTTTCCAGTTTTCCGCGGAAAAACAGCATATTCGGGCTTGGAATCGTCATCTTTGGCGTCGCGTCACCGGCAATGCTATGGAGAAATGAGTAATCTTCAAGCATTGGGTGAGTTGAAAAGTCGATATCGCCTGTGACTTTAATGCCGCGTGCTTTTGTCTGTACGTTATGGAATTGAATGCCTTGCTCAGGAGTAAACGGCTCAACGCCATCTAGGTTCTCCAGGAAATCAAAGTGCCACCACGCTCTGCGGAATTCACCGTCTGTCACGACGTTCAGGCCGATTTCCTTCTGTTTTTCCACAATGCGGATGATTTCATCGTTTTCAATTTGGCGAAGCTGCTCAGCCGTCATTTCGCCGGCCGCTTTTTGCAGCCGCGCTTTTTTAACGGGCTCAGATCTCAACAGGCTTCCGACTTGATCCGCGCGAAACGGCGGTTTTTTTCTTTGAAGTGATTTTTGTTCTGCGGGTGTTGTTTGTTGTGACATGTTGTCCATTCCTTCTTTCCATTCAAATATAAAAAAGCTCTTCCTTTGGATAAGGAAGAGCTTGCGTGACAATCTCAACCTTATCTTCAAGAGCAATCATTGCTCTAAAGGATTTAGCACCATTCTGTTAAACAGCGGTTGCCGGGTATCGCAGGGCCAGTCCCTCCACCTCTCTTGATAAGGAAAACCTTTTTATGAAATTTTCTGATAGTATCTATTATTCACACATTTTCTATTTCTGTCAATGATAGATTATCTCCACACATCGTTGGCAATGTCGATGACATGGCGAAGCTTTGCCCATTGCTGCTCCTCTGTCAGAAGGTTGCCTTCTTCTGTAGAGGCGAAACCGCACTGCGGGCTCAGGCATAGCTGGTCCAAGCTGACAAAACGCGCGGCTTCATTGATACGGCGTTTCACATCCTCAGGATTTTCAAGCTCGCCGTATTTCGATGTGATCAAGCCGAGCACAATTTGCAGATCCTTGCGCTTCACAAAACGGAGCGGATCAAAGTTTCCGGAGCGGTCATCATCGTATTCCAAGAAAAGGCCGTCAAGGTTTAAGCCGTCCAAAATCGTTTCCGCTACAGCGTCGTACCCTCCTGATGCTGCCCAGGTTGAGCGGAAGTTGCCGCGGCAAATGTGCATTGTGATCGTTAAATCGTCAGGCCGGTCTGCGACGGCATCGTTAATTGTTTTGGCAAATATGGCTGGCAATGTTTCTGGATCGCCGCCGAGCGCCCGGACAACCTCTCTGCCTTTTTCCTCAAAGAAGAGAGACCATGACGTATCATCGAGCTGGAGATAACGGCAGCCAGCATCATAGAAGGCTTTGATTGCTTTTTTGTATGCTTGGGCCAGGTCATGAAAATATTCCTCTTGATCGTCATAAATCCCTTTATCCGCCTTTTCGCCAAAAAACAGCATATTTGGGCTGGGAATGGTCAATTTTGGCGTCGCGTTACCGGCAATCTCATGTAAAAATTGATAATCAGCAAGCGCTGGGTGGCTCGTAAAATCGAGTTTTCCCTTCACTTTTATGCTGCGCGCTTTCGTTTTTGTGTTATGGAACTGAATTCCCTCAGCCGGGATGAACGGTTCCACACCGTCAAGCCCTTCCAGGAAGTCATAATGCCACCAGGAACGTCGGAATTCCCCGTCTGTTACCACATCGAGACCGATTTCTTTTTGTTTTTCCACGATGCGGGTGATCTCTTGATTTTCGATATCACGAAGCTGTTCCGCTGTCATCTCACCAGCCGCTTTTTTTTGCCGGGATTCCTTCACCGGAACGGAACGAAGCAAACTGCCGACATGATCGGCGCGGAAAGGTGCTTTGCGTTGTTTTTCTGTTTTTTGTCCTGCAACATTCGTTTGTTGAGCCATGTTATTCGCCTCTTTTCTGAAATAATGAGCATGTAAAAAGCTCTTCCTTTGTGTAAGGAAGAGCTTGAACGATCAAATCTCCGCCTCATCTGCAAGAACGCAATGTTCTAAAGGATTTAGCACCATTCTGTTTGAAACAGCGGTTGCCGGGTATCATAGGGCCAGTCCCTCCACCTCTCTTGATAAGGTACAACTTCATATTCAGATTTCAATTATCTTAATATTATTACTTTTGCATCAATTGTCAATGCTTTTTAGAAAATACTTTCATCTTCATCGTTATATAAAACCATATCAAGCACGATAGCGATGGCAGTGCAAATCAGAACATCTTCCTCGTTTGCAATCTGCAAGTGATAGGAATCACCCCAGCTGAGCCACTTTTTGCTCACTGACATCCGGACATTTTCCCCGTCCGTCAGCTGGAATTCATCCCTCCATAAATCACCATCGATTTCCCAGTTAAGCCCGGAAATCACAAATTTCGGTTTGAAAAACGTTACTTTCTTCGTTACCTCACAAACTGTTTTCCCGCCAATTGAAATCTCATAGCGCGGCAATAAAGACATTAGTTTTTGTTCTATGGAAACGAGCGTTTTCCCAGATGAGTCTGTCATTTGTAATGAGTCTCCTAACGAGAAAAAACGCCCCTCCACCTTGAATGTTTCTTGTTCATCCCGGTCATAAATGTGAAATGCATCTTTAAATGAGAACATTTTTTGTTTCATAAATAACTCGATCATTGCTGAAGTCTCCTTTGGGTTTGCCTTGTATGAAATTACGGATAGGTGGCGAAAAGGTTTCAGGCTCTAAATCAAAACAATTTTAAAAGGCTGCGTGATTCAGCAGCCTTTTCATTTGAAATATAGAATTAGGAAAGATGCATCCGGCGTTTTTGGCGGATGGCGTCAAGGTCGATTAGGTTGTTGTGATGAGGTGCGGCTGCTGGCAGAGGGCTTGTCTTTTGCGGTTTGCGGCGATTGTCCTTGCTGAAAGAAAAAAGAAGATAGCCGCATAATGCGATGATAATAAATAGGATCATATTACATACCTCCCAAAAAAAGTTTTGGTACTCTCTATTGTACGGATAAAAAGTCAAAAAGTATTCAAAAAATTCTAAATCAATAAATAACGAGAAACTGTCCCTCTAAAACAGTATAACCTGATGACCTGAAAATAGTCTTGAATCACGCTGTTTGCTCTTGTTGATGATTGGTTCTATAGTTACTATCGACGATAAAATAAATTCCTTTATATAACTTTTAACCTAAGTTTACGTAATTCTAATTACCTGTTTTTGGGTGCTGTTTTCTTGCTTGTTTGGTTTATACCCTATTTTGCGGAATTGAACACAAAAAACCCAAATTACGGAGCATTTGGGCGGTACGGGTGAATACGGATTGTATTTAGGGGATTTGAATGTTTTATTTGAAGAAGCGTTTGAACATTTTTCTAATTTTTTGAAATGGGCTGGATTTCTTTTGCATGTTAAGCGGCCTGGAAATGATCCATTTTTTCAAGAGACTCTTTGCAGCGATTGCATGTTTTGTCATTGTTTTTCCTCCTCATTTGTTGATACTTGTTTTACGGAGGACGTGTTTAAAATGTTTCACTTTCACACAAAAAAGCCAGTCCTTTTTTGGACTGGCTTTTGGCATTATGCTTGCGCTTCAAACTGCTTTGCAATCTCAACGATGACATTTACGGCTTTGACCATGTTATCAACTGAGATGTATTCAAATTTGCCGTGGAAATTTTCCCCGCCTGTAAAGATGTTTGGCGTCGGAAGCCCCATGTAGGACAGCTGTGATCCGTCGGTGCCGCCGCGGATGGGGGAAATCTTCGGTTCGATGCCGAGGTTTTCCATCGCTTGCTTGGCAATGTTGACGATTTCGATGACAGGTTCAATTTTCTCTCCCATGTTGTAGTATTGGTCGTTCATATCCAGCAGAATCCGGTCTTGCCCGTATTCGTTTTGAAGTTCTTCAACGGCACGCTTCATTGTTTCTTTTCTGTTTTGGAAATTCTCTTTGTCAAAGTCTCTGATAATGTAGTGGAGCTTTGTTTCCTCTACGTCTCCTTGAATCGACAGCAGGTGGTAGAAGCCTTCATAGCCTTCCGTATATTCAGGCGCTTCGTCTGCCGGCAGCAGGCTGTTCAGCTTCATCGCGATTTTCGCAGAGTTGATCATTTTTCCTTTAGCTGTTCCGGGATGTACGTTGTTGCCTTTAATCGTAATTTTTGCGGCAGCGGCATTGAAGCTTTCATATTCAAGCTCGCCGAGCGGCCCGCCGTCAACCGTGTAGGCAAAGGATGCATTGAACCGTTTCACATCAAATTTGTGCGGCCCTCTTCCGATTTCTTCATCAGGCGTAAAGGCGACTCTGATTGTGCCGTGCTTGATTTCAGGGTGTTTGATGAGGTAATCCATGGCTGTCATGATTTCAGCGATACCGGCCTTATTGTCTGCGCCGAGAAGGGTGGTGCCGTCTGTGGTGATGAGTGTATGGCCCTTATAGCCGGACAACTCAGGAAATTGATCAGGTGACAGGGTGACCTGCAGCTTTTCGTTAAGAACGATGTCTTTTCCATCATAGCTTTCGATGATTTGCGGATTCACGTTTTTGCCGGTAAAGTCTGTAGCGGTGTCGACGTGAGCGAGAAAACCGATTGTCGGCACGTCTTTTTCAGTGTTGGAGGGAAGAGTTGCCATGACATAGCCGTTTTCATCAATGGCTGCATCCTGCATGCCGATGGACTTCAATTCATCAACGAGCATGTTTCCTAATGTCAATTGGCCGGGTGTGGAAGGACAAGTGTCAACGGATTCATCGGACTGTGTGTCGACTTTTACATATGTAGTAAACCGTTCAATGATTTCTTCTTTCATTTCCAATCATCTCCTTTGTCTTATTTTAGCATGGCGGGATGAGAGATTTCTATTGCACAATACCGTTTCGAATGGCAAAAACGACTGCCTGTGTCCGGTCTTGGGCATTGCATTTTTGCAGGATGCGGTGCACGTGGGTTTTCACTGTGCTTTCACTGACGAAAAGCTTTTCAGCAATATCCTCATTTCTCAGTCCGTAGGCCATTTGCTGAAGAACCTCAAGCTCTCTTTTGGTGAACGGCTCTGCCAGTTCTTCTGGATGGGGCTGTTGCTTCGCCCGAAATGTCTCACTGATAATTTTAGCAGCTGTGACTGTACGGAAAATCGCCTCGCCTCTGGCCGCAGCGCGAATCGCATCTATCAACTCTTCAGGAAGTGTATCCTTCAGCAGATAGCCGACTGCGCCCGCACGGATGCCTTCAAATACGTATTCCTCCGTGTCAAAGGTCGTTAAAATGACAATCTTTGTATCTGGAAGGGCGGACATGATGTCTTTCGCCGCTTCGATGCCTGAGCAATGCGGCATCTGGACATCCATGAGGATGACATCGGGTTTTGTTTGTTTTGCGAGTGCTATAATATCGTGACCGTCGCCGGCCTCGCCAGAAACCGTCATATCCGTCTGTGCGTTGATGACGTAGCGGAAGCCTTCACGCACAAGCGGCTGATCATCGGCAAGCGCGACGCGTATTTTATCTTTGTTCATCTTTTTGCTCCTTATTCGTTGTCATGAGCGGCAATGACAGCTCAATTTTCAGGCCGCTCGGCTGTACGGCACTGAAAGTAAGGGAACCGCCTGCTTTTTCTGCGCGCTCTTTCATTCCTGTCAGGCCAAATCCATAAGTAAGGATGCCGGTGAATTGTCCGTCGTCGGTGATTGTGACATAGAGATGGGACTTGTCGTTAGAAATGACGGCCGCCGCATGGGAAGCGTCAGCGTGACGAATGATATTGGTCAGCGCTTCCTGCAAGATGCGGTAGATCGTTTCGCTCACGTTTGGAGGCCAAGACTCTTCTGATAGTCCGGCAGTATCTAAAGAAACGTGCAAGCCGCTCCGTTCCTCCACTTGATGAATGAGCCCCCGCAAAGCGGTAAGCCCCACCATCGATTCACTACGGCCCATTTGGTGAACGACAGACCGTACTTCTTGAAGACATTCCCTGGCGACACTCAGTACATTTTGAATGACTTTTTCTGAATCCTCCTTGCTGCTTTTGAGGATATAGGGAAGGGATTGAAGCTGAACAATCACAGAAGTCAGCTCGTGACCGATGCTGTCATGAATGTCGCGGGCAATTCTTGTACGCTCCTCAAGGACCGCATACCTTAATGAAAGAACAGAAGCCTCCTGCAGCTCTGCATGCGCTTTCTGGAGTTCTTTATGAGCATGCTCCAGCTGCACATGCATTTTTGCCAATTCAGCATGATTCCGTTCAGCCTCCCTTCTTGCTTCTCGTCTGAAACGCATGGAGGAGAAGAAGACGTAGAGTCCGATCATGATCGAGATGTTGCTGATGATGGTATTCAAGCTTCCTCCATGTGAGGATAGGAGTAATATGTTGCCTCCAATTAAACATGCTGTGAAGATCAAGGATAGCCGTGAAGGGAGTCTAAAGGCGGCATATATCATTAAAAATACAATCAAAAAATAGGCGGCACCCTGCTCTTGGCCGGAAACAGCCCAAAAGAAATCGGTCAGGAGCCAGAGTCCGATGAATATGCTCAAACTAACAGCAGTGGATACCACATAGGGAATGATCCAAATGAATGCTAAGTATACCGCAAATACAAATGCTAACAAAATGGGATCAGCCTTAGTTGGATGAGATAAAAATTGTATGCAATTCAAAATGAGAATAAGGCTCGGCACAAGCTTCTTGTAGTGCCGAGCCGGAGATTGTCCGTTCATGCTGGTCCTTCTTTCAGTTATTGAATGGATACTTTGCCAGCGGTCAGCCGTCTGTAAGCTTTATAAAGCATGATGTTACGGGCTGTGATGGTGCCGAGGGGAATGAAGAACATAGAATGAATAATGGCAATAAACATCTCGTTGCTCTCAGGCAGCCATGTTCTCGCGGCCATACGCAAAGAAAGTATCACTAGAATGAGAATAACACTTCCAAGGGAGCCGCGTGAAGTGACCTTTCCGGTTTCCGGGTGAATCCGCACGTTTACCATCTTTCCAATGCCAAACCCGCAGACCAGCCCGATCAGTAATAAAATGCCGCTGATCGCCACATGTAATACGGAATGAAAATACGCCGGCTGAAACGATGCTGATACGCCCCATAAGAGCAGCAGCGGAATGATCAGCAACTTCCCGGGTCTGACAGCTTTCTCTCGGTACATCGATAAAATAATAAGAATCAATACAATAAAAATATATGGGCTCATCGCCATGTCATCAAATCCTTTCTGCATTAAGCATAGCGAAAAAGGGAAAGGGAAACGTCAACCGGCAGATTGATTTTTCAGCAGCTATACTTGTTCGCGCTGCATAAAGGTATGAAAATGCTGATAATATATGAAAAAACTATTAATAAACGATTAAACTTCTTAAAAATGGATGTGGACCGGTTCTAAACACTATATAATGAAAACAGGTCATTTTTTAGGAGGGTTTACATCATGGCAATACTTGTTACTGGCGGTGCCGGGTACATTGGCAGCCACACATGTGTTGAACTATTGAACAGCGGCTACGAGATTGTTGTTCTTGATAATCTGTCCAACAGTTCAGCTGAAGCGCTGAACCGTGTCAAGGAGATTACAGGAAAAGATTTAACGTTCTACGAAGCGGATTTATTGGACCGGGAAGCGGTAGATTCCGTTTTTGCTGAAAATGAAATCGAAGCTGTGATTCATTTTGCAGGGTTAAAAGCAGTCGGCGAATCTGTGGCGATTCCCCTCAAATATTATCATAACAATTTGACAGGAACGTTTATTTTATGCGAGGCCATGGAGAAATACGGCGTCAAGAAAATCGTATTCAGTTCATCTGCGACAGTATACGGCGTTCCGGAAACATCGCCGATTACGGAAGACTTTCCATTAGGCGCGACAAATCCTTATGGGCAGACGAAGCTCATGCTTGAACAAATATTGCGTGATTTGCATACAGCCGACAATGAGTGGAGCGTTGCGCTGCTTCGTTACTTTAACCCGTTCGGCGCGCATCCAAGCGGACGGATCGGTGAAGACCCGAACGGAATCCCAAATAACCTTATGCCGTATGTGGCACAGGTAGCAGTCGGGAAGCTCGAGCAATTAAGCGTATTCGGAAATGACTATCCGACAAAAGACGGGACAGGCGTACGCGATTATATTCACGTCGTTGATCTCGCAGAAGGCCACGTCAAGGCGCTGGAAAAAGTATTGAACTCTACAGGAGCCGATGCATACAACCTTGGAACAGGCACAGGCTACAGCGTGCTGGAAATGGTCAAAGCCTTTGAAAAAGTGTCAGGGAAAGAGGTTCCATACCGTTTTGCGGACCGCCGTCCGGGAGACATCGCCACATGCTTTGCAGATCCTGCGAAAGCCAAGCGGGAACTAGGCTGGGAAGCGAAACGCGGCCTTGAGGAAATGTGTGCTGATTCCTGGAGATGGCAGTCTTCTAATGTGAATGGGTATAAGAGTGCGGAATAAGAATGGAGGCCTTCTCAATAGAGAAGGCCTTTTTTAAAGAACAAGGGTGCCTAAACAGGCACCCTTGTTAGCTGTTATTTGATTTTCACAATAACATCATTACTGAATTTTAGTTTCCAAGTGCCTTTTGCATAAGCTTCCTTGTCAACTTCAAATGCTTTTACACCTGTTACTTTAATATTAGGATTTAGATCACTCAAAATTTTAGAGTTATCAACTTTTGTCTCAGTTGCATAGTTTACAGAAGCATCAATATCAGAATCATAAGAAGTACCATCAGCATCAACTAATTTAACAGTTGGAATTGAAAAAGAGCTAATCGGCTTTTTAGATACGTTTTTAATTGTATATTGAACAGCTACAATTGTACCTCCCTCAGATGCTTTCTTTTCAACATATTGAGTACCGACAGTATCTCTGTCCTCTACCTTCGTAACCGTCACTTCAGTTTTTTCAGTTTTTACGGTATCACCGATATTGTATGTTTTTTCAGTTTCTGCTTTGCTGCTGCTTGATGTTTTGGAAGTGGCTTCTGAGCCGCCTCCGCCGCCAATCATATTACCGATAATAATGATGACAACAACTGCGAGAATAAACGTAATGATTTTATGTCGCATAAAAAAGTTACGTTGATCCTTACCGCAGTTAGGACATTTTTTTACACCCTTTGCAATTTCTTGACCGCAAGCTTTACAGGGTACTAGTTTTCCTGCCATTATATTTCCTCCTATGTAATAAAATGTACGAAACATATGTACTATAATGCCTATATTATTTCTCTTAGTCAATATAAAATTATGAATTTCTTATAATTATTATCATTTATAGTTAAATTCACTTGTAAAATATATGCTTTTTTTCTTATCGGTTATATCTGTTCTTTTTTAATAGATAAATCGTTTTTTCTTCCAGCTTATCTGATGAAATCTCCGCAAATACCCCTTGAACCAATTCGAACCGTCCCTTATAATGCTAATATTGGAAAGTGAAAAGGATATGATAAAAACAGTGGTTTTCTAGGGTTCCGCAATGCGAATTGGACTGTGACCGAGAGAAAACACATAGCAGCTTGGCTGTTATGACACGGTGGGATAAAAGCCCAGGAGTTTCTGCTCTTTTTCGAGAGCGTTCTCCTGGGTTTTTTTATTTGCTAGAACAGAACAATGAGAAGGAGTGTTTTCGTGATGAAAAAGAGAATGCTGGATGTACTTATGCTTGTGATTGGCGCTTTTTTCTTCGCGCTTGCGGTTAATTTATTTGCGATTCCCAATGATCTTGGGGAAGGCGGAGTCACTGGGATTACGCTGATTTTGTATTATCTGTTTCAATGGTCTCCTGGTGTCACGAACTTTATCTTAAATGCGTTTTTGCTTTTAATCGGCTACAAGTTTCTGGATGGAAAAACAACGGTTTATACGATCATTGCGGTTGCGGCAAATTCGCTTTTTCTTCATCTGACACATGGGTGGAGCATTCCGTCTGATGAATTGATCATTAATACGATTTTCGCAGGTGTATTTGCCGGAGTCGGGATCGGCATGATTATCCGGGTCGGCGGGACGACGGCCGGTTCCGCGATTCTGGCCAGAATTGCTAATAAATATTTAGACTGGAATATCAGCTATGCACTCTTGTTTTTTGATTTAATCGTAGTATTTAGCTCTTATTTTATTATTGGTGCAGAAAAAATGATGTTTACGATCGTGATGCTGTATATCGGTACCAAAGTGATGGACTTCATTATTGAAGGTTTGAATACGAAAAAAGCCATTACGGTCATTTCAGAAAATAAGAGTGAGATTGCAGAGCAGGTAAATACCTTGATGGATCGGGGCGTGACGATTTTATCAGGGAAGGGAAATTATACGGGCCAGTCAAAAGAGATTTTGTATATCGTCATTAACAAACAGGAGCTGTCTATGCTGAAAAAAATCATTAGAAGCTGCGACAAAAAAGCGTTTGTGATCGTACATGACGTACGCGATGTGTTTGGCGAAGGGTTTGTGGATATATCTAAATAAAGAAAAATCCCTCTGTACTTGAAACAGAGGGATTTTTTCATTTAGAACGGATATTTGCGGTATTGCTTCTGTATCGAAATCCATTTCGTCACGGTAAATTCCTCGACGACCCACGGATTGCCGAAACGGCCGACACCGCTTGCTTTGTTGCCGCCAAAGGCAATATTCGGCGAATCATTGACGGACTGGTCGTTGACATGGGTCATGCCGCTGTCAATTTGCAGGGCGAACTTTTCGCCTTTTTCTAAATCAGAAGTGAAAACCGCAGAGCTGAGGCCGTATTCAGTATCATTTGCCATGTCAATCGCTTCCTGGTCGCTGCCAGCTTTAATAATGGTTGCGATTGGGGCAAACAGCTCCGTTTGGGCAATTTTGCTGTTGTTGTCCGCACCGACAAAGACGTACGGCGTCAGCACGTTTCCGACGCGTTTTCCTTCAACCGCAAGCTCAATGCCGTCTGCCTTTGCCTGCTCAATGATCTCTAGCGCTTTCTCGATTTGGCGCTCGTTGATCAGCGGGCCGACAACGGTTTTCGGATCGGTTTGATCGCCGTACGGAAGCTGTTTGACACGGGCGGTGAACTTTTCTACAAACTCATCGTACACATCTTGATGAACGATGATCCTGTTGATAATCATACAGATTTGTCCCTGGTGAATAAATTTTCCGAAAATCGCGGCATCCACAGCACGATCGACATCCGCATCTGAAAGAACGGCAAATGGATTGTTGCCGCCGAGTTCAAGGGCCATTCGTTTGAAGGCGCGACCGGCGATTTCACCGATGTGGCGCCCGACTGCGGTTGATCCCGTAAAGCTGATTAATCTCGGGATTGGATTGGTGAGCATGCCGTCCCCGATTTCCTTTACATCCGTCAGCATGACGTTAAGGACACCGGCAGGAAGACCGGCGTGTTCAAACGCTTTCGCAATGATGGTCCCGCCGGAAATAGCAGTTTGGATATCAGGCTTGTGAACAACACTGTTACCCAGCGCAATTGCGGGCGCAATGGATCTCATAGATAAATTCATTGGAAAATTAAATGGAGAAATCGATGAAATGACACCTAGCGGAAGGCGGTAAATCTTATTGGTTTTCCCTTCAATGTCGGATGGCACCTCTTTGACGCCGCCTAATTCACCAGTATACGTCATGGCTTCATCTAAAATCGCAATCGTTTGTTCCAGCTCGATCGTTGATTTAATAATCGTTCCGCCAGTTTCGCGGGCGATCATCATGATGATGTCATCACGGTTTTCCTGTAAATAGCCGCGCGCTTTTTGCAGGACGGCTTTTCGGTCTTCCGTTGTGCTCTTGGCCCACTCTTTTTGGGCTTTCTGTGCAATGTCAAACGCATCCTCCAGCTGTTTGCCCGTTGCCAAAGATGCTGTTGTGATCACAGACTGGTCATACGGATTCAAAATGTCCTCCGTACGTCCGCTTTCTCCCTCAGTCCATTTTCCGTTGATAAAACTTTTGTTTAACGTTTCGAAACTCATAAGATGACCCTCCTTTGGTCCTGCATGTCCTCTTCTATTTCCGCTGAAGCCAATATGTAAACGAATGAGGTTTCCCTTTCAGTTTCTCGTCTATCTATACTGGATATACTCTTTTTTAGTGGAGAACATGTGTGTTTCGCCTTATACTGAATATACAGATCCTTACATAAGAGAGGAGACTCTATGAAATCGCTGCTGGCTATTTATCCCGGTTCGATTGTGTCTGAGGAGCTTTGCATAAGGGAAGGCTGTCTATGTTTTTTTGATGAAAGCAGTCAGAGATATATCTCCATTCCGAAAACAGAGATCAGTGAAAAAGAAGTATTGGTGCTGCAGTCATTTTTGACGCCTGCGGATGAGGGCAATCAACTGTCTATGAAATCACCTGAGGAAAACAAGTGGTTTTCATTCCTTTTTTCCAGAGGGGAATTGCCGGCGTATATAAAGAAACGGACGAGATTTGTTCACTTTCATTTATTCGGCAAAATAGAAAGGACGTCCTTTACGGAAGCGGTTCGCCATTTTTGGCCGGTGTCTTTTGTGATTGTGTGGATCCATGAGGACAGAGGCGTGATTGTCGAGCAGGAAAGTGAAGCGGCGGCGGAGAAGGACGAACTGGAATCGCTCGCTAAGGTTCTTGAAAGTGATTTCTACTTCAGTGTCCGTTTTTACGCCGGAAGATTTTACGAGCCGGATGAGTGTCTGCGAAAACATTACGCTCGTGAACAGGCGTATTTCCTGTTTGCTGAAAAACGGCTGCCTCAGGTGCAGAGTGTGACCTTTGAGATGATCTTTCCTTTTCTATTATTAGAAACAGAAAAAGAAAAACTGGAAACGCTGCTCTCTGAAGAAGCTGAGCTTTTATTTGGAAGTGAAGCTGAGCTAAGGAAGACCATTAAGCTGTTTATTGAAAACAACTCAAACGTCACATTAACAGCGAAAAAGCTGCATCTGCATCGCAACAGCCTGCAATATCGGATTGATAAATTTATTGAGCGGTCAGGGATAGATATCAAATCGTACAAAGGCGCACTTCTTGCCTATTTTATCTGTCTGCAAAATGAAAGTTCAGAATAAATTGGAAATATGCACGAAAAATGGCTGGGTGATTTTATGAACGCTGCCCATTTTAGCGAGAGAGAATTGCTGTTACACTCAATATAAGAAAGCGTTTACAATAACAAAGGGGGATGTTAGATGGCTGAATTGCGGATGGAGCACATTTATAAATTTTATGATCAAAAGGAACCGGCGGTTGATGACTTTAACCTTCATATTGCCGATAAGGAATTTATCGTATTCGTCGGCCCGTCCGGCTGCGGGAAATCAACGACGCTGCGAATGGTCGCAGGACTTGAAGAAATTTCGAAAGGCGATTTTTATATTGAAGGAAAACGGGTCAATGATGTAGCGCCAAAGGACAGGGATATCGCGATGGTATTTCAGAACTACGCGCTCTATCCGCATATGACGGTCTACGATAATATCGCGTTCGGGCTCAAGCTTCGGAAAATGCCGAAGCCTGAAATCAAAAAAAGAGTAGAGGAAGCTGCTAAAATTCTCGGGCTGGAGGAATATTTGCACCGTAAACCGAAAGCGCTGTCAGGTGGACAGAGACAGCGGGTTGCGCTGGGCCGGGCAATCGTGCGGGATGCAAAGGTGTTCCTGATGGATGAGCCTTTGTCAAACCTGGATGCGAAGCTGAGGGTGCAAATGCGGGCGGAAATCATTAAGCTCCACCAGAGACTGCAGACTACTACGATTTATGTGACGCATGACCAGACAGAAGCGCTGACGATGGCGACACGGATCGTAGTCATGAAAGATGGGAAAATTCAGCAGATCGGGACGCCGAAGGATGTTTATGAATTCCCTGAAAACGTCTTTGTCGGCGGGTTTATCGGATCACCGGCGATGAACTTTTTCAAAGGAAAGCTCACGGATGGCTTAATCAAAATCGGTTCTGCGGCATTAACCGTCCCGGAAGGAAAAATGAAAGTGTTGCGTGAAAAAGGCTACATCGGCAAAGAGGTCATCTTCGGCATCCGTCCTGAGGATATACATGATGAATTGATTGTCGTGGAATCATATAAGAACTCTTCGATTAAGGCGAAAATCAATGTTGCAGAGCTACTCGGTTCTGAAATCATGATTTATTCGCAGATCGACAACCAAGACTTTATTGCGCGGATCGACGCCCGCCTCGATATTCAATCGGGCGATGAACTGACGGTCGCATTTGATATGAATAAAGGCCATTTCTTTGACAGTGAGACAGAAGTGAGAATTCGATAAGAACAAAAAACCGGACATGGGGATGTCCGGTTTTTTGCTATTGAAAATCTCAGAATCAAACCGATGTAAAAGGAGGAAGAAATAGACAGAAAGCAGGAGAACGATGAAACGATTGTTTTTAAGCGTCTTTCTTTTGGGCAGCTGTTTGGCGCTTGCGGCTTGCGCTGATCAAGAGGCGAATGCAGAGCAGCCGATGCCAAAAGCGGAACAAAAGAAACCGGAAGAAAAGGCAGTACAAGTTCAGAAAAAAGAAGACGATACATCTGCATGGATCAAAACAGAGAAACCGGCAAAGCTGCCGATTTTGATGTACCACAGCATTTCTTCAGGAAACAGCCTCCGTGTGCCAAAAAAAGAATTCGAGGCGCATATGAAGTGGCTTCATGATAACGGCTATCAGACATTAACGCCGAAAGAGGCGTATCTCATGCTGACGCAGGATAAAAAACCGAGTGAGAAGTGCGTGCTGATCACATTTGATGACGGGTACACCGACAATTATCAAGATGCGTATCCGGTGCTGAAAAAGTACGGGATGAAGGCAACGATTTTTATGATCGGCAAATCGATCGGACATAAGCACCATCTGACAGAGGAACAAATGAAGGAAATGGCACAGCACGGCATATCGATTGAAAGCCATACGATTGACCACCTTGAGCTGAACGGATTAACGCCTCAACAGCAGCAAAGTGAGATGGCTGATTCGAAAAAGCTGTTTGACAACATGTTTCATCAGCAAACCACCATCATCAGCTATCCGGTAGGGCGCTACAATGAGGAGACGCTGAAGGCCGCTGAAAAAACAGGCTATCAAATGGGCGTGACGACAGAACCGGGCGCGGCTTCGAGAGACCAGGGAATGTATGCCCTCCATCGTGTGCGCGTGTCCCCAGGCATGTCGGGCTCGGCTTTTGGTGCGTACATCGAATCAATGAAATAAAAAGGCGGCGTTTAATCGCCGCCCCCTCCGCCGCCACAGCCGGAATCGCTGAAACCTCCGTCACTGCTGCATCCATCATGGTATGAGCCGTTGTCTGAATAACCGAAATACCCGCTGTCCGCCTGCTGGCGGCTTTTATTATCCGATGACTGCGGCTGAATGACTGAAAGAAAAACAATAATAGCTATTATCAATAAGATCACTATCACTTCTGGTCACTCCCTTTTTTCACCATATCTGTTATACGGATGAAACGCTGACCGGTTTCATTTCAAAGTGATTGATTCTTTCAGGCGGTCTCTGAGCCAGCGCTTTAGCACCCCACGTCCTTTGTTTGACAATAAAGTGCCGACACGCCAATACATAGGGGGATGAGGAGCGAACTGAAAATCAATCAATCTGAAAAACCAGCTTTTATCACGGGTGAGAGAGTCAATTTGAAGCTCGTCTTCACCTGCTTCAGAGCTGTAGGCACTTTGTTTCTGTATGTCCTCATCCTGCCGAACCGCCAAGATTTTCAAGGCTTCAGCCATTTGTTTGTAACCGCCCTCCAGCAATGATGCGCCAAGATTGTCAGCACGCACCTCCATCCATTGTGAACAAAAGGATTGATAGAGCTGGAACAGGATAATGATTGCCATAATGAAAGCCCAAAGCGCAATTTTGTGGGCCTCGGGATGGGTGATATGCTGCTCAAACAAGAGGAAAATCCCAACGACAGCTCCAAGATATAGAAAACGCAAAAGCTGTGATGACAGAACGTCACGTTTTTTGATATGAATCGCCTCATGGGCCAGAATGCCTTCAATGACACGCTGTGGAAGTGTTAGTGTGGCGCTTGTCAGGATGACCATTGACCTCCCGACATTCATGCCTACTGCCATTCCGTTGTAATCATCACTCTCCGTTTCGTATATGCGGACATGGGAAATGCCGGCCGATCGGAAAATCTTATCGGCCGCTGCCTGTACATGCGGATGATGACAAGGCTTGGCGTCCATCGCCGCCCGCAACACACGGTCTGACATATACATGTTGAATACCCAATACAGGATTACGGCAACAGCCATGACCCATGGAGAGGCGTGTAATGCGTATAACGCGAGCACCAATAAGGCGTAAGCGGATACCCCTTTTACGCTGGCGGCAAAATAAAGCTTACCGAGCAGCCGCTTCACATTTTTTCTATGATAAAACGGCAAAACAGAAATTACATTGTCCACATCGTTTTCTGCATCTGTGTACTCCTGGAGAATTGTTTTCCATTTTTGCGGTTCCTTCACCGTCAAAAACAGTGTTTCGCCGGGAAGAGACAGTTTAATGACTTGCTGAAAGCTTGTTGTTAAATCTAGACGTGATGAATACATCGTCAGAAGCGGATGGAGCTTTAAGAGATCAGCCGTTGATTCAAGCTGAATGGCCTTCAAATCGGAAAGCGGGTATGTACGGGTTTCATAGTGTGAGCTGATATGCAATTTTTCTAAGGCTGCTGAATAAAAAACCTTTACGCTGAAAACATTCAGTATACGCTTCACCAGTGCCCCTCCGCCGGAGATCATGCCGAGAAGGATCACATATTTGAGAGGGCTTGTGTCAGGTCCATAGATGAAAAAAATAACAGCCCCTGCAAACACAATGGCCGTCAGCGTAATGTCTGACAGGAGACGTGTTTTGTTTCTGGCCAGCTCGATTTCCTGCCAGTCTCCCGAAGGTTTTTCCGCACGCTCTGAAACAATGAGATCCATTGCGGTCCAATAGCAGAAGAACATTGTCGCCATCGAGACTATGCCGTCCATGAATGAGAGATGAGAGAAGATGTAAACCGCAGCGCCGACCCAAAGAACAATATCAATCCAGAAGTCTACGGCCGGAATGAATTTTGCTGCCAGGGCTGATATCAAATAAAATCCCAGCCCGAGAAGCATAAAGAGAAATAGATGAGTTCCCATAGGCATGCCATATTCCTTTCTATCTAGTATTTCCAACTATTACTATAGCATGAGGCGGGAACTTGCAAAAATATGGACATGCAAAAAAGCAAGCTCTTTCGTTTGACGAAGAACTTGCTTGCGGGGATCAATAAAACTGGTGCAGCAGCAATAAGGTTAAGGATACTGTAATCGCGCCCCCGATGCGGGTAGACACTTGGGCGAAAGGCATTAGCTCAAGCCTTTCAGCGGCGCTTAAAATGGCAACGTCACCGGTGCCGCCTTGCCCAGAATGACACGCATTGATTATGGCGGTTTCAATCGGATACATGTTCAGCCATTTTCCAGTGAAGAAGCCAACTGCCATCATGGTCACAACGACAGACAGAATCGTGATAATATTGCTGAGGTTAAAAGCGGCGACAAGCTTGTCCCACGGAGTCATGGATACCCCAATCGCAAAGAGAAGCGGGTAGGTCACAGCTGTTGAAAAGAAGCGGGACACTCCAAACGCACCATTTTCAATTGAGGCAGGCACCAATCTGAACAGCTTTATGAGAACAGCCAGTAACAGCATGGCAACGGGTGCCGGAAAACCGAAAAAATCGTGAGCGAGCATGCCGACTAAGTATAAAGAAACAGCAAGGATACCGCCTGACGCAAATAAAGAAAGGTTGAACATTTGCTGTCCGCTTTGAGATTCCTCCAGCGCAGGGGACTCTTCTTCGGAGCGGTCCACTTTGCCGTTGCCTGTCCATTCCGGTTTTTTCTTTCCGATGCGGTTCAGCAATCCCGCTAGAATAATCGCGCACAAGCTGCCCAGCATAATCGATGGCAGAACAAGTGCAAACGCTTCCCCTTGAGAAATGGGCATGATGTCAGAATATCCGATGGACAGCGGGATAGCGCCTTCTCCGACTCCTCCAGCCATAATCGGAATGACAATGTACAGCAGGGTATGCTGAAATCCGAGTCCGAGCAATGTCCCGACAGCCAGTCCGACAATAGCGGCTGTGACAGAACCGACAATAAGCGGAATAAAAATTTTCATGAATGCTTTTACGAGTGTTTCTCTTTTCATGCCGAGAATGCTTCCGACGACAATACCGGCGATAAACAAATATAGAAAGTTTGAGTTTTCTGTAAATTCTGTGGTGGATTTGACGATATCATTAGGCAGCAGGTGATAGTACACGACAGCGGACGGAATAAAAGTAGCTAGGATGGCCGGGCCGCCGATAGAACGCACAATCGGTATCGATTTGCCGATTTGGGCAAAGGTAAACCCGAAAAACGCCATGACGGCAATGGATGTCAAAATGTCACTTTTTACATCGTGATGCATAACAAAAACAGTGATTAATATAAACAGCAAGGCATACACAGGAAGCGGTATGATGCCTACTTTTATATTCATGGCTTTCGCAAACCAATTCTCTTTTCGAACCCCTTCGTGAATTGTATCCGTTTGCAATTGCATTTGTGTTTGAAGCTCTCCCATTGAAAAACCTCCCCTATTCTTGATGCAGTGAAATTGTTCACTATGTTAAGTATACTAAAAAATTGAAATTATTAATATATTAAAAATTTACTATTCAACTTTTCTCCACTTGCCGGTTCAAATGAAAAGAGGCATCCTGCCTAAAATCTGTTTATGACGGAGTGCTGAGAAACGAGTGCTGGTGCAGGGCAAGCATTTTGTTCGCAAGGAACGATGTGTTGATGTACGATAATAAAGGGTCATTTATCCTAGCAGCCGACATAAATAAGCAACAAAATAGACAAAAATCCGTCACATTGGGCGGGACTTTTTAGGTATTTTAGGCTTTATTTTTGAAATGAATCGTTGTAAAGTACTTAATATGAACCAGTCAGAGATTGTGTCATTTGGTCAGTCTGGCAATCTTGCATCATATTGGATGACTTTTTGACACATTTGTGAAATATTGAGCAATATTTTTTTCGTCTATTTTGTGAATTACTGATCAAAGTCTCGGTTCTATTTGTGAAGTAGTGAGCAAATTACAGTTTTAACCGGAAATGGAGGAGAAAGCATGAGTGAATTGGTATTAGCCCGCATACAGTTTGCATCAACAACGTTGTTTCACTTCTTGTTTGTGCCGATGTCTATCGGGCTTGTGTTTATGGTTGCGTTGATGGAGACTCTTTATCTTGTAAAGAAAAATGAGCTGTATCTCAAAATGGCAAAGTTTTGGGGACACTTATTCTTAATAAATTTCGCAGTCGGTGTTGTAACAGGGATTTTGCAAGAATTCCAGTTTGGACTGAACTGGTCTGATTACTCCCGTTTTGTCGGAGATGTATTTGGTGCGCCGCTTGCGATTGAAGCATTATTGGCGTTTTTCATGGAGTCTATTTTTATCGGATTATGGATTTTTGGCTGGGACCGCCTGCCGAAGAAAATTCACGCTCTCTGCATATGGCTCGTATCATTCGGAACGATCATGTCATCTTTCTGGATTTTAACAGCAAACTCCTTTATGCAGGAGCCGGTCGGCTTTACGATCAAAAACGGCCGCGCGGAAATGAATGATTTTGGCGCGTTGATTACAAACCCTCAGCTTTGGGTTGAATTCCCGCACGTTATTTTCGGTGCGCTTGCCACTGGAGCTTTCTTTATTGCCGGAGTGAGTGCTTTTAAACTGCTGAAGAAAAAAGAAGTGCCGTTCTTTAAGCAATCTTTTAAACTCGCAATGATCGTCGGCCTTTGTGCCGGTCTTGGCGTCGGCCTTAGCGGACACATGCAGGCTGAGCACTTGATGGAATCACAGCCGATGAAAATGGCTGCCAGTGAAGGCCTATGGGAAGACAGCGGTGACCCTGCTGCTTGGACCGCTTTTGCGACGATCGATACAAAAAATGAAAAAAGCTCAAACGAAATCAAAGTTCCTTATGCCTTGAGCTACTTGGCTTATCAGAAATTCAGCGGAAGTGTCAAAGGGATGAAAACCCTTCAGGCTGAGTACGAAAAAATATACGGAAAAGGCGACTACATTCCGCCAGTGAAAACGACATTCTGGAGCTTCCGTATCATGGTTGGCGCAGGCGTTGTCATGATCCTTGCTGCATTAGGCGGCCTCTGGTTAAACCGCCGCAAAAAGCTTGAAAACAGCAAATGGTATTTGCGCATCATGATTGCTTTGATTTCCTTCCCGTTTCTTGCGAACTCCGCGGGCTGGATTATGACAGAAATCGGACGTCAGCCTTGGACGGTTATGGGCTTGATGACAACGGCTCAATCCGTGTCGCCTAACGTAACAGCGGGCTCCTTGTTATTCTCAATTATCGCATTCGGTGTGATGTACATGATTCTGGGCGCGCTGCTTGTCTTCTTGTTTATCCGTGAGATTAAAAAAGGTGCGGAGCATGATAATCATCATGATGTGCCTGTATCAACAGATCCATTTAGTCAGGAGGTATACCATGGCATCTCTTCATGATCTTTGGTTTATACTCGTTACTGTATTGTTTGTAGGATTCTTCTTTTTGGAAGGCTTTGATTTCGGGGTCGGCATGGCGACCCGTTTTCTTGGCCATAATGAATTAGAACGCAGAGTGCTGATCAACACGATCGGGCCGTTCTGGGACGCGAATGAAGTCTGGCTTTTGACTGGTGCAGGCGCCATTTTCGCGGCATTCCCAAACTGGTATGCAACGATGCTGAGCGGTTATTACATTCCGTTTGTCATAGTGCTGCTTGCGTTAATGGGCCGCGGGGTCGCGTTTGAGTTCCGCGGCAAGGTGGATCATTTAAAATGGGTAAAGGTTTGGGACTGGGTCGTTTTCTTCGGCAGTCTGATTCCTCCGTTTGTGCTTGGTGTGCTGTTCACGACATTATTCCGCGGGATGCCGATTGATGCCGACATGAACATTCACGCACATGTATCTGATTATATCAATGTATATTCTATACTTGGCGGTGTGACGGTAACACTTCTTTGCTTCCAGCATGGATTAATGTTTATCACGCTGCGTACGATTGGTGATTTGCAAAACCGCGCCCGGAAAATGGCGCAAAAGATAATGGGTGTTGTTTTTGTAGCGGTTCTTGCCTTCGCGGCCCTTTCTGCGTATCAGACAGACATGTTTACACGCCGCGGCGAGATTACCATTCCGCTCGCTGTTTTGATTGTCATCTGCTTTATGCTCGCGGCTGTATTTATTCGCAAGAAAAAAGACGGCTGGACATTTGGGATGACAGGCGCTGGTCTGGCGCTGACCGTGGGAATGATCTTTATTTCCCTATTCCCTCGCGTAATGGTCAGCTCGCTTCATAGCGCATACGATTTAACAGTAGCTAACGCTTCTTCCGGAGATTATTCGCTTAAAGTCATGTCAATTGCAGCATTAACGCTACTGCCGTTCGTCATCGGCAGCCAGATCTGGAGCTATTATGTCTTCCGGAAGCGCGTCAGCCATAAGGAGCCTATGACTTATTAATGGGAAAAGACCTGTTTCGATATAAAGGAATGAAGCGGATTCTCACCGTGATTACTTGTTTAACGCTGATTCAGACAGCCGCCATTATTATGCAGGCAGAGTGGCTGAGTGAGGCCGTAACCGGACTGTTCAACGGGAAGGGCATTACCTCCCTTTTTCCTGTGATCGGCTTTTTCCTCATCGCTTTTATCGCCCGGCACGGGGTGACGGTGGCGCGACAGAAAATCGTCTATCAATACGCCGCCCGGACAGGAGCAGATTTGAGAAAAAGTTTTCTTGATCAGCTGTTCCGATTAGGCCCCCGCTTTGCAAAGAAAGAGGGGACGGGGCAAATGGTGACGCTGGCGATGGAAGGCATCAGCCAGTTCCGCCGCTACCTGGAGCTGTTTCTGCCGAAAATGGTCAGCATGGCGATTGTGCCTGCGGCAGTTGTCATTTATGTGTTTTTTCAGGATCGCACATCAGCCATCATTTTAGTCGCTGCTATGCCGATTCTGATCATCTTTATGATTCTTCTCGGCCTTGTCGCGCAGAGAAAAGCGGATCGTCAGTGGAAATCCTATCAGAGACTTTCCAATCATTTTGTTGATTCTCTTCGCGGGCTGGAGACATTGCGTTTCCTAGGTTTGAGCAAGTCACACAGCAAAAATATTTTCTATGTGAGTGAGCGGTATCGCAAGGCAACGATGAGCACACTCCGGGTAGCGTTTTTGTCATCATTTGCCCTCGATTTTTTCACGATGCTGTCGGTGGCGACAGTCGCAGTATTTCTGGGCCTGCGCCTCATTGACGGCGATATTTTGCTTGGCCCCGCTTTAACAGCGCTTATTCTGGCACCTGAGTATTTTCTGCCGGTGCGGGAAGTGGGGAATGATTATCATGCAACGCTGAACGGCCAGGAAGCAGGAAAAACCATTCAAGAGATTTTGTCGCAGCCTGGTTTTAAAGAAGAGACGCCGCTTCAGCTCGAAGCTTGGTCCGATCAGGATGAGCTGAAGCTGTCAGGCGTGTCAGTCGGCCGATCGGTGTTTGATATTCATCTCTCATTTAAGGGCAAGAAAAAAATCGGCATTATCGGTGCAAGCGGCGCCGGAAAATCAACATTAATTGATATTCTCGGCGGATTTTTAGAGCCGGATGGCGGGATGATTGAGGTTAATGGTACAAGCCGGTCCCATTTGCAGGACGGCAGCTGGCAGAAGAACCTTCTTTACATCCCTCAGCATTCGTACATTTTTGATGACAAGCTTGGGAACAACATTCGCTTCTACCATCCAAGCGCTTCGGCAGAGGATACAGCCCGTGCTGCTGCGGCGGCGGGACTGGCGGAGCTGGTGGATAGCCTTCCTGAAGGATTAGAGGGGCGGATCGGGGAAGGCGGCCGGGCGCTCAGCGGCGGCCAGGCACAGCGTGTCGCGCTGGCCCGCGCCTTTTTGGGAAACCGTCCGATCCTGCTGCTGGATGAGCCGACCGCCCATCTTGATATCGAAACAGAATATGAAATAAAAGAAACGATGCTGGATTTATTTGAGGATAAGCTTGTCTTTCTCGCGACTCACCGCCTTCACTGGATGCTCGATATGGACGAAATTATCGTGCTGGACGGGGGCAGGGTTGCGGAAATCGGGACTCACAATGAACTGCTGGAGAAAAACGGTGTGTATACCAAACTCGTGAAGGCACAACTGGGGGAAAGAGCATGAAGAAAGAAGAATGGATTTTGCCGTATATCAAGCAAAATGCCCGCCTGTTTGTTCTGGTTATCTTTTTGGGCGCGGTGACGATTTTTTCTGCTGCTTTTCTCATGTTCACCTCAGGGTTTTTGATTTCTAAAGCGGCGACAAGGCCGGAAAACATTCTGCTCATTTATGTGCCGATTGTCGCAGTGCGCACCTTTGGGATTGCGCGCTCTGTGTCGCGATATGTGGAACGGCTCGTCGGGCATCACATCATTTTGAAAATCGTATCCGACATGCGCGTCCGCCTTTACAATATGCTTGAGCCGGGTGCTTTGATGCTGCGTTCCCGTTTTCGCACGGGGGATATGCTCGGCATTTTGTCTGAGGATATTGAGCATTTGCAGGATGCTTTCTTAAAAACGATTTTTCCTGCGATCTCAGCCTTGTTCCTGTATGCTGTGTCAGTGATAGCGCTCGGCTTCTTCTCTTGGCCGTTTGCCATATTGCTTGCGCTGTATTTGTTTGTTCTTGTTGTATTGTTTCCGGTTGTGTCTTTGCTCGTGACGAGAGCGAAGAATGCGAAGCTGAAAAGCGGGCGGAATGTGCTGTACAGCCGTCTGACAGATGCCGTGATGGGTGTCAGCGACTGGATGTTCAGCGGACGCCGGCATGCGTTTATTGATGCCTATGAAAAAGAAGAACATGATTGGTTTGAGCTTGAACGGAAAAAGCAACGCTATACGAGATGGCGGGACTTTGCCGCGCAATGCCTTGTCGCCGGCCTTATTTTGCTGATGCTGTTTTGGACGGCGGGACAGCAAGCAGACGGCGAGCTTGCTAAAACAATGATTGCCGCTTTTGTGCTAGTGGTGTTTCCGTTGACGGAAGCCTTTTTGCCGCTTTCGGATGCCTTAGGCGAAGTGCCGGGCTATCAGGATTCTATCAGACGCATGAACAAGGTGGCTCCTCAGCCGGAGGCGTCACAAACAGAATCAGGGGCTCAAATGCTCGATCTTCAAGATGTCACCTTGGCCTTTCGTGATGTGACGTTTTCTTATGATAACAGCAGCCAAGTGCTTGACAACTTTTCCTTTACGCTGCGCCAAGGAGAAAAAATGGCGCTGCTTGGCCGAAGCGGCTCTGGGAAATCAACATCGCTTGCATTAATCGAAGGCGCCTTGAAACCGGACTCCGGTTCTGTTACGTTAAACGGAGTGGAGACAGCGCTGTTAAAGGATCAGATTGCGGATGCGGTGGCCGTGTTAAATCAAAAACCGCACCTGTTTGATACAAGTATTTTGAACAACATCAGGCTCGGAAACGGAGAAGCAAGCGACGAGGATGTGCGCCGCGCCGCAAAGCAGGTCAAGCTGCATGACTACATTGAGTCATTGCCTGACGGATATCATACCTCTGTACAGGAAACGGGCATCCGTTTTTCCGGTGGAGAGCGCCAGCGGATCGCGCTTGCGAGGATTTTACTGCAGGATACACCGATCATCATCCTAGATGAGCCAACAGTCGGCCTCGATCCTATTACCGAACGTGAATTGATGGAAACGGTGTTTGAGGTGCTGAAAGGAAAAACGATTTTATGGATTACCCACCATCTCGCGGGAGTGGAAGCGGCTGATAAAATCGTATTTCTCGAAAACGGCAAAACAGAAATGGAAGGAACCCATGAGGAGCTGCTGGCGGCAAACGAACGATATCGCCGTCTATATCACCTTGATGTTCCTGTAAAATAGAAGACAGCCCTAAAAGGCTGTCTTTTTTGTTTGAAAAAGAAAAGGGACAGGAAAAATAGGAAAAGAAAGCAGAGGAGGGATAGAGATGAATGTTCCATTTTGGACGGAAGAGCATGTAAGGGCCACGCTTCCTGAAAGAGATGCGGAGAGCCATAAAGGCACGTACGGTACGGCTTTGCTGCTGGCTGGAAGTGACGACATGCCGGGGGCAGCGCTGCTTGCAGGGCTTGGGGCCATGCGGAGCGGTCTCGGCAAGCTTGTCATCGGTACATCAGAAAGCGTAATCCCGCTAATTGTTCCTGTTTTGCCCGAGGCGACCTATTGGCGTGACGGCTGGAAAAAGGCGGCGGATGCTCAGCTTGAAGAGACGTACCGGGCCATTGCCATCGGATCGGGCCTTCCGCAAACGGAAAGCGTACAGCAGGCAGTCGATCATGTGCTTACGGCTGATTGTCCTGTTATTTTGGATGCCGGAGCGCTGGCGAAGCGCAAATATCCGAAACGGGAGGCCCCCGTCATCCTCACGCCGCACCCGGGCGAGTTTTCCCGAATGACAGGGGTGCCCGTGAACGAATTGCAGAAAAAAAGAGCGGAATATGCAAAGGAGTGGGCGGCTCAGCTGCAGACTGTCATTGTGTTAAAAGGAAACCAAACCGTCATCGCGTTTCCTGATGGAGACTGCTGGCTCAATCCAACCGGAAACGGGGCGCTCGCCAAGGGCGGAACCGGTGACACACTGACGGGCATGATATTGGGGATGCTCTGCTGCCATGAAGATCCAAAGCACGCCATATTAAACGCGGTCTATTTGCATGGTGCGTGCGCCGAGCTCTGGACGGACGAGCACTCCGCCCATACGTTGCTCGCTCATGAGCTATCTGACATCCTGCCCCGCGTGTGGAAACGATTTGAATGATAAAAAAGCTGTCTTCAGAGAGAAGACAGCTTTTCTTGATACCCCGCCCGTTTTTTCAGACGCGGTTTCATTAATGCATAGTAAAGCACAGAAGGCACGGCCAAGCCGATAATCCATGCGATGTCTCCGCCGCCAAACATTTTGGCAAGCGGTCCGATGTAAAAGCTTGTGTTGATAAACGGAATTTCCAGCAAGATAGACAGAACGAACGCAATTGTGGTGATCCAATTGACCTTTCCATAAGGCCCGTTTACGTCGAACATGGCTTTGACTTGATACTTTCCGTGGCGGACGAAGTAGTAATCGACTAAATTGATTGCCGTCCACGGAATTAAGAAATAACTGATGAAAAAGATAAAATTCAAAAACAGTTCCATAAAATTGCTCTGTCCCAGTAGGCTTAAGACTGTGCCGACAAGCGTGACACCCAGGATCATGATGATTCTGACTTTGGGCGTGACTTTTAATTTCAGAAACGGCTCCAGCGTTGTTGTCGTGGACATGAAAGCCCCATACAGGTTAAAAACATTGATTGCCATTTGCCCAAATAGCACAATGATCAGCATAATAAACGAGAAGGGACCGAACAATTGGACAATCTGGCTGCCTGAGTTTGCCGTAAAGTCAGGAAGTGAGGTTGTCAGCAATGCGCCGAGCAGCATCATCCAGATGGAGCTGACAGATGTACCTGCATAGCTGTACCAAAATGTTTTTGAAGCCGGTGTTTTAACTGGCAGATATCTTGAATAATCGGCAACATACGGCGCGTAGGCAAGCTGCCACGTCGCAACTGCGCTGACTGCCACCAAGAAAATTGGCAGATCAATCGCTCCGGGAATCCAGCTGCCTGCCGGAATCGGCAATTGAAAAATGAGAATCGTTGCAGCAAAAAATACAGCAAAAGAGGTCCAAGAAAGGATTTTTTGCATTTTGTGAATCAAATCATGGCCGAAAATGGTGAGTAAAAAACATACGGCGCTTAAGCCTATAATGCTCCATGTTCCCGGGATGGGAACAAAGCTGCTTAAGGTTCCGGCCGCCAGAATCGTGCTGCTTGCGAAGAAACCAAGGTAGATAAACATGACTAAGAAGAGGGGAAGAATCGCTCCGATTACGCCGAATTGGGCACGGCTTTGAATCATTTGCGGGATGCCTAGCTGAGGGCCTTGCGCGGAATGAGACGCCATAAATATGGCACCGATTAAGGTTCCGCAAATAATAGCGGCAACACTCCAAAACAGATTAAGTCCCATTGCAACGGGAATCGTGCCGGTCACTAACGTGGTGATATGCATATTAGCCCCGAACCATACGGGAAATAAATCTTTCGCTTTACCATGTCTTTCTTCATTCGGAATATATTCAATCGTTCGCCTTTCTACTTTCAATGCATCGTCCTCCATATTGGATGTTTTTTTGAAATCGACATAAAGTCATAGCTTAACAGACTATGAGGGGGTTTACAAATAAGGATATGCAGCCAAACGGCCGGGAAGCTTGATCTGTCAATGGCTGAAAAGAATTGTAAAAAAGATGAACGCTTTTGAATCCGGTGTCGTCTCATAAGGCAGAAAAACAAAAAAGGGGGGATCATGGTCATTGGATACACAAGAAGAACAGCGGCTGATACAGCAGGCGAAAGAGGGAAACGACGAGGCGTTTACAGCCCTTTTCCACTATCACTATTCTTTCTTATATAAATACTTGTTAAAGCTTTCCCTTCACCCCGATCTCAGCGAGGAACTTGTTCAGGAAACCTTTCTGAAAGGGTACATCCATTTAAGAAGCTTTCAGGGCCGTTCCAAATTCTCCATGTGGCTGATCTCTATTGCATTCAGGATTTACCTCAATCACTGGAAAAAGAGAAAGAGAGAATGGAAAAGGAATCAGACAGTTACGGAGGAAACAATCCGCAAGATCAAGTGGGACGTGTCGGCGAAAGGGGCAGAGTGGAGCGAAACGCTCGATCTGTTTTCAAAGCTGGACCCTAAACTGCGCACACCAGTTTTATTAAGGCATTACTACGGCTATACCTACGCCGAAATCGGGATGATGCTTCAAATCAAAGAAGGCACTGTAAAGTCCAGAGTTCATAAAGGGCTCCAGCAAATCAGAAAGGAGTGGGACGATGAATAAAGAAAAGCTTCCTGATCATTTAAAGTCAGAATGGAAAAAAATTGATCAAACAGCCAATCCCTCTATACCGACTCAAAAAGAACTGCTTCACCAGCTGTCACAAATGAAAGCTGAATACAGAAAAAAACTTCTTCAAGAGATCATTTTATTTGTATTTTGTGCGCTGATGGTTGTGAGTGCTGCAATCTTTGCTTTCACTCAAGCTCCTGCTGTGTTTATTGTGCTTCAGGTTTGTGTGCTTGCGGTGCTGCCGATTTTGATTGCGGCTGAGAAAAAAAGGCATCTCGGCGAATGCGAGGTGAAACGCAGATGACACAAACAGAAATTGTCATAACGGTTGCGGCTTATCTCATCGTATTGGCGCAGGGAATCTTTTTATTTATTGATGCGAAAAAACGAAATCGCATGGCATGGATTTGGGGAATTGTCGGACTGATTACAGCACCGATGCCTCTGATTTGTTATTACTTTTTTGTCATTAGGCCGGATCGGAAGAAAAGGGGGATCAAGCAATGAATATTTCTTGGGAAATGATTTTGCCGCTGGTTGTATTACAGCTGGCTTTGGCGGTGTTTGCCCTTATCAGCTGTATAAAAGAAGAGCGGACAAACGGGCCAAAGTGGATGTGGGCTGCGATCATTGTATGTATCAATATTATCGGGCCGATTTTGTTTTTTACCGTCGGCAGAAAGCAAAGGTAAGCCGATATGCTGTCTATTGAATCATTATGCAAATCGTACAGGCACCATGAAGCTGTAAAGAATGTCAGTTTTCACGTGAATGAAAATGAGTGTGTCGCACTATTAGGACCTAATGGAGCCGGCAAAACCACGACTCTGCAAATGCTGGCCGGACTGCTTTCGCCAACCTCTGGAACCATAAAGCTGTTAGGAGAGAAAAAGCTGGATCGGCGTTTGATTGGGTACCTCCCGCAGTATCCTGCTTTTTATTCGTGGATGACCGCAAATGAATTTTTGACATTTGCGGGGAGACTGTCCGGCCTTTCGAAGAGAAAATGCCAAGAGGAAATCGGTGAGATGCTAAAATTTGTCGGTTTGCACGAAGCGGCGCACAAAAGGATCGGGGGCTATTCAGGAGGCATGAAACAAAGACTCGGTCTGGCACAGGCACTGCTCCATAAACCGAAGTTTTTGATATTGGATGAACCGGTGTCTGCACTTGATCCGACAGGGCGGTTCGAGGTGCTGGACATGATGCGTGAGCTGAAAAAGCATATGGCCGTTCTGTTTTCTACACATGTTTTGCACGATGCAGAGCAGGTGTGTGATCAAGTGGTGATTATGAAAAACGGTGAAATTTCATGGAAAGGCGAGTTACAGGAGCTGAAACAACAGCAGCAAACGAACGTTTTTACCCTTTCAGTGAAAGAGAAGCTGGAAGGCTGGCTTGAAGAGAAGCCTTACGTCTCAGCTATTGTCTATAAGAATCCGTCCCAAGCTGTTTTCGAGCTGCCTGATATACACGCTGGCCGGTCATTATTAAGTGACTGTATCCGTAAGGGATTGACCGTCACCCGATTTGAACAGAAAACGGAGTCTCTAGAAGACGTCTATCTAAAGGTGGTGCACGCATGAAGGTGATGATGGCGCTATTGCAGAAGGAGTGGCTGGAAGGATGGAAAAGCGGCAAGCTGATTTGGCTGCCGATTGCGATGATGATCGTCGGGCTGACACAGCCGCTGACCATTTATTATATGCCGGAAATCATCGCACATGGAGGGAACCTTCCTGACGGCATGAAAATTAGTTTTACGACGCCCTCCGGGTCTGAAGTGATGGTCAGCACGCTTTCTCAATTCAACACGCTTGGCATGGCTCTGGTCATCTTTAGCGTGATGGGCAGTGTAGCCAATGAAAGAAATCAAGGGGTAACAGCGCTGATTATGTCGCGGCCTGTGACGGCAGCCCATTATATCGTGAGTAAATGGCTCATCCAAAGCGTGATCGGCATTATGTCGTTTGCAGCTGGATACGGGCTTGCTTATTATTACGTTCGGCTGCTGTTTGAGGACGCATCATTCAGCCGCTTTGCTGCAAGCCTTGGCCTTTACGCGCTTTGGGTGATATTTATTGTGACCGCCGGCCTTGCCGGAAGTACGATATTCCGGTCTGTCGGAGCAGCTGCGGCTTGCGGGATCGGGCTCACAGCAGCCGTTTCCTTTGCTGTTTCACTATTTCCAGATGGTGCGAAGTGGCTTCCGGCTGAGATTTGCAAGCAGGCGGAGCATATCCTTCTTCATGGAGAGCGGGCAGATTTTTTCGGATGGTCACTCACTTTCTCCATTCTGTGCATCATGCTTCTGGCCGTGTTTTCTGTGTGGCGCTTCCGGCGGTATGAAAGCTATTAATTGATCATGTTACGTTTTTGCGCGAGCATCACAAAAAAGGCGGCAAATGCCAGAGACCCGGCTCCATAAAAAACTCCCGCAAGCCCGATAAGCTGTGCGATTTTTCCGGCAAGAAGGGGCCCGAGGAAGATGCCTAGCGCATAAAATGATTGATAAAACCCCATCACTGACATTTTTAAACGGGCAGAACTGATTTCGACGACATGGCTTAGCAGCAGAGGAAAAACGAAGCCGAGCGCCAGTCCGATACAGGCGTGTGTGATGCAAACCGTGAACAATGCAGCTGAAAAAGGAACGTATAGCAGACAGACCCCGGTGACTGCGAAACTAATGAGCATCACGGAGTAAGCGATACGGCTTGTAAATCGCAGAAACACAAAGCTTAATGTGGCGGCTGCGTGTGGGAGGAAAAAGGCGCTCATCACCCAAAGCAGCTCCGCGTCGCCCATTCCGAGCTGATTCATGTAAAGCGGCGTAAAACCAAACACTGTGATAAATAATACGGCATGGGCCGTCATAGACAGGATGGTGAAAAGCTTCAGCTTTGGCAGCCGCAATGTATCTTTGATGTACTGATTGACACGAATGGTGTCACGGTTTGCGGGAGGAGCAGACGGATCCTTAATAAAGCAGCAGATCACCAGACCTGCGACCGAGGCTGCCAGCGCCATCCAAAAAGGGACCTGCCTGCCCAAATGGGCTGCCGCAAGCCCGCAGAACACAATGCTGGCAAACTGAGGCATGACGGTAAAAAACTGCATGATGCCCATTGCTTTTGATGCATTGCCATTGTTGAAATAATGTGCGTATAAAATGGTCGCCATCACCCACATAGAAGCAGTGATTCCCGCGAAAAGCCGGGCGGCCAGCACGAAGAAGAAAGAATCAAACATCAGAAAAAGCAGGCTGCTGAGGACGGAAAAGCCGAACCCGGCAATTAACAATTGCTTGCGCAAGGAAAACAGGATGTCTGACACAAGGCCGAGCGGGAATCGCAGAAGGATTTGCGTGACCCCGTAGCTGCCGAGAATGATGCCGATTGCGCCATATGAAAAGTGCAGATCCTCCAAATACAGACTGAATACAGGAACGTAAATATAGCCTGAAAACCAGAAACAAAATACCATGCATAAAAAAACGGCGTGATCTAAAGCGCCGATTGTTTTTTTCTGAGGAATCAAGTCCTGCTGTAATTCCATCGTATCTCTCCACCCCTTTCCTTCCAAGTACAACACAATTATTGAAAGCGTTTCAATAGAAAAATAAAAAAACAGGGCTTCTAAAAAAGCCCTGTTCGCTGTTGTTAATACGGATCAGACGGATGACTCTCCTGTTCAGCCTGCTTTGCAGCCTGTTCCGTTTCAGTTGTGCCGATCGGCCCGTTGCTGTTGTTTTCGGAAACCTTTTTTAGCCCTTCTGCTACGCGTTTTCCGTAGTCAGGATCAGCTTTTGTGAAATTCTCAATCATTTGATCCTGAATTTCTTTTCGGCACGTAGAAAGCGTATTCACCAAATTCGTAATCAATTCGTTCCGCTCAAATTCAGTAAATCTCCGGTACGTTTCTCCAGCCTGTCCGAAGTTGTTTGTTCTGTCAATCGCTTCACGCTTTACATCACCTTCGACATGCGGCGTATGGTCTTTTCCGTCTTGCTTCGCTTCCTTCAGCCCGCCCATAATGGATGGCTCGTAGTTGACGTGCGGGTTTTGTCCTTCTGCTCTATCGACCCGATATTGCATTTGCCCGCCTTCCTGGTTGGTGGCGACATGCTTTTTCGGCGAGTTGATCGGAAGCTGCAGGTAATTTGCGCCTACACGGTAGCGCTGCGTATCAGAGTAGGCAAACGTACGCCCCTGGAGCAATTTGTCGTCTGAAAAATCAAGCCCGTCGACAAGCACTCCCGTTCCAAATGAAGCTTGCTCCACTTCCGCATGGTAGTTTTCCGGATTTTTGTTCAGAACCAATTTACCGATCGGTTTCCATGGGAAATCGTCTTTATACCACAGTTTTGTTGGATCAAGAGGATCAAAGTCCAGTTCAGGATGCTCATCATCGCTCATGATTTGAGCATATACTTCCCACTCTGGATAATCGCCATTTTCAATCGCGTCATATAGATCCTGTGTGGCATGGTTAAAGTTTTTCCCTTGAATCTCTTCTGCTTCCTTCTGTGTCAGGTTGCGGATGCCCTGCTTCGGTTCAAAATGGTATTTCACGAGAACGGCCTTGCCCTCCTCATTCACCCATTTATAGGCATGTACGCCTGAACCCTGCATTTGCCGGTAGTTGGCCGGAATGCCCCAAGGCGAAAACAAGAAGGTGATCATGTGTGTCGCTTCTGGAGATTGAGAAATGAAATCGAAAATACGTTCACCATCCTGGATGTTGGTCACTGGATCAGGCTGAAATGCATGTACAAGATCCGGAAATTTCAGCGGGTCGCGGATAAAAAAGATTTTCAGGTTGTTCCCGACCAAATCCCAGTTTCCGTCTTCTGTATATAGCTTTACAGCAAAACCGCGCGGGTCTCTCAATGTTTCAGGCGAGTGTTTTCCATGATTCACAGTTGAAAAACGGACAAATGCCGGTGTTTTCTTGCCTTTTTCCTGAAAGAGCTTGGCCCGTGTGTATGTTGAAATCGGTTCGTCTCCGAAGCTTCCGTACGCTTCAAAATACCCGTGTGCACCTGCTCCCCTGGCATGAACAACCCGCTCAGGGATGCGTTCCCGGTCGAAGTGGCTGATCTTTTCGAGAAAATCATAGTTCTCAAGTGTTGTAGGCCCTCTATTCCCGACGGTTCTCACATTCTGGTTGTCAGTAACAGGATGCCCCTGCCTATTCGTTAAGGTATCCTCTGACTCGTTTTTCCCGGATGTCTTGTGGGAAAGCGCTTCCTCGCTCCCTTGGGCATTTGATTGGTGCTGCTTGTTTTGATGATCATCTTTCAATGGTTGGCCCTCCTTTTTTGAACGGTAACAATATTCCCTGAATGGAAAGATTTTAAAACAGCCGTTTTTTTTGATCTGCTTCGGGAATGGTACAATGTACAAAAATCGGTAAAAGGAGAGGTCGATTCGTGACGAGAGAAAAAAATCTGCTGCCCATCACGTTTTATCAAAAAACCGCTCTTGAGCTTGCCCCATCGCTTCTGGGCTGCCTTCTTGTAAAAGAAACAGACGAAGGCACAGCGTCAGGCTATATTGTGGAAACAGAGGCCTATATGGGTGCTGGAGACAGAGCGGCACACAGCTTTAACAACCGCCGGACGAAGCGGACTGAGATCATGTTTGCAGAAGCTGGGCGGGTATATACATACGTGATGCACACCCATACATTGCTGAATGTCGTTGCCGCGGAAGAGGATGTCCCGCAAGCGGTATTAATCAGGGCGATTGAGCCGCATGAAGGCCAGCTGTTAATGGAGGAGAGAAGGCCGGGCAGGAGTCCGAGGGAATGGACAAACGGACCAGGAAAGCTGACGAAAGCGCTTGGCGTCACGATGAATGACTACGGACGCTGGATCACGGAACAGCCGCTTTACATCGAAAGCGGGTACACACCGGAAGCAATTTCAACCGGCCCGCGCATCGGCATTGACAACAGCGGGGAGGCACGCGATTATCCATGGCGTTTCTGGGTGACGGGAAACAGGTACGTGTCGCGTTAGAATGTTTAAGGAAGAGGCAATCAGGGGAATGGTTGAGAAAAAAGAAGGGAGAATCGGAGCTTTGAAAAAGATGATCAAAACCGTTATCAAATGGGCGCCGGTCATTTACCCGATTGTTCGAAAAATCATGAAGGATCGCAAGGCGTCTAAACAAAAGAATATGTCCGCATCTAGAACAGCCGGCTGATCCCGGCTGTTTTTTTATAGGTCAGTTTTCCCTCTAGTCCTCCGGATGTTCATTGACTTGCCATTCTCTCCATTATAGAATTTATATACATTTCGCATCCCTTCATCATCCTTTCTGCCTATTCACTGAATCCCTGCATCTACTAGTTAGGAGGTTTTTCTCATGCTTCATGGGCGACTACGTGATATTCTGCGCTTGCTGATGGCGGCTGAAGCCCCGGTGACAAGTTCGTTTTTTGCCGCGCAATTAAACGTAACGACGCGGACAGTCCGCAATGATATAAAGGAACTTCAAGGTGTGCTAAGCGGTCACGGTGCCTTTGTACAATCTGTAAGAGGCTCCGGCTACAAGCTCCGCATTGATGACGAGCAAGTATTCAGAACACTGCTGCAAGATGAATTTCAGCAAAAAAAGGGCCTGCCGGTATTGCCGGAGGAGAGAATGGCCTATCTTATGAAACGTCTGCTGCTGGCGGACCATTATCTCAAGCTCGATGAACTTGCTGAAGAACTATTTATCTCAAAATCTACACTCCAAACGGATTTAAAGGAAGTAAAGAAACGTCTGCTGCCTTACCGCATTGTCATGGAAACACGTCCGAATTACGGCTTCAAGCTGCGCGGAGACGAGGTGCAGATGAGGTACTGCATGGCGGAGTACATTGTCGATGAAAGAGAAACGGAGATAGATGTTTTAAATGAAAAGGCTGATATTTTGCCAAAAGAAGAAATTGAGATCATCCGTTCCGCCATCTTGAAAAAAATGAAAAACGACCGCATCCCTCTGTCCAACATGGGACTGAATAACCTCATTATCCATATCGCTATCGCCTGTAAACGGATCAGAACGGAAAACTATGTATCTCTTTTCCCGAAAGATATGGATCATATCCTGCATCAAAAGGAGTACCAGGCTGCAGAAGCCATCGTAAAAGAGCTGGAATCAGCGCTTGCCGTTACGTTTCCGAAAGACGAGACGGCCTACATCACCATGCATCTCCTTGGCACAAAACGAATGACACAATCACAATGCGGAGAGGACACATTTTCAATAGAAGAGGAAACCGATCAGCTGACACTTGCCATGATCAAAGCTGTTGATCGTGAACTGAAGCTTGGCATCCTGCATGACAAAGAGCTGAAAATCGGCTTGGCCCTGCATATGAAGCCGGCGATCAGCCGCAACCGATACGGCATGAATCTTCGAAATCCGATGCTGGCAGCGATCAAGGAACATTATCCACTCGCTTTTGAAGCCGGGATCATTGCCGGAATCGTGATAAAGGAACAAACGGGTATTGAGATTCATGAAAACGAAGTTGGATATTTGGCTCTCCACTTTGGCGCCGCGATTGAACGAAAAAAAACAGAAAGCCCGCCGAAACGCTGTATCATTGTATGCGCATCGGGTGCCGGAAGCGCCCAGCTTCTGCGCGAAAAACTGCGTTCCCATTTCGGCAAGCGGCTCGATATTCTTGGAACGGCTGAGTATTATAGTCTTGAACAAATGTCCTACGAATCAATTGATTTTGTCATCAGCACCATTCCGATTAAAAAAGAGCTCCCTGTACCAGTACTGAAGGTTAACACCATCTTAGGCGGAACTGACTTTACAAAAATAGAATCTATTCTGAGTGATGAAAAGGAAAAAGCCAATCGCTACCTAAAAAAAGAACTCGTTTTTTTTCAGGAGGATCTGCGCTCAAAAGAAGAAGTGATTCAATTTTTAGGGCAGAAAGCGGTCGAATGCGGCTTTGCCGATGAAGAAATCATAGATTCCATTTTTGAAAGAGAAGACATGTCGCCAACGTGTTTTGGCAATCTTGTTGCCATCCCGCACCCGCTTGTTCCGCAGACGAAAACAACGTTTTGGGCCGTTTGTACGCTCAAAAAACCGATCGATTGGGAGAGTCAGCGAGTTCAATTTGTCTGTCTGCTTTGTGTCGAAAAGGAGAACAAAGCGGATTTGCAAAGCATGTATAAACTGCTTGGCAGCATTTTGGATGACCCGGCGGCGGTGAACCAGCTGATCAAATGTCGTTCATATCAAGAGCTTTCGGATGTGTTTGACCAAAAAATGCTGAGCTGACAGCCTGTATATACCTTTTTTCCGTTGCATGCGGAAAAACCCTGAGTGTTTATGAAAGCGATTTCATAATATGATGATAGCAACAGCAGGACATTACAAAATTGATCAAACTCTAGGGGGTCTTTTACATGAATATATTACTCGTTTGTGCAGCAGGCATGTCTACTAGCTTACTGGTGAGCAAGATGGAAAAAAGTGCGCAGGAACAGGGAAAAGACTATACCATTTGGGCAGTTTCAGGCGATTCTGTACAAAATCATATCGATAAAGCGGATGTATTGCTTCTCGGTCCGCAAGTCCGTTACATGCTTCCGCAGCTCAAAAAATTAGGAGAGTCAAAGGGGGTTCCGGTAGACGTCATTAATACCGTCCATTATGGCACGTGCAACGGGGCGGAAGTGCTGAAATCAGCTGAACAGCTTGGACATGTGTCATAGAGAGGGGCGGGCTATGTGAATAAAGTCAATCAGATCTTAGAAGAAAAGGTCATGCCTATAGCGGGAAGAATTGCGGGACAGCGTCATTTGCAGGCGCTGCGTGATGGTATCATCCTCACGATGCCCCTGATTATCATCGGTTCCTTTTTCCTCATCATTGGCAACCTCCCGATCCCGGGATACGCTGAGTTTATGGCAAAAACGTTTGGCAGCTCCTGGTCTGAAAAACTGGCCTACCCAGTCGACGCGACCTTTGAAATTATGGGTCTTGTCGCCGCGTTCGGCATCGCCTACCGGCTCGCCGAGAAATACGGTGTTGATGCCTTGTCGGCCGGAGCCATTTCCCTTGCGGCATTTTTATTAGCAACACCTTATCAAGTGCCGTTTATGCTGGATGGCGCGACGAAAGAAATCATGGTTGGCGGCGGGATTCCGCTTTCGCTCATGGGAAGCAAAGGCTTATTTGTCGCCATGATTATCGCAATGGTGTCCACAGAGATTTACCGCCTTATTATCCAGCGCAATTTAGTCTTCAAAATGCCGGACGGTGTCCCGCCGGCGGTAAGCAAGTCATTTGTCGCGTTAATCCCCGGCTTTGCCGTCATCTTCCTAATTTGGGCAGCCCGGCTGATTGTTGAAGCGACACCGTTTGAAAGCCTTCATAATATTGTAAGCGTTTTATTAGGGACTCCGCTTTCCATTCTGGGAGGAAGCCTTGGAGGAAGCCTTGTCGCCGAAGCCGTCAAAATGCTTTTATGGGCCTGCGGCCTTCACGGTGCAAACATTGTCGGAGGCGTCATGGCACCAATTTGGTACGGCGCAATGGATGCCAACCGGATCGCATTCCAAGCCGGTGAGGAGCTTCCTAAGATTTTCACCCAGCAATTTTTCGATATCTGGGTCAATATCGGCGGAAGCGGCGCCACATTGGCACTGGTTGTCACGATGTTTCTGCGCGCCCGAAGCAAACAAATGAAGCAGCTCGGGAAGCTTGCGGTCGGCCCGGCCATCTTCAATATTAACGAACCGATTATATTCGGAATGCCGATCGTCATGAACCCAATGCTCTTACTTCCGTTTATCATCACACCGCTTGTCACAGTGACACTTACGTACATCGGAATGAGCACCGGCCTTGTCGCAAAACCGGCGGGTATCGCAGTGCCGTGGACCATGCCGCCGATCTTTTCAGGCTACTTGGCGACAGGAGGAAAAGTCTCAGGCGCGGTCATGCAAGCCATTAATATTGTCGTATCCTTTGTTGTCTACTACCCGTTCTTCAGAATGTGGGATAAGCAGAAGCTGAAAGAAGAAAACGATCTGGAGCTGGTTCAAACGCCTGCAGCATCAGATGACAAAGAAGCGGCTCTGTAGAGAAAGGAAGTGAATCGCGTGAATGAGGAAATGGAACAAATCATTTTTCAAATCATCCTTCACGGAGGAAACGGTAGGAGCTCCGCAATGGAGGCCATTGCCGCTGCGAAAAGCGGTGACGCAGAAGAAGCGCGGAAAAAGCTTCAAGACGCTGCTGAAGAATTGTCAAAAGCCCATCATTATCAGACAGAGCTGATCCAAAATGAAGCGAGCGGAGAAAAGACGGAAATGACGCTTCTGATGGTTCATGCACAGGATCATTTAATGAATGCAATGACAGTGAAGGATATGGCTGCAGAGATCATTGAGTTATATGAAAAAATCACCGAGCAAAGGGGAGCAAGCATATGACAAAAGGATTGAAGATTGTAACGATTGGCGGAGGTTCAAGCTATACGCCCGAGCTAGTGGAGGGGTTCATTAAACGGTATGATGAGCTGCCTGTGCGCGAATTATGGCTCGTCGATATCCCTGAGGGCGAAGAAAAGCTGAATATTGTCGGCACACTCGCCAAACGGATGGTTGAAAAAGCTGGCGTCCCGATTGACATTCATCTTACGCTCGACCGGAGAAAAGCGCTGAAAGACGCAGACTTTGTTACGACCCAATTCCGCGTCGGACTTTTGCAGGCAAGAGCAAAGGATGAGCGCATTCCGCTAAAATACGGTGTAATAGGCCAGGAAACAAACGGCCCGGGAGGCCTGTTTAAAGGATTGCGCACAATTCCGGTCATCCTTGAGATCGCAAAGGACATAGAAGAGCTTTGCCCGAACGCTTGGCTTGTTAACTTCACAAACCCTGCCGGCATGGTAACAGAAGCCTTGCTTCGCTACTCCAACCTGAAGAAAGTCGTCGGTCTTTGCAATGTTCCAATCGGCATCAAAATGGGCGTAGCCAAAGCGCTTGATGTAGATGTGGACCGCGTAGAAGTCCAATTTGCCGGACTGAACCATATGGTATTCGGGCTGGATGTTTTCTTGGACGGCGTAAGTGTGAAAGAGCAAGTCATCGAGGCGATGGGTGACCCGAAAAACGCGATGACGATGAAAAATATATCAGGCGCCGAATGGGAACCAGATTTCTTAAAAGCGCTCAATGTGATCCCTTGCGGCTATCACCGTTACTATTTCAAAACAAAAGAGATGCTGGAGCACGAACTGGAAGCATCACAAACGGAGGGCACCCGCGCTGAAGTCGTACAGAAGGTCGAAAAAGAGCTGTTCGAGCTTTATAAAGATCCGAACCTTGCGATCAAACCGCCGCAGCTGGAAAAACGGGGCGGGGCTTACTACAGTGATGCAGCATGTAACTTAATCAGCTCCATTTATAATGATAAACATGACATTCAGCCGGTAAACACGATCAATAATGGTGCGATAGCGAGCATTCCAGACGATTCCGCAGTTGAAGTGAACTGTGTGATGACGAAAACCGGCCCTAAGCCAATTGCTGTCGGTGACTTGCCGGTGTCTGTCCGCGGCCTTGTCCAGCAAATCAAATCCTTTGAACGTGTCGCGGCAGAAGCGGCAGTTACAGGTGACTATCAAACTGCACTCCTTGCCATGACGATTAACCCGCTTGTCCCGTCCGATACTGTGGCCAAACAGATTTTAGACGAAATGCTGGAGGCGCACAAAGCGTATCTGCCGCAGTTTTTCAACAAAATTGAAGCGTAAAAAAAGCCGGCCTGTAATGGGCCGGCTTTTTTCTTACTTGCTTTCAGTCAGCGCTGCAACTTCGGTCGTCCATCCGAATTCGTCTGCGACAGCGCCTTTTTGAATGCCTGTAATCGTGTCATATAGTTTTTTTGCGATTTCTCCTGTTTCACCGTTGTTGATCGAAAGTGTTTCATCCTGCCAGATCAGCTCGCCGACTGGGGAAATAACAGCTGCTGTACCTGTTCCGAAGGCTTCTTCCAGGATGCCGTCTTTATGGGCTTGGATGACCTCATCGATCGCAATTTTCCGTTCTGAAACTTGAAGGCCCCAATGCTTAAGCAAGGCGATGACTGAATTGCGCGTAATGCCTTCCAGGATGCTTCCGTTCAGCATCGGCGTTACGATTTCACCGTTGATTTTGAAGAAGATGTTCATGCTTCCAACTTCTTCGATGTATTTCTTCTCAATGCCGTCCAGCCAAAGCACTTGGGAAAATCCTTTCTCTTCGGCGACCTGCTGCGCTTTTAAGCTTGAAGCGTAGTTCCCTGCGGTTTTGGCATTTCCTGTTCCGCCTTTTACCGCACGGACAAATTCACTTTCAACAGCGATTTTGACCGGCTTAATGCCTTCTTTGTAATAAGAGCCGACCGGAGAAAGAATGATCAAGAGCTTATACGTATGAGATGCCGCAACACCAAGGAAAGGCTCGGTTGCGATGATGAACGGACGGATGTAAAGGGACGTGCCCTCCGCATTTGGAATCCAGTCTTTATCAATTGCGACTAGCTGCTTTAAGCCTTCAAGAACCTGTTCTTCATCAATTTGCGGGATGCAGAGGCGGTCGTTTGATTGATTCAGGCGTTCCATATTTTTTTCCGGTCTGAAAAGCAGAACATGGTCATCCTCTGACACGTAAGCCTTTAACCCTTCAAACACGGTTTGGCCGTAGTGATAGACCATTGCGGCCGGATCCATTGATAAGGGCTGATAAGGAATGATTCTTGGATCGTACCAACCTTTATCTGCCGCATAGTCCATTACAAACATGTGGTCTGTAAACACTCTTCCGAACGAAAGCTGATTTGGGTCTGGTTTCGGTTTTTTTGTTGATGTCAATTCAACGCGAATCGTTTGTTTAGTCATGGTCAATCTCCCTGCTGTTAAATTGTTTATATTATCAAACTTATTTGAAAATAATTATATTCTATTGTATACCTTCAACAAATAATCGCAATAGGTTTGCTCAAATTTGTAAGAAATTCATATGAAAAAAGCAGGAGAAATTAATTCTCCTGCGTGTTCATTTGCTCGAATAACCTGTCATAATCGGCGCGAGTGGCATCCCGAAGACCTTCAACACGTTCATTTGTAATCTCCTGTTTGCCTTCCTTCAAGCCGTCCAAGAAATATTGAACATATTCTTCAGATGAAATGCCCCGGTACGTCAGGCCTTGTTTATCGCGTGATTTTTGGTTTAAGCCCGTGTCCACCATAGGCGGTGCCATTTCAATCACTTCCACGCTCGTGTCGCGGAGCTGGTGTCTGAGCGTAAGCGAGAACGAGTGAAGTGCCGCTTTTGTTGCGCAGTACACCGGATAAACAGCTAACGGGTTAAACGCAAGCCCGGATGTGACCTGAACGATTGCCGCCTCGGGCTGCTTCATCAAATGAGGTGTGAAAAGGGCGGATAAATGGACAGGCGCTTGGAAATTAAGTTCAATTTCATCACCGTCCACAAAAAGCTCCTCTGTCCCTTTTTTAAAGTCAATTTCCTTTTGAATGCCGGCGTTGTTGACGAGAACATTCAAGTTCGGATATTCCTTTAAAGCCCATTCATACAATGCTTCCCGCTGCGAACGGTCTGCAACATCACATTGCTTTGTATGGATGTTTGGGAGCTGCTGCTTCGCTTCTGCAAGACGTGCTTCGCTGCGTCCGCAAATGATAACTTCATTGCCGAGCTCCAGCAGGCGCTTGGCCAGTTCAAGCCCGATGCCAGCAGAACCCCCTGTGATTAAAACCGTATTATTTGTCATCTTCATTGGATGTAACACCTCTTAATTAAGTTGGCTGTGATTCCTTTACTATTTCAAATCTTAGCAGGAAATATGCAGCCGCGTCCTATGAGATGCTCAGGATGAAGTGACTTTTCCGGTTTTATAAAATTCGTCAATTGCTTTATCGACATACACCCAGCCTTTCCAGCCGATGTGAATGGTGTCTTTCATGAAATACGGGTCATATTCATGTCCTGAGAAATCAGCAACCTGGAAGCCCTTCGCTCTGATTTGTTTATTTACCTTTTTGTAATAGTCAGTGCGTCCTTTTTTCGGGAAGCCCGTGTAATCATACCATTTCCCGTTAACAGGAATGGTGACAAACATAGGCTCTGCGCCCGCATCCTTCAGGATATCGAGCATCATTTCAAAGTCGCCATATTCCGGTGACACCGCATACGATCTTCCTTTGTTTTTCCCTTTCAGCTTAGGCACTTTCGGCTTCAGCTTTTTATAGACAGGGTTGTCGATGTGAAAATCGTTAGAACCGGAGTGGCGTTTGCCTGATTGATCCGCTAGTTTATTCAATTCAGACCATGACTTATCCTTTACTGACTGCGAGATATAGCGCTTTGGCCCGGATGATTCTGTCGTTGAATAATACAGATCTTTCTTTTCCAGCATGCTGTAATACACTTTGGCCGCCGGCTTCAGCGCGTTCACTTTCCACGTCTGGCCGTTTACCATTGCTTTGTACAGCTCAGAAAGAATGGCATCGTTTTGCACAGCCTTAAAGCGCAGCATGCGTTTCATCATTTTCTTTTTAATTTCAGGATCGATCTGATCGTTAAATGCCAAATCAAGCCCTTGCAGCGCAGAATAGTTCGGCGCGAAATGCTGTTCATCAGACCCGCGCTTAATAAACCATTGCGGAGACACGATGAATACGATTTTTTTGCCCTTCAGCTGATCCATATGGGCAGCGAAGTTTAAAGAATGAATCAATGACTGGGATCCGCCTTTGCCGACAAGGTATGGCGTGAATCCCTCATTGTTTACCTGAAAATAATTAGATGGGTGGAACTCGTCCAGCCGAGAAAGCTCAGAAGACCCGTAAATCGGAAGATATGTCGGATCTTTGAGCATCTGATCTTGTAAATATAGCCCTTGAAACATACTCGGATTCAAGGCTGTTGCTGACTCTTTCACACGCTTATCGGTGATGAAGCCTGTCAGCCATGAAGATGGAATTGCGATGGCGCCTGCGAATAGAATAAACGCCAAAATAATTGGACCGAAAAAACGCTTTTTCATTATTTCAACTCAGACAGCTGATTTACAATGTTGTTAGGTGTATTCCAAACGTCCCGGTCAAATTCAGTGATCGGCACTAAAATATCAAAACGGTTTTCAATCGCAAGCAGCAATTCTACTGTTCCAAAAGAATCAAGCAAACCTTCTTCAAAAATTTCAATATCAGGATTTTCCTTTACGATGTCATCCTGGCAAACCTCTGCTAAAACGTCTAATACCTCTTGTTTAAAATCCATAGCTTTCTAATCTCCTTTAATGGTGGTGATGAAATGGTTTTCCTGAGAAAATATAAAACCCGAAGCAAACGAAATGGAATGTGATCACAATCGCGAGAATGGTTGTCCAGCGGTTGGACGGCAGCCATTTATATTTCTTATTCCACTTCTCGAAAAAGTTGTAACACGTCATCAGAACGGCGTGATAGAGGCCGTAAATGATATATTGCGGCGCGAGCCCGTGCCAAACCCCCATCAGCATAAACAGCAGGAAATACCCGATGTTTGAGACGGCCATACGGTTTTTGATCCACTTTTTCTTAGTCATCCAAAATACGAATCTCATAAACACATAATCTCTGAACCAAAATGACAGAGACATATGCCAGCGATTCCAGAAATCTTTAATATTTTTACTGATAAACGGTTTATTAAAGTTTTCTGGTGATTTAATGCCCATAATGTAGCTGACCCCGACGGCAAACATCGTGTAGCCGGCGAAATCAAAGAATAAATACATGCTGTAGCCGTACATGTACAGCAGGTTCCCAAGAATCTTATTGTGCGTGATTGCGGGAAGATTCATGATGAAGTACGTATTGATCGCGTAGCCGATAATAAATTTATACAGGAAACCGATGAAGATTTTATGGATTCCCGTATACAGCAGGTCGGCGTATTCTTCTTTCGTCCAAGCCTTCTGTTCATCCTTGACGAACCGGCGGTATCTGTCGATCGGGCCGGAGGAAATCGTCGGGAAAAACAGGATGAAATACAGCAGGCGGTGCAATGGCAGCTGTTCTTTCAGCAGTCCGTCTCTTGCTTCCATAATCAGCTGAACGCCTTTAAAGGTTAAATATGAAATCCCTAAAAAGCTGATCAGGTTATGCGGCGGATGATGCGGCTGCGGGTGTGACAGAAACGGCCATATTTTTGACAGAAATAAAGGCAGAATAGACGCGATAACAGCTCCGCAAAAGACAAAGCCGCTGTTCGCTTTCTGCCGGTATGCCAGATAGCCGCTGATCAGGAGCACCTGCCATATTGTAAACAGGCACAGCGCGATGACCCCGTGTAAGTCGTGCGAAAAAATTAAAGCCAATATAATGATAGATATGAACATGTTGTATGCTTGAAATCTTTTTCCGTTTAAGCCGAGAATGATCGTCGGCAGAAGAAGAATGCCAAGCAGTATAAAGAATAAAAACGAGCTGTAAGGCGTCATACAAGAACCTCTTCGCCAATGCGTTTTCGGTCAATTTTGCCGTTAGCCGTCATTTGAATGTGATCCTGATAGATAAATTTTCTCGGGATCATATATGCCGGAAGAGAAGCGGCAAGCTCTTTTTTAATAGCGCTTGTCAGCTGGAATTCCTTCTCGAACTCATGCTCCTCAGGCACAATAGCAGCGATCAGGTACTCAACTGTTCCGTTTGGCTGATAAGGAATCACGACAGCAGAGCGAACGTACTGTGACTGTCTGACATGGAACTCGATTTCCTCCAGCTCCATTCGATAGCCGTGAAGTTTAATCTGAAAATCCAAACGTCCTTGGCAGAAAATCTGACCGTCTTGAATAAAGCCGGCATCGCCAGTTCGGTATGCCCACTGGCCTTCATGAGAGAAAAACGCTTTTTCCGTCAGCTCTGGCTCACCAAGGTAGCCTCGGCTTACACTCGGCCCTGCAATGACGATTTCTCCTTTTTCTCCATCAGGAAGCGGTTGTCCCTCTTCATCCATAATGAAAATGTTCATATCTGGTTTGGCGAAGCCCACTGGAAGCGATTCGCTGCGGCTGATGACGTCGTCCGTAATTTCAACCGATGTGACAGCCACTGTCGCTTCAGTCGGGCCGTAAGTATTAAAAATCTTTGCTTTCGGAAAACGCTCAAGCAGCGCTTTTGCCACAGAAACCGGAAGAACCTCTCCGCAAAACATAAATGTGTCCGCATGAGGCAGCAGATCCTGTGAAAAACCCGGATCCATCAGGCACATTTGCACAAAGGAAGGTGTTGATGTCCACACATTCAGCCCGGACTTCTTCAGCTCTTCAAATAAGACTTTCGGCTTGTTCACAGCATCCTTTGTCACGCAATGTAATGTCCCGCCTGATTGAAGGCACGGATATAGGTCCATGACAGACAAATCAAATGAGAACGGCGCTTGGTTTAAAAATATTTTTCCTCCGCTGACTGGAAAGTCTGCACAAATCCAGTCTGTGAAGCTTTGAAGATTCGCAGCGGAAATCTGCACGCCTTTCGGATTTCCTGTGCTTCCGGAAGTGTAAATGATATAAAACGTTTCGTGTTCTTTGACCCATTGATCTTGGCTGACAGAGCCGCCTTCGTTTTCCAGCAGTTCTTCCGCAGAAACTGTCTGAATCTGCTGGCCGACTGCATCAATTGAGAGTCCTGCTGCATGGATCAGCAATTCTGCTCCAGAGCTTTCGATAATTTTCGCAATCCGTTCGGACGGAATAGACAGGTCAACCGGAATATAAGGATGTCCCGCTTTGACACTTCCCAAGAAGGAAACGATCATGTGCGGCTCCATGTGGCCGTACACAAGGATAGGAGATTTCTTTTCCCCAGAAATGCGTTTTTGGATCGCGGCAGCCGCGCGGTCAGACTGCTCCCATAATTCCTGATACGTGAGCGACTGGCCTTGAGAGCGGAAGGCATCGGTTTGCGGATAAGTTTCCGCATGTGTTTGAATAGCATGTAAAAGTTTCATAGTTATTCTCTCTCCAATTAGAAATCGTTATAAATATATGAACCGGTATTCGCGGTGTGAAAACCATACATAAAAAACAAAACAAGCAGTATCATCAAATAAAAGCCTGTATGACATGTCCACTTGACAGCGGGTTTTTCATACAGCTGTTTCATTAATTGCAGCATATCAAAAATTCCCTTCCCGTTTTTTCGACAATCACATGATTATTTGACGATCAGATGCTCAAAAAGTTTCATTTTTTCCCTAATCTCCCTCAAATTAATATATCGGCGTATGTTTTTGAAAATGAATCTTTATACCTGCAAGGGCAAGAATGGAATGTTTCGAGCTGATTCATAATAAAGGAAAAGATAGCTGGAGTCAAAAGATCTTTTTAACTTTTAAAAAGTGTAATGTACTTAAAAAAATTTTTCTGTACCTGTTCGTTCAAGTGAAAGCAGAAACCTAATGAAATCAGGGCGAGAAGCGTATAATAAGAAAGAAAACGCCTTCTTGCGGTATCTTGTGAAATAAGGGAGAAGTCATTATGATAGATAAGGAAGCAAAAGGAGTTTTTTATTAAGCTGCCGGCTGAAAAAAAGTAAGCCTTTTAATAGAAAGGAAGAGGAAGATGAACCAAACAAATAAGGGTGAGGGTCAGACAGCGCCGCAAAAAGAAAGCATGGGGCAGATCCTTTGGCAGTTAACCCGTCCTCATACGTTAACCGCATCGTTTGTGCCTGTGCTGCTCGGAACCGTTTTGGCGATGTTTTATGTGAAGGTTGATCTGCTGCTGTTTTTGGCTATGCTGTTTTCTTGCCTATGGATCCAGATCGCGACGAACTTATTTAATGAATACTATGATTTTAAACGCGGGTTAGATACAGCAGAATCAGTCGGAATCGGAGGGGCCATTGTACGCCACGGAATGAAGCCTAAAACGATTTTGCAATTAGCTCTGGCCTCATACGGGATTGCCATTTTGCTCGGTGTCTATATTTGTGCGAGCAGCAGCTGGTGGCTTGCGCTGATCGGCCTTGTCGGCATGGCGATCGGCTACCTGTATACAGGCGGGCCGCTCCCGATTGCGTACACGCCGTTCGGTGAATTATTCTCAGGCATTTGCATGGGTTCGGTGTTTGTGCTGATTTCGTTTTTCATTCAGACAGATAAGATCAATATGCAGAGCATTTTGATTTCCATCCCGATTGCGATTCTTGTCGGCGCGATTAACCTGTCGAACAACATTCGTGATATTGAAGAGGACAAAAAAGGCGGACGCAAAACATTGGCGATTTTGATGGGGCATAAGGGAGCTGTTACTCTGTTAGCTGCGTCGTTTGCCGTCGCTTATATCTGGGTTGTCGGCTTGGTTATTACCGGTGCCGCAAGCCCATGGCTGTTTGTCGTCTTTTTGAGCGTGCCTAAGCCGGTTCAGGCAGTGAAGGGCTTCGTCCAGAACGAAATGCCGATGAATATGATTGTCGCAATGAAATCAACAGCCCAAACAAATACATTTTTCGGATTCCTGCTCTCGATCGGATTATTGATCAGCTATTTCCGATAATAAAAAAGACCGCTCGTTTCGTGCGGTCTTTTTTTGTTACAATCGACCGCATTTTGTAAAAAAATTCATAGAACCTTGCAGCAGACAGGGACGTCTAGTACATGGACAGCGGATAAAGTTCCGTTAAAGGAGATGACGAACATGGATTTATCTGTAACACATATGGACGATTTAAAAACAGTAATGGAAGATTGGAAAAATGAATTATTAGTTTATAAATTTGCGCTAGATGCGCTCGATACAAAGTTCTCAATTATCAGCCAGGAATATAACCTCATTCACGGACACAACCCGATTGAACATACAAAATCCCGTGTCAAAAGCTTTGAAAGCATCGTGAATAAGTTAATGAGAAAGGGCTGTGAGATTACGACGAAGGAAATGAAGGAGCATATTCACGACATTGCCGGCGTGCGCATCATCTGTTCCTTTATTTCTGACATTTATAATGTCGTGAATGTGTTGAAGCAGCATGAAGATTTGAGAATCGTAAAGGTAAAGGATTATATCCAGACACCCAAACCGAATGGCTATCGAAGCCTGCATTTAATCATTGAGATGCCTGTGAATTTAACGAACCGTGTGGAATACGTCAAAGCAGAAATTCAAATCCGGACAATCGCGATGGATTTCTGGGCGAGCCTTGAACATAAAATTTATTATAAATTGAACAATGACGTTCCTAAGCAATTAACAGATGAGCTGAAAGAAGCCGCGGAGATTGCCCATTACCTAGATGAGAAAATGCTGGGGATTAAGAAAGAAGTGGATTGATAACAAAAGCGAAGCCTGACAGGGTTTCGCTTTTTTGCTTTGCTTGCTAGTACTTTTTATACCAGTATAAACTCACTTCTGTTTCCATGATTGAACCTGCTTTATCATGCATGAAGAAAGGAGGTAAACATGAACCATTCCATTTCATTATCGAGAGGTTTGATTTTTCTTATCGCGGTGACTAGCGGGTTTACGGTAGCCAATGTCTATATCAATCAAACATTGCTTGTCAGCATGGCAGGCACGTTTCATGTGACGCCGGCACAGGCTGGGATGATTGCTACATTGGCGCAGATTGGCTATGCGGCGGGGAACCTTCTGCTTGTTCCATTGGGAGATCTTTTTGAACGCCGCCGCTTAATTGTGAGCCTGCTATTCTTAGTGGGGGTTTGTTCGGCCGCTTCAGCGTTAGCTGTAAGCTTTCCATGGCTAGTCATCACAAATTTATTATTGGGATTCTTCACGATTATTCCTCAAATCCTTGTGCCGTTTGCGGCAGGTTTAGCAAATGACAGGAACAGAGGAAAAGTACTCGGAAACGTAGCCATCGGCTTGGTTTGCGGAATTTTAGGGGCGAGAGTGGTCAGCGGGGCGATAGATGCCCATTATGGCTGGCGCGTGATGTATTGGATTGCCTGTGCAGCAGCCGTCATCATTATGTTGATTATTCACTTCTGCTTTCCGAAAAGCAAAGGGACACATGCATTTCATTACGGAAAACTCATTTCTTCATTATTTCCGCTTTTGATCAAGGAGAAAGTGTTAAGAAAAGCATGTGTAAACCAAGGCTTCATGTTCGGCGCCTTCAGTTTATTTTGGACGACGTTAGTGTTTATGGTGAGTGAACCTCCATTCTCGTTTGGCAGCCAGACTGCCGGAACAATCGGTTTGGTGGGAATTGGCGGGGCTTTTGCAACTCCGCTGATCGGCCGGATTATTGATCAAAAAGGAGCTGCTTTTTCCAACAAGCTTTGTATGTCTTTTACCTTATTGTCATTTGTTTTATTAATGGCAGGCCAGACTTCATTGATTGTGATTGTATTGGGCGCTTTATTCATCACCATGGGCATTCAGGCGAATCAGGTGGCGTGTCAGGCGGAGATTTTCCAATTGTCGGCTGAAATGAGAAGCAGATTGAATGGCCTCTTTATGGTCAGCACGTTTTTAGGCGGCGCCTTGGGATCGTATGCAGGAGGTGCAGTCTGGATGCTGTTTCATTGGAACGGTGTTTGTATTCTGGGGATGATCATGGTCGGTATTGCCTTCAGTTCAAGGATTACCATAAATCGTACTACTAAAAAAACGATATTGGAAGGGAGATAGAAGCTGGTGCGAACAAGTGAACGTTATAAAAAAGGGTTAGATATTCTGAAACAAATTGATGAGAAGAACTATGAAGCGATCGTGGACAATTTTAAACATTCCATCGCTCCGGACCTTGGTGTGCTTGCCGTGGAGTTTAACTACGGTCAGATTTTTTCAAGACCAGGTCTTGATCTGAAATCCAGATTATTAGCAACCGTTGCTGGATTGACTGCATTGGGCAATACCCAGCAGCTGAAATTCTATATTAACGGAGCCCTGAATGTCGGATGGACACAAGAAGAACTCATAGAAGTCATGATGCAGATGATTATTTACTCAGGTTTCCCGAATGCACTCAATACCATTCTTCCTGTGGCCGCGGAAGTATTTGCAGAACGAAACAAATAATATAAAAACCTTCTCCTTTTTATGTAGAATACTAATAGGAAATTCTATGCAGAAGGAGAGTGTGTATGTGGACAGTATGGCAGAAAAACGGAAAGAGCTAGGGGAGTTTTTAAAACTGAAAAGGGCACAGCTTTCTCCGCAAGAGTTTGGATTGCCTATGGGCACCAGAAGGAAAACAACAGGCTTGAGAAGAGAGGAATTAGCCCAGCTGTCCGGTATAGGTGTCACATGGTACACATGGCTGGAGCAGGGAAGGGATATTCGGGTATCGACACAGGTTCTGGAAAGCATATCGAGAGTGCTCAAATTGAATTATGAGGAAAAGCGTCATGTCTTTCTGTTGGCTGGCCATCATGTTCCTTTAGATGATCAGGATGAAGATAATAAGAGCCTTCCTCTGGCTGTGCGGCACTTTATTGATCATTTAACCAATTGCCCTGTTTATGTGACTGACGAAAAGTGGGACGTTATTGCTTGTAACACAGCAGCTTGTGCTGTGTTCGGCAATTTTGGCCAAATGGGCAGTAAGGAAAGGAACGCCATATGGCGATGTTTCACCTCGAAGGAGTATCGGGATCTGCTTGACGACTGGGAAAGCCACGCCAAAAAACTTATCGCACAGTTTCGATCGACAGCCAGCCGGTTTCTTGGGGAAGCATGGATAAAAGAGCTGATCGATGAGTTAACTGAAAGAAGCCCGGAATTTAAAAAGTGGTGGAACCACCACGAAGTATTAGGCACACACGCAGGAGAAAAAGTACTTCATCACCCGGCAGCCGGAAAAATGGTGATGGAGCATATGACATTACAAATATATGACTCTCCTGATTTGAAACTGACCATTTATCGCCCGTTAGAAAAAGAAAATACAGTTGATAAACTGAAAGCTTTACTTATAGACGGCTAAACAGCTGATCATTATAAAAAAAGACGGCACCCAAGTGCCGTCTTTTTTTATTTGATATCTTCAAAAATGTCAGATGCTTTGGCCTTCATTTGTTTCTTAATGGTTTTCGGTTTCTTCTCTTTTTTCACAGCCTCATAGACTGCGGCTGTCACAAGATCGCCTGCTTGCTGGAGGCGTTCTTTGCTGATATGATCGATCGAGTCTTCAGGGGTATGATACCACGGCTCAACTTCTTCTGTTTCCGGGTCTCCCCAAATAAAGTTGGCGGAATCAATGCCGGCTTCGTGGAATGGCACATGATCAGATGATCCTCCCTGTGTCAGAGACAGGCTGTCAAACCCAATTTTTTCAGCAGCCGTATGGCTGGATTCCCAAACATAGTTAGATTGGCCGTCCAATGTGTTGACATACAGCTCAGACGCTTTTTCCCAGCTTGTGCCTACCATATCTAAGTTGAAGTTCACTTCGCTTCGTTTCAGCTCTTTTTCCGATAGATGATCTACATAGTGAGAGGAGCCGAGCAGGCCGAGCTCTTCGGCGCCGAAAGCGATAAAGCGGATTTCTTTATCAGATGGAACGCTTTTTAAGACACGCGCCATCTCCAGCATAACAGAGGTTCCTGAGCCGTTGTCATTTGCTCCGGGCGAAAAAGGAACACTGTCGTAATGGGCCGTCACGTACACAATGTCTGGATGTTTGATGTTCTTTGGTTTTTTAATTCCGATGATGTTCTGAGAGGTTTGGTTTGTGAATGCTTTTAGTTTTAAGGTGGCTTCTTTTTGCTGGGTAAGTGCTTCGCCGTCTTCTTTCTTAATGCCGACGACCGGAATGCCGACTTTATTTCCCGACAGGTTTGGCGTCATAGGCACGAGGCTTTCTTTGTTGTTATAAATGATGACAGCTTTCGCTCCGGCGGCTTCGGCATTTTTGGCTTTCTCGTAATAAGTCAGGTCTCCTCTGGAAATCAAGGCGATTTTGCCCTTGACGTCAGCGGTAAAGTCCTTTTGATAGCCCAATCCCGCATTGTAAAGCGGGGCCGTCAGCCCTTGTTCCTCAGTCGGAGCTGAGCCCGACGCCGCTTGGAGAAGAATATCGCGTCCTGCTGAAGACAGTGTACCCTCAAGCCGGTCAGGAATGTTGAATCGTTGAACCTTCACATCAAGCTTTAATTTTCTCAAGGATGAGGCGATCAATAGGGCACTCTTTTTTTCAGCTGCAGTTCCGGCTATTCTGGGGCCGATTGCTTCACTTAGCTGAGAAATGGTAGAGTACGCATGCTTTGCTTTGAATGGAAGCTCGCGCTCGCTATTTGATATTTGTAAAGCGTGCGCGGCAGGGGTGACACTCTGTGCCGGCAAGAGCAGTGTGCCGGCAGTTAAAACAGCCATCGTCATGACAGTCAAAAGCTTTTTCATCAAAAATAAACCTCCCCTAAATGTATGGTTGGGGAATATTTCGGGATGCTAAAGGAGTTTCCTGCAAGATGGAGAGCGTTTTTGAAAAGACAGTGCTTTATACCTGCAAAAAAACGCTTATGAATGAAGGGTCATAAGCGTTTCGGAATATCAAACTATTGGAGCTTTAAAAACTTGCGTTTGCCGACTTGGATGATCATATTCTCTCTTATCTCTGCTTTGGCGTGAATATCTGTTATTTTCTCTCCGTCGATGCGTACACCGCCGTTTTGAATCATGCGGCGCGCCTCGCTCTTCGAAGAAAGGAGTTTTAGCTTGACGAGCAGATCAATCATCGCTATCGTTTTTTCGCCTTTCCAGTTTACGGCTGGTATATCTTCCGGCAGGCTGTTTTCCTGAAAGACTGTTTTAAACGAGTGTTCGGCAGCTTCTGCTGCTTTCTCTCCGTGATACATTCGGACGATTGTTTTGGCTAAAAGCATTTTGGCATCACGCGGATGAACGGCGCCGGTTTCTAAGTCTTTTACGAGCTGTTTTTTCTCTTCAAGCTCTAAGTCTGTCGCCAAGTGGATGTACTTTTTCATCAGGCTGTCGGGCAGTGACATCGTTTTTCCGTACATGTCGTTTGGATGTTCGTTAATGCCAATGTAGTTGTGTTTCGACTTCGACATTTTCTCGACGCCATCCAAGCCTTCCAAGAGCGGCATAAGGATGACGACTTGTTTTTCTTTGTTGTATCGTTCTTGGAAATGCCGTCCCATGAGGACATTGAAATGCTGATCCGTTCCGCCTAATTCAATATCACTTTCGAGAACGACAGAATCATATCCCTGCATCAATGGGTAAAAGAATTCATGCAGTGAGATTGGTTTTTGCATGGCGATGCGTTCTTCAAAGTCGTCGCGCTCCATCAGGCGGGCTACCGTTATTTTCCCTGCTAATTCAATGACATCTTCCAGATTCAATGTTTTCAGCCATTTTGAGTTATAGTGAAGCTCGACTTTTTCTGGATCAAGCACTTTTCCGAATTGCTCAAAGTAGGTTTTGGCATTGTGCTGAACTTCTTCATCAGTCAGTTGCTTTCTGGCTGCCGATTTTCCGGTCGGATCACCAATTTTTCCTGTAAAATCCCCAATTAACAGCTGGACAATGTGGCCGTTTTCTTGAAATTGGCGAAGCTTATTTAACACAACCGTATGGCCCAAATGTACATCCGGTGCAGACGGATCTAATCCGAGCTTAATTTTAAGCGGCGTGCCCGTGGAAATTGATTTCACGAGCTTTGCCTTTAATTCCTCCGGCGGTATGACTTCGTGGGCGCCTGTCATGTATAGCTGTAGCTGTCTTTCTACCTCTTTTTGCTGTGCTGCTGTGAGCTGCTCAAATGTTTGCATCATTCTTCCTCCTTTTTTATAAACACAAAAAAGAGCCCATCCCGATAAGGGACGTGGCTCAATGCACGCGGTACCACCCTGGTTGAAGACATCGTCTTCCGCTCATTCGAATAACGGTTTCCCGTTCTTTGCTACTTATAAGGTTCACAAAGAAAGCTCGGGGAGGTAATTCACGTTTGCTGTGTGCCGGCTCGCACCTTCCGCCGGCTCTCTGAAACAGGGAGACAAACCGCTACTGGATTCCCGTCAAAGCTTATGTTGTATGAAGATTGTCAGCTACCTTTCTAAGCAGCCCTGTCAATATTTTCTGTTCGTCCTTCGTCATTCCCGCAATGAGCTCTGTTTCCCCTTTGTGAAACTCCGGGTAGAGTTCTTCGATCGCTTGTTTGCCGGAATCGGTGATAGAGACAACCACGAGTCGCCGATCTCTTGTGTCGATGCTTTTACGGCAAAAACTCTTTTTTTCGAGCGTTTTGATCACGTTGCTTGCTGTAGCTGTAGATATCCCTGACAGCTCAGCGATTTTTCTCGTTTCGAGCGCTCCCCATACCCATAGATCATAAAGAATGGAGAAAGCGGTCCAAGAAAGGTTATAGGAAGAAAGAACCTCAGTCTCCATTTTGACACGGAGCCTTTGTGCAGACCGATACAGATTCGTAGCGATCGAAATGGCTTCCAGGTTGAGTGACTCGACGGGCATTTGTTTGAGCTTAGAAAGTGTATCGTGTTCTTCCTTCCGAAGCTGCTGATGTTGATGTGAACGTTCCATTTTTTAGGCCTGCCTTAAATTATCAGAATCATTAGCTGTGAAACGAATTTTAACAGAGTCTGGTGTGAACTTCAAGCCCATATATCGTTGAATAAAAAAAGCCCAAACAACGCCAAAATAAACAAAAACCCGAAAACGGGGGTGCAGTTTTGCAAAAATATGTTCAATCCGTCTATAAGCATGATCCGTTTCATCTGTTTTCGACAGAGCATGTAGTGACGTTAGCGATTATCGCCCTTTTGGCCATTCTGTTGTTTTTGTTCCAAGATGAGGTCAAGCAGCCGAGGGCCAGCCGGTTTTTGCGTTCTCTGTTTGTGTTTCTTTTGCTTGGTTCGCAAATCGGCTATCAAATATGGATGGTCGCCACGGACAGGTGGTCGGTGCGCACTTCATTGCCTCTCCAGCTTAGTGACCTGTCGGTGTATTTGTCAGCTATTATGTTAGTGACAAAAAGCAGAAAGCTGTTTGTGTTTTTGTTTTTTGTCGGCATCGGCAGTTCGATTCAGGCTCTTGCCACTCCTGACCTCGGTATGTTTTCATTTCCGCATATCCGATATATCCTCTTTTTTATTTCTCACGGGTCTGTGTTTTTATCCTGTCTGCTGATGGCTGTGATTGGCACCTACAGAATGGGCCAGCGCTCGTTATGGGTGACAGTCCTGCTTGTTAATGTGTACGGCGTCTGTATTTTTCTGATTGATCGCTGGCTTGGCGCGAATTATATGTATTTGACGAAAAAACCGGGCGAATCCTCTCTCTTAGATGTTCTCGGGCCATGGCCTTGGTATATCGTCTCGGCTGAAGCCATCACGATCGCCAGCTTTTTCATTCTTTATTGGCTTTATCGCATCTTCAAAAAATGACACCTTTTTTGTTGTATCACACATTCTGTTTAAAAAAATGTCGGAGAACGTGTTTATTTTTTTGAAAAAGGGTATGTAACTTGTACAACAAAAAGGGAGATGAATACCATTGAGGAAAGATGAAATCATGCATATCGTATCATGCGCAGATGATAATTATGCTCGTCATTTAGGTGGGATGTTCGTTTCTTTATTGACTAACATGGATCAGGAGAGAGAGGTAAAATTATACGTCATTGATGGCGGAATTAAGCCTGATAACAAAAAAAGACTGGAAGAAACCACTTTGAAATTCGGAGTGCCGATTGAGTTTTTAGAAGTGGATACCAACATGTATGAACATGCGGTAGAGAGCAGCCATATTACAAAAGCCGCGTATTACCGCATTTCGATTCCCGACTTAATTAAGGATGAAAGCATCAAACGAATGATTTACATCGATTGTGATGCGCTTGTCGTAGAGGATATTTCTAAGTTATGGGATTTAGACATTGCGCCATACACCGTAGCCGCTGTTGAGGATGCGGGGCAGCATGAACGCCTGAAAGAAATGAACGTCACTGATACAGGGAAGTATTTTAACTCAGGTATCATGATTATTGATTTTGAGTCTTGGAGAAAGCAAAACATCACAGAAAAAGTCATCAACTTTATCAATGAACACCCAGACGAAGACTTTCTTGTGCTGCATGACCAAGATGCACTGAATGCGATCTTGTATGATCAGTGGTATGAACTTCATCCGCGCTGGAACGCTCAAACCTATATCATGTTAAAGCTGAAAACCCCACCGACTTTGTTAGGGCGGAAGCAATATAATGAAACAAGAGAAAACCCGGCAATCGTGCACTTCTGCGGCGGAGAAAAGCCTTGGAACTCCAATACAAAACATCCGTATCGCGATGAGTATTTCCATTACATGTCCTATACGAAGTGGAATACGATTGGGAATCCGGCGATCAACCAATAAATCAGATAAAAAAACGCTTTTGAGATGATCAAAAGCGTTTTTGGTTTGTCTCAGCGTGCGACTGACCGTTGGTAGAACCGCTGAATATGCATGGCGATGTAGCACAATTCTTTTTCAGGAAACTCAAAGCCGTATTCCTTCTTCACAAAGGTGCCGATGCTTAGGGCACACAGGAAGGCATCCTTAAACTTCTCTTTAATGATGTCAATCATTTCTGCGTCCAGCTCGTAAATGGATTCGCCTGCTTTGATATGCTGAATGGCAAAGCGGAGATGGGTCACAAGCCGTTCATAAGAGATGGTATCTTCAACGATATTAATAGACAATTGAATTTCGATAATCTCGATAATATCACGGATCATTGTTGTAATATCAAGCGTTTGTGTCATATCGCCGGCATTGTTTCTTGCTGTGTGGATATGCATGGCGATATTGCCGATTTCATCATCAGGAATGTGAATCCCCAGTTTATCTTTAATCAGTGCTCTGGCCCATAAGCCGATCTGGAACTCCTTTGGATAAAGGACTTTGATTTCATTCAGCAGCGGATTTTTGATAACCATCCCATTGCTCAGGCGTTCAATCGCAAAAGAAAGATGGTCTGAAAAAGCGACATGAATGCGCTCGTTGATTTTGATGTTCAGCTCTTTTTCGGCATGAGAGATAATTTGCTCAGAAATCTGAATGTGGTCTTCAGGCAATGTTTCTAAAATCTCTTCGAACTGCTTATAGTCAGGTGTATCTTTTCTGATAAAGGTTTTTTCTATTTTTGACGGATCGACAATATCATTCTTCTTTTTGTTAAACGCAATTCCTGCACCCAAGAGAATCTTCTCTTCATTTTGATCCTTTACGACGATAGCATTATGATTTAAGATTCTTTTAATTTTCATAGCTTTTTTGTCCTTTCATCCCCCGTTTTATGAATGAAAACGAATAAATCCAGTTATTCTGTCTCTTCTTTAAACCCGAGAAACAATGTAGCTATAAAAGCAGAGACGGCTGCGATCAAGAAACCGATCATATAATGAACAAAATTCGCGGCGCCAAACGGCAGCACAATTGAAATCATCGGAATGCCTGTCAGCCCGTAGGAATTTGCCACAACTTGTACCGCAACCACGTATGCTCCGCCAATAGCACCGCCGATGGCTGCTCCGATAAAGGGACGGATCAATTTGAGATTTACCCCGAATACAATCGGCTCAACAATGCCTAAAAACGCGGTCAGAGAAGCGGGGAGCGCAATTTTTTTCAGGCTTGATTGTTTCGTTTTGAGGAATACCGCAAGCCCCGCTCCGCCTTGGGCCACATTCGCCATCGACCATATCGGCACTAAAAAGTTGACACCGACATGCGGATTAGCAAGCAGAGTTGCCTCAATTGCATAAAAGCTATGATGCAATCCAGATAGGACGATGGTGGAGTAGATGCCGCCGAAAAGAGCTCCGGCGGCAATGCCGGCGTGATCATAAATATAGACTATAGATTGTGTCATGATCTGGCCGATGATGGACGCGGCGGGATTCATCACAATCAGTGCGAGGCATCCTGTCACCATGACCGTAATAAAGGGAATGATCACGACATCAAGCGACTTCGGCACAATCGATTTTAATAGCTTCTCAATTTTGCTCATGACAAAAACGGAAAGAAGAATCGGTATCATGGAACCCTGATAGCCCATCATTGGGATATGAAGCCCCCATATGTCTAAAGAAGACGGGGTTTTGCTGCCGAGCATAGACGGGTCCAGCAGATCAGGATGCGTCAAAAGCCCTGCAATCACTGCCCCTAGGTATGGGTTGCTGCCAAATTGCCGTGCAGCACTGAAGCCGACTAAAATCGGCAGTAAAATAAAGGCTGTGCTGGACACGAGGTCGAGCATTTTAATCCATGGGCTGCCGGCAGCGAACCAGTGAAACACTTTAATCATGCCGATCAGCCCCATGAGCAGGCCGCTTGCTGTTATTGCCGGAATAATCGGCACAAAAATATCGGACAGTGTTTTCGCAAAAGCTGCGGCAGGGTTCAGCTTCCGGCTGGCTTTTTTCTGGTGGACAGGCTCTTCAGAAGGCGCGGTCTCCCATACATGAACGACTTCTTTATATATTTTGTTGACGACGCCTGCTCCGAAGATAATCTGGAAAAGCCCATAGCGGAAAAAGGTGCCCTGCACACCTTGCAGGTTCTCAATGGCATGTATATCAATTTTCGTCTCGTCCTTTACATCAAAACGAAGACGGGTCGTACAATGGCTGATGCTGATAATATTGTTTTTTCCTCCTGCGAGCAGCAGTAATTCTTTTGCAATCTCTTTATGCAAGCAATCAAAACCTCCTTTGCTGAAGAAAAGTCGGCTTGTTCATCGTATCAAATGAAAAGTTGACAATCAAAATGAAAAAAGTGAGAAATACCGGCTGAAAATGACAAAAATGCCCGCGTCGACGACGGAGCATGAAAATAGGGGTTGTCCAAGGCGCCGTTATGAGTCCAACACGAAAAGAAGAGTTAAAATGCCCTGCTTTTTAGGCACTAATACTCCCTTTGCATCATTGGGTCTTGCCTGCCTGCCCAGTCACAATCCCGCCATATGTGGTGATAACTGTAATAACGTTCATTTTATGCTGTTCATGGCTGTATAGCAATAGTATGAAAAGCCTGTACAATGGATGGGAAAAAGGTTGTGTGTGATGTTCTTAGAATGTAAAAAACCTTTAAGACCTGGAATGCAAGTCTTAAAGGTTTTTGGTTACTTTTTCGGTTTGACGGCGTTCAGCCGTTTTTGCAGCTTTGTTTTTTCATGGGATGCTTTTAATTGATTCACTGCAGACTGAGCGGATGTCTTTGATTTCTTTGTTTTGTCTTTTTCCGCTTTCTTCACTTTTGCCTTTGCAGTTTCCACTTTTTTTGCTTCAGCCGCCGCCACCTTTTTCTTCACTTTGTCTAACCGTTTTTGCAATGCCGTTTTGTCCTTGCCTGCTTGAAGCTGATTGACGGCTGATTGTGCTTTTGCCGCATTTGCATCAGTTGATTTCTTTTCAGCCGCAGATACGGATTGCTGTGCCGTCTTCAAATTGGTGCTCTTCACTTTGTTAAGGCGTTTCTGCAGGGACGTTTTTTCTGAACTTGCAGGCAGCTTGCCAATTGCTGATTGTGCGTTGTCCACATCTGTTTTCTTTTTGCTTTTTTCCGCTTTCGCAACTTTGTCTTTCGCTTGCTTTGACGCGATGTAGCGTTTTACTTGGTCTAAGCGTTTTTGAAGGTTCTTTTTGTCTGTTCCGTTTGGCAGCTTGTTGATGGCAGTTTGTGCTGTATCAACGGTTTGCTGTGTTTTATATTTTTCTGCCTTTGCGACTTTGTCTTTCGCATCTTTTACATTTCTGTATGACTGTACTTTATCCAGTCTTTTGTGCAGGGCAGTTTTGGCGTCGGAGCCCGATAGCTGGCTGACGAGTTCTCGCGCTTTGTCGATATCGGTTTGTGCTTTTGTTTGTTCCGCTTTTTTCACCGCTTGCTCTGCTGCCGCGTACGCTGAATTTGTTGCCTGTGCTTTATACTGGATTAAGCCGTAGCCAAATTGCTGATCGCGGCCTGCGGTACCAAGATCAACGATGTTTTTCCGCATTTCCTCGCGAAGCTGGACGTTTGTCTCGGCAGGATCACGCTGTTTTAACAAAGCAAACATGGCAGCGGCGTGCGGTGTCGCTTGGGATGTTCCGCTTCCCGTTGCATAATACTGGTTTAAGTAAGTGCTTGTGATGTTTGTCCCCGGTGCTGAAAATTCAACTTCATCTCCAGTTGTTGAGAAGGAGGCAAGCTGATTCTTTTCGTTTGTTGCTGAAACCGCAACGACACTGCTGTATGCCGCCGGATAATTCACTGGCTTGCCGTTTCCGTCGTTACCGCTTGCGGCAACAAGCAGAACGCCTTGTTCATATGCTTTGTCCACGGCGTCATGAAGGATTTTGCTGTCTGACGTCGTGCCAAGGCTCATATTGACGATGTCCATCCCGTTTGCGATCGACCAGTCAATTCCTTGGAGAAGACTTTGAAGATCCCCCGAGCCGTTCTGATCAAGCGCTTTAACCGCGTATATTTGTGCTTCCGGTGCGATGCCGTCAATTCCGTAGCCGTTATGCTTGGCTCCGATAATTCCTGCGACATGTGTTCCGTGGCCGTTATCATCTTTGTAAGAAGAGGTATAACTGACAGCTGAATACCCGCCGGCAATCGACAGGTCATCGTGGGGGGAGATTCCGCTGTCAATGACGGCAATTTTGATATTCTTTCCTGTCAGTCCTGCCTTCCAAGCCTGTTTCACCTGAATGGGCTCAAGGTTCCATTGCTCAAAGTTGTCAGAGGTGTCAGTGCCGTCTGACAGCACTTTGAAATCCGTGCTGTCTGCTGCGGTAAATGATACGTTGTTTTCTACATACAAAATATCAGGATCCTGCTTTAATTCTTTTACTGTCTCCTGGTCTGCTGTGACCGCTACCGCGGGAAGATGCTTATACTGCTGTTCAACATCAGCATCACTGTCCAGGATGGTTTCCTTTCCGGCCTTGTTTTTATAAACCACAATAACCTCTTTCTCGCTGCTGTTTTGCGCATGAGCGAGAGGGCCTATGGTGAGAAAGCTGAAAAACAGAGTGACTGATACAACAAGTTTGCAAGATATGTTTTTCATGATTCATCTCCTTTTTCTATGATGTTTGATATATATATCGGAGAAAAAAAGAGAGATTGATAGTAAGAAGGAAAAAATTTTTCATGGGCAGGGTTGTTTAGCAAAATGCAGATTTTTTCCGCATGAAGAGGAAATTTTCCAAATGAATTTGTAAGCGTTTTCAAAATAAGATAAAGAAAACATTGCGGAGGTTGTTCACAAAGCAATGAGAAAAGGGGGCTTTTAAGATGAGCACATTCACTCGGGTGATGGAGGAAAAAATAATGCCTGTCGCCGGGAAAATTGCCGGGCAGCGGCATCTCAGCGCTTTGCGTGACGGAATTATCCTGACCATGCCGCTGATTATTATCGGGTCTGTCTTCTTGATTTTAACGAGCCTGCCGATTCCGGGGTATGCTGATTTCATGGCGAGTGTGTTTGGGAAAGAGTGGGCTGATAAGCTCGGATATCCTGTTAACGCTTCGTTTGATATTATGGCGATGATTGCCGCTTTTGGGATCGCCTATCGGCTGGCAGAAAGCTATGGTGTCGATGCCCTTTCTGCCGGAGCGATTTCAATTGCCGCATTTCTGCTGGCAACGCCGTTTGAGGTGCCGTTTACACCGGATGGCTCAACGGAACCCATCATGGTAGGGGGCGGAATTCCGATCACGCTGCTCGGCAGCAAGGGCTTATTTGTCGCCATGCTGATCGCCTTGTTTTCAACCGAAATCTATCGGTACATTATTCAAAAAAATATCGTCTTCAAAATGCCAGACGGTGTGCCGCCTGCGGTAAGCAAATCATTTGTCGCGCTGATTCCCGGCTTTATCATTGTGCTTCTCGTATGGCTGGCGCGTCTTCTGATTGAAATGACACCTTTTCAGAGTCTGCACAATGTCGTAGGAGACCTGCTTGGCACACCGCTTTCCATCCTTGGCGGCAGTCTCGGCGGAAGCCTGATCGCTGAATTTGTGCAGATGCTGCTTTGGTCGTGCGGGATTCACGGGGCTTCCATCATTGGCGGAATCATGGCGCCGATTTGGTACGGCGCGATGGATGCCAACCGTCTTGCCTTCCAAGCGGGCGAGGCGTTGCCGAGTATTTTTACGACTCAGTTTTTTCAAATTTGGATCAATGTCGGCGGAAGCGGGGCGACGTTGGCGCTTGTCCTGACGATGCTTGTGCGCTCCCGGAGCAAACAAATGAAGCAGCTTGGACGATTAGGAATCGGCCCTGCGCTATTTAATATCAACGAGCCGATCATTTTCGGCATGCCGATTGTCATGAATCCGCTCCTTATTGTCCCATTTATCATCGCACCGCTCCTCACGATTACCGCGACTTATATCGGCATGAGCACCGGGCTGGTGGCAAGACCGGCCGGAATCGCGGTGCCATGGACGATGCCGCCGCTCATATCAGGTTACCTGGCGACAGGCGGAAAGGTGTCGGGCGCCGTTATGCAGCTGGTAAATCTGCTGATCACCTGTGCTATCTACTATCCGTTTTTCAGAATATGGGATTATCAAAAATGGCGGGAAGAGAGTGCGGTTGAATCTGGGGATAAAAATGTGATGTGATAGATGACCAGCCTGTCATAGGGCTGATCATCTCCTTTTAAACGAAAGAGAATGTTAGAATATGTAAAGGAGGTGCGCATGCTAGATTATATATGGTTAGATGACGAATCACCAATCTTACAACAAGTACCAGTTGAATACTCATCTGCTGCTATTATCTTTTCTCCTTTTATCCAAATGCCTGAAGGATGGGGAAATGCAAAAAGAAAAAATGATTATGAACATATTTATCCAAACGATGATGAAATAAGAGGAATAGGCAAGGCTGTTTCCTGGAAGAAGGTTATGTCTTCTTGTTGCTTTCAAACACATGCTGAGCTGGCGCTAGCTTTAATGACGTCGATAGGCGCTTTAAGGGACGAGTTCGCGAGAGAGGATTTGGCTGAGGTGTTATATGAAAACATAAATGGAGACCTCTATTATCCCAGTGAGGATCATATTTCAAATTTTCATATTCTGAGTTTGGTAAAGGTATTAGGTGCGAACGGATCCAATCGGTTTTATTACGCAGAACCGATTGTGGAAAACCGCGGCGTTTTGGACATAACTGAAGCCAACTTGCGGACGGTTCTTGATGAAGCCGCAGCAGAGCTCGTTTTAACTGATGAGAAAATGGATTTTGTGTTTATGAGTGTATATGACTCATTCATTAATGTCTTTTTAGCCAAAGATAAAAACATCCATGAATTGGTTGAGCGTATGGGCTGGGAAGCTATGATTTGCGATGAGTCAACGTATATCAGTTGGTATAGATAAAAAAGAACGTACATCACAAAATGTACGTTCTTTATTTTTACCGCTGAAAGAACTCAATCCACTCACCGTCAGGGCCTTCGATATAGAAATAACGGTATCCGTTTGGAAGTGTTGTGATCTCCTCGTCGATAAATTTTGCGTTCATTTTTTCCGCTTTTGTATATTCAGCCGCGATGTCATCCGTCAGCAGGGCAATGTGGTGCACTTTTCCTTCAGCGGGAAGCTCGCTGCTGTAGCCTTGAATCAGTTCAATTTCTGTTTCCGGGCCGTCTTCAAAGCCAAGAAAAGCAAGCTCGATTACACCGTTCGTGTGAGTGATGCGATCCTTCAATTTCATGCCTAGTACCTCTTCATAAAATGTGATGGACGCGTTAATATCTCTTACCATGATGCCTGTATGGTCAATTCGTTTTGCCATGCTGCTCCTCCTCGTAACTCTTTTTGTCTATCGTAGAAAAACCTTTCCTTTCTGTCAATGCAGACATCTTGGCGTTTTGTGGTACCATAAGAGAAAGCAAACGGAAAGAGGACGACATATATGAAGCTACTCACCCTAAAAAAAGCACACGCTGCCAAAATAAAAAAAGGCTATCCCCTTATTGAAAAAGAAGCTCTCGCAGGGAGTGCGGGGCACATGAAAGAAGGAGACCTCGTTGATATCGTGTCTGAGAGCGGCGGCGAGTTTCTCGCGCGGGGCTATTACGGCCTGCAAAACAAAGGGGTTGGCTGGACGCTTACCTGCAATAAACATGAACAGATTGACCAAGCATTTTTTCTCACCAAATTAACAAAAGCGGCCCAAGCGCGCGCCAAACTATTTGAGGCTCAAGATACAACAGCTTTCCGCCTGTTCAACGGTGAGGGTGACGGTGTCGGCGGCGTCACCATCGACTATTATGACGGCTACCTGCTGATTCAATGGTACAGCAAGGGAATTTACACCTTTAAAGACATGCTGATTTCCGCATTGGATGAGATGGATCTTGATTATAAAGCGATTTACGAGAAGAAACGCTTCGACACAGCTGGACAATACGTTGAAGATGATGACTTCGTGAAAGGGAGAAGAGGCGAGTTCCCGATCATCATCCAGGAGAATGGCATTCAATATGCGGTGGATCTGAATGAAGGCGCCATGACGGGCATCTTTTTGGATCAGAGACATGTGCGCAAGGCGATCAGAGACCGCTATGCAAACGGGAAAACCGTTTTAAATACGTTTTCTTATACGGGTGCATTCTCCGTGGCGGCGGCGCTTGGCGGAGCGGAGAAAACAACAAGCGTCGACGTGGCAAACCGAAGTCTGGCCAAAACGATCGAGCAATTCAGCGTGAACAAGCTGGATTACGAAGCGCACGACATTAAAGTGATGGACGTTTTTAACTATTTTTCATATGCTGCAAAAAAGGATTTGCGCTTTGATCTGATTATTCTCGATCCGCCTTCCTTTGCGCGCACAAAAAAACGCACCTTCAGCGCGGCCAAGGATTATAAAAACCTGCTGAAGGAAACGATCGCCATCACTGCTGACAAGGGTGTCATTGTTGCCTCTACAAACAGCAGCGCCTTTGGCATGAAGAAATTCAAAGGCTTTATCGATGCCGCATTTAAAGAGACAAACGAACGCTACACCATCATTGAGGAATTTACGCTGCCGGAGGATTTCAAAACGATTTCGGCATTTCCGGAAGGCAACTACCTGAAAGTGGTCCTTCTGCAGAAAAAATAATGAAAAAGCTGCCCTGTTCAGAGGCAGCTTTTTTTTATGTAGAAATGATCTGCTGGACGCGGCCGATGCGGCCATCTTCAAGCCGGACTTTAATGCCATGCGGATGAAAGTTTGATTTCGTCAAAATATCCTTCACTGTCCCTCGCGTCAGTTTTCCTGTTTTTTGATCTGCTTTCAATACAATATCAACCTGCAACCCTTTCGAAATGCTGTTTCGCTCTTGCCCGTTCATAACGCACATCCTTTCTTTTGTTCATTATAGTCATTATGGTTTAAAAGTAACAGCCGGCTGATGAAGTGTATGTTTGTTTTTTTCAGCCTTCATTAAATATAATGTCAGGCCAAAGCCTGCTATGCTCAGAATGCCGAAAAGCAAGTAGACTGCGAAGATCGACACGTAGTCAAAAATGTACCCGCCTGCAAATGTGCAGAACCAGTTGCCGAACCCGTTGCCGATGGCGGCGTACATGGTCAGCGCCGTCGCTTCAACGTGTCTAGGGGTAATCTTTTTCACATATTGAAGCGCCGCCGGGATAAATAAACCGATGGCCACTCCCTGAAGAAAGACCGTCGCATAAATGATCCATAGTGAAGGCGCCGTGAAATAGAGCGCCCACCTGAATAATGAGACTCCGCCTGACAGCATAATGACGTTGAGCAGCCCCATTTTATCTATAAATGTTTGGGCAAATCGCATAAATGGTATTTCTGAAATCACGCCGATGAAAAATAAAATGCCGATAGCGGAAAGTGACGCGCCGCTTTTGTCCAGAAAAAGACTGAAATACGTATTGTTCGCTAAGTTTGGAGCAAATGTCGTAAAGGTGATGATCATAAAGATGAGGAAAGTTTTGTTGCTGATAAGCTCCCGGAATCCTTTGCGGATATTGACCTTTGTTGTTGTTTTCTGCTGGCCCGGCATTTGAGAAGCCAATATGGCGGCAATGCATAGAAAGGCACAGCCGAAGATAAAGATCACATGAATGGGATACAGCCGGTTCGTCACCTGTCCCATGGCAAACACCGCGACACCGAAGCCGAGAGAACCGAACAGCCGGATTCCGCCGTAATTGCCGTTTGTTTCTTGTGTGTACCTTAGTGAAATGCTGTCCGAAAGTGGAATAATCGTGCTTTGAAAGGCTGCAAAACAGGCCGCAATCAAAATAAACAGAGGGAAACTGTCAAATGCAATATAGGCTAATCCAATGATGCCTGTGATTGATGTGCAAACCGCCAGCAGGCCTTTCGTTTTTTGCGTATAGTCGCTCAGCATGCCCCAAAACGGCTGAAAGAAAATCATCACAATCGGGCCCAGTGACATGATCAAGCCGACCTGTGATCCACTTAAATGCTGTTCCTTCGTTAAATACATACTGAGTAAGGGAATTATGCTGCCCGTACCGAGAAAAGCAAACAAATAAAATCCTTTTAACGCGGCATAATGCCGCCTCACCTGCAAGTTGTGCATCAGGGTGCCTCCTTTGGTATCCACAAATACATTATATTGGAATTCGCCAGCTTTTCAATAAGGGGAAGCACATAAAAAAACTGCCCTCGAGAGGACAGTTTTTTACATAAATGAAAGTAAAAACGGCGCCGCGCAAAGCGTCATAATCGCAGCTAAGATCATCGACACACTGGAAATCGTGCCGGACACAGAGCTGAGCTCAAATGCCTTTGACGTTCCCGCTCCGTGGGCGCTTGTGCCAAGCAGCACGCCCCGCGCGATTTCGTTATCAATGCGGAAGTAACGGATGACCATCGGGCCAATCACTGTGCCAAACAAAGCGGTTAAAATCACAAACACAGCTGTGACGGCAGGCATTCCGCCGATCATTTCAGATACGTTCATCGCGATCGGCGTTGTCACTGATCTCGGGACGAGGCTGTCAATTAAGCCGGTGCCGAGGTGAAGCCATTTCGCAATAAGAGCGGTAGAAATAATCGCGATGCATGAACCGACGGCCACATTCAAAATAATTTCCACTGCGTATTTCTTTAAAACAGGGAAATATTTATATAACGGGATCGCGAATGCCACGGTGGCCGGCTGTAGCATATCGGTCAGCAATCCGCCGCCGAGATTATAGGACTCGTACGGGACATTCACCAGCAGCAGCAGACCGACTAATACAGCGGGCGTCACCAATAGCGGCGACGTATAAACACGCGGAAAGCGTTGATATACCTTTTTTGCTCCTAAATACACCAAAACCGTTAAAAACAAACTTACAATTCCGATGAACACGTATGCTTTTTCTCCTTTCTCTTTGCGATGAGTTGTGTAAGCGTTCCTGTAGACACCATCACGACAAACGTGCTGATGATGACAACAAGCAGAATGCTGACACCAAATTTCGACATAATGTCTCCGTATTCAATCACTCCGACGGCAGACGGGATAAAAAATAAAAGCAGCTCCCCGAGAAGCCACGCTGCACCAAGCTCGATCCATTCAAGCTTGATAATGTTAAAGTGCAATAATGTGAAAAGAATCACAATCCCTATTATACTGCCGGGAATATTTATATGAAGAAGGGCTGTCACCCAATTAATCAGCCGAGCAAATATAAATAACAGAGCAATTTGAATAACGGTTAGCAACAGTTTTTTCATATTGATGCCTCCCTTATATACTTATTGTACATAAGGTCTCTCTATAGGTAAAATATATATTAAGAATAAGAAGTATTCCTTTTGTCTATAGAAAGGGTGAAGCGCATGGATATCCGCCATTTAACATATTTCTTGGAAGTCGCCCGTTTAAAAAGTTTTACGAAGGCTTCCCAATCCCTTTATGTTTCTCAGCCGACGATATCAAAAATGATCAAAAATTTAGAAGAAGAGCTCGGAATTGAACTGTTTTACCGAAACGGCAGGCAGGTGGAACTGACTGATGCCGGTCATAGCATGTATGTGCAGGCGCAGGAAATCATTAAATCATTTCAAAACCTGACGTCAGAATTAAATGATATTATGGAAGTCAAGAAAGGGCACGTACGGATTGGACTGCCGCCGATGATCGGATCGGGGTTTTTCCCCAGAGTGCTCGGCGATTTCCGTGAAAACTATCCGAATGTCACCTTTCAGCTAGTCGAAGACGGTTCTATAAAAGTTCAAGAAGGTGTCGGGGACGGCTCTCTTGATATCGGCGTTGTGGTCCTTCCCGCAAACGAAGATATCTTTCATTCGTTTACAATCGTAAAAGAAACCTTAATGCTTGTCGTTCACCCTTCCCACCGGCTGGCTGATGAGAAAGAATGTCAGCTGCGTGAGTTGAAGGACGAGCCTTTTATTTTCTTCAGAGAGGATTTTGTCCTGCACAACCGAATTATGACGGAATGTATCAAGGCTGGGTTCCGGCCCCATATCATTTATGAAACATCACAATGGGATTTTATTAGTGAGATGGTATCAGCCAACCTTGGGATCGGGCTTTTGCCGGAACGGATCTGCCGCGGCCTTGACCCGGAAAAAGTGAAAGTCATTCCGCTTGTCGATCCGGTCATCCCTTGGCACCTCGCCATTATTTGGAGAAAGGACAGGTACTTGTCGTTTGCCGCCAGAGCTTGGCTCGAACATACGAAATCGTATTTATGGGACCCGAAAAAAGATAGTAAAGGATGATGCAAACATGGATGCACAATCAGCAGCAAAATGTCTTACGGCTGTCCGCCGGCATAGCCCACTGGTGCATAGCATAACCAACAATGTCGTAACGAATTTCACAGCAAACGGCCTGCTCGCGCTCGGCGCATCGCCCGTTATGGCGTACGCAAAAGAAGAGGTCGCCGATATGGCGAAGATTGCGGGTGCACTCGTTTTAAATATCGGAACGCTGAGCAAGGAGTCAGTCGAAGCGATGATCATCGCGGGGAAATCAGCTAATGAACATGGCGTTCCCGTCATTCTTGATCCTGTCGGTGCCGGAGCAACACCGTTCCGCACTGAATCGGCACGTGACATCATTCGTGAGGTGCGCCTTGCTGCAATCAGAGGAAATGCGGCGGAAATTGCCCATACCGTCGGCGTGACCGATTGGCTGATCAAAGGTGTTGATGCGGGTGAAGGCGGAGGCGACATCATCCGGCTGGCTCAGCAGGCGGCACAAAAGCTAAACACGGTCATTGCGATAACTGGTGAAGTTGATGTCATAGCCGACACGTCACATGTATACACCCTTCATAACGGCCACAAGCTGCTGACAAAAGTGACAGGCGCCGGTTGCCTGCTGACTTCCGTCGTCGGTGCGTTTTGCGCTGTGGAAGAAAATCCATTGTTTGCTGCTATTGCGGCCATTTCTTCGTATGGGGTCGCCGCTCAGCTTGCCGCACAGCAGACGGCTGACAAAGGCCCTGGAAGCTTTCAGATTGAATTGCTGAACAAGCTTTCAACTGTTACTGAACAAGACGTCCAAGAATGGGCGACTATAGAAAGGGTGACTGTCTCATGACTCGTATTTCTCGGGAAATGATGAAAGAGTTATTATCTGTATACTTCATTATGGGGTCAAACAATACGAAAGCCGATCCTGTTACAGTTGTACAAAAAGCGTTAAAAGGCGGTGCCACCCTGTACCAGTTCCGTGAAAAAGGCGGGGATGCGCTGACAGGAGAGGCTCGGATTAAATTTGCTGAAAAAGCGCAGGCAGCTTGCCGTGAAGCTGGTGTTCCGTTCATTGTCAATGATGATGTGGAATTGGCTCTGAATCTGAAAGCTGATGGTATCCACATCGGCCAGGAAGACGCAAATGCGAAAGAGGTAAGAGCTGCCATAGGTGATATGATTCTCGGCGTTTCTGCCCATACGATGTCTGAGGTGAAGCAAGCCGAAGAAGACGGAGCGGATTATGTCGGGCTTGGGCCGATCTATCCGACTGAAACGAAAAAAGATACGAGAGCGGTACAGGGTGTATCTCTTATCGAAGCAGTGCGCCGCCAAGGCATCAGCATTCCAATTGTCGGCATCGGCGGAATCACAATAGATAATGCCGCACCTGTTATCCAAGCGGGGGCCGATGGCGTCAGTATGATCAGCGCCATCAGTCAGGCGGAGGATCCTGAGAGTGCTGCACGCAAGTTTCGTGAGGAAATTCAAACGTATAAAACAGGAAGATAATCGTTCATTTTCCTTCAAAGGGCTGTTCTGTAAAAGGACAGCTTTTTTGCTGTCCATCAAGGTTTTCAGACCTTCAAATTTTAATTGACAAAGGACAGGAACTGGCTATGATTATGTTATACAATGATAATCATTTTCAATTATAGGAGGAACATGATGGCTCGGGGGCTGGCACTTATTCTATTCAGCTTGTTGATGGTTTTCGGTTCTGCGGCACATGCGGAAGATGATCCGATCGCCGCATTAATTCAATTAAACAAGCAAATGATCAAATCCGTAAAAGACGGGGATATGGATTCGGCACAACAAACGTTTGACACCTTCAAAGCGAAGTGGAAAAAAGAAGAACCTTCTATTAAGAAAGAAAACCTTTCTTCTCACAGTGAAATGGACGCGAATATCGCGATGATTTCTCTTTCTTTTATCAATCAAGACGCACGTAAGCTCAAAACACAGCTTGAAGAGCTTGCGTCTCATTTAGAAACCTATCAGCAGGCTGTCGTGCTGAAAAAGACATCCTCAGGTCAATCAAGGGCGTCCTTAACAGCCTATATACAAAGCTTGAAAGACACAAAACAGTTCATAGAAAAAAAACAATTGGATGAAGCGTCATCCGCAATCGACAATTTAGTTACATCCTGGCTCGCTGTTGAGGGAGATGTCGTGTCCCAATCGAAAGAAGCCTATACGACATCGGAGGAAAATCTGGCGCTGATGAAGGCGGAGATCGGCAGCCATCCTGAAAAGGTATCAAAGCAAATTGACGAAATGATTCAATTGCTCGAGCCGATCGCTTCAAGCAGCTACAGCTGGTGGGATGCGGCGCTGATCCCGGTTCGTGAAGGAATGGAGGCCCTCCTTGTCATCGGAGCGCTATTAACCATGACAAAAAAAGCGCGGGTTACGCGTTCCTCGACATGGATCTGGGGCGGGGCGTCCGCCGGCATGGCTGTTTCCTTAGCAGCCGGCATCGGTGTCACGGTTCTGTTCTCCTCCAGTGTATTCGGAGAAAACAATTTCTTGCTTGGCGGCGTTACCGGCGTACTGTCCGCTGTCATGCTTTTGTATGTCGGGGTGTGGCTGCACAGAAACGCCTCAATGGATAAATGGAGAGAAAAAATCAATATCCAGAAGTCACAGGCACTAAAAAAACGAAGCCTGCTTTCCTTTGCGCTCATTGCATTTCTGGCAGTTGTAAGAGAAGGTCTCGAAACGGTCATCTTTTTCATCGGGCTTGTCGGGAAGCTCCCGCTCACTGAACTGATCGGCGGAACTGCCGCAGGGCTTATCGTTCTCGTCATCGTCGGTGTTCTGATGATCAAGCTCGGAATGCGCATTCCATTGAAGCCGTTTTTTCTTCTATCAATGGCGGTTGTCCTGTATATGTGCGTGAAATTTCTCGGAACCGGCGTTCACAGCCTTCAACTGGCGGGCATTCTTCCGTCTGATGCAGAAAGCTGGCTGCCGTCTGTATCGGTGCTAGGAATTTATCCGTCTGTGTACAGCACGATTCCGCAAATGTTGATTTTACTCTATTTACTGATTGCGCTTGTTTCAGAAGCGGCAAAACATTTTACAAACGGAAAGGAACTGACAAAATGAATTTCACAAAAATCGCTGTATCAGCCGGATGCATCCTTGCGCTGTGCGCAGGCTGCGGAGCCAATGACACATCTTCAACTAAAGAAAAAGCTTCATCTGAAAAAAGCGGGGTCACTAAAGAAATCACCGCATCCGTAAATAAAATGGAAACCATCATTTCTAAGCTGAATGACTCAGTGGAAAAAGGAGACCAAAAAGAGATTGAAAAGAAGGGGAAAGAGTTAAACAGCTACTGGCTTTCCTTTGAAAACGATATTCGCAGCGACTATCCATTCGAATATACAGAAATCGAAAAGCATCTTCAGCCAATCTACACAGAAGCGCAAAAAGACAAACCGGATGCAGGAAAAATCAAGACAGAATCCGAGTCATTGAAAGCATCCTTAGAAGACCTGACAGAAGCGAAGAAGAGCGGCAAAAAGGCTAGCGATCAGCTGGCAAAAGCAGCGGATGAGTATAAAGGCTATGTCAAAGAGCAGAGTGACCAGCTTGTCAAAGCGACTGAAGCATTTACGGGTGCTGTGAAATCCGGCGATATCGAAAAGTCCAAAACGTTATATGCGAAAGCGCGTGTTTATTACGAGCGAATCGAACCGATCGCTGAAAGCCTCGGAGATCTTGATCCGAAAATTGACGCACGAGAAAACGATGTTGAAGAAGGAGACAAATGGACAGGCTTCCATAAGCTTGAGAAGGCCATTTGGAAGGATCAAGATATTTCCGGGGAAAAGGCAACAGCTGACCAGCTTCTCAAGGATGTAAAAGAGCTTGACGGTTCAGTTCAATCACTGAAATTAACACCTGAACAAATTGTTGCAGGCGCGATGGAGCTTCTGAACGAAGCCGGAATTTCGAAAATCACGGGAGAAGAAGAGCGCTACTCACGAATTGATTTAGTGGACCTTATGGCAAATGTGGAAGGCTCCGAAGCCGTTTATCAAACAGTGAAAAGCGCGCTTGTAAAAGATCACTCCGACTTGACGGAAAAACTGGATACGGAGTTCAGCGAATTTGAAGTTTTAATGGCAAAATACAAAACAAATGATCAGTCCTATACGTCTTATGATAAATTAAGTGAAAAGCAAATCAGAGAGCTGAGCACAAAGCTGACGACTCTTTCTGAAACCATGTCGAAGATTGCGAATGTGCTATAAAAGGAGTTTTGTAACAGCATGAGCGATGAACAAAAAAAGCCAGAACAAATTCACAGACGGGACATTTTAAAATGGGGGGCAATGGCGGGGGCAGCCGTTGCGATCGGTGCCAGCGGACTCGGCGGTCTCGCTCCGCTTGTTCAGACTGCGGCTAAGCCATCGAAAAAGGATGAAAAAGAGGAGGAGCAGATTGTTCCGTTTTACGGAAAGCATCAGGCCGGAATCACAACTGCTCATCAAACGTATGTCTATTTTGCTGCGCTGGATGTGACAGCAAAAGACAAAAGCGACATCATTACATTATTTAGAAACTGGACAAGTCTCACACAGATGCTGACGTCTGGCAAGAAAATGTCGGCTGAGCAGAAAAATCAATATCTGCCGCCGCAGGATACAGGTGAGTCTGTTGATTTACCCCCTTCCAACTTAACAGTCACATTCGGATTCGGGCCTGGCTTTTTTGAAAAAGACGGAAAGGACCGCTTCGGGCTGAAAAGCAAAAAGCCGAAGCACCTAGCCGCTCTTCCAGCGATGCCCAATGACAACCTGCATGAAAAGCAGGGAGGCGGGGACATCTGCATTCAAGTATGTGCAGACGACGAGCAAGTGGCGTTTCACGCGCTGCGTAACCTGCTAAATCAAGCGGTCGGCACTTGTGAGGTCCGCTTTGTGAACAAAGGCTTTTTAAGCGGAGGAAAAAATGGCGAAACACCGCGCAATCTCTTCGGGTTTAAAGATGGAACAGGCAACCAGAGCACGGAGGATGACAGCTTGATGAACTCGATCGTGTGGGTTCAGTCCGGTGAGCCTGACTGGATGACGGGCGGCACCTATATGGCTTTCCGGAAAATCAAAATGTTCCTTGAGATATGGGACCGCTCTTCCCTCAAGGACCAAGAGGATACCTTCGGCCGCAGAAAAAGCTCAGGGGCGCCTTTCGGACAGAAGAAGGAAACAGATCCCGTGAAGCTGAATCAAATTCCGTCTAATTCACACGTCAGTCTAGCGAAATCTACGGGAAAACAAATTTTGCGAAGAGCTTTCTCTTACACAGAAGGACTTGATCCGAAAACCGGCTATATGGATGCAGGTCTTCTGTTTATCAGTTTTCAAAAAAATCCCGACAATCAGTTTATCCCGATGCTGAAGGCTCTTTCAGCAAAGGATGCGTTAAACGAATATACACAAACAATCGGTTCTGCTTTATATGCATGCCCAGGCGGCTGCAAAAAAGGAGAATATATTGCCCAGCGTTTGCTGGAATCATAGAAGAAGCCTTTACAGGCTTCTTTCAGCGTGTCGACAAACCCTCGCATTCGTTGTCAAGCCTGTGCGTTGGTGCTCACGAATTAGAGCATTCGCTCCGCTCCAATGCTCGGCTTTCCTAGACTTCAAGGGTTTTCAATCACGCTGAAAGGATGACAAAATCCTAAAACTTTTTAGGATTTTGTCATCAATCTGAAAGAAGCCTAAATCGGCTTCTTTATTTAAAAAACAGTTGTAACTTTAATTGTTACAGTTTAAAATCAATTTAGTATGAAAGGAGATTATCATGACAGTACACATTAAAGTTTATTCAGATTACGTCTGCCCATTTTGTTTTGTTGGAAAAGCCGCTTTTGAAGAAGCGATAAAAGGAAAGGATGTTGAAGTCGAGTGGATGCCGTTTGAACTGCGCCCAAGCCCATCTCCTCAGCTTGATCCGGTCAATGATCCTTCCAAACAGTACATGTGGCAGACATCTATTCAGCCAATGGCGGAGAAATTAGGGGTCGAGATCAATTTTCCAAACGTCTCGCCCCATCCGTATACAGACCTCGCGTTTGAAGGCTTCCATTTTGCGAAGGAATACAATAAAGGACATGAATACAACACCCGTGTCTTTCAGGCATTTTTCCAGGAGGGCCAAAATATCGGCGATATTGACATCTTGACGAAGCTCGCCGAGGAAGTGGGATTAGACGGTGCATCATTCAAATCAGCACTGGAAACAAGAACATATCAGGACGTGCAGCGCCAAGCCTTGAAGCACGCCTATGAAGAGGCTGACATCACAGCCGTTCCAACCTTTATTATCGGTGACACTGTAATTCCGGGTGCTGCCGGCAAGGATGTATTTGAAAAAGCGATTTCTGACGAGCAGAAGAAAAAGTAAGGAAAAAGCTCTCGATAAAGAGAGCTTTTTTTATTCCTGTTCCATATGGACGCCAGTATGCGCTTTCACCTGTATTTCTGCAAACGTATCCTCATCAATTGTTTTATCAGACGACAGCACCGTTCCGAGCCACGCGCCGAGAAAGCCGAGCGGGATAGAAATAATCCCTGGATTAGACAGCGGAATGAGCGGATCACCGGTAAAAATAGCACCTCCGGCCGGGTCCCACACACTAGGGCTCATCGACACCAGCACAAGCGCGCTGATCAGGCCTGTCAGGCTGCCCCATAAAGCGCCTGAGGCATTGAATCGTTTCCAGAAGACTGTAAACACAATCAGCGGAAGGTTTGCGCTGGCGGCTACCGCAAACGCGAGTGCAACAAGGAACGCCACATTTAAGGATTGTGCAAAAATCGCAAGGAGAATCGAGAGTACTGACACGGCGACAGAAGCCCATCTGGCCGCTTTCATTTGTTCTTTTTCAGTTGCTTCTCCCTTTCTGATGATCTGGCTGTAAATATCATGGGCAAATGCTGAGGCGGCAGACAGCACCAACCCTGTCACGACAGCCAAAATGGTGGCAAAGGCGATGGCTGATACAAACGCGAACAGAAAGTCTCCTCCGAGCGCTTTTGCTAAAAGCGGAGCCGCCATATTTCCCGCTTGATCAGCCGCCATAATCGCGTCAAAACCGACAAATGCCGCGGCACCAAAGCCGAGAAACACCGTCATAATGTAAAACACACCGATAATCCATGTCGCTGACACAACGGATGTACGGGCCGTCTTGGCATCCTTAACGGTATAAAACCGGATCAATATATGCGGAAGCCCGGCGGTTCCCAGCACGAGTGCCAAGTTTAACGACAAGGTCTCAAGCGGCACCTTGTATTTGTTTCCGGGGTTCAAAAAATCAGCGCCCAGCGGAGTAGCCGTTTTCATCTGTTCAAACATGGTATTAAGGCTAAAGCCGAATTTTGAAAACACGATAATCGAAATCACGAGTGTGCCGGCCATCAGCAAAACGGCTTTAATAATTTGAACCCAGCTTGTCGCGATCATGCCGCCAAACACGACATAAATGGTCATCAGCACTCCGACGATGAGGACAGCCGCGGTATAATCCAGCCCTAGAAGCAGTTTGATCAGCGCGCCCGCTCCCACGAGCTGGGCGATCATATAAAAAGTAGAGATGGCAATGGTATTGAGAGCCGCGACACCGCGGATTTTCTTTTCTTTAAAGCGAGCGGCAATCATGTCTGCCATCGTGTACTTTCCAAGATTCCGAAGCGGCTCCGCCACGATGTACAAGACAACGAGATAAGCCACCAGAAAACCGATGCTGTAAAAGAAGCCATCAAATCCATATAACGCAATCATTCCGGCAATCCCGAGAAACGAGGCGGCAGACATGTAGTCACCGGCAATTGCCAGTCCATTCTGAACGCCGGTGAGCCCGCCGCCCGCCGTATAAAACTCACTCGTCGTTTTCGTCCGCTTCGCGGCAAAATACGTGATAATAAGCGTCAGGCCAACAATCGCCAAAAATAATAAAAAAGCAGTCATATTCATGTCTGTTCACCCTTCAGATCCTCTTTTAAAGCGCTTACATACTTATCGAAATGGGCGGCTCTCCGGGAATACACAGTACTCAGTATCCAGGTCATAGCGAATTGGGCGATGGCGAACAGCCAAGCCCATGAAACAGCTCCAATGGCCGGTGCATTCAAAAAGGTGAAATAAGATGTCAAAACAGGGAGTGAAAAATAAAAAACAAAAAAGAAAATCGCAGAAGGAACAATAAAAGCGCGTTTCTGCTTTAAAAAAGCTTGAAAAGACGGCGTTGCAGCAATCTGTTTATAATCAGCTTTGTACATGGCTTTCCTCCTTTTATTCGCTAAACGTAAGCAAAAAGGTACACCAATAGGTATGTACTGAAAGTCCGATTTATGCGTTGAACAATATCTGGAGGATGAAAAAAGAAGGAAGTCGTGAAGAGGTGAACACAGTGGTCTAAAGACAGGCGAAGGTTTTCAAGCTCGGCCGTGTATAAACGAGTTTGCTTTCAAAACCTCACCGAATGCAGCTTGTTCTCAGCAAAGCTGCTGTTTACCAGAGCACGGTTATCATGTTCGCATCACCTCTTTATGACAATGCATGTGCCAAGAGGTGATCGCATCACCGGCTGTCTGTCGTAGTTAGCTGACACACCGTTTGTCCTCAAGCTCAGCGCAGCGATTTGCTTTTGAATAGAGGATATGGTGAAAACTCAGATCAGGTGATAGAAAAGCCAGAGGTAAATAGATCCGCCTGTTCGGACTAGTCTTGCCGGACGGTTTTTTTGTGGTTTTTCTTTCTCGATGCTGTCTCAGATTCTAAAAACTGCCTCACATCATGAATGCCTAATCCAATGGATCTAGCTTCTTGAATTAACATATGCCAACCTTTGTCCAAATCTTTTTTAACATGAGTTTTCATAGTAACCTCCAATTGTATAAAATGTTTTCCTGCAACATGCGGGCAATAAAAGACAAGCCAGCGCGATGATGAGGCGAGTACAACAAATTTCACACATAGTTGCTCGGTGTTCACAAACTGAAGGAAAAACCACCTACCTATTCCCTAAAAAAATGACTAATATAACCAATGGACCTTATTTATAATAATAAACAATTAAATACTGACTGGATAGTATGTAAATGAAAATAAATCATTTAGCCTATTAAAAATGACCCCTGGGAAACCGAATAGCATAACCGTTCAAAGAAATAAATACCGCTAAAGATTGATCCGGTGTAAGATAAGGGTAATCATTACCGCCAGGAGAAAAATATGAAAAAAAACAAATTTCAAATTAAAAGAGAAGCAACATTTGAAAGTTTTATAGACGCTGGCGTGAATTTGTTGATTGACCGAGCGTATGATCCGGTTTCTGTAGAAGATATCAGCAGAGCCGCCGGGTACAGCAAAGGAGCATTTTATGTTCATTTTGTCAGCAAGGACGATTTTCTGCTGTACCTTCTCGAAAAACGTCAGATGAAAAAAAAGATCATTATAGGGTATCTTGATCAAATGGAGCGGGAGTCAGTGAAATCGCTGACATTGGACGAGGCTGCAAAACACGCTGCAGAACTGCTTTATTCCTATTACATAAATAAGCCGTCGTGGGACATCACCTCGTTTGCCATGAACATGCCGACATATAAAGTCTTAAAGAAATGCAAGGCCTATGTCCGGCTGTACGAATTGTGGGTGGAAGAAAATGTGTTATATATTAAGTGGCTGAAGGAGAGAAAGCTGATTGACGCCTGTATTGATCCTGAATATACGGCTAAAATAATATGTGCAGTCCTCGACGGAATCATCAAACAATCATATGTATTGGGCCAGCCAGCCACCTTCCGCAGCTTTTTAGACGCACTCTCGGTATTTTTTACTTTAGACAGAGAGCACGAGACGCCAAGAATTTTGAAAAGTTTTTCAGAAAGCGAGGAACATCAGTGAAGTATAGAGAAATAATTATGTATATCATTATGGGGGTTTTCACAACCATTGTGAATATCGCCAGCTTTTATATATTGGTAGAGATCATGAATGTGGATTACAAAGCCGCCACTGTTGCCGCTTGGATTTTGTCCGTGCTGTTTGCTTACATAACAAATAAATTATATGTGTTTCAGCAAAAAACACATGATCTGCAGAGCCTGCTGAAAGAGCTCACTGCTTTTTTCAGCGTTCGGGTCCTGTCTCTCGGCATAGATTTAGGCATGATGATCATTCTTGTCGGCCAGTTTAATACAAATGAAACCTTGGCCAAAATACTCGACAACGCGGTCATTGTTGTCGTCAACTATGTTGCGAGCAAATGGCTCGTCTTTAAAAAAACAAAAGAAGAAGGGGTATGAGAGGACTGCAGCATATGATCTGCCGTTTTCTATGAAGAAATAAGGGGAATAAAAAATAAAAACCAGAAAGGTGATTGCACATGCGGGAAGAGCTAAAGGGGATATTTGCAAGTGTATTCGGAGAAAAAGAGGGGTTACGGTTTTTTTTCGCACCTGGAAGAGTGAATCTGATTGGAGAACATACAGACTATAACGGCGGGCATGTCTTTCCGTGCGCGCTGACAATGGGTACATATGCTGCTGTTGCAGAAAGAAACGACGGGCTTGTCCGGATGTATTCAGATAACTTTAGAAACGCAGGCATCAAGGAATGCAGCCTTGACGACATTCGCTATCAAAAAGAAGACGACTGGGCGAACTACCCAAAAGGCGTGATTTATGAATTTCAACAGAGGGGATATGCAGTTCCCCATGGCTTTGACATTGTATTTTCAGGGAATATTCCAAACGGGGCGGGGCTGTCGTCTTCCGCTTCTATTGAATTGCTGATGGGGGTCGTGCTCCAAAGCTATTTTCATCCTGAAGTAGATGCGCTTGAGCTTGTGAAAATGGCGCAGCATGCGGAAAACCATTTTATCGGCGTCAATTGCGGAATTATGGACCAATTTGCAATTGGAATGGGGAAAAAACATCATGCGATGCTGCTGAACTGCGACACGCTTGACTATGAATATAGCAAACTCAATGTCTCAGGCCTCGCGCTGGTCATCGCGAACACGAACAAAAAAAGGACATTGGCTGACTCAAGCTATAATACGAGACGCCAAGAATGCAATGATGCATTGCTTGATTTGAAAAAAGGCCTCGATATTGCCGCACTGGGCGACATCAAGCCTTCTGATTTCGATGCGCATTCCAGCCTGATCCAAAATGAAACGAACAGACGCCGGGCAAAGCACGCTGTATACGAAAATCATCGTGCTATTAGAACGGCCCATATGTTCAAAGAGAACAATATAGATGAAATCGGGCAGTTAATGAAGGAATCCCACCTTTCATTGAAGGATGACTATGAAGTAACATGCCCTGAACTTGATGAGCTTGTGTTTGCGGCATGGGATCACGAAGGTGTAATTGGATCAAGAATGACGGGAGCAGGCTTTGGCGGATGCACCATCAGCATTGTAAAAGATGAGTTCGTTGATGATTTTATTCAGAAGGTTGGAGACAGATATCAAGCAAAAACAGGGCTCCGAGCGGATTTTTATGTCGCGGATATCGGAGAGGGAGCGAGAGAACTAAAGGGGGAGTGACATATGAGTATTATTGAACATCTGGAACAGCTGCTTGAGTATGGCCTGGAACGAAAATTGATTTCGATCTGGGATCGGGAATATACGAGAAACCGTCTTTATGAAGCGCTGGGCATCACACATCCCGAGCCGGTCTCCAGCACCAGCATCAAGCAGTCACAAAGCCTGCCGGACTTGCTCGCTCCCATCTATAAATGGGCTGCCGAAACCGGCCGAATGGAAGCGGATACAGATACGTACCGTGACCTGCTCAGCGCAAAGCTGATGGGCTGTTTTGTACCTGCTCCGTCAGAGGTCATTCGCAAATTTGAAGAGACAAAAGCATTATACGGCCCAAAACAGGCGACAAAGGAATTCTATCAATATTCAGAGGATGTCTATTATATACGGACTGACAGAATCGCCAAAAATGTTCATTGGACGGTGCCGACCGAATATGGCGAACTGGAAATGACCATTAACCTATCAAAGCCTGAAAAGGACCCGAAAGCGATTGCGGCTGCAAAAGAGCAGGAACAGACAAATTATCCGATGTGTTTGCTGTGTAAAGAAAATGTCGGGTTCGAGGGAAGCGTGAATCATCCAGCCCGGCAAAATCACAGAATCATCCCGGTCATCCTTGAGGACGAACAATGGTTCCTGCAATTCTCGCCATATGTCTATTATCCGGAGCACTGCATTGTCTTAAAAGGTGAACATGAACCGATGGAGATCAGCAAAAAAACATTTGAAAGGCTGCTGTCATTTCTCGGGCAGTATCCGCATTATTTTATCGGTTCAAACGCGGATCTGCCGATTGTCGGCGGCAGCATCCTAAGCCATGATCATTTCCAAGGCGGCGCGCATGATTTTCCAATGGCACGTGCAGAAGCGGAAGACGTTTATGAATTAAAAGATTATCCCGGCGTGTCGCTGGGCTTAGTGAAGTGGCCGATGTCTGTGCTCAGGCTCCAAGGAGACGAACCGGGTCATGTCGCCGAAGCTGCTGACCATATCTTCCGCACGTGGCAGATGTATTCCGATGAAAAAGCCGCCATTGCCGCCTATACAGGCGATACGCCCCATAATACGGTCACACCGATTGCGCGGCGCAGGGGAGGCTTGTACGAACTCGATATCGTACTGAGGAACAACCGGACGGATGAGGAGCATCCATTAGGGATATTTCATCCCCATAAGGAAGTTCACCATATTAAAAAAGAAAATATCGGCCTGATTGAGGTCATGGGATTGGCGATATTGCCGGGCCGCTTACAGGAGGAAATGAAAGAAACGGCAGCGGCGCTATGCTCTGCTGATCCGAAAACAGCTTTAGAACAAAATCCGCTCACGGCAAAACATAGTGAGTGGGCTATTCGGATGATGGGAAAAAGAACCATAACAAAAGAGAATGCAGATCTAGTCATAAAAGAAGAGCTGGGACATGTATTCGCTCGCATTCTTGAACACGCCGGTGTGTTTAAACAGACAACAGAAGGAAAACAGGCCTTCAGAAGGTTTATCGACCAGTTGGGCGTCAAACCAGTCAAAAGCCTCAACCGCTAGGGTTGAGGCTTTTTCGATTTTTATGGCAAAACAAACACCCAAAGCGCTGACGCTTCGGGTGCTGCTGCTTTTATCCTCTTTTTCTGGTTAACAGGCTTACTAGAAAGACAACAATGGCTGCACCGATTACCGCTGGAATAATGGCAAATCCGGCTAGGTGCGGCCCCCATGTTCCAAGCAGCCCGTGTCCGATCCAGGCGCCAATAAGACCTGCGATCATAGACCCGATAATTCCTCCGGGCATATCTCCTTTTACAAACAGGCTTCCAAGCCATCCGATAATAATAGCGACGATAAGTGAAATAAGAAAACTCATCATTCAACACATCCTATTTTTTATTTATTTGCTTATATCATTCCTCTTTTTTGTATAAGATAAACAACTGGATGCTCTCATTAAAAAATACGGACAATTCAGAGCATATTGGCTCTTCATTGCGCCTTTTCTTTCAATATTTGATGCGTTAAAATGGTAACCGTGTGAAAAGATGCTAGACGAGGAAAAAATAATTCCTATCTAGAAAGTTTAACAAAATGAAATTTTTGATTGACCTAAGTTTTTTATTGTGGTAAACCTTTATTTGTCAGAATTAGTTCTTCATCATCTTTTCTTTACTTATATGCGGAAATAACTAGAAACTTTTCATCTTAAGCGATAGATGTGAATAAAGTTGGAGCAATTTTTGTCGATTTTATGACATTTAAGCGAAAATGGGATGAAGTTTATAAAAAAATAAAGCTAATAAGTGAAGTTTTTGATAGCATAACAAAGTAGAGAAAAGATTTTGAGGAAGTATGCACTTCAGATTTATTACATCAATAGGAAGGATGGTGATCTTCTTGTTCAGAGCATTAAAACCGTTGCTTGTATTAGCGCTGTTAACTGTGGTTTTCGTCCTTGGGGGATGCAGCAATGCTTCAGTACTAGATCCGAAAGGACCTGTAGCTGAACAGCAAAGTGATTTAATCCTGTTATCTATCGGATTTATGCTGTTTATCGTCGGGGTCGTCTTTGTTCTATTTACCATTATTTTAGTAAAATACCGCGACCGTAAAGGCAAAGATAATGGATCTTATAACCCAGAAATTCACGGTAACACGTTTTTAGAAGTAGTCTGGACAGTGATCCCAATTTTAATCGTCATTGCACTTTCTGTGCCAACAGTACAGACGATATATTCGTTAGAAAAAGCTCCTGAAGCAACAAAAGACAAAGAGCCTCTTGTTGTTTATGCTACTTCGGTAGACTGGAAATGGGTATTCAGCTACCCTGAACAGGATATTGAAACGGTCAACTACTTAAACATTCCTGTCGACCGCCCGATCTTGTTCAAAATCTCATCTGCAGATTCAATGGCTTCGCTATGGATTCCTCAGCTTGGAGGGCAAAAATATGCGATGGCAGGAATGCTGATGGATCAATACTTACAGGCTGACAAAGTGGGTACTTACGAAGGCCGCAACGCGAACTTCACAGGTGAACATTTTGCAGACCAAGAGTTTGATGTGAATGCAGTCACAGAAAAAGACTTTAACAGCTGGGTGAAAAAGACTCAGAACGAGGCTCCTAAGCTGACAAAAGAGAAGTATGATGAATTGATGCTTCCTGAAAATGTGGACGAATTAACGTTCTCTTCTACTCACTTGAAATACGTTGATCACGGACAAGACGCTGAGTACGCGATGGAGGCGCGCAAACGCCTTGGCTATCAAGCCGTTTCACCGCACTCTAAAACAGATCCGTTTGAAAACGTAAAGAAAAACGAATTTAAGAAGTCTGATGATACAGAAGAATGATATTGATCAGGAAAGGAGGAAGCCTGCATGAAATTCAAATGGGACGAATTTTTCGTAACTGGTGACCCATTAATTCTGGGCGCACAAGTTTCCATTGCGCTTTCAACCATTGCCATTATTTTTGTACTGACTTACTTCAAAAAGTGGAAATGGCTGTGGTCTGAATGGATAACTACTGTTGACCATAAAAAACTCGGAATCATGTACATTATATCTGCTGTAATTATGTTATTCCGCGGCGGTGTCGACGGTCTGATGATGCGTGCCCAGCTAGCGCTTCCGAATAACAGTTTTTTAGACTCAAACCACTATAATGAAATTTTTACAACTCACGGTACAATCATGATCATCTTCATGGCGATGCCGTTCTTAATCGGTCTTATCAACGTTGTTGTACCTCTTCAAATCGGTGCCCGCGACGTTGCGTTCCCTTACTTGAACAACCTAAGCTTCTGGACGTTCTTTGTAGGGGCGATGCTTTTCAATATTTCTTTCGTTATCGGAGGTTCTCCGAACGCAGGCTGGACGAGTTATATGCCGCTTGCAAGTAACGACATGAGCCCTGGGCCGGGTGAGAACTACTACCTCCTCGGACTTCAGATTGCCGGTATCGGTACCCTGATGACAGGGATCAACTTTATGGTAACAATCTTAAAAATGAGAACAAAAGGCATGACATTAATGCGTATGCCAATGTTCACATGGACAACACTGATCACAATGGTTATTATCGTGTTTGCTTTCCCTGTACTTACAGTAGCATTAGCACTTTTATCATTTGATCGTTTGTTCGGCGCTCACTTTTTTACATTGGAAGCAGGCGGTATGCCGATGCTTTGGGCTAACTTGTTCTGGATTTGGGGACATCCTGAAGTATATATCGTTATTCTTCCGGCGTTTGGTATTTTCTCAGAAATCATCTCAAGCTTTGCAAGAAAACAATTGTTTGGTTACAAAGCGATGGTTGGTTCTATTATCGCCATCTCTGTATTGAGTTTCTTAGTTTGGACTCACCACTTCTTCACAATGGGGAACAGTGCGTCCGTTAACTCATTCTTCTCAATTACGACAATGGCAATCTCAATCCCAACCGGGGTTAAAATCTTTAACTGGCTCTTTACAATGTATAAAGGCCGAATCAGCTTTACAACACCTATGCTGTGGGCGCTTGCGTTCATTCCTAACTTCGTTATCGGCGGGGTTACAGGGGTTATGCTTGCGATGGCAGCAGCGGATTATCAATACCATAATACGTACTTCCTTGTATCTCACTTCCACTATGTGCTGATCGCGGGTACTGTATTTGCTTGTTTCGCCGGATTTATTTTCTGGTATCCAAAAATGTTCGGCCACAAGCTGAACGAAAGAATCGGAAAATGGTTCTTCTGGATCTTTATGATCGGGTTCAATATTTGTTTCTTCCCGCAATATTTCTTGGGGCTTCAAGGCATGCCTCGCCGTATTTACACATACGGACCGAACGACGGCTGGACAACATTGAACTTTATCTCAACTGTCGGAGCTTTCATGATGGGTGTAGGATTCTTAATCCTTTGCTATAACATCTACTACAGCTTCCGTTACTCTACTCGTGAAATCAGCGGAGATTCATGGGGTGTGGGACGTACGCTTGATTGGGCGACTTCTTCTGCGATTCCGCCGCATTACAACTTTGCGGTGCTTCCTGAAGTCAAATCTCAAGATGCATTCCTGCATATGAAAGAAGAAAAAACTGAATTATACCCTGAAAGCAAATTCAAGAAAATCCATATGCCAAGCAACTCAGGCAGACCGTTCTTTATGTCTGTTGCCTTCGGTCTCGCTGGCTTTGGACTGGTATTTGAATGGTACTGGATGGGCGTAGTCGGATTGATCGGAGTCCTGCTCTGCATGGTTCTGCGTTCATTCGAATACGACAACGGCTACTACATTAGTGTTGATGAAATAAAAGAGACGGAAAGAAAGATTTCCGAATAAGGAGGCGTGAGTTATGGAACATGCAGAACACGGCAATTCTAACGCGCCTATGGAATATCAATCTGAAACCGGCAGACTTAATATTCTCGGGTTTTGGATCTTTTTAGGGGCAGAAATTGTGTTGTTCTCAACACTATTTGCAACCTTCTTCGTTCTTAAAAACAGAACAGCTGGAGGTGTCTTGCCAGACGAACTATTTGAAGTCAATCTGGTAATGATTATGACGTTCTTGCTGCTGATCAGCAGCTTTACCTGCGGGATCGCTGTTCATGAAATGCGCCGCGGAAGTTTAAAAGGCGTAGTCATTTGGACAATTATCACTCTTCTTCTCGGTGCCGGCTTCGTCGGATGCGAGATCAACGAGTTTGTTCACTATGTACATGAAGGAGCGGCTCTCAGTACAAGTGCGTTCTGGTCTGGATTCTTTGTTTTACTTGGAACTCACGGAACTCACGTAACAATCGGGATTTTCTGGATCACAGGAATTCTGATTCAGTTGAAGAAACGCGGCTTAACTCCGCAAACTTCATCTAAAATCTTTATCTCAAGCTTGTACTGGCACTTCTTAGATGTTGTATGGATTTTCATCTTTACAGGTGTCTATCTCATGGGATTGGGGGGTCTGTAAAATGGCAAACAAATCTGCTGAACACAGTCACTTTCCATGGAAACACATTGTAGGTTTTATCCTGTCTATCGTTTTGACCCTGCTGGCTCTATGGGTTGCAGTGTATACTGACCTGAGCTCATCAGCAAAACTTTGGATAATCTTCGGCTTCGCCTTCATTCAGGCGGCGCTGCAGCTTCTCATGTTCATGCATATGACAGAGAGCGAAAACGGCACGATCCAAGTCGGAAACACGCTGTTCGGATTCTTTGGCGCGATCGTTATCGTACTTGGATCCATCTGGATTTTTGCGGCTCACTATCACCATGGTGACCATATGGACGGAAATCCTCCTGGAGGCGCTGAACACTCAGAGCATTCAGGCCATAACGAATAATACAAAAACCCTCTTCATTGGAAGAGGGTTTTTTGCTGTCTTCAGCTGCTTCGCTTTCTGCGAAGATACGGAAGGCCGTAAATGATAAATGCGGCGATATGAGCGACAATGACGTTGACGGCAAACAAGATAATCATGAGAGTGTGTCCTAGTGGAGAAAGGCTTTCTGTTGCGTAAAAGAAGAAGAATACCCACATTAAGATGATTGGCGGAATAGCTGAGAGTGCGACTTTTTTGTTATCAAGCCAAATAAAGAGAGGCGTTGCGCTGGCAACCAATAAGTAAGCAAAAAACATGTCCATCATACCCGTCTCCTTTCATTTTGTGATAACGTTTACAAAAATGAAATAGAGGAACTGAGTTGTGTCTGTTTTGTGATTGTTTTTTGAACATTCTGTTACAATTATTATACCATGTTTTCCAGAAATTGATACGTGTTTTTGCAGAAATGGACTGGATCTATCGTCTTATTTTTTTTGTTTAATGTGCTAGGAGAATGTATGGGCATGGGGCTCTGAATTTTTAGCTGTTTCTTATGAGGTATACATTATTTGGGAACATAACACATTATCGCATTCGTTTTTTAACAAATTCTTTTGGTATGGCGTTTTTTTCATTTGAAAAGTTTTGTGTCAATCGAAACATTTCGGTTTATGATACGTCATATTTCGTGTAGCTGAAAAAGCGCCGCAAATGCTGAAAAAACATAAAAGGAAGCGAGCTTCACGTGTCATCTTGAACGTGGTTCATGTATAATAAACATTAGTGATTTTCCGATGAAAATGTAAGGCGGGATAGAATGAGTCGATATAAGAAACAGCAAAGCCCCTTTTACCAGGGGGATTTGATTTTTATATTTGGTGTGTTTTTTATTATAAGCGTAGTATCAATTTATGCTGCCGGTCAGTTTGGGCAGTATGGGAACACGGATTGGATTCAGCAAATTGTGTTTTATCTTTTGGGGGCTGTTGCCATTACAGTTCTTTTGTACTTTGATTTAGAACAGCTTGAAAAGTTAAGTTTATATATTTTTATCATTGGTATTTTATCTTTGATTATTCTTAAAATCAGTCCCGAGTCTATTGCACCTGTTATTAAAGGGGCAAAAAGTTGGTTTAGGATCGGTAGAATAACAATACAGCCGTCAGAGTTTATGAAGGTTGGTTTGATTATGATGCTTGCTTCAGTTATTGGAAAAGCAAATCCTAAAGGAGTTCGGACGCTTAGGGATGATATCCACTTGTTATTAAAGATTGCGGGTGTCGCAGTTATTCCTGTAGGTCTTATCTTGATGCAGGATGCTGGGACTGCGGGAATATGTATGTTTATCGTTCTTGTAATGGTTTTTATGTCAGGGATAAATTGGAAATTGATTGCGATCATAGCTGGTTCAGGTATCTTACTCATTTCATTAATTTTATTAGTAATGATAAACTTTCCTGACGTTGCTAAATCAGTTGGAATACAGGATTATCAAATTAAGCGGGTCACTTCTTGGGTGTCTGCTTCAAATGAGACACAGGAAGATTCAAATGACAGCTGGCAAGTTGACCAGGCCATTATGGCAATAGGATCTGGTGGTATTTTAGGGAATGGTATTTCTAATTTGAAGGTTTATGTTCCAGAGAGTACGACTGACTTTATCTTTTCTATAATAGGTGAGTCATTTGGCTTTATAGGCTGTGCAATTGTTGTCATCATGTTCTTCTTTTTAATCTACAGGCTTGTCGTTCTGATAGATAAAATACATCCGTTTAACCGTTTCGCTTCTTTCTTTTGCGTTGGCTATACGGCGTTAATTGTGATCCACACATTCCAGAATATCGGAATGAACATTGGCATTATGCCTGTTACCGGGATTCCGCTGCTGTTTGTCAGCTATGGGGGAAGCTCGACACTTTCCACGTTAATCGGATTTGGGATTGTATATAATGCAAGTGTGCAGCTGACGAAATACAGAAGTTATCTTTTTAATTCTTGATATGCAGACAGCCTTTACAGAGGCTGTCTTTTTTTGTGCAGAGCATTTCACTTTTGAGATCACTTTTTTTCGGATATGATAAAAAGTGATAAGGAGGTTTTTGTGATGAATAACACAATCGAAACCATTTTGAATCATCGGTCAATCCGGTCTTTTACTGATCAGCTTTTGACAGCTGAAGAAATTGATACATTAGTGAAAAGTGCGCAGGCTGCGTCTACATCCAGCTATGTGCAGGCATATTCGATTATCGGGGTTTCTGATCCTGAGAAAAAACGTGAGCTGTCGGTGCTTGCTGGGAATCAGCCTTACGTTGAGAAGAACGGACACTTTTTTGTATTTTGTGCGGATTTGTACCGCCATCAACAACTGGCTGAGGAAAAAGGTGAACATATTTCTGAGCTGCTCGAGAATACAGAAATGTTTATGGTTAGCTTGATTGATGCGGCGCTGGCAGCGCAAAATATGAGCATTGCCGCTGAATCCATGGGGCTTGGCATTTGCTATATCGGCGGCATTCGGAATGAATTGGACAAGGTGACAGAGGTGCTGCAAACGCCTGACCATGTGCTCCCGCTTTTCGGACTGGCAGTAGGCCATCCTGCGAACCTTTCCGGCAAAAAACCGAGATTGCCAAAGCAGGCCGTTTATCATGAAAATACGTATAATGTGAACACAGACGATTTCCGTCATACTATGAATACGTATGACAAAACCATTTCTGATTACTATAGAGAAAGAACAAACGGGCAGCGGGAAGAAACGTGGTCCGATCAAATACTGAACTTTATGAAGCAAAAGCCGCGTACGTATTTAAATGACTACGTGAAAGAAAAGGGCTTTAATAAAAACTAAAGCAAACCTCTCCGTCTGGAGGGGTTTTTATGTTTCACGTGTAACATATTCCGACAAATAGGGACATGCTTTCACAAATAAATGGCGAATGATAGGGGACACTGATAAGCAGTGTGAGCGGCTTTGGAGAAAAAATAGGGGATCAGTGATACGATGAGGATGAGGTGGTAGGGATGGTTTCATTAAGTATATTAGATCAATCTCCAGTATCAGAGGGCAGCAATGCAGAAACGGCCTTACAGCAAACCGTTGCGCTTGCCCAAGCTGCTGAGGACCTTGGATATAAGAGATTTTGGGTTTCTGAGCATCACTTTTCAAAACGGCTGGCAGGGTCCAGTCCTGAGGTGCTAATCAGTCATATAGCAGCGAAAACAAAGCGAATTCGTGTTGGATCAGGAGGAGTCATGCTGCCGCATTACAGTGCTTATAAAGTAGCTGAAAACTTTCGTGTTCTGGAGGGGCTGACACCAGGAAGAATTGACCTGGGGCTTGGCAGAGCACCGGGGGGAATGCCGATTGCATCATGGGCGCTGAATGACGGTGGTAAGCGCAATGCTGATCAGTATCCGCAGCAAATTAAGGAGCTGACCATGTATTTGCATGATTTGGCGGATGACAAACACCGTTTTCCGAATCTGACCGCTGCGCCGCATATTTCAACGGCTCCGGATGTGTGGCTGCTCGGCTCATCTGGAGAAAGCGCGCTGCTCGCAGCTGAATCTGGCGCTGGCTATATGTTTGCCCATTTTATCAATGGAGAGGGCGGAGAGGGTACTGTCAGACAGTATAAGAGGCGATTCAAACCGTCTGTGTTAGGAGATACGCCTCGAGCGGCAGTTGCTGTTTTTGTTCTTTGTGCTGACACGGAGGAGAAGGCAGAGGAGCTTGGGGCTGTGCTTGATTTTACACTTTTGGCGGGAGAGCAGGGTATTCCTTTAGAGGGAGTTCCTTCGTATGAAGCTGTTCGGAAAAATACGTATTCTCCTTATGAACAGAGACGAATTGCTGATAATCGAAATCGAATGATTGTTGGTACGAAAGAACAGGTTAAGGAGCGGCTGTTAGCTTTGAGTAACGCGTATGAAACAGAGGAAATCATGGTGGTGACCATTACGCATCATTTTGAAGATAAGCTCCGATCGTATCGCTTATTGCAGGAGGCGTTTGCTGACTGATCTTTAAAAAGCCCTGCCGAATCGGCAGGGCTTTTTCTTATTCAACAGTGAAAGGTTCTTCGGTCAAAACCTGGCTTGACTTGCCTTTGTTCGCGGCATATGCGAGCAAGTAATACTCTCCGGCCGGAAGTTTGGTTCCGCCATTAATCGTGCCGTCCCAGTCAAAGTACTGGTAACCTTTATCTTGGTTTTTATAAATGCCGGCTTGGCCTGCGAAATCAAGGTTGCTGTCATAGACGAGGAACGCCAGCTCTTCCGCTCCCGCAGGAAGGTAGGTTTCAATTTGATAGGTACCTTGTACAGACCCTTCGCTGACAGAGACAGATGTGACTCTCGGATAATCGGGCTCTTTCACAATCAGCAATGTAGGTACCTTAGCGACCGTTTTTCCGCCTTCTCTGACGATAACCGTTCCTTCATAGGTGCCAGCTTTTGTTTTCTTCGTATTGACCTTTACTTTTGCAGTGGCTTTCCCGGTTTGATGTGCCGGAATCACAACACGGCTTGTGCCGGATGTGGAAATGCCGCTGCCATTAAATGAGTATTCAAGTGTGTATGACTTTCTAATGGAAGATTGATTTTCAATCGTAAACGTTTCATTTTTTGTTTCGTTTCCGTTTTCCTTCAAGAACGTGCCGTATGAATAGCTTCCAGGTGAGACGAGCGAATCGGCTTTGATTGCGTTCATGATTCTTGCGCTGCCTGCGCCTTGAGCGTTATGCGGATATACTTCCCCATCGCTATCCTTTAAAGTGACAGCGGTATTCATGATGGCGGCTTTAATCTGTTCAACGCTCCACTTTGGTTTGGCTTGTTTAATAACGGCAACCGCTCCGGCAATATGAGGCGATGCCATGCTTGTTCCTTGTTTTGATCCGTAGCCGTATGGATGGTCAGGATCGTGTGTTGGGATCGTGCTCACGATATTGACCCCTGGCGCGGAAATATCAGGCTTAATCATCCACGTATCCATAACAGGGCCGCGTGATGAGAAATCAGCGACTTGTTCACCGAGCGCTTTTGAGACCGTCAACTTGAATGTTGTTTTTGTCTCACCAGCTTTCAGGGCGCTGACGAGTTTTTCGCCGTCTTCTAATGAAAGCTTAATCGTTGGGACAGACATGCCTGGCACATTGGCTTCAATTTCTCCAGAGAGGTTGTTATACACAACCATGCCGATTGCACCGGCTTTTTTAGCGTTATCCGCTTTATCCACAAATGCAATGCTGCCTCGTTTGACAACGGCGACTTTGCCTGTCAGGTCTTTCCCTTCAAAATCCTTTGCTTCGCCGATTCCCGCTTCGACAAGCTCAACTTCTTTGTTATTGAGCGCTTTGACGTCGTCCTCTTTGTTGTAGCCCATCACTTTTGCTGAAGAGTAGGAGCCGAAAGTGACGGCGTATTCATTGAGCGGCAGCTGAGTCGCACCGACAGAAATCGCTTCTCTTGATGTGCCCGGCGATCCGACTGTCCAGCCGTTCGGTCCGCTGTTGCCGTTTGAGGTAACAGCGACAACGCCTTCTGACATGGCCCAGTCAAGCGCTGTGCTTGTCGCCCAGTCCGGGTTGTTTAAAGAGTTTCCGAGAGACAGGTTCATCACATCTGCCCCGTCCTGCACTGCACGTTCCACGCCCGCGATGACGTTTTCCGTTGTGCCGCTTCCGCCAGGCCCTAACACACGATAAGCAAGAAGTGTGGCATCAGGCGCTACGCCTTTAATCGTTCCGTTTGCAGCCACAGTTCCGGCTACGTGTGTGCCATGGTCTGTTGCCTCGCCCCTCGGATCGCCGGTTGGTGTTTCTTTTGGATCGTAATCATTGTCCACAAAATCGTATCCTTTATATTGTCCAAAGTTTTTCTTCAGATCTGGGTGATTGTATTCAACCCCAGTGTCAATAATCGCCACCTTGATGCCTTTTCCTGTGTAGCCTAAATCCCATGCATCGTTTGCTCCGATATAAGGCGCACTGTCATCCATTTGCGGAGATACGGCGTCTTCGGAGATTGTGACGTCTTTATCCTTCATATTGTCTGTTTTATATGTGACGTTCGGGTACACTGCCTTAACGTCTTTTACCGCTAGAAGTTTTGGAATCTCATTAGCTGGAAGCTTCATAGAGAAGCCTGAGAATACCTGCTCATATTCCCGGTTTACTTTTCCGTTTTTCACTGCTTTGATTGCTTTGTTTTTTGCTTTGGTGCGAGCGGTTTTCAGCTTGCTTTTCGATTGGCTTTCTCCCGCTTCCTTCGCTTCTGCCAAGGATTTTTCTTTTAATTCCACTATAACGGTTGTTTTTTTGCTTGTCGTCATATCGATATCACCGAATACCTCGGCTTTTTCCAGATCAGCCGACGTTTTTGAAGAAGCCGGAGCTGCCTGAACGCCCGTAATGCCTGTGGATAACGCAAAAAATAAGACGAAACTTACAAGCAGAAAGCGAATGATCCCCTTTTTCAATGTGTTTCCCCCTTTGTATTTAGAAAAAATGTGAAAGATCTAGTATATATTTCTTGAAAATTCAAAAAAATCCTTGTGTCATTTGGACCATTTATTGGATTTTGTTTGTGTATAACGAAGGAGTTATACACAGAACCCTGTGTATAAGTGAATAAACCTGTGTATATATATAGTTAGGAATATACGTTCGTATACAAAATATAGATAGAGTTTGTGGACATGTGGATATCTCTTGTGATTAAGTTGTTCTTATCTTTGGGATAACTTGTGTATAAAGTTTTCAAAGCGGTTCTCCAATTTTCATTTCAATTCTTTCAGCTTTCAACAAAACTTCTAAAAACTAGTTGGTTTTTTCACTCATATTGTGACAAAGAATTCTCTTTCCACGGTCTATCATAGAGTCATGAGTTTTGCTAGAGCCGCTAGTTTGCGAGAAAAGAAATCGGCCGTCTTTTCTTGCGGGCTGCGGCTGAGAAAACGGGCTGCTAAAAAGGCTGCCTGCCAAAAAGAAGCGGAGGGATGTTTTTCTATGAAACGTTTGCTTGTATCTTTACGGGTGTGGATGGTCTTTTTGATGAACTGGGTGACGCCGGACAGAAAAACTGCGGCTGCCGCGGTCTATTCGGCTCAGCGTACATACCAAAGAAAGGCGGCTGTGCAGGCCGCAGGACTCGTTTCGTTTTATGAATGGCGGATGGCTGTGAATGAGGAAGAAAAGCAGAAAGCGAAAGCCGCCGCGCTTTATAAAAGAAGATGTTTGCAAGCCTTCAAGGAATCGCCAAAGCAGGAGAGAGCGGGCCCGCATCTTTACATGGCGGTCAAAAGGAGGTAAAATCCCAGTCAAAAGCAAATTGGCGGGAGAGATAACCTCTTGAAAATCTATAAAGTATTAAACAACAATGCGGCTTTAATAAAAGAGGATGATCAGGAAAAAATCGTGATGGGACCGGGAATCGCTTTTCAAAAAAAGAAAAATGATCTCATCCCTATGAATAAAGTGGAAAAGATCTTTGTCGTGCGCGACGAGAATGAAAAGTTCAAACAAATCCTGCAAACACTGCCGGAGGAGCATATAGAAATAGCTGAGGATATCATCAGCTATGCGGAAGGAGAGCTCGCGGCGCCGCTGAGCGATCACATTCATATCGCGCTTTCCGACCATTTGTCCTTTGCGATCGAAAGGATTCAAAATGGGCTGCTTGTGCAGAATAAATTGCTGCATGAGATAAAGGCGCTCTATAAAAAAGAATATGAGATCGGCCTGTGGGCGATCGGACATGTAAAAGAGACATTGGGCGTGTCTCTGCCTGAAGATGAAGCGGGTTATATTGCCCTTCACATCCATACGGCGAAGATGGATGCGGAGAGCATGTATTCAGCGCTGAAGCATACGACCATGATCAAAGAAATGATAGAGAAAATAGAACAATACTTTAATCGAAAGGTGGATGAAAACAGCATTTCCTATCAACGCCTTGTCACGCATTTGCGATACGCGGTCAGCCGGTTGGAATCAAATGAAGCGCTCCATCGTATGGACGAGGAGATGCTTTATTTCATCCAAAAAAAGTATTCATTCGCCTATCAATGTGCGCTGGAGCTGGCGGAGTTTTTGAAAAATGAATATCAATTACATTTGCCGGAATCCGAGGCCGGCTATATCACGCTGCATGTCCAGCGTCTTCAAGATCTCTCGGAATAACCGCTTTGACTTGCAGGGAGTGATCTCTGGAAGTTTTTTTATTGATCAGGATTCAGTGTGTAGTACATCCAGCCCATCATAACTATTCCCGCGGTCAGATTGCCGAGCGTAACGGGGATTAAGTTTCTGACTGCTCCCATCAGTGTCACTGTATCAGGGTGCTCGATCAAAAGCGAGATGGCGAATGTGCACATATTGGCAATGCTGTGTTCAAAGCCGGAAATAAAGAAGCAGAAAACGAAAAGCATCATGGTAAAAAGCTTTGCTCCTTCCCCTTTGAGAGACATTGGAATGAAAAAGGCGAGGCACACAAGCCAATTGCACAGCATTCCTCTGAAAAACAATTCGGAAGCCGGCGGCTCCATTTTGTGCTCTGCCAAATGAATCAAAAAGGAATGAACAGAAGGCTCCTCAAAAAGTCCCGTCGCGCTGATCAGGATGGCAAACAGAATGGCGCCGATTAAATTGCCGGCATAGCTTGACATCCACAAGTATAGGGTGTCGCGCCAGCTGATTTTTTTCCGGAGCGCGGTATAGGTGAAATAAAAGGTGTTGCCGGTAAATAAATCTCCGCCTCCGTAAGCAATCATCAGAATAGCGGCCCCGAAAGTGACAGCGGCTGCCGGAAAGGCAAACGGAGAATCAGCCATAAAGAAATAGCTGCCTGTTTTGCTTGCGGCTGTAATGCCAAAACCAATAAATATACTGGCCAAAATGGACCGAAGCACATAACGGATTTTGCTTGAAGCGAATATGTTTTGTTTTTTCAAAGCATACTGTTCAACCTTTTGTAATGCTTGAGTTTCCATTGTCTTTTCCTGCTTTCTTTCATGATTGAGCATAGTATAGCACGATATTGTGAAGTATTTCACAATTAATTTTTACGAATTTTTGTCTACATGTTATATCAAACTATTTAACTAAAAAAATAGTTGACGAAAACGCTATCATGATTTATGATGAAAGCGTATTCTTAATCTGAATAAGCGGGATTGTGACTGGTAAAGCAGGCAAGACCTAAAATTTGCGTAAATGAAAAAGGATCGCTGTGTCCTTTATTCGTTGGCGAATTTTAGGTCTTTTTTGTTTAAATAAAAGGGGGAGAAATAGATGGATTACAAAGAGACTGCAAAACGCCTCATTGAGCTTCTCGGAGGGAAAGAAAATATTATCAGCGCGGCTCATTGTGCAACAAGACTGCGTTTAGTGATGAAAGATGAATCAAAGATAGATCAAGCACAAGTAGAAGAGCTTGATGGCGTTAAAGGGGCTTTCAGCAGCTCTGGCCAGTACCAGATCATTTTCGGAACAGGCCTTGTGAATAAAGTATTCGATGCCTTTTCTAAAGAAGCTGATATCGAGCGTGAAGAACACGTCAATCATCAGGATGCGGCAAAAGAAAAGCTGAATCCCGCTGCGAGATTTGCGAAAACGCTTTCTAATATTTTTGTCCCAATTATCCCGGCTATTGTGGCCAGCGGCCTGTTAATGGGATTGCTGGGTATGATCAATGCGTTTCATTGGATGAGCAAGGATTCTGCAGTTTTTCAGCTGCTTGATATGTTTTCAAGTGCAGCATTCATTTTCTTGCCGATTCTAATCGGAGTAAGCGCTTCAAAAGAATTTGGCAGCAACCCGTACTTGGGAGCGGTCATTGGGGGAATCATGATTCATCCAAACCTTTTGAATCCATGGGGTTTGGCTGAAGCGACACCTGATTATATGCATCTTTTTGGATTTGATATCGCGCTTCTAGGCTATCAGGGAACTGTCATCCCTGTCCTGCTTGCGGTGTATGTGATGAGCAAGGTAGAGAAATGGACGAGAAAAGTGGTTCCGCATGCGGTAGATTTGCTTGTTACACCTTTTGTTACTGTAATTGTCACCGGGTTTGTTGCTTTTATCGCGATTGGCCCTCTGGGAAGAGCGCTTGGCTCCGGGATTACGGTTGCTTTAACTTATGTGTATGACCATGCCGGTTTTGTGGCAGGTTTGATTTTCGGGGGCACGTATTCACTCATCGTGCTGACAGGTGTTCATCACAGCTTCCATGCGATTGAGGCTGGGCTTATTGCAGATATAGGCAAAAACTACTTACTGCCGATCTGGTCAATGGCGAATGTCGCACAGGGCGGGGCAGGTCTTGCCGTCTTCTTTATGGCGAAAAAGGCAAAGACAAAAGAAATCGCGCTTCCGGCAGCATTTTCCGCTTTTCTCGGCATTACTGAGCCCGTCATATTCGGAGTCAATCTTCGCTACCGAAAACCGTTTATCGCTGCGATGATCGGAGGCGCATTGGGTGGGGCATATGTCGTCTTTACACATGTAGCTGCAAACGCTTACGGGTTAACGGGAATTCCGATGATCGCCATTGCGGCTCCGTTTGGCGTCAGCAACTTGATTCACTATCTGATTGGCATGGCGATTGCGGCAGTGTCAGCGTTCATTGCAGCATTTGTCATGAAGATTAATGAGGATGAGGAGAGGAAAAAATGACAGCACATGACCAGGAGCTTCGTCGCCGGGCTTATGAAGAAGTGGAGAAAAAAGAGCCCATCGCTAACAGCGATCCGCACCGCCAGCATTTTCACATCATGCCGCCGGTTGGGCTGCTGAATGACCCGAATGGCGTGATTTATTGGAAGGGCAGCTATCATGTATTCTTTCAGTGGCAGCCGTTTCAGACGGGGCACGGCGCAAAATTTTGGGGGCATTATACGACACAGGATGTTGTGAATTGGAAGCGGGAAGAGATTGCGCTGGCTCCGAGTGATTGGTTTGATAAAAACGGCTGCTACTCGGGCAGCGCTGTCACGAAAGACGATCGGCTCTATCTGTTTTACACAGGAAATGTCAGGGATCAGGATGGAAACCGGGAAACGTATCAATGCCTTGCTGTATCTGACGACGGACTGTCCTTTGAGAAAAAGGGTGTCGTCGCCCGCCTCCCTGAAGGATACACGGCGCATTTTCGCGATCCGAAGGTATGGGAGCATGAAGGCACATGGTATATGGTGATTGGTGCGCAAACAGAGAATTTGAAAGGGCAGGCTGTATTGTTTGCTTCTGATAACCTGAGTGAGTGGAGATTTCTTGGCCCGATAACCGGCGCGGGCTTCAACGGGCTGGACGAATTTGGATACATGTGGGAATGCCCTGATTTGTTTTCCCTTCAAGGATCGGATGTGCTGATTGTTTCGCCTCAAGGGCTTGAGGCTGACGGTTTTCGTTATCAGAACGTATATCAATCAGGTTATTTTGTCGGCCGTCTCGATTATAACAAGCCTGAACTGAAGCATGGTGAATTTACGGAGCTTGATCAAGGTTTTGATTTTTACGCGCCGCAAACACTTGAAGACGATCAGGGAAGGCGGATTTTGTTTGCATGGATGGCGGTGCCTGATCAGGATGAAGGGTCCCATCCGACCATTGACTACCACTGGATTCACTGCATGACGCTGCCGAGACAGCTGACGCTTTCAGGCCAGAAGCTGATTCAGCAGCCGCTGCCTGAGCTAAAAGCCATGCGCAGAAATGAGAAAAAAATACACATCAACATGCATGGATCATCTGGTGCGCTTCCAGTGGAAAAACCTGAAAGAACTGAGATTCTACTGGAAGACATTCATACGGAGTCTGGCTTTTCAATCAGTATCCGCGGAACGGCTACGTTTTCCTTCCATAAAGACGAGGGGATTGTTACGCTGGAACGAAAGAGCTTTGACGGAAAAAGAACAGAAGCGAGACATTGCCGCATCAAGGATTTGCATACCGTACACATGTTTCTCGACGCGTCATCTGTGGAAATCTTTATCAATAACGGAGAAGAGGTCTTTAGTGCAAGATATTTTCCTTTCCCGGGAAATCATGAAGTAACAGCCAGTGCGACCGGGAAATCTGAAATGAATGTCGGAATTTGGACACTTATGTAGAAAATCCTTCTATTTTCTTATGTGAAATCTGAGCCATCTGTGCTATTCTTCAACGATAACCTACTATTTTTTTCTGTAAAAGGAGTTGTTTTCTTGAATATACATGAACAGAAGATAACACCGGAATGTTTGGAAAAGGCTGCTAACCAAGTTGAAGATAAGCGAGAAGAATATAAGGATGTGCTGCTTCAGCTGAAAAAAATGCTTGGCGGAACAACGCCGCACAGTGAAACGGCGGAAATTCTCACGCGGGCATATGAACAAATGAAGGAATATGCACTTTTTGTTCAGTCGATAGAAACATTTTTGAGGAAATCTGCAAACAATTTAAAAATCAAATAAACAGGCTGCCGATGGGATCGGCAGTTTTTTCTGTGAAAAGTCTTCGGTGATTTAAAAAGGGCTGCCTCTCTGTAAGGCAGCCCCTTTTTTTATGATTGTTGATTCAGGCGCAGTGCAGAATGCTTCGTAGGACCAACATACTGGTTTAGCGGGAAGGATTCTTTAATGGCAGCAGTGATGAATTCTTTTGCTGCGTAAATGGCTTCTTTGACTTCCGCACCTTTGGCAAGCTCCGCTGTCACGGCTGCTGAGAATGTACAGCCTGCGCCATGTGTATAAGGCGTATCGATCATTTCGCTTTCAAGGACTTCCGCTGTTTGTCCGTCATAGAGAACATCAACGGCTTTCTCGTGTTTGAGTTTGCCTCCGCCTGTAATGACGACATATTGAGCGCCGAGTGCGTGAATTTTTTTCGCGGCTTCGATTATATCGTCAACTGTTTTTAGTTCATCCATGCCGCTGAGCTGGCTGGCTTCAAACAAGTTTGGCGTAATGACAGTGGCTAGCGGAGCCAATTGCTCACGCAGGGCTTGGGCGTGCTCCGGATAAAGGACTTCATTAGCACCTTTGCAAACCATAACCGGGTCAATTACCACATTTTTTAATTGTTTTTCTTTGATCGTTTTTGCCGCAAGCTCGATAATGTCAACGGTTGGCAGCATTCCTGTTTTCATGGCGTCCACACCGATGCCGTCCGTAATTGTTGCAAGCTGGGCGCGGATTGTATCAGTATCGATCGGGAATACTTGATGGTCCCAGCTGTTTTTTGGGTCCATCGCAACGATCACCGTTAAGGCGGTCATCCCGTATACGTTTTTTTCTTGAAATGTTTTTAAATCAGCTTGAATCCCAGCACCGCCGCTGGAATCTGAGCCGGCAATGGTGAGTGCTTTGTGCATAGACATGTCTTGAACCTCCATCGTGTTTTGTCTTTCATTATAGTTAGATTTTCTCTGTATCACAATATAGAAGATCTATAGGAATCATTTGACAATCTCAAGGTGCTTTCGTAAAATGCTACATAAGAAAACTAGGTAGGGGTTTTGAGATGTTAAATCGTGAGCTGGTTAAGGGAAGCACGGTTATATTGGTATTGACGCTTCTGAACGAGCGGCCGATGTACGGCTATGAGCTTGTAAAAGAAATGGGAAGCCGCAGCGGAAACGAACTGCAGATGAAAGAAGGGACCTTGTATCCTTCTCTTCACAAGCTTGAACGCCAAGGATATATTTCTTCCTACTGGGAGAAGCAGGAGAAAGGACCGGACCGCAAATATTACCGGATTACAGACGAAGGCAAAGAAGTGCTGGCGGAACGCACGAAGGAATGGAGCGTATTTTCAGCCATGATGGACCGAATACTGAAGTGGAGCGGACAAAATGGATAAAGAAACATATGTATCCGAAATCAAAAGCGGGCTTAAAGGGCTTCCTGAGGGTGAGGCGATGATAGAAGAGATTGAGAGTCATATTGAACATCATCTGTTTCGTTCTTTTCAGGAAGGAAAGAGTGAGGAGGAAGCTATGCAGACTTTATTGCAGGCGTTTGGAACACCAACTGACATTGTTTCTTCGTTTAAGAAAATACAGCCAGTAACGTTCCGTGCGTTTTTGATGTTCCATCTTTTCTGTAACAGTGCCCTATTCGCTGTCGGCATTGCGATTACAATAATGCATGTATGGCTTGAATCACCGTTTGTTCAAGCAGTATGGAAAGGCATTTCTGTTTCTGTTTGGCTGATCTTAGCTGCATATATGATCTACTGGGTGCTGATTGGGTATCAAGGCGTGAAGGAGTTTGGAAAACGTGGAGAAAAGCTTGTTCTACATACGATTCTGATCTCAATGGTGCCAAACGTCATTTTTATGCTTGTTTTTCTATTCAATGTAATTCCTGCTGCGCTGTTTCAATCCTTGTTGACACCTTGGTTTGTTGGAACTTGTGCTTTTGCAACGCTGTTATTTCCGTTATTTGGCCGAATGGGCTGTTATATTGGCAGGCGTCAGCTTGTCTGATTTTTTAGGTATATACATAGAATTTCTATGTAAAGGAGGTGTATGTCGTGAGGATTAGCTCTTGTTTATATGGTTTTGTAGCTCATGGGGCAGTATTTTTGTTTACTGGTGGCTGCATGCTCTTGGCTATGGCAGCCAGCTTGCCTTTTGTTTTTCTGCTTGATCGGCTGCCTGATGTCGTCTTTACAGCAGGTGCCATTCTTACGCTGCTATGTTCATATGCTTATGTCTGGTTTTGGGCGGTCCGATTTGCATATAACCAGAAAATGCGCCTGTTTGAGGTTCAATTGGGGTCCTTTGTGTTGCTAGCCCTCATGATATCTTTGTTTTTATTGGATGGATCTAGTATGAAAGACATCATGATGAATTGGGACGATGCAGGCTGTGCTTTTGTGCCGCCGGCTTTTACATTTTTGTGTCTTTCTTATGCACTGGTGCTGCTGCCGGTCTATCAATCTAAGCTGTGGCGTCTTATCCTTCCGAATGGCGTCCGCATGAAAGATATCTTTCATGTCTTTGGAGATCTGATGCTGATCATGGTGCTTCTGATCGGAGCCACTTTGCTGTTTCTATCATTGTAGTATGCCGTTTCAGTAGGATATTCCCACTGATCTCCTGTTCAATATATGTTTTAATAGTACATGACTATGAAAATGAGAAGGAGAGCATCATGAAGATTTCTATCGTAATTGTGACCTATAATCGGATTCCGGCTTTGTGTGAGCTTTTGGAGTCGATTTCCCGCCAGACCTTGAAGCCGTATGAAATTATTATTGTGAATGATGCCGGGGAATCGGTCGTGCCGGTCAAAGCACTGTATCCGGAGCTGCCGATTGCTGTCATCAATTTAGAAAAGAACTCGGGGCATGTGGCTGCGAGAAATGCCGGTGTAAAAGAGGCGTCTGGCGATTGCATTATGCTGTGTGATGACGATGATTTCTTTACGCCAGGGCATATCGAGAAAATGGCAAAGGAAATAGAAACGGCTGACTTCGTTCATTCTGATGCGGAAATAGTTTCGTTTGAAGAGAAATACGGAACAAGATATCCAGTGTCACGGAAATTGTTTGCTTATACCGCTGACTATGAGGATATGAGAGTGTTTTCTACATACGTGCCGTCGGGCAGCATGTACAGACGTTTTCTGCATGATGAAATCGGGTATTTCAATGCTGATGTGCACAATTACTGGGATTGGGATTTTTATCTGCGCGCGGCCAAGGATTACCGGGTGAAGCGTGTCCCTTGCGCCAGTGTGATTTATGCCTTCAGTGACGCGGGAGACAATCAGTCTGCGGACCTTGGCGCCAAGCGGAAGCAATATTTGGATCGTTTAAGTGAAAAGCACGGACTCGGGGAGCTGCCGACGAAAAACTTTGCCGTCCTGCTTGAAGAGCCTGAGATGAAGAGGCGGGAAGCGAAAAGTGAAATGGTTTGGGATGGCGAGCCTGTCTATTCCAGACTTCATCGTTCGTAAGGGGGCCTGAATCTTGAAACAGCTTTTACAAGACAGCTGGTGGAATCAGCTAAAGGAAGAGTTTGAGAAACCGTATTATCAAGAGCTCAGAGAAATGCTGAAGCGGGAATACGCGGAGCAAACGATTTATCCGGACAGCCGGGATATTTTCAATGCGCTGCATTATACATCATATGATGATGTCAAGGTCGTCATTCTGGGACAAGATCCGTATCACGGGCCGGGACAGGCTCAAGGTTTAAGCTTCTCTGTCAAGCCCGGTGTAAAGCAGCCGCCTTCGTTAAAAAATATTTTTCTTGAACTGCAGCAGGACATCGGGTGCAGCATCCCGAATCACGGGTCGCTTGTGAGCTGGGCAAAGCAAGGTGTTCTTTTGCTGAATACTGTGCTGACAGTAAGGCGCGGACAGGCGAATTCCCATAAGGGAAAAGGCTGGGAGCGACTGACGGACCGAATTATTGACGTGCTGAATGAAAGGGAGCGGCCGGTTATCTTTATTTTATGGGGACGGCATGCCCAAATGAAAAAAGAACGGATCGACACGTCCAAGCATTTTATCATTGAATCGACGCATCCCAGCCCGTTTTCGGCGAGAAACGGATTTTTCGGGAGCAGACCGTTTTCCCGGGCGAATGCCTATTTGGAGAAAATGGGAGAGGCGCCGATTGATTGGTGTATTAAGGATTTGTAAAAAGCGCAGGTGATCTGCGCTTTTTTATTTGAGTATTTTTCGAATCATTCGCAGCCCGTTTTTGGAGGAAGGATAACGAAATGCGAAGTCGAAGCGGTTCGTTTGTTTGACGACGCTTTTTTTGTGCGTGAATGTGTTAAAACTGTCAAACCCGTGATAGCTGCCGATGCCGCTTTCCCCGACGCCGCCGAATGGCAAATACGGCGTCGCCACATGCATTAACGTATCATTGACACAGCCCCCGCCAAACGACAGATTTCCTAAAACAGCGCGCTCAATTTCTTGGTTTGTGGTGAAGAGATACAGGGCGAGCGGCTTAGGGCGCGATTGGATTTTTTCAATGACTTCCCCGATATTGCGGTATATAAAGAGCGGAAGAATCGGCCCGAAAATCTCCTCCTGCATCACTGGAGAGTCATCCCTCACTTGTTCGAGAATGGTCGGCGCAATTTTGTGATGATTGGGATCAGATTGTCCGCCTGTGAGCGGGATGCCGTCATTCAGAAAGCTGAGCAGCCGCTGATAGTGCCGTTCACTGACGATTTTGCCGTACTGCGGATTCCGTTCCGGCTTAGGACCGTAAAATTCTCTGATCGCACGCTTCATTTCTTCTGTGAGCTTCGTTTTGATGTCCTCGTGGACAAATAAATAATCCGGTGCGATGCAGGTTTGTCCCGCATTTGTAAATTTCCCGAAGACGATGCGTTTGGCGGCAAGCTGAATGTCAGCATCTTTATGGACGATGCAGGGACTTTTGCCGCCGAGCTCCAAGGTTACGGGAATTAATTGTTTGGCGGCGGCCTCCATGACGATTTTTCCCACGGCTACGCTGCCTGTAAAGAAAATGTAGTCAAAGGGCTGCTGTAATAATGCTGTGCTGACGTCGGGCCCGCCTTCTGCCATAGCGACATAATCGGTCGGAAAAACGCTGCTGATGAGTTTCGAAAGTGCAGCGGAAACAGCCGGCGTATATTCTGATGGCTTGAGAACGACCGTGTTCCCCGCCGCAATGGCTCCAATCAACGGAGAAAGCGCCAGCTGCAAGGGATAGTTCCAAGGCGCAATCACCAAAACGGTTCCATACGGCTCAGGGATGATGATGCTTTTGGAGCCTAGATGAGTCAACGGCGTTTTGACTCGTTTCGGCTTGGACCATTTTCTCAGCCGTTTCATGACAAAGCTGATTTCCTCCAAGACGATTCCGATTTCTGTTGAGTATGCTTCTTGCTCGGATTTGTGGAGATCCTGGTAGAGAGCGGCTATGAGATCGGCTTCATGAGTTCTGACGGCTTGTTTCAGCTTTCGCAAAATGTTCAGTCTCGATTCAAGCGGTCTCGTATGTCCCGCCGCAAAATAGGCTTTATGCTTGCTGATGATAGAGGGGATGCTGTTCATTCCGTTTCTCCTTTTTGTAAGGTATGGTGATTTATTATGTGAAAAATCTCTTCTGCTTGTCAATCGCGCAAGGTTTGTCAGAAAAAATAACAAACTCATATCTGCGTTTACAGCAGGAATTTGATAAAATGCAGGAAGACAACATTTATTTTTTTGGAGGGTGCTTCATGAACATTCATATATCTGCATTAATTCAAAAGATGGAAGAGGAGCTGAAAAAAGCAAAAACAGCTGAACGGGATGAGGAGCTGAAGCGTTATGTAGCGGTTGTCCGTTCTCTGTGTGATGTCGTGCTTGATCAGCCGGAGAACGTGAGCGCGCCCCGCATACAGCCGAGCGTTACGCCAAGTCCTGCCGCGCCGCCATCGACAGACCAGCTGATGATGGAAAAAATGATGGGGAGCGCGGGATTAAACAAATTTCGAAAGCAAGAAAAAGAGAAGCAGGAAGAGGATGGAAACGGAGAGTCTTTATTTGATTTTTAAAGAGAGAGGTTGAGCTTACGTGAAATTGGTTCTTGGCGCGCTGCAATGGACAGCGTTTATCATTGCTGCGGCGATAGTTGTTCCGGTGGCGGTTGCCCAGTCGTTTCATCTGGATCACTCAGATTCTGCAAGATTGATTCAAAGCACTTTTTTTGTACTGGGAATTGCCGCCGTCATTCAGTGTTTGAAAGGCCACAGACTGCCGATTAATGAAAGCCCAGCCGGCTTGTGGTGGGGAGTGTATACGATCTACGCAGGGCTGACGGGAACTGTGTTTGCGACATATGGAGACACACTGCGGGGTTTGCAGGGAGCTCTTCTTGTAAGCGCTGTATGTTTCTTTTTGTTAAGTGTTTTCAAGGTCATTGACAGACTTGCAAAATTGTTTACTCCGGTTGTAACGGGCGTCTATTTATTGCTTCTTGTCATGCAGCTGAGTCAGCCCATTATAAAAGGAATTCTCGGAATCGGTTATCGACAGGACGGGGTGGACGGTCTTGTATTTGGCCTGGCGCTTGTTGTGATCGCAGCCGCCTTTATAATGACAAATTCGAACATCATGTTTTTTAAGCAATATTCTATTTTATTAGCCTTGTTCGGCGGATGGGTGCTGTTTGCGGCTGCCGGAGCGGCAAAGCCGATTGAAATGCCGGACCGGCTGTTTCAGCTGCCTTCCCTGTTTCCTTTTGGGACACCATTATTTAACAGCGGCCTGATCATCACTTCTATTTTTATTACCATCTTGCTGATCGTGAATATGCTGGCGAGCATGAAGGTCGTGGACATCGCCGTGAAAAAATTCAGCAAACAGCCTGATGGAAAGCATCATGAACGCCATGCCGGTTTTGCCGCTTCATTCAGCCATCTGCTTAGCGGTTTGACGGGAGCCATTGCGCCTGTTCCGATTTCGGGAGCCGCAGGTTTTATTGAAACGACCAAAATGCCTTCTAAAAAACCGTTTATGCTCGGCAGTATTCTGGTTATCGTGATCAGCGTGATCCCGTTTTTTATGAATACGTTTGCGAGCCTGCCGTCACCCGTTGGATTTGCGGTGAATTTTGTTGTGTTCTCCGCAATGGGCGGTCTGGCCTTTGCCGAATTTGATTCATATGAGAAAGAAGAATCAAAAAGGGTGAGGTCTATCATCGGCATCTCGCTGCTGACAGGGGTCGGTATCATGTTTGTTCCTGAAACTGCGTTAAAGGGATTGCATCCGGTATTTATTTCTCTATTAAGCAACGGGCTCGTATTAGGGACGCTTGCTGCAATAGCAGCTGACCAGTTCCAGCTTTGGCGCAGGAGAAAATCCGACAATCTCGTGTCAACGGAGAACAAACATTGAATTTTGGAGCAGGTGCGATAAGATAAATGATATGAGTTTAACGAAAAGGCGGGAGAGATAGATGAAAGTTTTTATCATATTAGGGGCCATTAACGCCCTGCTTGCCGTGGGACTCGGAGCATTCGGCGCTCACGGATTAGAAGGGAAAATACCTGATAAGTATCTTCAGGTTTGGCACACAGGCGTGCAGTATCATATGTATCACGCCCTTGGGTTATTCGTTGTCGCGTTTCTGGCTGATAAATTATCCGGCATAGGCAGTGTCACGACAGCCGGCTGGCTGATGTTTGCGGGAATTGTGCTGTTTTCCGGAAGCTTATATATTCTAAGTGTGACGCAAATCTCCATTCTTGGAGCGATCACCCCGCTCGGCGGTGTGGCGTTTATTATTTCTTGGATTATGATCGTTGTCGCAGCCGTCAAATATCTATAAACAAAAAAGCCAATCCTCATCATATGAGTGATTGGCTTTTTTCTTATCTTGGCGAATAGGACGCCATGGAATATGGATACGTATAAGCAATTTCTTCATCAAATGTAATGTAATCGAGGTAGATTGTCAGGAGCAGGTAGCGTGTTCCTGATTTCGGGTCGCTGATAATAATGTGATCCCGGCCCGCAGCTTCGATGACGCCGCGAAAAATCTTCGAGCCCCATTCCTTGCTGTTTTCAAATGTCATATAAATGGTGGCCGTTTTTCCCCGATTCAGGCGCAAAATATTCTCGATGTAAGATTCCTCAACAGGCAGCATGCCGGGAACGCTTTGGCCCGGTCCTGACGGTGTAGGCCCCGATGGAATTTGAAAACCACCGCCCTGCTGCTGGCCCGGGAATCCAAATCCCTGCTGTCCTTGTTGTCCTTGCTGTCCCTGCTGCATTGGCATCATTGGCTGCATCCCCATTGTCTGCATTTGTGAGCCTTGGCCTTGCTGCGGGTACGGGTTGGCGCCAAACTGAGGCTGATACCCCTGCATATTATCAAATGCCTGTATTTGCTGATATTGATTTTTTTTCGGTTTCATATCGTTCCTCCTTTTTATGAAAACCATTCAAAACATGTTCTGGATGTATAGGTGAACGCTCCGCGATGACTCACCTCCGATGGAAAACGATCTTAGTCGCTGGTGCGATTTTTATCTCTTTCACCTTATGAGGCTGATGCTTGGATTATGCTGAAAAAGAACAGCGGACCGATCAGATTTCGCTCTGGGCAGCCGCTGTTTTTCAGAGACATACACAAACTTTTCGCATATTGGTTTGTATCCCTAGCGCAACTTGAGCATAAGCAACATAAGATAACGATAGTTTCAGGTGTGAAGTTCCAAGAAGGAGGTGTAGGATTTGCCTAAAGTATCAGTCATTATGACGAGCTATAACAAAAGCGATTATGTGGCAAAGTCCATTTCTAGCATACTCTCACAAACGTTTTCAGATTTTGAATTGTTTATTATGGATGACAACTCCAATGAAGAGACGCTGAATGTAATCCGTCCTTTTTTGAATGATAACCGAGTGCGTTTTTATCAAAGCGATATATCTGGAGTGAAGGAAAGAACAGAAAAAACGAGATACGCGGCACTGATCAATCAGGCGATTGGGATGGCGGAGGGTGAATATATCACCTATGCGACGGATGACAACATCTATATGCCGGACCGCCTCCTGAAAATGGTGCGGGAGCTCGATACCCATCCTGAAAAGGCTGTGATTTACTCAGCCTCCAAAACCTATCATTTAAACGAGAATCGCGACATTGTAAAAGAAACTGTCAGGCCTGCCGCTCAAGTGACATGGAACGCACCGTGCGCAATTGATCATTGCTCGGTGATGCACAGGTATTCGGTGCTTGAGAAGGTAAAGGGGAAGTTTGGCTCCTATTGGGATGAAAGCCCGGCGTTTTACCGTATAGGAGATGCCCGGTTCTTTTGGAGAGTCAATCATTTTTATCCGTTTTACCCACTGGATGAGGAGCTGGACCTGAATTATATTACCGACCAATCGATTCACTTTCAGCTGTTTGAATCAGAAAAAAATGAATTTGTCAGGAACCTTCCTCCGCAGCGAAATTGCCGAGAACTGCGTGAATCATTAAAAAAGCTTGGAATGGGGTGAGAGCTTGTCGGCCTATTTAAGCAATTATTGGGTGCTGTACCGGAAGTACGTGGAGCTTTTTGACAAACTTCGCTACAAAGGGATTCCGCTTGGGCTTATCAGTAATTTTTATCAATACATCAGCCCTGAGCTGAGGGTGATGATGGAAGAAGAACCGGAATTATTCGGATCGGTGGATCAGCATATCGATGAGGGACAGATTCAGCCGTTTTTTGAAGAAAGAATCCGAAAAATCGTTAAAACAAATGTCAAACCTGTTAAAGGGAAAGTCATTTTGCACTTTGATTACCTGCGTTTTTCAAACGAAAATTACTATCAATTTGATCCTGAAAAAACGGCTGTTTTGGCCAGATGGAGTTTGCCGCATTATTGTGATCTGCCTGTAATTAGCAAGCGGGAGATTGCGGATTCATGCCAAAAAGGCGATTCGAAGCAGTATCTCGAAACAGCCTGTTCGCTTCTCGCCCCTTATGATGATCACCCGGCATTTGGTGATCAAGCGTTTCGCGACCGGCTTTTCAAAGATATTCCTTTATTTATAGAGGCCATTGATACAGTTGATGCGCTGTTTGAACAGGAAAAGATTTCAGCTGTTATTGTCGGAACGGCAGAAGACATTTACAGCAGGGTGCTCGCTCTCATGTGTCAAAGAAAAGGGGCCGTCAGCATTTGTCTTCAGCATGGCGCATTGATGGGAGATGAAGCCTTCATTCCTGTTTTTACAACCTATCAAGCTGTTTTTGGTGCGTATGAAGCAGAGTGGTTCATACGAAAAGGCTGTAAACCCGAGCAGATTCTCGTAACGGGACATCCCCGCTTCGATCAGATTTTTAACAGAACGCCTATGGATATGTCCATATTCTATCGAAAACTTGCTTTTCAGCCGACTAAAAAAATTGTGCTCATTGCCACTCAGCCCTTTTCAGAAGATTTTTATTCCGGTGTGCTGCAGGGGCTTTCTGATCAGAAGCAGCTGCAGATTATTATCAAACCTCACCCGTGGGAAATCGGAAAAAACAAGCTTGATCTGTATCACGAGGCGGCGAAAAAACATAAGGCATGCAGAGTCATCAAAAAGGAGCTGGAGCTTTATGATTTGCTGCCGTATGTTGATGCCGCAGTGACACAAACCTCGACAGTCGGTCTTGAAGCAATGCTGTTTCAAAAGCCTGTGCTGATCGGAAAATCGTCCGGAAATCGCTCGTATCCGTATTATGAGTCTCTTGGCGATTTTATGTTTGACCAGCCGGATGAACTGGCGCACACCTTGGTTGAAGTTCTTCGAAGTCCCGACGTGCATCAAAAAGCAGAAGAGGCGCGCCTGGCATTCATAGCGGCTAATTATCCGGTGGCAGAATCAACAAATGCTTTATTTGCGGAACTGAAAGCCAAAACAGGAGTTGATTACAGGCGGGAAGATACTGAATAAAATGATAGGAGCGCAAAGAAATGGTGCAAAAGAGAAATCATTTTCTCCCTTACTCATTGCCGTTAATCGGTAAGGAAGAAATTCAGGAGGTTACAGAAACGCTTGAATCGGGATGGCTCTCTAAAGGCCCGAAGGTTCAGCAGTTTGAAAAAGAGTTTGCCGCGTTTGTCGGGGCGAAGCACGCCGTGGCGGTGAATTCATGTACCGCAGCTTTATTTTTGGCTTTGAAAGCAAAAGGGATCGGACCCGGGGACGAGGTCATTACCTCTCCGCTTACGTTCAGCTCGACTGCCAATACGATTATTCATACGGGAGCGACGCCTGTGTTTGCGGATATTGACGAAAACACGCTCAATATTGACCCGGTAAAGCTTGAGGCGGCCGTCACACCGCGAACGAAAGCAGTTGTGCCCGTCCACTTTGGCGGGCAGTCCTGCGATATGGATGCAATATTGGCTATTGCCCAAAATCATGGTTTATTCGTGCTGGAGGATGCGGCACATGCGGTATATACGACTTATAAGCAAAGAATGATCGGTTCTATCGGGGATGCAACGGCATTCAGCTTTTACGCCACCAAAAACCTCGCGACAGGGGAAGGCGGCATGCTGACGACTGATGATGAGGAGCTTGCCGATAAGATACGGGTGCTAAGCCTTCACGGCATGAGTAAAGCCGCATGGAACCGTTATTCTTCAAATGGCAGCTGGTACTATGAAGTCGAATCGCCCGGCTATAAGATGAATATGTTTGATTTGCAGGCGGCCCTCGGACTTCATCAGCTGAAACGGCTGGATGATATGCAGAAACGGAGAGAAGAGATTGCCGGCCGCTATCAAACCGCTTTTCAGCAGATTCCTGGGCTGATCACGCCGTTTGTCCATGATGACGGCAGGCACGCCTGGCATCTATATGTTCTGCAAGTTGATGAAAAAAAGGCCGGGGTTACGCGCAGCGAAATGATTACGGCTTTAAAGGATGAATACAATATCGGCACTAGCGTTCATTTTATTCCAGTACACATTCATCCGTATTATCAAAAGCAATTTGGATATAAGGAAGCGGACTTTCCGAATGCCATGAATTACTATAAACGAACCCTTTCTCTCCCGCTCTATCCATCAATGTCTGACGACGATGTAGATGATGTCATTGAAGCTGTGCGGGATATCGTAAAAGGGGCTGATTAAGTGTATACGGTAAAAGAAAATGTCTCCAAAGAGGCAATTGAGGAATTTCTCCAAAGCAGAAAGCTTACATTGGATGTTCCGTATCAATTTTCCCTCGGCCTTTTTGAAAACAGCAGGCTCCAAGGCGTATTGCTTTACGAAGATTCTTTGTGGGAAAGCAAGGTGCTTCAGAAGAAAGTCATGAACGTCAAACTTCTTGCGGCAAATAGTACCGGGCAGCTAAAGAGGCTGTTTGAAGCTTTTTATACTGTACGCCAAATGGATGAAACGGATTTTATCTTTGTCCGTGTTCCGGCTGAAGATATCGGAGCCGCGCATGTGATACAACAGCAGCCATCCTCTTACTTTGTCGGGAGTTTGCTGAAGCTGGCGATGCCTCCGTCTTTTTATGACAAAACACCGCCATTTTTTGAACTGGGCCCGCCTGAGCCCGGAGACACAGAAGCGATATGTGAGCTGGCCCGAGACTCGTTTACAAAAAGCAGATATTTTCAGGATCCTCATCTCAGCCGCGATGCAGCAAACGAAATATTTCAGGAGTGGACACGAAACAATCTGAATGGAAGGGCGGCGGTCAATATTGTCGCTAAACACAATGGCGAGGTCATCGGCTATCTTCAGGGCTTATCAAGAGATGATGAGTGCATTCTCGATTTGATGGCTGTAAAGCCGGGATTTGAAGGGAAACGTATTGCGTTTCATTTATTGGCGAATCTCATAGAACAACCGGAGACCCAGAAGCATAGAACGGTAACAGCGGGGACGCAGCTTCACAATGTAAGGGCGATCCGCCTTTATGAACGAATGGGCTTCACCGCTGAACAATCGTATTACTATTATCATATTTGGCCGGGCAAGGAGGCGAAATAATGGCAGCGTTTCAGATCGCGAATAAAACTGTAGGCAAAGACGCTCCTGTTTTTATTATTGCTGAGGCGGGGATTAATCATGACGGGAAGCTTGATCAGGCTTTTGCGCTGATAGACGCCGCGGCGGAAGCGGGAGCGGATGCCGTGAAATTTCAAATGTTCCAAGCTGATAGGATGTACCAGAAAGATCCTGGTTTGTACAAGACGGCAGCGGGCAAGGACGTCTCTATTTTTTCTTTGGTTCAATCTATGGAAATGCCTGCTGAGTGGATTTTACCGCTATTGGATTACTGCCGCGAAAAGCAGGTGATCTTTTTAAGTACGGTATGTGACGAGGGGTCAGCTGATCTGCTTCAGTCTACCTCGCCGAGCGCTTTTAAAATCGCATCCTATGAAATTAACCATCTCCCGCTGCTTAAATATGTCGCCCGGCTGAACAGGCCGATGATTTTCTCGACAGCCGGAGCTGAAATCTCTGATGTTCACGAAGCTTGGCGCACCATCAGGGCAGAGGGAAACAATCAAATTGCCATAATGCATTGTGTGGCGAAATACCCAGCACCGCCGGAGTACAGCAACCTCAGCGTCATTCCGATGCTTGCCGCCGCTTTTCCTGAGGCGGTAATCGGCTTCTCCGATCATAGCGAGCATCCGACAGAAGCGCCGTGTGCCGCGGTTCGGCTCGGAGCAAAACTGATAGAAAAGCATTTTACGATCGATAAAAATCTGCCGGGTGCCGACCACTCGTTTGCATTAAATCCGGATGAATTGAAAGAAATGGTCAATGGCATCAGGAAAACGGAAGCTGAGCTGAAACAGGGGATCACAAAGCCGGTCTCAGAAAAACTGCTTGGCAGTTCATACAAAACAACGACCGCCATCGAAGGAGAAATCAGAAACTTTGCATACAGAGGCATTTTTACAACAGCTCCGATTCAAAAAGGTGAAGCCTTTAGTGAAGACAATATCGCAGTGCTTCGGCCCGGACAAAAGCCGCAGGGGCTGCACCCGAGATTTTTTGAACTGCTGACCAGCGGTGTTCGGGCTGTAAGAGACATTCCGGCCGACACAGGCATTGTCTGGGATGACATTTTACTGAAGGACAGCCCGTTTCATGAATGATATTCTCTTTATCATTCAAGCAAGAATGGGTTCAACAAGGCTTCCGGGAAAAGTGCTTCGGCCGCTCGGATCGAATCGTTTACTTGATATTCTCGTTCACCGTGTCCGGCAAAGCGCGTTTTACCAAAAGGATCGGGATAATCTTGTCATCGCCACGTCTGACAAAGAAACTGACGACATATTAGAGGCGCACTGTATCAAACAAGGCTTTCGTGTTTTCCGCGGGAGCGAAGAACGTGTCCTCGATAGGTTTGTGAAGGTCATAGAAGCTGTTAAACCGTCAGTCATCATCCGGTTAACGGGTGATAATCCGTTTGTCGATCCGGAGCTGCTCGATGTAATGATTAAGGCGCATTTTGATCAAGGGTCGGATTATACGTATATCCTGAATGCCCCATTAGGGATTTGCGGCGAAGTGGTCAACGCCAACCTGTTAATTGACATCAGCCGTATTCAGAATATGGAGGATCAATATCAGGAGCATGTCACGTTATATATAAGGAATCATCCAGCTCTTTATCGTGTGCAGTTTTTAGAGGCGCCGGAACGATTTCGCGCCCCTCAATATCGGCTGACCATTGATACAAAGGAAGACTATGAATCGATAAAGGCTCTCTATCAAAAAGCAGGCGAGCGCCCCGATGTATCCGCCTCAGAGCTTATCACCCTTCTGAACCGGAATCCCGATGCGGCAATCGAACGAGAGGCTGAATAGCCATGCATGTTGGGATCTTCGCAGACGGCGGCTATGAAAAGGGAATGGGCCATGTTGTCCGGATGAAGAGACTTGCGGAGGGGCTCAAACAGCGATGCTTGATTACGTTTTATACGAATCAGGATTCTGAAGCGTTTCTTCATGAAGAGCATTGGCAGGTCATCGTAAAGCCGGAGCTGCAGCAGCACGAGTTTATTCTCCGGGAAATAAAAAGCAAGAAGCTTGATTTGCTTTTGTTTGATATTCTAGGCGCGCCTGCAGAGCTGTTAAAGAAAATAAAGACGGAGACAGATGCGAAAATTGTTCTTTTTGAAGAGAAAAACGGTAAATCGATTCAATATAGTGACGCAGTCATTAACGGAATTTACGGTGACATCAGAAGCAGGGTGTACGTTCAGGGAAACACACGCATCTATGAAGGCCCGGACTATCTTATTCTTCACCCCGCCTTTCAGGCCGCAAGAGAGGATTACACACTTAAGAAAGACTGCCGCAATATCCTTGTTGCATTAGGAGGAAGTGATCCGAAGCAGCTTATTTTTAAAGTGCTGGCTGCCGCTGATCAAGTCCCCGACATAAAAGACAAAAACATAATGTTTGTAATGGGGAGCGCTTCACCGCATCAAGAGGCAGTCCGAAGGCGGATCGAAAAGAAGCCGCAGTACAAGATGATCGAACAGACAAATGATATGGCAGGTTTGATGAAACAAGCGGACGCAGCCATTGTCGCCGGCGGCATCTCTCTATATGAAGCCATTTGCATCGGCGTGCCGTGCCTTGTTCTTTCTCAGGTTGAGCATCAAACGGCAACAGCAAAAACATTTGCTGGCCAAGGCGCCGCTCTTGATCTTGGTTTGGGTGAGCTTGTACCGGATGAAACACTCATCTATCAGATGTCACGCATTATGAGCAGCTATCCTCTTCGCCTTTCTTTGCATAAGGGAGGAAGGCCGCTCGTGGATGGCAAAGGCATTATGCGGGTAACAGCTATTCTTCAAGATTTATATGAACAAAAGATATAAAAATGCATGTAAGGAAGTGTTAATGTGAAAGGTGTTATTTTAGCCGGAGGAAACGGCTCACGCCTTATGCCCTTAACGAAAGCCGTCAACAAGCATTTGCTTCCTGTAGGCCCGTATCCGATGATATACTGGTCGATTATGAAGCTGGAGGAAGCCGGAATAAAAGACATTTTACTCATCAGCCAAAAAGAGCATATGCCGCAATTTTATAAACTGCTTGGAAACGGAGAAGAGCTTGGCGTTACTATCACTTATCAAGTACAGCCGGCAGCATCGGGCATTTCGGATGGGCTGTCTTATGCAAAGCGCTTTACGAAAAAAGAGTCTTTCATTTTATTATTAGGTGATAATATTTTTGAAGATTCATTAAAGCCTTATACAGAACGCTTTGAACAGCAGGGGAAAGGAGCAAAAGTGCTTCTGAAAGAAGTTGATGACCCAGAACGCTTCGGGATTGCTGAGATTGATGAGAAAAACAAGCGGATTCGTTCCATCATCGAAAAGCCCGAACAGCCACCGACCAACCTTTGTGTTACCGGCATTTATATGTATGATGCAGAGGTGTTTTCGTATATTGAACAAATATCACCATCAAAGCGCGGCGAGCTGGAAATCACCGATGTGAATAATCTATACATCGAAAACAGCCAGCTTACGTATGATGTGTTATCAGGCTGGTGGGTAGATGCCGGAACTCACGAATCGCTTTATCTCGCTTCCCAGCTTGTACACCAGGATTTACGGAAAGGACAGGACGAAAAGTGATGGCAAAATCATATTTAATTACAGGCGGGGCCGGCTTCATCGGGCTCACGTTTACAAAGCTCATGCTGAGGGAAACGGATGCGCGCATTACCGTTTTAGATAAACTGACGTATGCCAGCCACCCGGAGGAAATGGAAAAATTAAAGCAAAACAGCCGTTTTCGCTTTGTAAAAGGGGACATCAGCGTTCAGGAGGATATCGACCGCGCTTTTGACGAGACCTACGATGGCGTCATTCACTTCGCAGCAGAATCGCATGTGGACAGAAGCATTTCCCAAGCGGAGCCGTTTATCACCACAAATGTCATGGGGACATACCGATTGGCGGAAGCGGTCTTGAAAGGAAAAGCCAAGAAGCTGATTCATATTTCAACAGATGAGGTATACGGGGATTTAAAAGCGGATGATCCCGCGTTTACAGAAACGACGCCGCTTTCTCCTAATAACCCATACTCAGCCAGCAAAGCAAGCTCTGATTTGCTCGTGTTGTCTTATGTGAAAACCCACAAGCTTCCGGCCATCATTACACGATGCAGCAACAATTACGGACCTTATCAGCACAGCGAAAAAATGATTCCGACGATTATCCGTCATGCGAAGCAGGGCCTGCCTGTTCCGCTGTATGGCGATGGACTCCAGATCCGAGACTGGCTGTTTGCGGAGGATCATTGCCGCGCGATCAAGCTGATTTTAGAAAAAGGGACCGACGGCGAGGTGTATAACATCGGAGGTGGAAATGAACGCACGAATATAGAGCTGGCGAGTGCCATTTTGAAGCATCTGGGCTGTGAGGAATTGTTCGCCCACGTGGAAGACCGAAAAGGGCATGACCGGCGCTATGCGATCAATGCATCAAAGCTGAAAAACGAACTGGGCTGGCGGCAGGAAGTGACGTTTGAAGAAGGCATTGCGCGTACGATTCAGTGGTATACAGACAATGACCGATGAGAAGGTGATCTGATTGACAAAGGTATTGGTGACTGGGGCGGGAGGACAGCTTGGCTTGGAACTATGCCGCCAGCTGAAGCAAGCCGGATATGAGGTCATTGCGTTAACAAAGAAGATGATGAACATTGCTGACCAGCGCTCAGTACGGCATTCGTTTGGCCATTATCAGCCGGATATCGTGGTCAATAGCGCCGCGTTTACGTCGGTTGATCAATGCGAGAAAGAGCTTGATAAAGCGTACTTGATTAACGGAATCGGCGCTTATTATACAGCGCTTGAGTCAACCCGCATCGGAGCTCAATATGTTCATATCAGCACGGACTATGTATTCAATGGGAAAGGAACCCAGCCATATAGGGAAGACGATCCCCTCGATCCGAAAACCATTTATGGCAAAAGCAAAAGGCTCGGAGAAGAACTGATACGATTAACGACAAAAGACAGCACGATCATCAGAACATCGTGGGTGTATGGACATGGCGGCAGTAATTTCGTTGAAACCATGCTGAAGCTTGCTGAAACGAAACAAGAGCTTCGGGTTGTCAGCGATCAAATTGGTTCGCCGACTTATACGAAGGATTTAGCAGAAGCGGTCATCAAACTGTTCAGCCATCCGCCGGGCATCTATCATGTCAGCAATTCAGGCATATGCAGCTGGTATGAGTTTGCGACGGCAATTATGGAAGAAAGCGGGCTGGAAACAGCCATTTTGCCTGTAACGACAGAGGAATACGGGAACAAAACGCCCCGTCCGGCTTACTCTGTGCTGAGCCATCGGGCCATTGAAGAAGCCGGCATCCGTCCCCGCCACTGGCGGGAAGCGTTACGGGAGTATTTGCAGGAAAGGAGCAGTGCGTGTGATTGATGGAGTCAAGGTAAAAAAATTGAGAAAGCATAGCGATGACAGAGGCTTTTTTGCTGAGCTGGTCCGGGACGATGAGAATCTCCTTGAGCATTTTGGGCAGGCCTCTTGGTCGAAAAGCTATCCGGGTGTGATTAAGGCATTTCATTATCATGAGAAGCAGGATGATCTCTGGTTCTTCCCAACCGGCCACGCTCAGGTTGTCCTATACGATCTTCGAGAGGATTCAAAGACAAAAGGAGAAACGGACGTCTATTATATGGGCGAAGACAACCCGATGCTGTTATTAATCCCAAAAGGGGTGGCTCACGGATACAGAGTGCTGGGAGAGACGCCGCTGACAATTATCTATTTTACCACCATGTCGTATAACCCGGATCAGCCTGATGAAAAAAGAATTCCGTGGAATGATGAGACGATCGGTTTTAACTGGAACACTGAATTCAGATAAAAATAGGAACGTGATCAATCGAAGAGCAGAGGCATCTTCGACTTTTTTTGTCCTTTTTTAAAATAGGATAAAAGATAGGAAATGTCAGGCGGATGTTACTAGAAAAAGAGAGAGAAATCGTCCATTTGAACCTTGTATAAACAGGAAGGAATTCTCAATGAATTCCAAGTGTTAATATTCCTTAAAAAGCATTTACTTCCATGGAAAATGATGATAGATTAATTTTTAAGAAAAAGAACTGGTAATTCGCGAATTACGAAAAGGCGCTTTTTCTGCAGAGGACGCTCTGGCCAAATTTCAACAATCAATTAGGGGGAAATGTCATGTTAAAAAGAACTTCATTCGTATCTTCATTATTCATCAGTTCAGCTGTTTTACTATCAATCTTACTTCCTTCGGGCCAAGCTCATGCACAGTCTGCATCAATCGAGGCAAAAACAATTAACAGCACGAAAGAGTGGACCACTTCTGATATTGAAGTGACATATAAACCAAATGCGGTGCTTTCTCTCGGAGCGGTAGAATTTCAATTTCCTGACGGGTTTCATGCTACGACAAGAGATTCAGTGAATGGAAGAACACTGAAAGAAACACAGATTTTAAACGATGGAAAAACAGTCAGACTCCCGCTTACGCTTGATTTGTTAGGCGCATCCGAATTTGACCTCGTCATGGTGCGCAAAACCCTTCCGCGCGCAGGCACTTACACGATTAAAGGCGATGTAGTAAACGGTTTGGGAATCGGTAGTTTAAATGCTGAAACGCAGCTTGTGATTGACCCTCGTTAATAAATAGATTTTTAATCAGAGACTGAGATGTTTTCAGTCTCTTTTTTGTTGATTAAAAAAGCTGGTACGGATCTTGCATGATGATAAGGGTGAATCCAATGCAGAAAGGAATTGGCGGGCTGATTTTTTAAAGCGCTTACATTACAGCCGGCCAAAAAAACAATGAGGTGAAAAAGATGTCAGCAAAGCAAGTCTCGAAAGATGAAGAAAAAGAAGCTCTTAACTTATTTCTGTCTACCCAAACAATCATTAAGGAAGCCCTTCGGAAGCTGGGTTATCCGGGCGATATGTATGAACTCATGAAAGAGCCGCAGAGAATGCTCACTGTCCGCATTCCAGTCAAAATGGACAATGGGAGCGTCAAAGTGTTCACAGGCTACCGGTCACAACACAATGATGCTGTCGGTCCGACAAAGGGGGGCGTACGTTTCCATCCAGAAGTCAATGAAGAGGAAGTAAAGGCGTTATCCATTTGGATGACGCTCAAATGCGGGATTGCCAATCTTCCTTACGGCGGCGGGAAGGGCGGTATTATTTGTGATCCGCGGACAATGTCATTTGGAGAACTGGAAAGGCTGAGCAGGGGGTATGTCCGTGCCATCAGCCAGATCGTCGGTCCGACAAAGGATATTCCAGCTCCAGATGTATACACAAATTCGCAGATTATGGCGTGGATGATGGATGAGTACAGCCGGCTGCGGGAATTCGATTCTCCGGGCTTTATTACAGGTAAACCGCTTGTTTTGGGAGGGTCGCAAGGACGGGAAACGGCGACGGCACAGGGCGTCACGATTTGTATTGAAGAAGCGGTGAAGAAAAAAGGGATCAAGCTGCAAAACGCGCGCATCATCATACAGGGCTTTGGAAACGCGGGTAGCTTCCTGGCCAAATTCATGCACGATGCGGGCGCGAAGGTGATCGGGATTTCTGATGCCAATGGCGGGCTCTACAACCCGGACGGCCTTGATATTCCTTATTTGCTCGATAAACGGGACAGCTTCGGTATGGTCACCAACTTATTTACTGACGTCATCGCAAATGAGGAGCTGCTTGAAAAGGATTGCGATATTTTAGTGCCTGCCGCGATTTCCAATCAAATCACAGCCAAAAACGCACATAACATTCAGGCGTCAATTGTTGTCGAAGCGGCGAACGGCCCGACAACCATTGATGCCACTAAGATCCTGAATGAAAGAGGCGTGCTGCTTGTGCCGGATATCCTGGCGAGTGCTGGCGGCGTCACGGTTTCTTATTTTGAATGGGTGCAAAACAACCAAGGATATTATTGGTCAGAAGAAGAGGTTGCAGAAAAACTGAGAAACGTCATGGTCAGCTCGTTCGAAACAATTTATCAGACAGCGGCAACACATAAAGTGGATATGCGTTTGGCGGCTTACATGACGGGCATCAGAAAATCGGCAGAAGCATCGCGATTCCGCGGATGGGTCTAATTTGAGAAGCCTCCGCAAAATAATTTTGCGTTTGTTTTTTGCCTAAAGAGCAAAAATCGCAAAATAAATTTGCGTTCAAGATCGGAAATAGAGAAAGATGATCACCTGTTAGACAAATTTCTGTTCGATTCAACAAGTTTTTTCAGCAAAAGACAAGAAAATGGCATGATTCTTGCATTTTTATTCATATGCGAAGATATATTTCATAACACGAGGGGGACTACATATGACAGTCACATACGCGCACGAACCATTTACCGATTTTACGGAAGCAAAGAATAAAACTGCATTTGGGGAGTCATTGGCCTTTGTAAACACTCAGCTCGGCAAACATTATCCGCTTGTCATAAATGGAGAAAAAATTGAAACGGACCGCAAAATCATTTCCATTAACCCGGCAAATAAAGAAGAGATCATTGGGTACGCGTCTACAGCAGATCAAGAGCTTGCTGAAAAAGCAATGCAAGCCGCATTACAGGCATTTGATTCCTGGAAAAAACAAAGACCGGAGCACCGCGCGAATATTCTCTTTAAGGCAGCGGCTATTTTGCGCAGAAGAAAGCATGAATTTTCAAGCTATCTTGTGAAGGAAGCGGGAAAACCGTGGAAGGAAGCAGATGCGGACACGGCTGAAGCGATAGACTTTTTAGAGTTCTATGCGCGCCAAATGTTAAAGCTCAAGGAAGGGGCTCCGGTGAAGAGCCGTGCTGGCGAGTTCAATCAATATCATTACGAAGCGCTTGGCGTCGGCATCGTCATTTCTCCATTTAACTTCCCGCTCGCGATTATGGCGGGAACAGCGGCGGCAGCGATTGTGACAGGAAATACGATTCTCTTAAAACCGGCTGACGCAGCCCCGGTAGTGGCAGCAAAATTTGTCGAGGTCATGGAGGAAGCGGGTCTGCCAAACGGCGTTCTGAATTACATTCCGGGAGATGGAGCGGAGATCGGTGACTTCTTAGTTGAGCATCCGAAGACACGGTTTGTCTCATTTACAGGTTCCCGTGCAGTCGGCTGCCGGATTTATGAGCGAGCCGCCAAAGTGCAGACGGGCCAAAAATGGCTCAAACGGGTAATTGCAGAAATGGGCGGAAAAGACACAGTGCTTGTCGACAAGGACGCTGATCTTGACCTTGCTGCATCCTCTATCGTGTATTCAGCATTTGGATATTCAGGACAGAAGTGTTCTGCGGGCTCCCGCGCGGTCATCCATCAGGATGTTTATGATGATGTGGTGGAAAAAGCTGTGGCGCTGACCAAAACGCTGACTGTCGGCAATCCAGAAGATCCTGATACGTATATGGGTCCCGTGATTCATGAAGCATCCTACAACAAAGTGATGAAATACATTGAAATCGGCAAATCTGAAGGCAAGCTATTGGCCGGCGGAGAAGGCGATGATTCAAAAGGCTACTTTATTCAGCCGACGATCTTTGCAGATGTTGATGAAAACGCCCGCTTGATGCAGGAAGAAATTTTCGGCCCGGTTGTTGCGATTTGCAAAGCGCGTGATTTCGATCATATGCTGGAGATTGCCAATAACACGGAATACGGATTAACAGGTGCGCTTCTGACGAAAAACCGTGCGCACATTGAACGTGCGCGCGAGGATTTCCATGTCGGAAACCTATATTTTAACAGAGGATGTACCGGAGCAATTGTCGGCTATCAGCCGTTCGGCGGTTTTAATATGTCAGGAACAGACTCAAAAGCAGGCGGTCCCGATTACTTAATTCTTCATATGCAAGCCAAAACAACGTCCGAAGCTTTTTGATTTGAGAGAAATAAAATCGTGCGATTCTTTAGAGGATCGCACGATTTCAACTTTTTGATCAGGAGGACAATTTATGCAGTATACAAAAATCAGTCACATGAATCCGGCTGAAAGAGTGGAGGCGCTGACAGCATCTCTGGTCAGCCTCAGCAGCGTGAACGGCACCGTTGGAGAAGGGACAAAAGCAGATTTCATCAAAGAAGTGATCACGAGCTATCCTTATTTTCAGGAAAACCCCAGTCATGTGTGGGAACAGGCCATTCCCAATGACCCATACAATCGCAAAAATATTTTTGCGTTTATTAAAGGACATGGAGAAAGCCGAAATACAGTCATTTACCATGCCCATCTGGATACAGTTGGAATTGAAGATTTCGGCCCTTTAAAGGATATCGCTTTTGATTGTGAGAAATTGGCCGAGTATTTCAGCCGCTATGAGTTCGATCAGGAGGTTCAGCGGGATGCCAAATCAGGCGATTGGATGTTCGGAAGAGGATCTGTCGATATGCAAAGCGGCATCGCCGTGCATTTAGCCAATCTCCTGCATTTTTCGGAGAACCTTGAGACGTTGCCGGGAAATGTATTGTTTATGGCCAATCCCGATGAGGAGAGCCAGCATTCGGGCATTCTCGCCAGCATTTCAGAACTGAACCGGCTAAAAAAAGAAAAACAGCTTCACTATTTGGCTGCTATTAATACGGATTTTATTACCCCGCTTTACGATGGTGATCAGACAAGATATATCTATACCGGAGCCGCGGGAAAACTGCTGCCTTGCTTTTACATTTACGGGCGTGAAGTCCATGTTGGCGATACACTGGCAGGGATTGACCCAAATTTCATTTCATCTGAAATCACAAGCCGTCTCCACAATAACATCCATCTGGCAGAAAAGGTTGAAGGGGAGTTGGTTCTGCCCCCATCCTGTTTGTATCAGCGTGATAACAAGGAATCCTATAATGTGCAAACGGCTGTCAGCACCAGCTTGTATTTTAATTGTTTTATTTATGAAAGAACAGCAAAAGAAATGATGGATTTGCTTATTGAAGTCACTGAGGAAGCATGTCGAGAGACACAACAAAAATTATCAGATTATTATGAAGAATATGCAAAAAGAGCCAACCTGCCAAAGAAACATTTATCATGGGACATTCAAGTGTATAGCCTGGAGCAATATTTAGAAAAGCTGAGAAACCGGGGGATAGATCCCGAGCAGTGTATCGAGCAGACATTCAAAGCCAACGAGCACCTTGAACTTCGCATGAGATGCTTTCAGGCAATCGAAGAGCTTCAAAAGCTTGACCCCGATCAAGGCGCAAAAGTCATTCTATTTTTCGCACCTCCTTACCTGCCGCATAACTATTTGAAAGAAGATAGCGCAAGAGATCAGCTTTTGCAGCATGTGATTAAAGAAGCGGCTGACAAAACCGCTGAATCGACAGGCGAAACATTTGTCTTCAAAAAGTTTTTCCCCTACTTGGCAGACGGCAGTTTTTTATCACTGCACGAAACCGATGGCGAAATTGATTCTTTTATCAGGAACTTTCCTGGGTGGAATAGGATTGGGACCATTCCGTTCAAAGACATACGCAAGCTGAATATTCCATCCATTAATATGGGTGTGTACGGAAAAGACGGCCATAAATGGACAGAACGAGTCTATAAACCGTACACATTTCATGTATTGCCTCTCCTCATACAGCAAACCACCGTTCACCTTTTGCAGAGCTACCGGATGACCATCACGGCAAAAGAACCAAAGGGGGAAGGATGATGCAGAATCATAAAAATGAATTGCAGCGCAGCATGAAAAGCAGGCATTTGTTTATGATTGCTTTGGGAGGGGTGATTGGCACTGGGCTGTTTCTAGGCTCTGGCTTTACCATTAGCCAGGCGGGACCGCTCGGCGCCATTGCCGCTTATATCATCGGCGGATTTTTAATGTATCTCGTCATGCTTTGTTTAGGAGAATTGGCTGTTGCCATGCCGGTGGCCGGATCGTTTCAGGCCTACGCCACTAAATTTCTGGGACCGTCGACAGGCTTTATGATTGGCTGGCTGTATTGGTTCAGCTGGGCGAATACAGTGGGGTTAGAGCTGACGTCAGCAGGCATTTTGATGCAAAGGTGGCTGCCCTCCGTTCCGATCTGGATATGGTGCCTCGTGTTCGGCATCGTCATCTTTTTGATTAATGCGCTCTCTGTCAGAAGCTTTGCAGAAATGGAATTTTGGTTTTCAAGCATCAAAGTGGCGGCGATCATTTTATTTATTGTGATTGGCGGAGCCGCTGTGTTTGGCTTGATTGACTTTAAAGGCGGACAGGAGACACCCTTTTTGTCTAACTTTATGACTGATAGAGGACTTTTCCCTAATGGGGTGCTGGCCGTTATGTTTACGCTGGTCATGGTGAACTTCTCCTTTCAGGGAACGGAGCTTGTCGGCATTGCGGCAGGGGAAAGTGAAAGCCCGGAAAAAACACTGCCAAAGTCCATTCGAAATGTCATTTGGCGCACGCTGTTTTTCTTTGTGCTCGCTATGTTCGTCTTGGTTGCCATCCTTCCGTACAAAACGGCGGGGGTGATTGAAAGCCCATTTGTAGCGGTACTCGATCAAATCGGCATCCCATTTTCGGCAGATATCATGAACTTTGTCATCTTAACAGCCATTTTATCTGTTGCTAATTCGGGGTTGTATGCGGCGTCGCGTATGATGTGGTCACTTTCATCAAATCAAATGGGTCCATCCTTTCTCACCAGACTGACAAAAAAAGGCGTGCCGATGAATGCCCTGCTGATTACGTTGGGCATTTCAGGCTGTTCGCTGCTGACAAGTGTCATGGCCGCAGAAACAGTGTATTTATGGTGTATCTCAATCTCGGGCATGGTGACAGTTGTCGCGTGGATGTCCATTTGTGCGTCGCAATTTTTCTTTCGCAGACGTTTCCTTGCCGAAGGCGGAAATGTGAATGATCTGGAGTTCAGAACGCCGCTTTATCCGCTAGTCCCGATGCTCGGATTTTGTTTATATGGCTGCGTGTTGATCAGCCTTATTTTCATTCCGGATCAAAGAATCGGCTTATACTGCGGTGTGCCGATCATTATTTTCTGCTATGCATACTATCATCTAAGCATCAAAAAGCGTATAAATCATGAACTTATTGAAAAAAAGCAGACAGAGGCGCAATAGAAAAAGCTCTCCGGGAGGCCGGAGAGCTTTTTTACGCGTTACATCCTCATGTATTTTTAGAATGAAATATAGAAATATATAATGGGATTTAAATGAAAATAATAAAACCTATAAATATTTCGTTTGAATTGTAAATAGTGAAAAAACAATGCTAAACTATAATACAACTTTTATGATAAGAAGATTATGGAAGAGGTGTTTGAGAAAGAATGAACAGCAATCAAAACAATGACACCAAAACAAAACATCATTTTCCGTTATTGTTGGCACTGGCTTTAACGATGGGGGTATTTGCAGCCGGATCTGAAGAGCTTGTGATCTCACCGCTGCTGCCGGATTTAGCAAAAGCCTTCAGCTCAGATGTCAGTGTCCTTGCATTATCTATCAGTATTTACGGCATTATGATTTTTATCGGTGCGCCGCTTTTGGTTCCATTAGGCGATAAATACTCCAGAGAACTGAGCTTATTGGCCGGGCTTATGATCTTTATCATAGGAACGGTGATATGCGCTTTGGCTCAAAATATTTTTTTCTTCTTTTTAGGCCGGGCGCTTTCGGGATTGGCTGCGGGAGCGTTTGTTCCGACCGCTTACGCAGTTGTCGGTGATCGTGTTCCTTATACATACCGGGGCAAGGTGATGGGACTGATCGTTTCAAGCTGGTCGCTGGCGCTGATTTTCGGAGTGCCGCTCGGATCATTTATCGGCGGCGTCCTGCATTGGAGATGGACGTTTTGGATTTTCGCCCTGATGGGTGTTTTAGTTGTCCTGCTGATTCTCCTTGAAATGCGCCGCCATGCCCAACATAAAAACAGCGGCAAGGAAGAAATAGAAGAGCCGGCAGGAACATTCCGGGATGCGCTGAAAGTCCCTCGTGTACCTGTTTATATCACGATAACTTTTTGTAATATGATTGGTTTTTACGGTATGTATTCCTTTTTAGGCACCTATCTTCAAGACGTTTTTACCGGAGGAAACACGGCTGCGGGCTTATTTATCATGATTTATGGAATCGGGTTTTCCATGAGTGTGATTACAGGAAAGATAGCCGACCGCATCGGAAAAATGCGCTCCCTTTTGATTGCGCTGGGGGTCATCAGCGTTCTGCTGGCGTGTTTACCATATGCGCCGGCGTCTATGTTTCTGTTAATCGTCAGCCTATTTATTTGGGGATTAATGCAAAGTTTGACGGTGACGCTGCTCAGCACCATTTTGAGTGACTGCTCAGAGCGTCATCGCGGAAAAGTCATGGTGTTTTACAGCCTCGCCTCGAATCTGGCCGTGACATTAGGTTCTGCTTTAATGGGACCCGTCTATGTGGCATACGGCTATGCAGCTGTCGGATTGATTTGCGCAGCCATCACAGTCCTCGGATTTGTGCTCAGTATATTCGCATATAAAAAGTACGGCAAACTTGAGCAGAAGGCCGATCAGTCCTTATCTCAATAAACAAAGTTTCTAAATTCCTATAATTAAAAACCCTTTATAAAGGGTTTTTTTGTTTGTATGGGAATAATTATCAATATTTTCAAAAAACATTGACAGTTCAATTGCCGCTGGATAAAATTTACTTAAAATTTTAAAAGATTGGTTGGTGCTCATGATTATATTGGATAATAGCATTCAGACAAAAAAAAGAACTGATTCACTATCCAAACTCATTACAGTCAACACGCTCGGCCCTGAGGGGACAAGCAGTGAGTACGCAGCAAAGCATTTCATTTCCAATTTTACTCTTCTACAAGGGCTGAACAGTAAATTGTCCTTGCATGATACTTTTGAATCATGCATCGAAAGGACGCTCCAAAGCCCGCTGGAATATACCATCGTCCCACATGCTTACGATGGCATTAAGCATTTCTACATGAGGCCGGATTTGCAGCTATTGCAGATCTTCAGGTGCGATACACCGATGTACGGCCTGGCTGTTCGTCCTGATTTTGAATTCAGAGACGATATGCTTGATACATCTGTTATTGTTTCACATCCTTCACCTATTAATTTAATCAAATATTTTACCCGCAAAGATGTTCGTTTCAAACTAGTCAATTCAACCAGTCAAGCCGCAAGAAAAGTAAAAGAAGGTTTGTATGACATTGCCTTAACCAATGAGCTTGCACGGCAAAAGTACGGGCTAACCTTTGTAAAAACATTCAAAAGCATTCCAATGAGCTGGTCATTATTTGGAAAAGGAGACGTTGATGATGAAAACTAAAGAAGATATGCAGGAGCTTTATTTCCCGACACCGAAATTAATTGAATGGGAAAACGGAGTGAGGCAGTATTCAACCGTACGAGGGGATACTGAAGTATTAATGTCTTACGTCCCGCCGCATACCAATGTTGAACCCCATCAGCATAAGGAGGTCCAAATCGGCATGGTCGTTTCTGGCGAGCTGATGATGACTGTCGGAGATGTGACAAGAAAAATGACAGCCTTGGAATCTGCCTATATCGCGCCGCCGCATGTGCCTCACGGGGCAAGAAACGACACAGACCAAGAAGTGATTGCTATTGATATCAAGCGGCTGAAAGCTGATGAAACATATACAAGTCCTGAGGACTACTTTTTGGATATTTTCAAAACAAGAGACCTGCTGCCGGGCATGGAAGTCACGTTCTTTGTTGAGGATTGGGTAGAAATTATGCTTGCCAAAATCCCTGGAAATGGCGGAGAAATGCCTTTCCATAAACATCGGAATGAACAAATCGGCATCTGCATCGGCGGCGGCTATGACATGACGGTCGAAGGCTGCACAGTCGAGATGAAATTCGGCACAGCCTATTTCTGTGAGCCTCGTGAAGATCACGGTGCCATCAACCGTTCGGAAAAAGAATCAAAATCGATTAATATCTTCTTCCCGCCGCGCTACAACAGAGCAAAAGCAAAAAAAATGAAGGCGAATGAATGATCATGAACCTCACCGATAAAACCGTCCTCATAACAGGAGGCGCATCAGGCATTGGTTATGCTGCGGTTCAGGCTTTTTTGGGCCAGCAGGCCAATGTGGTTGTGGCGGATATTGATGAAGCGCAGGGAGAAGCAATGGTACGAAAAGAAAATAATGACAGGCTGCACTTTGTGCAAACGGACATCACAGACGAAGCTGCCTGCCGGCACGCAGTTGAATCGGCGGTTCATACATTTGGCGGACTCGATGTCTTGATTAATAATGCAGGCATCGAAATCGTGGCGCCCATTCACGAGATGGAGCTCAGCGATTGGAACAAGGTGCTGCAAGTCAATTTGACCGGCATGTTTTTAATGAGCAAACATGCACTCAAGCATATGCTGGCCGCCGGCAAGGGCAACATCATTAATACGTGCTCTGTCGGCGGACTCGTGGCATGGCCTGATATTCCTGCCTATAACGCCAGCAAAGGCGGGGTTTTGCAGCTGACTAAATCAATGGCCGTTGATTATGCGAAGCATCAAATTCGCGTGAACTGCGTATGCCCGGGGATCATCGACACACCGCTGAATGAAAAATCATTCCTTGAAAATAACGAAGGCACACTTGAAGAGATCAAAAAAGAAAAGGCGAAGGTAAATCCGCTGCTGAGGCTTGGGAAACCTGAAGAAATCGCAAACGTGATGCTGTTTTTAGCCTCGGATTTATCAAGCTATATGACCGGAAGCGCCATCACCGCAGACGGAGGATACACCGCACAATAGAGAAGGAGTGTTTTACATATGGAGAGAAAAACAGTATTGGTCATCGCTGATCTTGGAGGCTGCCCGCCGCACATGTTTTATAAAAGCGCTGCTGAAAAATATAACCTGGTCAGCTTTATTCCAAGACCTTTTGCAATTACAGCCTCTCATGCAGCATTGATTGAAAAATACTCGGTCGCGGTCATAAAAGATAAAGACTATTTTAAGAGTTTAGCTGATTTTGAGCATCCTGATTCCATTTATTGGGCGCATGAGGATCATAACAAGCCTGAGGAAGAGGTCGTCGAGCAAATCGTCAAGGTTGCCGAAATGTTTGGGGCGGATGCCATCACAACAAACAATGAATTATTCATTGCTCCGATGGCGAAAGCCTGTGAACGTCTGGGCCTGAGAGGTGCCGGCGTGCAGGCAGCCGAAAATGCCAGAGATAAAAATAAAATGAGGGACGCTTTTAATAAGGCCGGAGTCAAATCGATCAAAAACAAACGAGTCACAACTCTTGAAGATTTCCGTGCTGCTCTTGAAGAGATCGGCACACCTCTTATCTTAAAGCCTACATACTTAGCGAGTTCAATCGGTGTAACGCTGATTACGGACACTGAGACGGCAGAAGATGAATTTAACAGAGTCAATGACTATCTGAAATCAATTAACGTGCCAAAGGCGGTTACGTTTGAAGCGCCGTTTATCGCTGAAGAATTTTTACAGGGTGAGTACGGAGACTGGTATCAAACAGAAGGGTACTCCGACTATATCAGTATAGAAGGCATCATGGCTGACGGTGAGTATTTCCCGATCGCCATTCATGATAAAACGCCGCAAATCGGGTTTACAGAGACATCCCACATTACGCCGTCCATTCTGGATGAAGAGGCAAAAAAGAAAATTGTCGAAGCTGCCAAAAAGGCAAATGAAGGGCTTGGCCTGCAAAATTGCGCAACACATACAGAGATCAAGCTAATGAAAAACAGAGAACCGGGTTTAATTGAATCGGCAGCCAGATTTGCCGGCTGGAATATGATCCCTAACATTAAAAAGGTTTTCGGCCTTGATATGGCGCAATTATTATTAGATGTCCTCTGTTTCGGAAAAGACGCCGATCTGCCGGACGGATTATTGGATCAAGAGCCTTATTATGTTGCCGACTGCCATTTGTACCCGCAGCATTTCAAACAAAATGGCCAAATTCCTGAAACTGCTGAGGATTTGGTCATTGAAGCGATCGATATTCCGGACGGGCTTTTAAAAGGGGATACTGAAATCGTTTCTTTTTCGGCCGCAGCACCAGGCACTTCAGTTGATTTGACATTGTTTGAAGCTTTCAATTCCATTGCTGCATTTGAACTGAAAGGCAGTAATTCACAGGATGTGGCTGAATCAATCAGACAAATTCAGCAGCATGCAAAGCTGACGGCAAAGTATGTGCTGCCAGTATGAAACAGCTGAAACCCAACTCTAAATACTTGCTTTACGGGCAGGCGCTATCGTTCATGGGAGACTATTGTGTTCTCCCTGCCCTGCTCATTTTGTCTACATATTATCACGATTATTGGGTGACGTCCGGGGTCATCGTGGTCAGAAGCATTCCGATGGTGTTTCAGCCGTTTTTGGGGGTTCTGGTCGACCGGTTAGACAGAATTAAGATCATGCTGTGGACGGATATCATCAGAGGCATCATCTTTTTGGGGCTCACATTTCTTCCAAAAGGCGAGTATCCGCTGATTTTTCTGGCCCTGCTGTTTATTTCTTATGGAAGCGGCGTGTTTTTTAATCCCGCCCGTCTCGCTGTCATGTCGTCCTTGGAATCAGATATTAAAAGCATCAACACGTTATTTGCAAAAGCGACAACCATCTCCATTATCGTCGGGGCGGCTGCCGGAGGGCTCTTTCTGTTAGGGGGATCTGTAGAGCTGGCTGTTGCCTTTAACGGTGTGACATACCTGGTTTCGGCATTTTTTATCAGCCGTATCAAGCTGCAATTTGTGCCGATTCAATCTGAAAACATTAAAGAGGCCTTTCAGTCTTTTAAGGAAGGACTCAAGGAAATCAAAACCAATGCATTCGTATTAAACGCCATGTTTACGATGATTACAATGGCTTTGCTGTGGGGAGTTGTGTACAGCTATTTTCCGATTGTCAGCCGCTTTTTGGGTGACGGGGAAATCGGCAACTTTATTCTCACGTTCTGCATCGGTTTCGGCGGCTTTATCGGAGCGGCGCTTGTCGGCAAATGGGGCTTTAACAATAATAGAGGCCTGACGTACTTTACCGTTTTATCCATTGTCTCGCTGGCGCTGTTTTTATTCACGCCGATTTTCGCTGTTTCTGTCATCGCGGCGATCCTCTTTTTCATCGCGATGGAATACGGGGAAGTGCTTGCAAAAGTGAAGGTTCAGGAAAATGCGGCAAACCAGATTCAAGGGCGCATTTTTTCAGTGGCTGAAGCGTCTATCGGATTATGCATTTCTATTGGTTCAATGTTCATTAACATCCTCAGCGCTCCGGTCATTATGGGGCTGATTGTCGTGATCGTATGCGGTTTGTTTCTGCATACGAAGCTCGTCAACAAATCGTTTTTGGAACGGGATAACAAAACGGAGCAAAAAGGAGTCTTTTAGATGGAAATAACACCGTCCGATGTCATCAAGACACTTCCAAGGCAGGAGTTTTCTCTCGTTTTTCAAAAGGTAAAGGAATTGGAAAAAACGGGGGCCCATATCATTAATCTCGGACAGGGGAACCCTGACCTTCCCACTCCGCCGCATATTGTGGAGGCTTTGCGGGAGGCGTCCTTGAATCCTTCGTTTCATGGATACGGCCCTTTCAGGGGCTATCCTTTTTTGAAGGAAGCAATCGCTGCTTTCTATAAAAGAGAATACGACGTGACAATCAATCCTGAAACGGAGGTCGCGCTTTTCGGAGGCGGGAAAGCCGGTTTGTATGTGCTGACACAATGCCTGCTCAATCCGGGAGACATCGCTTTAGTCCCGAATCCAGGCTACCCTGAATATTTATCAGGGATTACGATGGCGCGAGCTGAGCTTTACGAAATGCCGCTGTATGAAGAAAATGGCTATCTGCCGGATTTTGAAAAGATTGATCCAGCCGTGCTGGAAAAAGCGAAGCTTATGTTTTTAAACTATCCGAACAACCCCACTGGAGCTGTGGCTGATGCGGCTTTTTATGCAAGAGCTGCTGCTTTTGCAAAAGAGCATCATATCCATTTGATTCATGATTTTGCATACGGAGCGTTTGAATTCGATCAAAAACCGGCCAGCTTTCTTGAGGCAGAGGATGCCAAAATTGTCGGAGCAGAGCTTTATTCATTTTCAAAAACATTTAACATGGCCGGCTGGAGAATGGCGTTTGCGGTTGGGAACGAAAAGATCATTCAGGCCGTCAATGAATTTCAGGACCATGTATTTGTCGGCATGTTCGGCGGGCTGCAGCAGGCAGCGAGTGCGGCGCTTTCTGGAGATCCGGAGCATACGGAATCGTTGAAACGAATTTATAAGGAACGAATTGACTTTTTTACGGCGCTTTGCGAAAAGGAACTGGGCTGGAAGATGGAAAAGCCAAAAGGAACCTTTTACGTATGGGCTGAAATTCCGAATACGTTTGAGACATCTCACCAATTTTCCGATTACTTGCTGGAGCATGCCCATGTCGTAGTCACACCGGGCGAAATTTTTGGAAGCAACGGAAAAAGGCATGTCAGAATCTCAATGGTGTCGAAGCAGGAGGATCTGCGGGAATTTGTCACGCGGATTCAAAAGCTGAACCTGCCGTTCGGGTCATTACAAGAAACATCCCGCTAAAAAGCGGGATGTTTTTATATGCTTTTCATGCTGCCGCCGTCAGCGGAAATTTGTTGCCCCGTGATGTAGGAGGCTTCCTCAGAGGCAAGAAATGCGGCGAGCGCTGCGGTTTCTTCGGCTGATCCGACCCGTTTCATCGGAATCCCGGAAGCAATCTGTTCTTCTGCTTTCTGTTTGGATATGCTGTTCTTTTTCATCACATTTTCCACAAATTGATGATAACGGTCTGTAGCGATAAAACCAGGATTCAGACAGTTGACAGTAATGTTGTGAGGAGCAAGCTGGATGGAAATATTTTTACTGGCGTTAATTAAAGCGGCATTCATCATACTGTTTGTGAACATGTTGGCGCCGGGTTCCTTCCACAGATTTCCGACAATGTTGATGATTCTGCCAAACTCGTTTTGTTTCATCAGTGAGGAAGCACGCTTGATTGCGTCAATATAGGCAACGGTCTTTTGAGTGAACGTGGCCGTCATATCCTCTATATTGCAGTTATCAAATGTGTCAGGCGCGCCGCCCGGGATATTATTAATCAGAACATCAAGCCGTCCGCATTGAGATTCGATTGCCTGAAAAATGGCCGCTCTCGTATGCTGGTCAGACATATCGCCCGCAAGGACAATGACGCTCGCCTCAGGATGCTTGGCCAAAATGTCTTCTTTGACAGATTCAATATTATCCAAATTTCGCGAATTAATGACGAGGGAAAAGTGCTGGTCTGCTAATTTCAGAGCGATTGCTTTCCCAATCCCTTGACTGGCTCCCATAACAAATACGGTTCGTTTTGACAAATAACTGCACCCCTTTGAAAAAAATGGATTATTATCTACATCGTAAGAAAAAACGAAGAAAATAGCAAATTTTATTTAAATTCTGATAAAGGAGAATTGAAAAACTCCCGCCGGATAGGGCGGGAGGGGATATTATACATATAAGAATTGAGGAAGTGTATCAAGCGAAAGGTGATTGCCGACAAAGAATGAACCAAATTCGCCATAGCGAGCGCTGACTTCGTCAAAACGCATTTCGTACACTAGCTTCTTGAATTGAAGGACATCATCGCTGAATAATGTAACGCCCCACTCGTAATCGTCAAAGCCGACAGAGCCGGTGATGATCTGTTTGACTTTGCCCGCATAGCTGCGGCCGATTAAACCGTGGCTTCTCATCAAGTTTCTGCGTTCCTCCATTGAAAGCATATACCAGTTGTCGTTGCCGGATCTTCTTTTATCCATTGGATAGAAGCATACATATTTTGATTCCGGCAGTTCAGGGTAAAGGCGCGCGCGCACATGCGGATTTTCGTAAGGATCGCCGTCACCGCTTGCCAAGTAGTTGCTCAGCTCTACCACTGATACGTAGGAGTATGCCGGAATGGTGAACTCAGCAAGTCTTGATTTGTTGAATTCAAGCTCAATTTGATTTAATTCTTCCATTGTAGGACGAAGGATCATCAGCATAAAATCAGCTTTTTGGCCGACGATGCTGTAAAGAGTTTGCGATCCTTTTCCTTCTTTTTGGGCTACGCCCCATTTTTCAAGCAACCCGGTGAATTCATGTATGATAGATTGGCGCTCATCACTGGACAGAAGCTTCCAGGAAGCCCAATCCATTGTGCGGAAATCATGAAGCGCATACCAGCCGTCAAGCGTTTTTGCCGCTTCATTCGTCATTTGCTGTTCACTCATTTATCTTCACTCCCATTATCTTTTCATGATTGCCTTCACTATACCATAGTTTATCCGATTCTACTGTGGAGAAACCTTGAACATCCCTTCCGTATAACTCCATCAAAATAGAAGAACCTATAAGGGAAGATTGAGTCACTTAAATTAGTTAGAAAAATAAGATTTTTTTATGAAAGCGCTATAATGAAAGTTGGCTGTTTGAATTTGATTGGAAGAAGAGTATGCTAGTAAAAGAAAGCGTTTTTGTAACTTTTTGAGGAGGTTTTATTGTGGCAGATTTATTTTCAACAGTGCAAGAAAAAGTAGCTGGAAAAGACGTTAAAATTGTATTTCCTGAAGGCTTAGACGAGCGTATTTTAGAAGCGGTCAGCAAGCTTGCAGGAAACAAAGTGCTGAATCCGATTGTGATCGGCAATGAAAATGAGATCCAAGCAAAAGCAAAAGAATTGAACCTTACGCTGGACGGCGTTAAGATTTATGATCCTCATACATATGAAGGCATGGAAGACCTTGTACAAGCATTCGTAGAACGCCGCAAAGGCAAAGCGACAGAAGAACAGGCTCGCAAAGCGTTATTAGACGAGAACTACTTCGGTACAATGCTGGTGTATAAAGGACTTGCAGACGGACTTGTAAGCGGAGCTGCTCACTCAACTGCTGACACTGTCCGCCCGGCTCTTCAAATCATCAAAACAAAAGAAGGCGTGAAAAAGACTTCCGGCGTGTTCATCATGGCTCGCGGAGAAGAGCAATACGTATTCGCAGATTGCGCGATCAACATTGCGCCTGACAGCCAAGATCTTGCCGAGATTGCGATCGAAAGTGCCAATACGGCAAAAATGTTCGACATTGAGCCTCGCGTGGCAATGCTCAGCTTCTCTACAAAAGGCTCAGCAAAATCTGATGAAACAGAAAAAGTAGCGGATGCAGTGAAAATCGCGAAAGAAAAAGCGCCTGAACTGACACTTGACGGCGAATTCCAATTTGATGCTGCATTTGTTCCATCTGTAGCTGAGAAAAAAGCGCCGGATTCCGAAATCAAAGGGGACGCTAACGTATTCGTATTCCCAAGCCTTGAAGCAGGAAACATCGGCTATAAAATCGCTCAGCGTTTGGGCAACTTTGAAGCGGTAGGACCAATCCTGCAAGGTTTAAATATGCCTGTAAACGACCTTTCAAGAGGATGTAACGCTGAAGATGTTTACAATCTCGCATTAATTACAGCGGCGCAAGCACTGTAATAAAAATGAAGACGATGGCAGCTCTCGACCGAGGGCTGCCTTTTTTGCGCTTCCGTATAGCCTTCTTTACCAAGACGGATGATATGAGTACAATAAAGAAAACTAATCATAACCATATATTTCATTAATGACAGGGGTGGGGTTTTTGTATTACGACGTGCTGAAAACGTTTATAGCGGTGGTAGAAGAAAAAAACTTCACAAAAGCGGCGGAAAAGCTGATGATCTCCCAGCCCAGCGTCAGTCTGCATATCAAAAATCTTGAGAAAGAATTTCAAACGGCTCTTCTGAACAGGTCGCCAAAACACTTTACGACAACGCCGACAGGAGACATTTTATATCAAAGAGCAAAGCAAATGGTGTTTCTCTACGAACAAGCCAAGGCTGAAATCTATGCGCATCATCACTATGTGAAGGGCGAATTGAAAATAGCTGCAAGCTTTACAATCGGTGAGTATATTCTTCCGCCGCTATTGGCCCAGCTGCAAAAGCTGTATCCAGAGCTGAATCTAGATGTCATGATTGGCAATACAGAGGAGGTCAGCGAGCGTGTGCGGATGCTTCAGGCTGATATCGGGCTGATTGAAGGACATACAAACGAGAATGAGCTGGAAATTGAACCGTTCATGGAGGATGAAATGTGCATTGCCGCTCCAAATCAGCATCCGCTCGCCGGGCGGAAAGAGATTTCGATCAGCGATTTGCAGAACGAAGCGTGGGTGACAAGAGAGAAAGGCTCCGGGACGAGAGAATATCTCGATCATGTACTCAGTTCAAATGGACTTCGGCCGAAATCAATGTTCACCATCAGCAGCAATCAAGGTGTAAAGGAAGCGGTGATTAACGGCATGGGACTTTCGGTTCTATCCAGAAGCGTACTGCATAAGGATTTGATCCACCGCGAAATCTCAATTCTGCATATTAAAGATTTCTCGTTAAAGCGCAAGCTGTCTTACATTCATTCTCCTCTCATGGAGAATACAAAAAATAAAGAAATTTTTATTACGATGCTGAAAAGCAATTATCAATCACAGCTGCTGAAATGATATAATAGTTTTCGTTCAATAAGCCTAACATGAAAGGGTTTTACATAGATGGCAAACCAACCGATTGATTTACTGATGCAGCCGAAATGGAGAGTCATTGACCAATCCAGTCTCGGCCCTTTATTTGATGCGAAGCAATCCTTCGCAATGGATGATACGCTGTGCATGTCCGTCGGAAAAGGCGTGTCGCCGGCGACAGCGCGCTCATGGGTGCACCACGATACAATTGTCCTTGGAATACAGGATACACGCCTCCCGTTTTTGCAGGATGGCATCTCCTTGCTGGAGAGCGAAGGATACCGTGTGATCGTACGCAATTCCGGCGGTCTTGCCGTCGTATTGGATGACGGTGTTTTAAATATCTCTCTCATATTCGAGGACGAAAAGAAAGGCATCGATATAGACAAAGGATATGAAGCGATGGTCGAGCTGATGAGACGAATGCTGAGACCGTACAACGCAAAGATCGAAGCCTATGAAATTGAAGGGTCTTATTGTCCCGGCAGCTATGACCTCAGTATAAATGGCAAAAAGTTCGCCGGCATCTCTCAGAGACGCGTTCGCGGCGGAGTTGCTGTTCAAATTTATCTCTGTGCGGATAAAAGCGGCAGTGAAAGGGCCGACTTGATCAGACGATTCTATCAAGCGGCGCTGAAAGACAAACAAAACGATAAAAAAGGCGTCTATCCGGAAATACGTCCGGAAACGATGGCGTCCTTAAGTGAGCTTCTGCAAAAAGACATCTCCGTACAAGACTTAATGTTCGCTTTATTGACGGAATTAAAAGCGTTAAGCACTCATCTTTACTCTGCCGGACTGTCCATTGATGAGGAAATGGAATTTGAGAAAAACCTCGCCCGGATGGCTGAGCGGAATGCAAAGGTATTTGGGTGAACGTTCTTCGCATGCCGGCTGTATATGCCGGCATGCATTTTTTATCACAAGCGGCATTTTACCCCAATAATCTTATTTTCAGATAAATCCTTCTTACATACAGATAACCACAGCAAAAAGAAAAACGATAAAATGATATCAGCATCCATATTAAAGGGGAGAGGCAGATGAAAGGGAATATTTACAGCCTTTTTGTATTGATTGCGGCTTTTTTCTGGGGGACCACGGGAACCGTTCAGGCATTGGCTCCAGAAAGCGCCACACCGCTGGCATTTGGGGCGTTCAGGTTATTAATAGGAGGGAGCGCCATGCTGCTTGCGGTTTGGATCAGCCGAGAGCTTCACGTGAAAAATTGGTCATGGCCGCTCGTATTTTTAGCCGCTGTTTGTATGGCGTGTTACCAGCCGCTGTTTTTCACAGCGGTTAAAGAAACGGGAATTGCAGTGGGAACTGTGATTGCCATCGGCAGTGCGCCTATCATTGCCGGGACCCTCGAATGGGCTGTATTGAAGAAACGCCCGCGAAACTCCTGGTGGATTGCGACTGTGCTGGCTTTAGCGGGTTGCTGGCTTCTGTTTTCCGACAGTTCCAATGTTCGGATTGATGTGGCTGGTGTTTTTATGGCGCTTGGAGCGGGTGCTTCTTTTGCAGGCTATACGCTCATCAGTAAAGCGATGATGAAAACCCAGCCTCCTCGAGCGACTTCTGCCGTTGTATTCATGCTCAGCGCCATCTTGCTGACGCCGCTATTATGGCAGTCAGATATCTCGTGGGTATTGACCCCTAGAGGGCTGGGAACGAGCCTTTACATCGGGTTAATTGCAACATGTGCCGCATACTTTTTGTTTGCGAAAGGGCTTACCGGGGTTCCGGCCTCGGCGGCGGTCACGCTGTCTTTAGCGGAACCGCTGACGGCTTCATTGCTTGGCGTGTTTTTCATAGGGGAAATGCTTTCGCCTTCCTCGTGGCTGGGCATTGCGCTTATGATGCTGGGGCTTTTGGTCATTTCTGCTGCGCCTCGGAAACAAAAAACGGCCGAGGCAGCTCACATGTCTTAATAGATTCACATAAGCTTGGCCTCATTTTACAAGAATAGCTGATCCGGCTGCAAAATGAGGAAATTCTCTTTTCTCAATAGAAAAGAGGATTTTGTACATGGCGAAAATCCCAAAACAGCTGCCCGTTTTGGGATTTTTATATGTCATTCCGCTAATTTTTCTAAATTGCCGTTCCGGTCCATTTTGAAGGACGGAGAGGCATGTTCATCTTCTTCAAATAAAACTAGCTTTCTGGCTCTGTTCATAATTTTCACCAAGGTTTCATAATCTTCTTGGATCGTTTTTTGGTCTTTTTCAAGCTTTTGAACTTCTGCCTCTAGCTGCTCTGTTTTGTTTTGCAATTCCTGATTTTCTTTCTTTAAACGCTCGTTTTCCATTTTTAATGCTGATGATTGTTCGTTATTGCCTTCGTAATTCTGCAGGAAGCGGATCACATCATTCATCGTCATCTCAGGCGCAGCTGCAGGCGTTTGAGGAGACAATAAGTGTGATAGACTAGCTAACTCTTCCTTAAAGCTTTCATCAACAAAAGGCATATGTTCGCCAGACATTAAAGGTTGCTCATTTTCGACAGAAGGTGTTTCCGTTTTAACCGGCTCTTCTGCAGCGGTTTCTTGAATGATTTCAGGATCCACGGCAGGAGGCTGATATAATAATCTTTTTTTCGCAGGCTGACCGTTTCCGAGCGCTCTCATCCGCTGTTTTCGTTGTTTCTTCGCAAGCTGAAGCGCTTTTTCATATTGATGGCGGACCACTGCGTTCCATCTGAATCCGCAGGCTGCAGATGTCCGGTTTAATTTATCGCCGACTTCTTCAAAGGCGTTCAGCTGAGTGCTGCCCTCCCTCACATGCCGAAGCACTGTTTCGGCTAAAAGCAGATCGTTTTCCTCTGACCAAGCGTCTTGTCGCTGTTTTGTCATTTATCTCAACTCCCATTTTTCTTTTCATGGTATTAGAATGTCCAGGTTGGAAAATATTTATACAAATTGGCTGAAAGAATAGGAGATACGAAGGGTGGAGCGGCTTGCAGGAACAGTCGAATCCTTGTAAAATGAAGAGTGATGTGATTTTTTTTTGAAACGTGATTTTAGGTTATTCACATAGATGAACATAGAAATGAAGGGAAGCGTACGTCATGGCTAATGAATTTCGAGTGTGTGATGATTGCCAAGCCACTAATATCAAAACATTGCTGCCGCGTTTGAAAGAAGTGGACCCGGACGCAAAGGTTGAGGTAGGATGCCAATCTTATTGCGGGCCCGGACGGAAAAAATCATTTGCTTTTGTGAACAATCGCCCGCTGTCAGCTCCGACAGAGGATGAGCTGATTGACAAAGTAAAAAAGAAAATAAAAAAGTAAAAACATATTTTTTCTTAGCCTCGGCCCTCAGGTCAGGCTTTTTTGCTTCACAAGATGTGTTTTTCATGAAGATGGAACAAATCGCCGGGCAAATTCAAGGATGTTTTCAAAGAATAGAGTCGATATAATAGAAACACGGCTAAAAAAAAGAGGGAATGACGATGGCGTATCCAAATGGAAAATTATCAGAAGAAAAAGTGTTTAAAGATCCGGTGCACCGCTATGTTCATGTTCGGGACAAGCTGATATGGGATTTAATCGGAACCCGTGAATTTCAGCGTCTCCGCAGAATTAAGCAGCTCGGCACGACCTATTTGACGTTCCATGGGGCTGAGCACAGCCGGTTCAACCATTCTCTCGGTGTCTATGAAATTGTCAGAAGAATGGTTGATGACGTCTTTAAAGGCCGCCCTGAATGGGATGACAGTGAGCGTGAACTCTGTTTGGCCGCGGCGCTGCTTCATGACCTCGGGCACGGGCCGTTCTCGCATTCATTTGAAAAGGTCTTTCACCTTGACCACGAGGATTTTACAAGAGGTATCATTTTGGGAGACACGGAGGTTAATCAGGTGCTCAGAAAGGTGAGCCCGGGTTTCCCTCAGGATGTTGCTGAAGTCATTGCCAAAACATATAAAAACAAGCAAGTGGTCAGCCTGATTTCGAGTCAGATTGACGCAGACCGCATGGATTACCTCCAGCGCGACGCATATTATACGGGCGTCAGCTACGGCCATTTTGATATGGAGCGGATTCTTCGGGTGATGCGGCCGCGCGAGGATCAGATCGTCATTAAAGAAAGCGGAATGCACGCTGTCGAAGACTATATCATGAGCCGTTACCAAATGTACTGGCAGGTCTACTTCCATCCTGTGACCAGAAGTGCAGAGGTCATTTTAACGAAGATTCTTCACAGGGCGAAGCAGCTGCACGATGAAGGCTATGTCTTCACTCACGCTCCGGTTCATTTCTATTCTATTTTTGAAGGGAAATTGACACTGGAGGATTATGTAAAGCTGGATGAATCTATTATTTTGTATTACTTCCAGGCCTGGGAGGATGAAGAAGACGCGATTTTATCCGACTTGTGCCGCAGATTCATTAACCGCCAGCTTTTCCAATACGTTGAATTCAATCCGAATGAAGAAATGTCGGCTTATTTTGAGCTGACTTCATTGTTCAAAGAGGCGGGGATCGATCCGAGCTATTATTTGGTCGTTGATTCTTCATCAGATCTGCCATACGATTTTTACCGACCGGGAGAGGAAGAGGAGCGTCTGCCGATCCATCTCTTGACGCAAAACGGCCAAATTAAAGAGCTGTCCAGGCAGTCGGCTATTGTGGAATCCATCTCAGGTAAACGGCGGACGGACCACAAGCTGTACTATCCAAAGGACTTGATTTGTGACGGCACTAAACATCCGGAAGCGAAAATGAAAATCCGGCAGCTGCTGGGACTGACATAGAAATTGGAAAGAAGGAAAAAGGAGATGTCGGGAATTTGTTGAAAGAACATGCAAAACTGATGAAGGTGTTCTCGGATTCTGGAGAAATCATCGGGCGAAAGAAGCTGCAGAAAATGATTTATATCGCCAAGAAAATGCAGTTTCCTTTCTATGAGAAATATGATTTTCACTTTTACGGACCATATTCAGAGGAACTGACGCTCCAGATTGAAGAGCTGTGCAACCTTGGATTTCTGCATGAGGTGAAGGAAAAAAAGGGCGGCTACTTTCAATACCGGTATTCGCTGACTGAGACAGGCTCCGCATTTTTAGACCATGCTGATCTGGACATGCCGGATATGAAAGGCTATATCGACAGTGTAAACAGCCGTTCATCACGGTTTTTAGAGCTGGTTTCCACGATCCTTTACTTTGACGGGCTTGAGGATGAGGAAAAGAAAGAAAAAGTCTTTACCATCAAAAGCAAGCAAAAATATACAAATGAAGAATATGACGAAGCGCTTCAATACATAGAGGAACTGAAGCAGATTTGTTAACCATACCAAGCAAAAGAAATGAATCGTTTCTTTTGCTTTTTTTATTGACAAAAGCTGCTAAGAGATTCATTATGGATAATAGTTATCTATAATGAATCAGGAGTGAATAGGATGAAAATGAAATCAGGAATGGAGCAGGCGGTTTCTGTGCTGCTGTTACTGTCACGGCTGCCGGTACAGGCTTCTTTGACGTCAGAGGCTATAAGCCAGCGATTGCGTGTGTCTCCGTCTTACTTGAAGAAGCTGATGAGAACATTAGTTCAAGCCGATTTGGCAGAATCCTTACCAGGGACGAAGGGCGGTTTTACCCTGACGAAGCCTTTGGCTGACATTACGCTTTATGATGTTTATCAAGCGGTCGAAGGCAGAGGTTCGATGTATCAGGGGAAAGGCCTGCTGCAATCTGTATTTGAGGGTGAAAGTCACTGTGTGCTGGAGACAGTCATGGGGGAAATCGAGGATAAATGGTCCAATCTTATGAGAGAAGAATCCTTGCAGCATGTCATGGACAGAGTCGGGGAATTGTATGATCTTGAAAAAATAGATGATTGGGTAATCAAGCAAGTGAAAGGGCAATTGTAATGAAAAATAGCGTGTCTATACAAGAATCAACATCATCAACAGGCATATCCGTGCTGATCGTGCTCGCACTTGGTTTCCTCATGGCAACTCTTGATGTGACCGTTGTGAATGTGGCGATGGCTGATATGAAAAACACTCTTTCAATGTCACTTTCAGGTGTAACGTGGGTTGTGGACGGGTACATTCTTACTTTTGCGTCGCTTCTGCTGGCGGGCGGAGCCTTGGCTGACCGTTTCGGCTCGAAGACGATCTATATCTTGGGTCTAGCCGTTTTTGTTCTGGCCTCCTGTCTATGCGCTGCATCTATAAATGGGCAGATGCTGATTGCCGGACGTCTCATACAGGGAATTGGAGCAGCTTTGTTTATGCCAAGCTCACTCAGCCTTTTGGCTGCCTCTTACCCTGATGAGCGGGTGCGGGCGAGAATGTTTGGGCTGTGGGCCGCGCTTGTTTCCGCCGCTTCAGGCCTTGGGCCCTTTATCGGGGGCGTGCTGGTAGAGTTGGCGGGCTGGCAGAGTATTTTTCTAATCAATGTGCCAATAGGGGCTGCTGCGCTCATTTCAGCTTACCGAATCCTCAGCCGTGTTCCGGGAAAAAGCAGCCGCGTGAACATCATCGGGCATCTGCTTGGCATGATGGCTCTCGGGTTTCTTTCCTATGCTTTGATACAGGGGCCTTCAGCGGGCTGGCGCTCGCCAGTGATTCTTGCAGCATTTACTGCAACGATTTTGGCATTTGTGCTGTTTTTGTTGCGGGAAATTTCTGCAAAAGCACCCATCCTGCCGGCGTCCTTATACAAAAACGGCCGCTTCTCAGCTGCCCAATTTATCGGGTTTTTGCTGAATTTCGCCCTTTTTGGCGGCATGTTTATGCTCAGCCTTTTTTTGCAGGAAGCAGGAGGCGCAAGTTCCTTTATGGCTGGAGTGGAGTTGCTGCCGATGATGGCGGTCTTCGTGATCGGCAATCTGCTGTTTGCCCGTCTGGCGAATCGGTTTGAAGCCGGTCAGCTTATGTTTGTATCAATGGCGGTCAGCTGTATCATTGCATTGCTGTTGTTTGTGCTGATTTCTCCGGATTTTCCTTATTGGCAGCTGGCGGTGTTGATGTCTGTTATGAACCTCTGTACCGGTATTACAGTTCCTGCCATGACAACTGTGATCATGCAGGCTGCCGGGCAAAGACATACGAATATCGCCGGTGCGGCGTTAAATGCAAACCGGCAAATCGGAGCCTTGGTCGGCGTAGCGATAACCGGGGTGATCATTCATCTGTCCGCCACTTGGTATGCTGGTGCCGGGTTTACGTTTTTGATGATGGGAGCGGCATACAGTCTCGCTGCATTGCTTGTATGGCTGTTTCTGGCTGCCCATAACGGGACTGCCGCGTCAGAAAAAAATGTAAATCACTGATTGCGCTTTGTGGGAATATATAGTAAGATATAAAAAATTATTGAAACAACAGGCACTGATAAGGACACGAGATGCTTTTTACGGTTTCCAGAGAGGGAAGGACAGCTGAGATCTTCCTAACGCAGGGAAAGCAGCTTACCGCCTTTGAGCCGTATCGGGGAAAACAAGTATCTGATACCGTCATGCTGCGTTACAGCATCTTTAAGCCGATCACCATGTGTAATTGATCGGGAATTTGGGTGGAACCACGGATGATCAACACATTCGTCCCTTTTAGAGGGATGGGTGTGTTTTTTTATATGAACTACATAAATGCGTTGAAAAGGACACGAATGATAGTTACGGTTTTCAGAGAGGGAAGGAAAGGTGAGAGCTTCCCAGCTTAGGAATATCATTTACCGCCTTGGAGCAGCATTGGGGAACTGAAGTAACCAATGCCGTCTATGCTGCGTTACAGCACCGAGCCGACAACATAGTATTTGTCGGGAACTTGGGTGGAACCACGGGTTAATCACACACTCGTCCCTATCTGTGGGACGGGTGTGTTTTTTTATGAATTGAATACATGCGATGAAAAGGACATGAATGATAGTTACGGTTTTCAGAGAGGGAAGGAAAGGTGAGAGCTTCCCAGCTTAGGAATATCATTTACCGCCTTGGAGCAGCATTGGGGAACTGAAGTAACCAATGCCGTCTATGCTGCGTTACAGCACCGAGCCGACAACATAGTATTTGTCGGGAACTTGGGTGGAACCACGGGTTAATCACACACTCGTCCCTATCTGCGGGACGGGTGTGTTTTTTTATATACAACAATGAATAAGGAGTGTTCTAAAATGAGCAAACATGTACACATTCAGCTTCCGGACGGACAGATCCAGGAATATCCGAAAGGCATCACAATCAAAGAAGCGGCTGGTTCTATCAGTTCCAGTCTGCAAAAGAAGGCGGCCGCAGGTCAGGTCAACGGCAAGCTTGTTGATCTCAGTTTCAAGCTGGAGGAGGATGCTGAGCTTTCGATTGTCACACTCGATTCACAAGAAGGCTTGCAGGTGCTTCGCCACACAACAGCGCACGTGCTGGCCCAAGCAGTAAAACGGCTGTACGGCGAAGTGTCATTGGGGGTAGGGCCTGTGATTTTAGACGGCTTCTACTATGACATGAAGCTGGGGAAAAGCTTGGCATCAGGAGACTTAGAGGCCATCGAAAAAGAAATGAAAAACATAATAAATGAGAACCTTGAAATCAAACGTATAGAGGTTTCTTACGAAGAAGCTGAAGAGCTGTTTGCACAAAAAGACGAGCGGCTCAAGCTTGAGATTTTAAAGGATATTCCGCGCGGGGAGGATATCACACTGTACCAGCAAGGGGAATTCGTTGACCTGTGCCGAGGGCCACATCTTCCTTCTACAGGGATGATCAAGGCGTTCAAACTGACAAGAGTATCAGGCGCTTATTGGCGCGGAGACAGCAAAAATGAAGTCCTGCAGCGGGTGTACGGGGTTGCGTTTCAAAAGAAAAAAGATTTGGATGCGCACCTGCATATGCTGGAAGAAGCGGCAAAACGAGACCATCGCAAGCTCGGCAAACAGTTAGGGCTGTTTATGTTTTCTGAAGAAGCGCCGGGGATGCCGTTTTATTTGCCGAAAGGGCAGATTGTCCGTAATGAGCTGGAGCGCTTCTCGCGTGAGCTGCAAACAAATGCCGGCTACGATGAGGTGCGTACGCCGTTTATGATGAATCAGCGGTTATGGGAGCAGTCAGGCCATTGGGACCATTATCGCGACAATATGTACTTTTCAGAAGTGGATGATACAAGATTCGCAATGAAGCCGATGAATTGCCCCGGCCACATGCTCATCTTTAAAAACAGCCTGTATTCTTATCGGGATCTGCCGATTCGCATGGCGGAATTCGGACAGGTGCATCGCCATGAATACAGCGGCGCTTTAAACGGAATGCTTCGCGTTCGGACGTTCTGTCAGGATGACGCCCATATTTTCGTTCGGGAGGATCAGATTGAGAGTGAGATCAAAGAAGCGATTCGGCTGATTGATGAGGTATATCGGACATTTGGTTTCGAGTATTCAGTTGAGCTTTCGACTCGCCCGGAGGATTCATTAGGCGATGACAGCCTTTGGGAAGCGTCGGAACGTGCCTTAGCACGCGTCCTTGAGGAGCTTGGCCTCTCTTATGAGATCAATGAAGGCGATGGGGCGTTTTACGGGCCGAAAATTGATTTCCATATAAAAGATGCCCTGAAACGGAGCCACCAATGTGCGACAATTCAGCTTGATTTTCAAATGCCGGAAAAATTTGATTTAACATATATCAACGAACACAATGAAAAGGTTCGTCCCGTTGTCATCCACAGAGCGGTTTTCGGCTCAATCGACCGTTTCTTCGGCATTTTGATCGAGCATTACGGCGGGGCTTTTCCAGTCTGGCTCGCACCGCTCCAGGTTCAAATCATACCGGTTTCTCACGTTCACTTAGACTATTGCAGAAAGGTACAGGCGGAGCTGAAGCAGGTGGGGATAAGAGCCGGCATTGATGAGCGCAATGAGAAGCTGGGCTATAAAATCAGAGAATCGCAGGTGCAAAAAATTCCGTACGTGCTGGTGCTTGGAGATCATGAGGAGCAGGAGAATGCGGTAAACGTCCGCCGATTCGGACATCAGCAGAATGAACACGTTTCTTTTCAGACATTCAAAGATAAGCTTGTGAAACAGGTGGAAAATCGAGGCATGTAGGATAAAAGCTGTGAATTCACATTTTGCTTTTTTGACTTTCCCTATTCGGAATCAGTAAAATAATAAGTAAATCATATCGTTCGTATGTTATGAATGCATCTCGAAATGGGGAAATTTACATGGACCATGACAAACTGGAAGCAAATTTGCTGGATCACGCACTTACAAAATATTTGAAAAGCACGAAGCAATTAGATGAAGCCACCGTTCCGAAACACGTGAATAATGTAAGAGGATTTATTCTGCGGATCATATACAGACATGGGAGCTGCACCATAAAGGATATTTTGAAGGAGGTCACACTGTCTCCCTCTGCCACGACCACAGCTCTGAATCATTTAGAGCAGGAAGGGTTTATTGAGAGATCCAGAAATAATAATGACCGCCGCACTGTATGGATTACGCTTTCTGAATCGGGCCGGGGAGCGGCTGAACAAATGATCGAAAACCGCCAGCAGCTGATTGACGGCATGTTTGAACGTTTAACAGCCGAAGAGAAAGAGACGTTCTTGGCGATTATTGCGAAGCTGGCTCAATAGGGATAATAAAAGCCGGTGCGCGAAGCGCCGGCTTTATAGAGATTATTCCATATCGCTCAGGCGTTTGCCTGCGACGGCATAATGGTCTTTTCTCATTTCTTCTATAAAGACAACAATTTTTTCTTCAGAAGCACCGGTTGTTTCCTTTACGGCTTCTGTTACTTTCTCGACAAGATTGCGTTTTTGCTCGTCTGTACGGCCTTCGAGCATTTTGACAGTTACGTATGGCATGGGTGCTGAATCCTCCTTTATCTCGTTTCCTCTCTTTAGAAAAAGAGGCTTCTTATAGTATACTGAATAAAGTAAATTCTTGCATTTTGAGAAAGAGGGATATCTCACTTGGACCGTTTTTTATATTATCCGTTATCTTTAATGCCATATCTCGTCATCACGCTAATTGTGTCGTTTACGATGCACGAGCTTGCCCACGCTTATGTCGCATACAAATTCGGTGACGATACGGCGAAAAAACAAGGAAGACTGACGCTGAATCCCATTAAACACCTTGATCCGTTCGGAACCATTTTGATTTTGGTGGCCGGCTTCGGGTGGGCGCGCCCCATTCCCGTGAATCGCCGCTTCTTTAAGAAGCCTCGGCTTGCCGGTGTGCTCGTATCTATAGCCGGGCCCGTCAGTAACCTGATTCTTGCGTTTATTGGTTTCTTTTTGTTAGTGTTGATGCATGCGTACGGAATGGAAATGCTTGCGGCGTTCAGCACGGGGCTGGATCAGTTTTTTTCTATTTGGATACAGCTGAATCTTGTCTTGTTTTTATTTAATCTGCTGCCGCTTCCTCCGCTCGATGGCTATCGAATTATAGAAGATCTCGTTCCGCCGGGCGTGCGTGCCAAAATGACGCAGGCGGAGAGCTACGGCTTTATCGTATTTTTGGTGCTGTTTGTGACACCGCTAGGATCTTACGTGCTGTGGCCGATGCTCAATGCAGGAAGAGATTCGATTTTAAAGCTGTTTTCAGCGATATTTCAACCGCTTTTGTAGGAGGTAGAACTTCATGGAAGAAAAAAAGAAAAAATCAATCGGGTTTAATATTATCAAAAGTGATCCGACAGACGGACACGGCGGTTTTGGCGTAGGGGCACTCAGCCTTGATAACATTTCTCCCGTATTCGTTGATGTAGAAGAAAAAGAAGCGTTCGTAGACATCGGCGCCATGCATGCCCGCAGCACCGTTGAAAAAGGAATTAAATTTCTCCCGAATAAAGAAGAAGTGCCGAACGGAAAACCATACTGGCTTGTGTGGGTAACGATTGACAGAAAAGAAGAGGGGCCTTATTACGCTGGTGTGACAGCCTGTGAAATGACGGTCGACAGAAGTATCAGAAGAGGCTACAAGTCGCTGCCTGAGCATGTGAATTTGATGGATAAATCCATGAAACGGAAAATCATCGTTGATAAAATGGACGACAGCTCGAAGCGTGTACTAGGCGAATTTCTGAAAAAGCATGATCAGGGCCTATGGGACCGTTCCTCAGATGAGTTAAAAAAGAGCCTGCTTCCGGAAAACAATTAATTTATGAATTTTCTGTGAATTTTTAAAGTATTTGAGATATTTTTCATAAACATTGAGTAAACTGGTGATACAGAAATAGGACATGGAAAATCCCGAGCCGAAACAAGACTCGGGGTTTTTCATTTTTAGGGGGATATGATGTTCGAAACCATTCGAGTCGGCGATTGGTTGATAAAAGCCGACGTGGAAGAAACGAGAAAGCAATATGAGAAAGATATAGAGGATATGTGTGAATGCGGTAACTGTCTTAACTATTACGAGGCAGTGAATGAACTGCCAGTCCAAAAAGCACAAGTATTAGAAAGTTTCGGCCTCATTCCGTCCAAATGCACAGATATAAATTATCATGGGGTAAAAGATCATCTGCACTTTTATATAGCGAGTTATTTTATAGTAGGCCGTATTGTTGAAGGAAAACAAGAATGGAATCCGAAAAAGATTGATTTCTCGTGGCATATTTCATTTTCAGTGCCGCAACACCAAATTTACATTCCTAAGGGTTTTCCAAAACCAATTATTCAGCTCGATTGTGTTACGCTTCTTCCATGGGTCATTGACCAACCATACGAATAACCCGGCCTCCGAGGAGCCGGGTTATTTTCAATGATGTCGCCCCAGCCATTTGTCCCACCACTTTTTCTCGGAAGCGGGCTTTTCTTTGGATGGAAGCCGGTCTTTTGTTTGTTTTGCGGGTTCTGCCCCGTAGCACACGTTTGCGGGTTCTGTCCCTTTCACAAAATATGTGTAATGCTTAGCGGCGCAGCCGGGACCTGATGAGTAGCCTGTTTCCGGATCAATGTACACACCGGTTACGCCTTTTGGTGGCTTGAACGCGGTTTCCGGTTCGCCTTTGAGCGCGTCCTCCATGAAGTCCGCCCAAATGGTTTTAGCATAGCTTTTTTCTTCGACCGAGTCGATGGTGCTGTTTTTGTCATAGCCGGTCCAAACACCGGCGGCCAGCTTCGGATTGAAGCCGATCATCCAGCTGTCTGCGCTGGTGGTTCCTGATTTTCCGGCATACGTTCTTGTCAGGCGGTTGGCTATCGTTCGCCCCGTAACCGACGTATATCCATTTAAATCGGTATCAAACATGCCTGTCATCATACTCGCTGTGACAAAAGCGGCTTTTTCATCAAGCACCTGTTTATGCTGATTCGGGTTTTCGTACAGCACGTGGCCGGCTGCGTCCGTTACTCTTGAAATAAAAGTCGGTTCGATTTTCTTTCCGCCATTTGCGAGCATGGCATAGGCGTTGACCATCTCAATCGGACGTACGGGTTCGGTGCCGAGTGCCAGGGACGGCAGTGCTTGAAGTTGGGCGGTAATGCCGAATTCCTTTGCCGTCTTTACAAGTTTGTTCGTGCCGAGAAAAAGATGCGTTTTCACAGCGTAAATATTGTCGGAAAGCGCCAGCGCCTGCAGAAGCGTAATCGGCTTGTTGGCATAGTATCCGTTATAGTTGCTTGGAGAATAGGTTTCTCCCTTTGCATCAATTTGAAACTCGGTTTCTTCGCTTTTCATCAAAGTGACTGGCGTAAATCCGCTCTGAATCGCTTTATAGTACAGCAACGGCTTGATCGTCGAAGCAGGCTGGCGCTTCGCCTGTGTCGTCCGGTCAAACGGGCTTTTTTGATAATCCCTGCCGCCGACAAGGGCGAGAACGTTTCCGGTGCGGGGATCAATGGCTGAAAACCCGACTTGAATGTCAGAGCCCGCGTTAACCGTTTCGGTAATGGTCTCCTCGGCGATGCGCTGCATCCGTTTATCTACCGTTGTATAGACGTTTAACCCGCTCGTTTCAATTTGCTCCCGTGTCATGCCGAGCTTTTTCTCCAGCTCTCTCATCGCATTGTCGTAGAAATAAGGAGCCTTTCTCTTGGAAACTTGTTTATTCAAAGGCTGATAGGAAAGAGGTTCCTTGATCAATTCATCCGCTTTCTTTTGGCTGATCATCTGCTGCTTTTCCATCATCCGCACAATCGTTTTCTGGCGTTCCTTGGCCTTCGTCTCATTGACATACGGTGAATAGCCGGAAGGGCCTTTCGGGATACCTGCCAAAAGCGCCGCCTCCGCATCCGTCAGGTTTTTGGCATGCTTGCCGAAATACAGGCGGGAAGCTGCTTCAATGCCGTAGGCGCCGTGTCCGTAGTAAATCGTATTTAAATAGCCTTCTAATATCTCGTCCTTAGAATAGTTTTGTTCCAGACGGATCGTATAGAACGCCTCATTCCATTTCCGTTTCCACGTTTTGTCGTGTTCAAGGTATAAGTTTCTCGCATATTGCTGGGTGATGGTGCTTGCACCCTGAACCTTGGCAAATGCTTTCAGGTCAGCAAGCGCCGCGCCGGCCATGCGTTTATAATCAAAGCCGTGATGATCGTAGAAATTTTGGTCTTCAATCGCCACTGTCGCTTTTACGATCGTCGGATTCATGTCCTTTAAGGGGATCCAATAGCGCTTTTCGCCGTAGTTCGTTTCCCCGAGCTTTGAGCCGTCACTCGCATACAAAATCGTGGATTGCGGCACTTGCACCGAGGGAGCGCCCTGGTATTTGGCTATCAAAATGACAGTCATAAACACGGCAGCTGCCGCCAAGGCCGCAAAAGCCCCTAAAAAGATAAAGGCGCGAACGGTTTTCAGCGTCAGTCTCAGCCGTTTATTTGTCATTGCATCCACAACGGGTTCCCCCTTTTTTTATGTTTCTACTATTATGAGAAAAAAAGATCGTTTTTAAACATCGCAGAACAGGACGCATCTTTACTTTTTCCCCGCCATCCTCTATACTTTTTCCTTAGGTGAAAATGAGATTTCAACCGAGAATAAAAGCTGATAAGACGCTTACAATAAATGAATACAGCCTCGAAAGGGAGATGACAATTGAGCGAACTTTGGTACACAGAGAAGCAGACGAAAAACTTTGGCATTACGATGAAGGTTAACAAGACGTTACATACAGAACAAACGGAGTTTCAGCATTTAGAAATGGTGGAAACAGAAGAGTTCGGCAACATGCTTTTTTTGGACGGCATGGTGATGACATCTGAAAAAGACGAATTCGTTTATCACGAAATGGTGGCGCATGTCCCATTATTCACGCACCCAAATCCGGAGCACGTTCTCGTAGTCGGCGGTGGTGACGGCGGCGTTATCAGAGAAATCCTGAAGCACCCAAGCGTGAAAAAAGCGACACTTGTAGATATTGACGGCAAGGTTATCGAATACTCTAAAAAGTTCCTTCCTTCTATCGCAGGCAAACTGGATGATCCGCGCGTTGACGTGCAGGTAGATGACGGATTTATGCACATTGCAAAATCTGAAAATCAATATGACGTCATCATGGTAGATTCGACTGAACCAGTCGGACCGGCTGTAAACCTGTTTACAAAAGGATTCTACGCAGGAATCGCAAAAGCGCTGAAAGAAGACGGTATTTTCGTTGCGCAGACGGACAACCCATGGTTTACACCGGAATTAATCACAAATGTACAGCGCGACGTGAAGGAAATCTTCCCGATTACGAAGCTGTATACGGCGAACATTCCGACATATCCGAGCGGTTTGTGGACATTTACAATTGGCTCGAAAAAATATGATCCGCTTGCAGTGGAAGACAGCCGTTTCTTCGATATTGAGACGAAATATTACACAAAAGATATTCATAAAGCGGCGTTTGTTCTGCCGAAATTTGTGAGTGACCTGATTAAATAATGAAGGTATGGCGCAGGAGCGAATCTTGCGCTTTTTTACAGGAAAGCGAGGGTATTATAGATGAGATTTGATGAAGCTTATTCAGGAAAAGTATTTATCGCGAGCCGTCCCGAGTGGGAAGAGGCGGACGCCATTCTTTACGGCATGCCGATGGACTGGACAGTCAGCTATCGCCCGGGCTCACGCTTTGGTCCAAGCAGAATCCGTGAGGTGTCAATCGGCCTTGAGGAATACAGCCCATATTTAGACCGCGATCTGGCTGACTTGAACTTCTTTGACGCCGGCGACATTCCGCTGCCGTTCGGAAATCCGCAGCGAAGCCTGGATATGATTGAAGAGTACGTGGACAGCATTTTAGAAAAAGGGAAGTTCCCAATGGGTATGGGCGGGGAGCACCTCGTGTCATGGCCTGTCATTAAAGCGATGTACAAGAAATACCCAGACCTTGCGATTATCCATTTTGACGCACATACAGATCTTCGTGTTGATTATGAGGGAGAACCGCTTTCTCACTCCACGCCGATCCGTAAGGCGGCAGAATTGATCGGACCGCACAATGTGTATTCATTCGGAATCCGTTCCGGCATGAAAGAAGAGTTTGAATGGGCGAAGGAAAACGGCATGCACATCTCAAAATTTGAAGTGCTTGAACCGCTGAAAGAGGTGCTTCCGAAGCTGGCGGGCCGTCCGGTTTATGTCACAATTGACATTGACGTATTAGACCCTGCACACGCACCGGGTACAGGAACGGTTGACGCCGGCGGCATCACGTCTAAAGAACTGCTTGCATCCGTCCATGAAATTGCGCGTTCAGAGGTAAACGTAAAGGGCGCTGATTTAGTGGAAGTCGCACCGGTGTATGACCACTCAGAGCAAACGGCAAACACAGCCAGCAAAATCATCCGTGAAATGCTGCTTGGGTTTGTGAAATAGTTTTTAATAAAAAAGGGTCTGAATTACATCCAGGCCCTTTTTTATCTTTTAATTATTTAAAGTCATTTTATAAGAAATTCTTTTATTAGATTCGTCGTCTATTACAGTATAATAAGCAGATACTTTTGATGATTCAGGATTGAAATTTTTATAATTTACTTTTTCGTCGGGATACAAACTTAATCCTACATATCCTAGTACTGTTTTCCCTGGTGGAATCTCTGTATTGAATTGATACTTATCCGGCAAATCATAATTATAAGGCATCAATTGTTTATTATATTGATACTGACCAAAAAATAAAAAGTTTTTTCCGTCCGGTGAAAGATCTTCTAGAGTAATTTTATGATTAGAAGTATTTTCAGCATTAAAAGGCAAAATGTATATATATTTTATGGAATTTGTATCTTTATCAAATGACTTGACCGGCTTTAATGGTTTTAAAATATGGAATTTTATTCCTTTCCCTGTATCGATTGTTTGGTTTGCGGCAATATTAATATTTTTTGGAGTATATTTATCATTTTGGGCATTCACTGTATAGAAACGAACACAGCTGAATGTTACTATTATTAATAAAACAATAAAGAAAATCCAACGTTTATTCATCTGTATCCTCCAGTTTACCTTCACTAATATCAATAATTCTGTCGACAACACTATTTTCACATAGTGTATCATCATGACTAGCCACTACAATCGTTGTGCCGTTTTCTTTTTCGGTTTTTAGGATATCCAGTATAAGATTAATCCCTTTTTTGTCTAAGGCATTTGTCGGTTCATCTAAAAGAAGTAATTTGGGTTTTTCCATTATTGCTTGAGCAATTCCTAAGCGTTGCTTCATCCCTAAAGAATAGCGTTTGACTTTACGCTTATCTTCGGGGTCTAACCCAACTTTTCTTATTACTTCTTTGATTTCTTCATCAGATACTTTTTTCTTGATAGAAGCAAGGAATTTCAGATTTTGAAATCCCGAATAGACAGGGATGAAGCTCGGGTATTCAATTAACAGACCTGTATGTTCAGAGAAGTCAATATCTTTTCCGATCACGAGGCCGTTAACAGAAACTTCGCCTTTTGTTAATGTTAGCAGTCCGGCGATGGCTCTTAAAATCATTGTCTTTCCAGATCCATTATGGCCTCTTAACACGACAAATTCGTTTTCTTTAATTGAAAAACTGATATCATCTAATACATGATTTCCCTTTAATTTTTTTACTATATTTTTACACTCGATATACGACGTCATAATTACTCTCCTAAAATATCTGTTTTTTTAATAAAAACTAGGCTGATAAAAGTACAAGCTGCACAGAAAATAAGTGCAATCAATAAAAAGTCAGAGGCATGAAAAAAACGACCATCTGAGTAGTTAATGTTCATGCGCGAATAATCAATAAAAGCCCACTTTCCAGCCATAGCAAATGAAGCGATGAATAAAGAGCTGTGAAAAAAAATAGATATTACAATATAAGCAACAATAATAATAAATGCTGATATAAAAGATATCATGAAAGTTAAAGTTTCTAGCAAAACTGCATACATAAACGAAACTAAGATTTGAATTAACATAAATAATATTACCTTGCTGTTCAGTTCTGCTGTAAAGCCATTAAATGAGGTAAATAACATAATGTATATAAAAAGCCATACGCACCAAATAGATCCAATCAGAACAAACAGTGACAGAAGTTTGCTGAATATATATACTCCTTTTTTGGGGAGTTTTGGAAGGATATAAGCTCCAGAAATTTGAATGTCACTAAACATAAAATTACCCACAATCAACAAAGGCAGCACTTGAAAACTAATCCATTGTAGAGGGATAGATAATCTATGCTGTGTATATAAGATATGTAGATCAAAGAAATTCATCGAATGAAATAGTGTGGTCAGGCTGTCGGAAAAACTTTGATGTTCTAGCTGTCCCGTCTTATTGCTATTCCAGAGGAAGCATAAAAGAAGGAGGGCAACAGCTAAGCTAATGACAAAGTATGTAATCTTACTTTCATTGAAACGCATGACAATATCACGTTTCAGCATATTCATAAAAGACAATCAGTTTGCTCCTTTCTCCTCAACCTGCTGTAAATAATTGCGTCGCTTTATAGATTCTATAGAAATCCCGAATAATAACAACATAATCCCTAATCTAATCAATAATAATTCAGCCGAATCACTTAATTCCAGTACAAAACCATTTAAAAAGAGCATACCATTACATGCAAGGTAATCAATCAAAAATAAAAGAATGAATAGAAAAACTACAATGATTTGATTCAAATACAGTAAAATAAATGAAACAACATAACAAATGAAAATAAATGCAAAGACATGAGTGATGAAAGATATCGGGGTCATATACAATAGTCCCGTATCATTGAATACACATAAAGTATATAATTCACCCATAATGATAATCCCGTATACTGCTGAAAATAAAAGTGTTTTTAAAAGGTATATCATTGTTAGATAAGGTGCATTGTTTACTCGGATTACAGTATAAATTGAAAAGTAATCGGATGAGATCAAAACAGAAAATACAACGGCAGCAGGGCATAAAATAGAAACGAGATGCCAATAGGAAAAAATATTTTCCAGTACAAAACTATCATCACTACCATTTTCTTGATGAAAAAAGAAATAAACAGCAATTAACTGCAGCAGTAATGCGACGGTGATACCCGGCCACTTCATTCTTAATGTTGATTTTAGAGTATTATAATAAAACACGGCGTTTTTTTCCCCACATATAAAGTAAAGTAGTTACAATGAACACGCTAAGGTTCAAATAAATAAACTTATCTACACTCAAAAACCCTCCATCGTTAACAATATATTTCATTGGATTGTAATGGTTGTTGAGTAAAGTAAAGCCTATCAAATTAATTAAGAAAGGTATGATATAAACAAAATATTTCTTTTTAATAAAAAATGATAAAGCTAATCCAATGGAAGAGAGAATGGCACCGTACAAACCATTTAGTATAAATAAAATGAGAGTATAAATCAGCGAGTTTTCATAATAAAGGTTTGCTAAATCAGTTCCGCCCAAAACGATTGGGTCCATATAATTGACGATTCCGTCCGGATTTACTGAAGGATATGTCATCATCAGCAAGTAAAGGTTTAATAATAACGGTAAAAAAATAACCAAAAAAGAAATCACAACATTCAATCCGAATAATACTGTAAAGTATTTCTTTTTAGTTGTTTTTGTTATAACATTCATAAAAAATCCAGTATTTTTATCTTCACGGTACATACCGGACATTGGAAGTGATGCTAATAACGGAAGAATGAGAATCCAGACAGTCTGAGCTGAGGTTGTATTTCCTTCTGCAATATTCGATAAAAACGGTGAGTTATGGATTTCATAAGGAAGATTGATCTTCTGATGAAAGAAGAGTATACCTAGATAACTGACGATCATAAGAACGATACTAATGAATAAAGAAAAATAAATCTCTTTATTTTTCAATAAACGCTTTAAAAAGAAAGAAATCATGTGCGAGGCTCCTGTTTTTTTATTAAAACTCTGTGTGAGTTTTGGATAGTTTTATTTTAATAAACAATCTTGAAGAGTGGATATTATTTTTACCTTAAAAAGCGATCTTACATGTTTAATGTAAGATCGCTTTGTTTTGAGAAAGCTATTAATAGATTGTGTAATTTCCCTTAGGTTTTACGCTGTCAGGACTCCAATCAGTTGAGAAGGAATCACTGCTGCGGCTGTAACCGCCAAACCTTACGGGTACATTTCTCCCGTAATCTTCAACAGCAGTGTTGGAAAATAAGTATGTATGACCCGGGTGTACTGTTCCTTCGTGAGTTCCACCACCGGATACATTGTGCCAGTCGCGCCCGCCAGAGTGAACGTTTTTATCTGCCTCTGCCCATACATTAAATTTACCTCCATCATCTTTCTTTAGGAGATGCATATACATGTAGCTTCTATTTTGTTTTCTTCGAGCAGTTGTATAGTCGTAAGGGCTGTACCATCTGAAAGTAAAATGCACCCTTGAATCGCTCGTATTTGCTTTTGCATGAACCGCCTGTGTAACACCCAGTGAGGAAACTGCGATCCCAAACATGATGATGAGTAAACTAATCCTTTTTTTGAATTGAACTTTCAAAATAAATCCTCCATTTTTAAACTTCAATTGAAGTGATACTGAACTTAAGTCATATATATATTAGTTCAAAAAAAAGGAAAAGTAAACATATTTTTATTTTCGTATAATAAAAATTATCTTGTTTCCTATGTTTGTGGGTTAGGTAACCAATTTGAATTAGTTAGTAATAATATTTAGAGATTCAAAAAATAAAACTTTTGTCCCGATTGTTTATTTAACAAAAAAACAACCGGTGAAAACCGGTTGTATTCATTAAATCATTCCTCGTTGTGCAACTTCAATTTGGTGTGTAGGTGCATTTGCAATAGTTGTTGCCACGAACACAGTGCTTAGAGCCAGACAAGAGAGTAATAGTTTAGACTTCAATTTCATACAAACTCACTCCTCCTTGAATAAGTTGCCTTACTTGTTCCACCTTCAAAAAATAAGCAGAAGCTTTTTGAAAATTTTTACGTTCATGATAATATTTTGCCACATCAATAGCGAAATCTTCAAGATCAGCATACAACATTTTACTTTCGAGAAAATTAAAAAATCCTTGAATTGCTTCTTCATCCGGGCCTGATAAGTATAAAGATTTCAAAAATTCAAACTCTGATAAATATATTACATCTCCGGCCTTTTGTGAATAAGCCATTCCCTTACTATGATATTCATGAGCTTTATCCATTTTTCCTAATTTATAATGGATCTGTGTAATTAAAAAATACGCTTGAGGTAAGGAAGGAAGAATATTTGATTCTTCAAAAACAGCTATTGCTCTTTTGAAATAAGGTATGGCATCCTCATATTGGCTTTGGCTGTTTTTACAAAGCCCGATATTGTACAAAGTTCTCCCCATTAATTGGGGCTGCTTTTCAGCTTCTGCCATAGAATAAGCTTTTTGAAAATGTGAGATGGCATCCTCATACTGTTTTAAATCTAAAAAATTGGTGGCAAATAAAGAATGACACTGCAGCAATCTTATATTATAAGCTTCATGTTCTTTGTATATTTCATATGCTTGCCGTGCATAGTCCATTGAAAAATACGTTTGTTTCATATAGTAATAAGATTCAGACAACTTAAAGAAAAACTCAGCTTTCTCTATCCGATCCTTAACGAATATCAGCTTGCTTTCGGCCTTTTTGAAAAATTTAATAGCCGACAGATATTCCCGCTGGTCCAGCTCATACATGCCTCTGAAGAAATTAAAATAGTACTCAAGCAGACCAGTTAAACGAGCCTGTTTTTTATCAATCTCAAGCAGCAGATCAGACAGTCTCGGCTGTTCCTCAATCCTCATTTTTTCTAACGGTTCAAGGTACTCAAGCATTAGGTTGTGCCGAAACTCCATCAGTGAATAGTACAAATGAAGGTCTTGATCTTCTTCCATTTGATCCAGCTCTTGCTTGATTTCTCGTCGCAAATATTCTGCATCGGGTATGCTGAATCGGCGTATGTACATATACCATTCGTTAATCTTTTCTCCGATGGAAGAAGAAGATATGACACCTGTCACGTTTGCAAATCCCTCCCTTCATAATTCTATATATGTCATATTTTATCATCAACATTCTTGTGAGAAGCGCAAAAAAACCGCAATTTTTTCTTTCGTTACACCGCATGTTTGGAGATATATTTTCAAAAAGAAGCTTTTACCCTCAGTAATTTGTACAAGCAAACACGTTACTCTTCCATATTCTGTTATATCTGCGTGAGCAGTGTATGTCTGAAAAGGAAGTGAAGGAATGAGAAAAAATAAGCTTTCCTTTAAAGAAAAAGCAGGAGCAGAACAAGAAGAGTGCTTATGTTTTTGTGAGGGAGAAGCAAGCCGAGAAGCCATGTTTCAAGCGCCGATTGAATTACCTGAAGGATTTGTCGTTGATCCGGCTGAAGCTGTTGCAAACGTGACGTGGAATGCAGACAGCCTTTCTTGTGTCAGTGACCGTTGCTTAATTCAAACGGGGCCAGAGCCTGATGAGGTCGGTGTTCAATTTGCAGTGCGCCTGCAGGGAACCGTTACGCTACTCGTCAGTGTCTCACCTGTGCGAAATCAATATGGACAAGGGGACGGGGCTGTTTCCGTCATTCACAATGCAGAAATCGATCAAGTCGTCTATTATTCCGATGAACCGGATGATTGCCCGGATATCAGTGACATCACGATTGAGAACCTTGTTGTTGTTCCGCCGTTTTACGGCAGTCCTTTATCGGTGACGGGGACGATTGTGCTTGTACCGGAGCCGGAACCCGTCTACGCGTTTACAGCGAATCCAAATGATCAATCAGTTTCTGTGATTGATACAAACACCCATACTGTTGTGACAACGATTGCTCTTCCGTACAATCCGGCAGGTATTGAAATTACGCCAGATAAAAGCGCTGTGTTTGTCTTACATCCCAACAATAATGTGATTTCTGTCATCGATTATGACACATTAACAGTGACAGCAACTATATTGCTGGATCAGCCGCCTCGATTGATTAGATTTATCCCTAATCATGAGTTTGCTTATGTTTTCACCGGTACTGCCATTTATGTGATTGGAATTGATACGTTGACTGTTGAGAGGTCTATTCCTGTAGAAGGTTTTGATATTGCAATTGACCCCAATGGGTTGTTCGCCTATGTTCTTAATTTTGGGTTAGTGCAAAAAGTGGACTTATCTACCGGTGAAGTCTTAGGAACGATTGAACGAGAGCTTATCGTATCATCCATAGAAACAGATTCTACGGAGCGGTATGCGTATGTATTAGAACAAGAATTCTTATTCAATTATTTGACGGTTATTGATTTAAATACGTTTACGATCAGGGATACCCAAGAGCTGGAGCCTGACGGGCTATATGTAATGTTTACGAGTGGATCAGAGGTGTATTTACATGACAGCTTCACTGGCAATTTATATTCTGTCAGTCCGAATGGAGCAGGTGTAATTGGAAATCTTCCGCAATCAGCAACAGACTATGCGTTTACCCCGAATGGCGATTTTCTGTATGCAACTCGTTTTATAGAGCAGAGCATCATTGTTTACAACACAGATGATTATTCTGAGGAAACTGTGATATCTCTTGGGGTTTCACCGGGTGCCATTACGATTTAACCGCTGCATGTTGTGCATTTCTAAAAGGACGTGAAATCATGAAAAAGAATGATCTTTCTGCTTTACAGGAAAATTGTTTCTGTTTTTGTGATGAGGAAATTAGCCGGGAAGCGCCGTTTCAAGTGCCGATAGATATCCCTGAGGGCTTCAAGGTTGATTCGGCAGAAGCGTCAGCGGCTGTTACATGGAGTACAGACAATTTGTCCTGTATCAGTGAGCCTTGCTTAATCCAGACTGGGCCGGAACCAGAAGGTATCGGTGTTCGATATGCCGTGAGAGTACAAGGGACCATTACGCTTCTTGTCAGTGTGTCGCCTGTACGAAATCAATATGGACAAGGAGACGGGGCTGTTTCGGTGATTCATACCGAAGAGATTGATCAAGTTGTTTATTATGCAGCACAGTCTGACCGCTGTCCTGATTTTAGTCAAATGACAGTGGAAGATCTTCTCATTGTACCGCCTTTCTACGGCAGTCCGCTTACGGTGGCCGGGACACTTGTTTTACCGCCATCGCCAGACCCTCAATCATATGTGTTTACTGCCAATACTGGAGACAGCACGGTTTCGGTCATTGATGCAGATTTAAACACTGTTGTAAAAACAATCCCGTTTTCTGCTGTGCCAACTAATCTAGGCGTTACTTTCGATAAAGCATTCACGTATATCCTCCATGGAAATACCAACCTTGTCTCAGTGATTGATAATAAAACATTAACTATCATAAATACCATTACTGTTGGAGGAGGGCCGAGAAAAATCGAATTTGATCCAACAGATGAGTTCGCATACGTGATGGCCGCCGGATCTATATATGTGATTAACACGGCCTCTCAATCGGTCATTGATGTCATTCCGATACCCGGCGCTTTAGACTTTGCTCTTGATCCGAATGGACAGTATGTCTATACCGCTAATGGAAGCAGTTGGTCGGTTGATAAATATGATGTAAATACTGGGCAGTTGGTAGAAAGTATCATAGATTCATTTGAATTTCCCAGTTTAATTGCAACTCCTTACGCTGGAAATTTTGCGTACGTGTTGAATGGTGAGTTGTGGCCGAAAGGTGTAACGGAGATTAGTTTGTCTCCATTAAGCAGGGGAGGGGACTTCAGCCGTTTATTTGAAACGCTGATGGCGATTGTATTTTCTCTCGATAGTACTAGAGCTTATTTTCTAGAGCCATATAGTGAACCGTTTCTCATTAATAACTTATATGTAGTTAATACAGCCAGACAGAGGATCATTGCAAACGTGTCTCTCCCCGGCGCCTTTGACCTCGCCGTAACGCCGGACAAACAGTATATTTATGCGGCACAGCCCAACGACAATGCTGTGACCGTGTACCGCACAAGTGATTATACAGCCGTGACGGTGATTCCGGTTGGCGCGGGTCCGTCTGCGATTGCGATGTAGCTATTTTATAGATCAAGAGAAGCGGTGCTGCGATAAGAGAATCGTTTATAAATAAATGATCCGATTTGCTGAATGGCAGCCAGGATAATAAGAAACAGCAGTTCACTTATAGAGAAACTGAGCATCCACCAAATCCCGGCTGCTGCCAGCACTCCCGCAAACACTTTTCTGAACAGGCTGCCGTGCCGGAAAAGCTGCCGCAAATACGTTCGCATGCAAAACAATAAATACAGGATCAGTAGCATCGCAAGTCCCATTGAAAGGGCAGGGGGCGTATGAAGGCGGAAAGGGACGGCTTTAACGATTTCGAACATGCAGCCGAATATGAAGACTTGGCACAACACGGCAGCCATCACGTATGTTTGGCGGACGTTTTTATAGCTGTCACGCAGCGATTTGACGTCTTCTGCATATCGGCTGCACAAGTTGTGTTGCTGAAAGTCACAGCAGCTTTGATGAGACTGTGTGAGTTTCTGAAAAGCTGCTGTCATGTTTTTCACGGATTGGGTGACATAATGAAGATAGAGAAAAGCAGGCAGCATCAGGAGGGCAGCGGTACAAGCCAGCAGTCCGAGCCGCACAGCATCATTGTTGATCATCTGTACATATTGGGCGGCGGCTTCGGCAACGGCCTGAACCCAGCCGAAGGAATAAGCCGCCATACCTATAAGCAGCAATAAAAGGGTAAAGACAGTGTTTTTTTTCATTGTCTGATCGCCTCTTTCTGAGAAACGTGAATGATCGCTTTGTTAGAAGATGCAATTGCATCAATGAGAGACAAGAAAACCTGCGCATCCATATCTTGAATGATGTGGTACATGTCAAGAAACGAGCAATCGCACCTGTCACACTCGGCTGCCCACTCGAAGCATTTACGCACATAATCGCTGTCATAAATGATCGCGTCTGTCAAAGAGTCCTTGCCGTATTGAAGCCAGGCGGCAACCTGTTCTTTCTTCTGTGTGACATAGTATGAAGCCACATCGATATAAGCTGAAGAATGGGTCCCTTGACTGTGAAGGATCAAGAAACCGCCATCCTCATATATATAAGTCTCGGCTGACAAGCGATCGATTTCCAGACGGTACGTTTGCTGAATCTCTTGAAAAAATGGTGAATCTAATTGAAATAGAATACGAGCCGCGATATCCCAATAAAGCTTTATCGACAACAGATCGTTTTGCCCGGGAAGTGCGCCGATCTGTAATCCGGTCCAGGTATCTTCCATCCGCTCCTCATCACCCAGCACCATTTTTTGTGAGAGGGCTGGAGGGCATGCCGGGATGATTTTTCTTTCAGCATGATAATCCGGACGCTTTTCCAGCTGGAGGTGAGGAGGCAAAAGCGTTTCTGTATTTTCTGAGCCCCCAATCAAAAACAGTGTCATCCGATGGGCTTGGTAGGCAGCCTTATAGGCTTTTTGTAAATCATTGATGTCCAGCGCCTCAATATCTTCGATTCTGCCTGCGGGGAAAACGGCAGCTGGTGAGGAGGGAGAAAGCATGCTGATCAGCTGATAATGATATGAGAGCTGATGGTTAAGGTGTGCTGTTTGAATTTCGCTTGTAATCACAGCTTTTTCCTGAGCGACAATCTTCTTGTCAAATGAGTGGTTCCATAAAGCATCAAGCAGGATGGGGATCGTTTGTCTGAGCCGATCCGGTAATGAGGTAAACATGAAATTGGTATCGGTGTAGGTAGTGAATGCGTTTAAAAGCGCGCCATGCGCAAAAAAATCACTGTACAGATTGCGGCCGTTATGCCAGAAGAGAAGATGCTCTAAAAAATGCGCTGTGCCATACGGAAGCAGTGTATCACCGGATTCTGCCCGTATACATACATCCCGGCTTCCAAAATCGATTTTTAAATTGCACAGCCGCAGGTGGGTGCGGGGGAATTTAAATCTGAATATTTTTAGTCCGCTGTCTGTGTATCTGATATCGGTTCGTTCATCCAGTTGTTGAAAAAAGGCTTTCTTTTCCATCTCTTCATCCCCTTACTACATGAGCTCCGATATAATTGATGGTCGCTATGAATTGCAATACATCACGGCATGTAACCGCTGAGATGCCATCCAGCAAGGCTTCTTTCGTGCAGGAGAAGCGGCGCAGGATCCCCATATAGGCCAATAGACCTTCGGGAGAATCGAATTGCAGCAGCAATTCATTGCGTAAAAACTGCTTTGCCTGTTCTAGTTCCCGCTCATCTGTATGAAAAGCTGAGACAGCTTCCAAAACGCGCGGGGGAATGTCTATCTCATGAAGCTGATCTGTACATATTGAAACAAGCAGCAAATTGTTCATGACATCGTAACGGGTGATAACGTGATAGACTGCCAGATCCTTCTCTCTGAAGTGCTTGAATAAAGCGGAATGGCCGTACTTTCCCAGTAATCCGTCTATTAGCTGTATTTTGATATAATCGCTGGCATCTTTCATCTCTCCGCAGTCAAATCCGAGTGTCAAGACGGAAGGACCTGCAGCGCTGCGTGTCTCTGTTTCAAAAACATGCCGGTTTACGGGTATTCTTCCGGACGTTACAGCGGACGTTTGCGGGGCATGTCCCCGAACATCACATGCTTGTACTTGTCCCAATATGTTCAGCTGTTTTTGTTGGGACACTAAATCAACGATAAAGTCCGTTGCGTCGAGAAACCGTTTAGGATGAATCGCCTTTATCCTGTCTTTCCGGCCAAACATGCCTGTGCCGTACATCGGGTTTCCGAAGACCTCCTCAGCCAAGCGCGCCGCCGAGTAGGAGAAAGGATCAGTGAATTTCTTTTCGATTCTCAGCAGCAGCTCATTCCTGGCCTTTTCAACTGCTTCGAATGAAAGAGAAGAAGGGAAAGACAAGTCTGCAAAAGTTTTCAGCAGGGCGTCAACATGAAGATTCCCGTTATATAATGGGTGAATCAAACGGGTCCCGCAGGTTTTCAGCTGCTGATCAAAAAAGAGATTCGCTGAGTACATGAAACGGCTGCCGGCAGCACAACCAAAAGCGTCAATGATTTGCTCCTTCAGGTATGCGGCGGCGCCGTAAAAATAAATTGTTTCTTCCTCAGGTTCCACCGCGCTTTCGATTGGTTTCAGAAAGCTCGCGGCGATTGAAATAGTTGAAAATTGATGAGTCTTCAGCAGGTTAACTTCCAAGCCGTTCTCTTTTGCTTGTATCAAAGAAACCACCTTCCTGTTTTTGCAGGTAATAGACTATGACCAGACCGGCTATCGGAATGACCGCCAAGGATACAGCGGTGCCGGCTAATGTGGCTAAGAATAGGGGAAGACAAAACAGATAAGACCGATATTTTGAGAAACCGCTCCATAGCTGCTGCTCCGTCTGCCAGCTGAAGGAGGGCCTTTTTTCATCCGCAGTTAACCTGATAAAAGCTCCCGCCAGCAGCAACTCAATACACTGCAAAAAAGTGAGAACTGAAATCGGACGGCCGCTGATGAAACCCACAATCATCACGACAAGGAGAAATCCGCCTGCCAATAGGCCTGAATAAAAGCGATATTTCGCCCAAAACATCATTTTCCGCTTGATCGGAAGCGTGATGAGCAACATCCGGTCATTTTTTTCAATCGAGTACAAAAGGGCGATCGGCGAGCAGATGAGCAAAAGCGCGGAAATCACGATATAAATCACTTGCTGATTGAAGATGCCGGTATTCATCATCTGGAACGAAAAGAAGCCGCTGAATACCGCCATTACCGCGTAATTTAACAGCATCGCTTTAGAAGAGATAAATCGGTTCCATTCTCTTTTGTAAAACGAAAATTCAGATCGCCGCATAAATGAATGCATCTTGCCCTGCTGCGGAGGCGCCTGCAGAAAGACAGGAAAGTCAATGATCACCGCCCACAGCATATGCACCGCGCAAAGCGGAAGCGTGGCGGCCGGCATCAAAGCGGCGCTGAGACATACACAGGCGAATATCGCCGCATGCAGCAGAAACATCAAGTTCTTCTTTTTGACGAAGTGGTTGCTTAGCACAACTCCGAAAATAATGGAGTAAACGGTAAAAAACGAAAACCTGCCGAGCCAAAACAATGTTTGCGCCCCTGACAGCGTTCCGTTTCCAAATAAGAACAGCGGTAAAATAAAAAAGAATAAAGTTCTTCTCAAACAGGTATCGACAAACAAAACGACACTCTGGGCGAGCCAAAAGCTCCGTGAAGAAATCGGCAGCAGGCAGCTCAGTTTCATATAAGATTCCTTCCATTGAGATGTCACGGAAAGAAACACCATATATGTGTTCATCAAAAGAAGCGCGAGTATGATATACGTTTTGCGCAACACCGATTCATCAATGCCGGCCTGGCGGATCAGCCCGATTTCAAACACGGCCAGAATGACAAGGCCTGCGGCAATGCGGATGGCGTCCTTTTTCCCTTGCCGGCTGTAAAGCTGTTTGAACAGCAAAGACATGATAGGGATTATGTTATTCATGGCCGATCACCTCAAAAAATTCCCGCCGCAGATCGGTCTCCTCTCCAATCGGAATGACCTTTTGGATCTGTTTGTTGTGAAGAATAGCCGCATAATCACAAAATCTTTGCACGACATCGAGCAGATGAGAAGAAAACAAAATGGTCCCGCCTGCTTCACAGTACTCGCGCATTTTCTGATAAAAAACCTCTATCGATTCCACATCCAAACCGACGAGCGGCTCATCCAAAATAAACAGGGGAGCGCGCAGCAATAAGCCTGTCATCAATACAACCTTTTGCCTGTTCCCCAAGGACAGCTCCGAAATTCTCCTGTTGATGTATTTCGAAAAATGAAAGGCCTCGGCCAAACTGGCAAACTGCTGCTCTGAAAAATCCTTTTGATAAAGCGAATGGACGAAAGACACATAGTCCTTCGCCGTAATTTCTGTAAATAGCAGCGGATAATCGGCGGCGAAGTAACGGTGAGTCTTCAGCTGATCTGATGTTTTCTGCGGCATGCCGGCCTCCGCTTCAATTCCGCACAGTGTAAAGCGCCCGCTGAAATTGCGGTTCACGCCTGTCAGCGTATTAATCAGTGTCGTTTTTCCGGCGCCGTTTACCCCAAGCAACCCGTAAACGGCACCTTTTTCTAAATGTAAATCCACTTGTTCTAAGATGACGTTGTCCCGTTCATACCAAACGGATACATCGTGTATATCCAAAATGCTCATCGCGAGTCAGCCTTCCGCGCGCGCATCCCGAACAGAATGGCAATGGCAATGAAAATCAGCGTAAACAGATAATCGCTTTTGACAAAATAGACGACTGCGCCGATGACAAAGATAAATGAAAGGATATACAGTAAAATTCTTCTTTGTGCTGGTGACAAATCGTTTCCCTCCTAAATAAGCTGGACCACGTCTTCTAATTGTTCATTTTTCGCCCAAGAGCAAATGTTTTTCCGGTGATATTTGTTAGAGTTCAGCCCTTTTAAGTAACAGCCTCCGCAATAGCCGCTGAACGGGCATTTGTCTTTCATGCAATGTTCGCTGAACCGCGGCGCTTGCGCTTGCCACAGTTTATGGACGAGAGGGGAGTTAAAGATGCTTTCATAGGAATCATGAAAAATATTTCCCAATGAAAATTCCTTTGGAAAGAGGGCGCAAGGACGTACTTCGCCGAACGGGCTGATCACAATGGACTTCCAGCCAGCGCCGCAATTTGCCGCGCGTTTTCGTTCATAAGGAATAATCGGAATCAGATCTTTAAACTCATCAATCACATTTTGCTCGTATTCCATAAACTTGCGGTGCTGCTCGGCGTCTTTCGTTGGATGGACAATATCCCTGCCTCTTCCGAAATCGTCAACCCAATTGTAAGAGAACGCCTTCGCCCCGAGATCCCGAACCTTTTGGGCCATATCGTGGATTTCCCACATGTTTTTTTCGAAGACAGACATGGCGACTCTGACAAATATACCGTGGTCACTCAACAATTTTATCGTTTTACAAGTTTGGGCAAAAGAGCCTTTTCTCCCTCTAAAGGAGTCATGGACCTCGGAATTGACACTATCAAGAGAAATGCCGACGATGATTTTTTGCTTGTAAGCCTTCAAAAGCTCCAAACTCTCTTTTCGCATGAGTGTTCCGTTTGTTAAGACAGCGACTTTTTTGAACTTTTTACACACATAGTCAAGAATCTCATTGGCGTTTGGATGGACAAAAATTTCTCCGCCTGTGATTTCGCATGTCAATACACCGTTATCAAACAGCATATCAGCTGTTTTTTTGAATTGCTCAATCGACACGGTGCCGAGCGCTTCAGGTGAGCTTTCCAAATAACAGTGGGCGCATTTCAAATTACAGCGGTGCGTCAGTTCAAAGGTGGCGTGGAGCGGCATCGGAAATTCATTGCTTCCGCTCGTGGTGATTGTATGGCGGCTGGCCCGGTTTCCAAGCTGAATAACCTGCTTGTTCTGGAGCATGTTGAGCATGTCGTAATACCAATCTTTATGGTCTTCCGGTGATTCATCATACACTGCACATTGCTCAGCTAAAATCTGCTCAGCTGTTTTTTGGCCATCCATGCGCATGCAGAGCTCGTAAGCCGTTTTGTTGAGATCCAAATACTCAAAGTCAGAAATGGAGACATTATCGCGCAAGTAGTCGATTTCTAACACGCCGCCCTCAGGAAGCTGGTGAACTCTTACACTTTCATTAATAAATGGAAACATCTGCTCTATAAACAAAATACCATCCCCTATACATATGATTCAAATGAAAAACGGTTGTGTATGTATATCCAAGAGGTAGATTTTAGTTAAAAATTGTAATTTACTTAAAAAGGGCATAGTAGAATGACTATGCCCTTTTGGGAGATCCTTACCCCCATAGACCGAATAGACCTGTTGCACCGGCAATTTCAAAATCAGGGATAGGACCGTCCACTAGACAAGCGGCTCCGATCGAGCATGTTGCACAACCTTTGTTTTCTACAATGACAGCTTTTTTCATAATTGAATCCTCCCTTTTTTTTGTTTTTCTAGCAGATCTATGTTGTACTTTTATCTTAAAACTATCAAATTACTAATTCAATACATATAATTTGAAAAAAATGTGAAAAGCAAATGATAGATTTCGGAAAAATGTAACATTTCCTAAGGGTAATTAGTGATATGATTTTCTCTTCTATATAAGGAAATGCTTTTTATGAGGTTTATCTTCAAATCTGATGAGCAATGATGGTAAGATAGAAGCAGTTGAAGTTTACAAACCGAATGATTATACTATTCAAGTCAAAGTGGAATGATGAAAAGGACGTGTCAGAATGAAGCAAGAGACACCGATAACACTCCATGTGAAGTCTGTGATCGAGGATGACGGAAACCAAGAAGTCATCGAATTCCGCACCACCGGATTTTACTATGTAAAACAAAATAAAGTGTATCTATCTTATTATGAAGAACACGACTTAGGCAAAGTCAAAACGATTGTGAAAGTAAGCGAAGGCGAAGTCCTGGTCATGAGGTCAGGCGCTGTCAAAATGAATCAGCGTTTCGTAACGGGAGCTTCCACAATTGCTAAATATAAAATGTCATTTGGTGAGCTTGAGCTGAAAACAAGCACAAAATCGATTCAATCTGATCTCGATGAAGAAAAAGGCCGTATCAGCATCGCATATGACATGCATGTCGGAGACGAGCAGGAGCATTTACATAATATGACGATCACGTATGAGGGAGGAACTCACGCATGAACATTGCGGAACAAATGAAGGACGTGCTGAAAGAAGAAATTAAAGCGGCCGTTCTGAAAGCGGGACTGGCTGAAGAAAGCCAGATTCCCAATGTTGTTTTAGAAACACCGAAAGATAAAACACACGGCGACTACTCAACGAATATGGCGATGCAGCTGGCAAGAGTGGCAAAAAAAGCGCCGCGTCAAATCGCTGAAGAGATTGTCGCCCATTTTGATAAAGGAAAGGCTTCGATTGAAAAACTGGATATCGCCGGCCCGGGTTTTATCAATTTCTATATGAACAATCAGTATTTAACAAAGCTGATTCCGTCTGTACTGGAAGCAGGGGAAGCATACGGGGAAACAAACATCGGAAACGGTGAACGAGTTCAGGTAGAATTCGTATCAGCGAATCCGACGGGAGACCTTCACCTCGGGCATGCGCGCGGGGCGGCTGTCGGCGATTCCTTGTGCAACGTGCTTTCAAAAGCGGGTTACGATGTAAGCCGCGAATACTACATTAACGATGCGGGAAACCAAATCAACAATCTGGCGCTTTCTGTTGAAGTCCGTTACTTTGAAGCACTCGGATTGGAAAAACCGATGCCGGAGGATGGCTACCGCGGCGAGGATATCATTGCGATCGGAAAGCGTCTCGCTGAGGAATACGGTGACCGTTTCGTTAACGAAGAGGAAAGTGAACGCCTCGCGTTTTTCCGTGAATACGGCCTGAAATACGAGCTGGAAAAGCTTCGCAAGGACTTGGAAAACTTCCGTGTGCCGTTTGATGTGTGGTATTCAGAAACATCACTGTACCAAAATGGAAAAATCGACACGGCGCTTGAAGCGCTCCGCGAAAAAGGCCATGTCTATGAAGAAGACGGCGCGACTTGGTTCCGTTCCACGACGTTCGGCGATGATAAAGACCGCGTATTGATCAAGAAGGACGGCACGTACACGTACCTGCTTCCTGATATCGCGTATCATAAGGACAAGCTTGACCGCGGCTTTGATAAGCTGATCAATGTTTGGGGCGCCGATCACCACGGCTACATCCCGCGTATGAAAGCGGCAATCGAAGCACTGGGCTATGAAAAAGGAACGCTTGAAGTAGAAATCATTCAGCTCGTTCACCTTTACAAAAACGGCGAGAAAATGAAAATGAGCAAACGGACCGGTAAAGCCGTAACGATGCGTGACCTGATTGAAGAAGTCGGCTTGGATGCTGTTCGTTACTTCTTTGCAATGCGAAGTGCGGACACCCATATGGATTTTGACTTAGATCTTGCTGTATCAACATCTAACGAAAACCCTGTGTATTATGCACAATACGCGCATGCCCGTATTTGCAGCATGCTTCGCCAAGGGGAAGAGCAGGGACTTAAACCGGCGGCAGATCTTGATTTCAGCCATATTCAATCAGAAAAAGAATACGATCTGCTGAAAACGATCGGCGGCTTCCCAGAGGCAGTGGCGGAAGCAGCAGAAAAACGAATTCCGCACCGTGTCACAAACTATATTTATGATCTGGCTTCTGCTCTGCACAGCTTCTACAACGCAGAGAAAGTCATCGACCCTGAAAATGAAGAGAAAAGCCGCGCGCGCCTGGCTTTAATGAAGGCAACGCAAATTACGCTGAACAATGCGCTTCAGCTGATCGGCGTATCGGCTCCGGAAAAAATGTAATCACGATCAAAAGGACAAAGTCTTCGGGCTTTGTCCTTTTTTTATGAGAAAAACGTGTGATGTAATTCACAATCCTGTTTGGCGAGTTTTTGTATGATAAGACTGATTATTGAATCATTGAAAGGGGCAAGCCAAATGATCAACCGTCAACACATTCAATTATCGTTACAGTCATTAAGCTTGGTGGCAGGGTTTATGGTTTGGGTGCTGATTTCATCACTCATTTCCCAAATCACATTAGATATTCATTTAAGCAAGGGCGAGATTTCTTTGGTGACGGCGATTCCCGTTATCCTCGGGTCGCTTCTCCGCATTCCTTTAGGGTATTTAACGAACAGGTTTGGCGCGCGGCTCATGTTTATGGTCAGCTTCATCCTGCTTTTATTTCCTGTATTTTGGATCAGTATCGCGGACTCTCTGTTTGATTTAATCGCAGGCGGCTTTTTCTTAGGGATCGGGGGAGCGGTGTTTTCCATTGGAGTGACCTCCCTCCCGAAATATTATCCGAAAGAAAAGCACGGTGTCGTCAATGGGATTTACGGTGCAGGAAATATCGGGACAGCCGTTACGACATTTGCAGCGCCGGTTATCGCTCAAGCCGTCGGGTGGAAAACAACCGTGCAGATGTATCTGGTTTTGCTGGCTGTCTTTGCCTTACTGCACGTTTTGTTCGGCGACAGGCATGAGAAGAAGGTCAAAGTTTCTGTTAAGACTCAAATCAAAGCCGTTTACCGAAATCATGTGCTATGGTTTCTGAGCCTGTTTTATTTTATTACGTTCGGTGCCTTTGTCGCCTTCACTATCTATCTGCCGAACTTTCTGGTCGAGCATTTTGGGCTGAATCCTGCAGATGCCGGCTTGCGGACGGCTGGCTTTATTGCGGTTTCTACGCTGCTCAGGCCTGCGGGCGGATTCCTGGCTGATAAAATGAGCCCGCTCCGCATCTTAATGTTTGTTTTTGCCGGGCTTACATTATCAGGAATTATCCTATCGTTCTCGCCGACAATTGGCCTTTATACGTTTGGATCATTAACCGTGGCCGTCTGCTCAGGCATAGGAAACGGGACTGTTTTTAAACTGGTGCCTTTCTATTTTTCCAAGCAAGCGGGGATTGCCAATGGGATTGTGTCTGCCATGGGCGGATTAGGCGGCTTTTTTCCTCCGCTCATATTGGCGAGTGTGTTTCAGGCAACAGGCCAGTACGCGATCGGGTTTATGGCGCTTTCAGAGGTGGCGTTAGCCAGTTTTGTCCTTGTCATATGGATGTATTGGCAGGAAAGAATGAAAACACACACGGAGAGAAACAGCCAGAGCATCAACTAACACTGGGGCATTCACAAGATTGTTATTTTTTTCTCGATGGGTACAAATCAATTCACGTTACAATAAACACACAACGTGACTTTCTTCGAGGTGAGCTCATGAATTTTCTCTCTGTTCGACCATCTGATAGTGATCTTATTTCCAGCGATCTGCATGAATTGCTGGAATCGATCAGCACGAAAAGAAAAATGGAAAAACACACGTATTTGTTTCGAGAAGGAATGGATGCAGAAGAGCTTTATCTGATTCAATCAGGACTCATTGAAATCGGCAAGCTGACATCTGACGGAAAAGACCTGACGCTTAGAATCTGCCAAAAGCATGATATCGTCGGAGAATTAACACTTTTCACTGAAGAACCAAGGTATATGCTCAGTGCAAAAGTGCTAGAGGATGGCGAGGTGCTCGTCATTAATAAAAATAAGCTGGAAAAAGAATTAATCCAAAACGGCGCTTTGACATTTGAGTTCATGAAATGGATGAGCACGCACCTCCGGAAGATTCAGTCCAAAATCAGGGATCTGCTTCTTCATGGCAAAAAGGGGGCGCTCTATTCTACCCTTATCCGCTTATCAAACAGCTACGGAGTGGAGCGAAGCGACGGCATTCTGATTAACATTGTCCTGACAAATCAGGATTTGGCAAAGTTTTGCGCGGCTGCACGGGAAAGCATCAACCGTATGCTGGGAGATCTCCGCAAAAAAGGGGTTATTTCGATAGACGAATCCGGAAAAATTATTTTGCATAAGCGGGACTATTTACGATGTGAGATTGAGTGTGAAAATTGCCCGCTGGAGATTTGCAATATTGACTGAAAAAAACAAGGACAGCGGTGTCCTTGTTTTTTTACCTTGTCATAAAGAGGCACATGACGGCAAAAAAGAAGCAGGCATTCACGATTTCCAGAATGCCAATCGTTTTTACGGGCCAATCTCTTCCATGAAAAAACCATGCCCGCAAGCTGCTCGGGATAAAAGCGAGAAACGCCCATCCTGCTCCGAAAAGAGCGGATAAAAAGGGGAGCAGCAGGTGATATCCCCATGACCAGTATGCAAATGTCCTGTTTTTTCTTTCACGAATCACCGATTTCACATAAAAGGAACTCCCGATAAAAAATAAAGCAGACTGCAAGAAAATAAACCAAGCCCAGCCGTCGAGGGTTCCCATCCCCAGCCAGCAGCTCGCAAACCCGCCCGAACAAAAGAACAAGACACCTGCAACATCATTCAATAGGGCTCGTTCGTTTTTTCGGCGGGCAAAATACATATGTATGAGAAACAGCGGCAGTAAAGAAACGCCCACCCAGATGAGAGGCGGCTTATGAAAGACCGAGATCATCAAAAAGCAGCAGGCGGGAAAACCGTAATAACACATCCACTTTTGATATGGTTTGCTTTGTTTCTTTTTTAAGGCAAGCGTAAAGGGATAAACCGCTAAGTATAGGAAAAGCCAGCCTAGGAAGAGCGGAATATGCCAAATAACGGGGCCTCCCTTGGCCATGCCGAGTAAAAATGGGATCAGCAGCATCGCCCACGCGCCGTGCTGCTTCGGAATCAGCGCCTTCATCGAAATCCTCCTTTTTTCTTTCATTATAAATGCAGTCACCCTCCTGATAAGTGACATTCATCATACAGGCTGTGAAATACATCACTGCTGTACAGGCTCAGTCGAGCTACACTAAAGCTATCCTTAGCACAGGAGGTTTTCCTATGAATCAGTGTGACTATTTATTATTTCTGAAACAACTTCCTATGTTTAATGAAGTGCCTCTATCCATTGTCGAAACCTTGCTGAAAAACGGCACGTTTATCCGCGGCTCATGTGATCAGTCTCCATCTTTTCTTCATTCTCAATCTGTCTATATTGTATTAAAAGGCAGTGTCCGTTTCGTGGACAGCAGGCTCCCTGAAGGGTCGAAAACCGTTGCGCTGTGGGAAAAAGGCGATGTGTTTCCGATTGATGAAAAAGGCGGGCTTTATTTATCGCCCTTTATCTCAGTCAATGCCACTTCAGACATTCTGATTCTCAATATCCCATATTACATATTTAAGAAAATGATGTCTTACCATCCGCAGCTGCAAATGAACTTTTTGGCTATGCTTCAGCAAAATGTTTTTTGTTCCTATCAATTATTTTTGCGGTATCTGCATACATCACAGGATGAAAACGCTGAGCCCGGTTCTTAAATAGAGCCGGTTTTTTTGATCTTTGAATGAAAGGCGGCTAATGACCCAAGCGTTCTGCCTGAACGCAGCCTTCCTTCTCCTTTGTGTGAACATTTTGTGAAAAAAGCAGAGTGTGTGACATAGTTCACAAGGAAACACGCTGTCTCTGTTTATAGTGAACTTAGCATCACCTGACTCGGAAGGAGTGAACTCTCATGAAGAAAAAGAAAAGGAGTCCGTTGTTTAGGAGATTGAATTATTTCTCTCCTATCGAACACCATTCAAATAAACATAGCCAAACCACCCGCGAAGATCGCGATTGGGAGAATGTATACAGAAACAGATGGCAGTACGACAAAGTCGTTCGCTCCACCCACGGTGTCAACTGTACAGGGTCTTGCAGCTGGAATATTTATGTGAAAAACGGAATTGTCACGTGGGAAGGGCAAAATTTGAATTATCCATCAACAGGCCCGGATATGCCTGATTTTGAACCGAGAGGCTGCCCGCGGGGGGCCAGTTTTTCATGGTATATCTACAGCCCGCTGCGTGTGAAATATCCATACGTGCGCGGTGTACTGATTAATTTATGGCGGGAGGCACTGCAAGAACATCAAAATCCATTGGAAGCCTGGAAATCGATCGTCGAAAACCCTGAAAAAGCGAAGTCCTATAAACAGGCGAGAGGGAAAGGCGGGTTTGTGCGCGCTGAATGGCCGGAGGTGCTGAAGCTGATTTCAGCCTCTCTGCTGTATACAGTGATGAAATACGGGCCTGACCGAAACGTCGGTTTTTCTCCGATTCCGGCCATGTCCATGATCAGCCATGCATCAGGCTCCCGGTTTATGTCGTTAATCGGAGGCCCTATGCTCAGTTTTTATGACTGGTATGCGGATCTTCCACCAGCATCCCCGCAAATTTGGGGTGACCAGACGGACGTTCCGGAAAGCAGTGATTGGTACAATTCCGGCTATATTATCACATGGGGCTCCAACGTTCCGTTAACGAGAACGCCTGACGCGCATTTTTTGGCGGAGGCCCGCTATAAAGGCGCTAAGGTCATTTCGATCAGTCCGGATTTTGCGGAATCCTCAAAGTTCGCGGATGACTGGCTGAGTATTCGCCAAGGGACTGACGGGGCACTTGCGATGGCGATGGGTCATGTCATTCTGCAGGAATTTTACGTGAACCAAGAAACTGAACGTTTTATTGAGTACGCGAAGCAATACACTGATTTTCCATTTCTCGTCACCCTGTCAAAAGAAAATGGCGTATACACAGCGGGACGGTTTCTGCATGCGAAGGACATCGGGCGGAAGACAAAGCATGATCAGTGGAAGCCTGCGGTTTGGGATGAACAGACAAGTTCATTTGCCATACCCCAAGGGACAATGGGCTCGCGCTGGGACGGGCAGCAGAAATGGAACCTGCACATGATTGATGAAGAAACCGGGGAACCGATTCAACCCCGTCTCTCTGTGCTGGGAATAGAGGACGAAATCGGCACGGTGCGCATCCCGTATTTTTCAAATGACGGAAACAAAGTGCTCGAGCGGGATCTTCCTATTAAAAAAATGAACCTGAACGGTGAAGAAACGTACATCACGACCGTGTTTGACTTGATACTGGCTAACTACGGCGTGAACCGGGGTATCGGCGAACGATCGGCTGTCTCCTATGATGATCCTGAGCCGTTTACGCCTGCCTGGCAGGAACAAATGACGGGAATCAAAAAAGAAGCTGTCGTTAAGATTGCCAGAGAGTTTGCTCAAAATGCGATCGATACAGACGGCCGGTCCATGATTATCGTAGGGGCCGGCATTAACCACTGGTTCAACTCCGACACGATCTACCGAGCGGTGTTAAATCTTGTTTTACTTGTAGGCGCCCAAGGCGTAAACGGCGGAGGCTGGGCCCATTACGTGGGGCAGGAAAAGCTCCGACCTGCTGAAGGGTGGCAGACGATTGCAACTGCAAAGGACTGGGAGGGCGTGCCCAAGCTGCAAAACGGCACCTCATTTTTCTACTTTGCGACAGATCAGTGGCGTTATGAGGACCAGCCGATCAGTGATTTGGCATCACCGATTGCTGCGTCATCCCGCTACAAGCACCACGCTGATTACAATGTGCTGGCCGCGCGGCTGGGGTGGCTTCCGTCTTACCCGACTTTCAATCAAAATGGCATCGATCTGTATAAAGAAGCTGAAAAAGCAGGGGCAGAAACACCTGAAGACGTTGGTGCGTACGTGGCCTCACAGCTCCAAGAGAAAAAACTGAAATTCGCGATTGAAGATCCTGATAATGAAGTGAATTTCCCAAGAAATCTCTTCGTATGGCGGGCAAATCTGATCTCGAGCTCAGGAAAAGGGCATGAATATTTTCTCAAGCATTTGTTGGGGACGACAAACGGCTTGATGAATGACGACAGCGACAGCATCCGCCCTGAAGAAATTAAATGGCGGGAGCAGGCGCCGGAAGGAAAGCTCGACTTGTTAATCAATCTTGACTTCCGAATGGCCGGTACGGCGCTGTATTCCGATATCGTGCTGCCGGCGGCGACATGGTATGAAAAACACGATCTCAGCAGCACAGATATGCATCCGTTCATTCATCCATTTGCTCCTGCGATCTCGGCTCCGTGGGAATCGAAGTCAGACTGGGATATTTTCAAGGCGCTGTCAAAAGCCGTTTCCGATCTGGCAGAAGAAGTCGATATGGAGCCCGTGAAAGAAGTGGTTGCGACGCCGCTCCTCCATGACACCATGCAGGAATTGGCCCAGCCATTCGGCAAAATCAATGACTGGAGCAAAGGCGAATGTGAAGCCATTCCGGGAAAAACGATGCCGAACATCCAAGTCGTTGAACGGGATTACAAACACATTTTTCATAAAATGACTGCACTTGGTCCGAACGTTGCTTTAAAGCCGAGCGGAACAAAAGGGATGAGCTGGTCAATAGCCGATGAATATGAATCACTCAAACAGAGATTGGGAGAAATCACCTCGGACAGTGTCGCAAAGGGATGTCCAAATATAAGTGAAGCAAAGCAGGCAGCAGAAGCGATTTTAACCCTATCATCCACTTCGAATGGAAAGGTCGCAGTAAAAGCATGGGAATCACTTGAAAACATCACGAACCTGAAGCTGAAAGACCTGGCGGAAGAACGCGAGGAAGAATGCTTTACGTTCGAACAAATTACAGCCCAGCCGAAAACGGTGATCACGTCTCCAGCGTTTTCCGGCTCTGAAAAAGGAGGACGCAGGTATTCGCCGTTTACAACAAATGTTGAAAAATTAATTCCGTGGCGGACGCTGACAGGCAGACAATCCTATTATGTCGATCATGAACTGATGATGGAATTCGGTGAAACGATGGCGACATTCAAACCGATCCTCCAGCATCGCCCGTTTCTGAGCAAGCGGCCTGATCAAGAGGGAAAAGAAATCGTCCTCAATTATTTGACGCCGCATAATAAATGGTCTGTCCACAGCATGTATTTTGATTCTCTGCCAATGCTGACGCTGTTCCGCGGCGGGCCAACCGTGTGGATGAATAAAGATGATGCAGAGGACACGGATATCAAAGACAACGATTGGATTGAATGCTTTAACCGAAACGGTGTTGTCGTCGCGAGAGCCGTTTTGTCTCATCGGATTCCTAAAGGAATGGCGTTTATGCACCATGCCCAGGACCGCCACATCAACGTGCCCGGCACAAAGCTGACGAATAACCGCGGAGGCACCCATAACAGCCCGACAAGGATTCACGTCAAGCCGACACAGATGATCGGTGGCTACGCCCAGCTCAGCTACGGCTTTAATTATTACGGTCCAACGGGGAATCAGCGCGACCTGAACGTCGTCATCCGCAAGCTGAAGGAGGTCGATTGGCTTGAAGATTAAAGCGCAAATCGGTATGGTCATGAACTTGGATAAATGCATCGGCTGCCACACGTGCAGCGTCACTTGCAAAAACACGTGGACAAACCGTTCCGGTGCGGAATATATGTACTTCAATAATGTAGAAACAAAGCCGGGCATCGGCTACCCGAAGCAATGGGAGGACCAGGACAAATATAAAGGCGGCTGGACATTGAAAAAAGGAAAGCTCGAGCTGAAATCGGGCTCGAAAACCAATCGGCTTGCAGGCCTTTTCTATAATCCGAATCAGCCGTCGATTGATGATTACTATGAGCCCTGGAACTATGATTATGAAACATTAACGAACAGCCCGCAGAAAAAACACCAGCCGGTAGCACGCCCGAAATCGTCCTTGACGGGGGATTTTATGAATATCGAATGGGGACCGAACTGGGAGGATGATCTCGCGGGCGGCCACATAACGGGACTTGAAGATCCCAACGTACAAAAGATGGAGGAATCGATCAAAACAGAATTCGATGAGGTCTTTATGATGTATTTGCCCCGTATTTGCGAGCACTGCATCAACCCGGCGTGCGTTTCCTCCTGTCCATCCGGCGCCATGTATAAACGCGAGGAGGATGGCATTGTGCTTGTGGATCAAAACGCATGCCGTTCATGGAGATATTGCGTCTCATCCTGTCCTTATAAAAAAGTCTATTTTAACTGGCAAACGAACAAAGCGGAAAAATGCACACTCTGCTTTCCGCGTTTGGAGGCGGGACTGCCGACCATCTGCTCTGAGACGTGTGTTGGCAGAATCCGCTACCTCGGCGTCATGCTTTACGATGCGGACAAAGTGGAGGAAGCGGCATCTGTTGAAAATGAAAAGGATCTCTACCATTCCCAATTGGACGTTTTTCTTGATCCAAATGATCCTGAGGTTGCCAAACTGGCAAAAGAACAAGGCATTCCGGCTGAATGGATAGAGGCTGCGCAGCAATCGCCGATCTATAAAATGATCATTGACTGGAAGATTGCGCTGCCGCTTCATCCTGAGTACCGCACGCTGCCAATGGTGTGGTACATTCCGCCGCTCAGTCCGATTATGAATCTCTTTGAAGGAAAAGGCAGCCGGCAATCCGCGGAAGATATTTTTCCGGCTATCGACCAAATGAGAATCCCGATAGATTATTTGGCGCAGCTGTTAACAGCCGGTGATACGGATCATATTCGGTCAACGTTAAAGAAAATGTCTGTCATGCGCCAGTATATGAGAGCGATCCAGACGAATAAATCAATCGACCCGGAACTGATCTCCAGTGTCGGCTTAACAGAACAGCAAATTGAAGATATGTATCGGCTGCTTGCGATTGCCAAATATGATGACCGCTTTGTGATACCGAGCAGTCATCGAGAAGAAGTTTCAGATTTATATGCTGAACAAGGGAGCTGCGGCTTATCATTTTCAGGCGGCCCCGGCTCCTGTTTCTAACTTTTGATAAATGAGGTGTAACAAGATGAACACCACAGACCGGCAAATTACGTTCTCCGCTCTTTCCTCTCTTCTCTCTTATCCGGATGAAGAGTGGAGAGCCGAGATTCCCGATTGGAAGGCTCTTATCCATGAAATCAGCAACCGGCAAATCCGGGAGAAGCTGCTGCACTTTTTCGAGGCGTCAGCCAGCTTTTCACCGGAAGAGCTGATTGAACACTATGTCTATACGTTCGACTTTGGGAAAAAAACAAATATGTATGTCACCTACTTTAACTCGGGCGAGCAAAGGGAACGCGGCATTGAATTGCTGCATTTAAAAAACACATACGAGCAATCCGGTTTCCTGCCGACAGAGAAAGAGCTGCCTGATTATCTGCCGCTGATGCTGGAATTTGCTGCGGCTGCAGAAATTGAAGCAGCGAGAAGCGTGTTTGAGAAATATCTGTCCAATGTGAGGGAGCTGGCATCCCGTCTCGAAAAAAATGACAGTATATACGCTGAACTGCTGCACGTGCTGCTGGCCGCGCTTGAAAACATCGGCGTACGTGAAAGCGTTGAAGGGGCTGTTCAGGCATGAGCGGGCAGATCCTCTGGGGTATTATGCCATACATTGTATTGACGATCTTTATCGGCGGCCATATTTACCGCTACCAGCATGACCAATTTGGCTGGACGGCGAAATCAAGCGAGCTGTTAGAAAAGAAAAAACTTGCGGCGGGCAGCACACTTTTTCACTGGGGACTGCTGTGCGTTGTCGGCGGGCATGTCATGGGGATTCTGATCCCGGAAGGCGTGTATGCTTCCCTTGGCATTTCAGAGCATATGTATCACAAAATGGCGATTGGCGCTGGCTTGCCAGCGGGCATTGCGGCATGTACCGGACTTGTCATCCTGACGTACAGAAGGCTGTTTGACAAAAGAATCCGCAAAACGAGCTCGCCATCCGATATCCTTACGCTCCTCCTGCTGCTGTTCATGATGCTGTCAGGCGTTGCGGCCACGTTTCTCAACATTGATTCGAAAGGATTTGATTACCGGACCACAGTCGGGCCCTGGTTCAGGGAAATCGTTTTGTTCAGGCCTGACGCCTCTTTGATGGAGAGTGTCCCGCTATGGTTTAAGTTTCATATTGTGATAGGATACGTCGTTTTTATCCTGTGGCCGTTTACGAGATTGGTTCATGTGTTCAGTCTGCCGCTCAAGTATCTGACCCGCAGCTACGTTGTATATCGGAAACGCTCGTGAAAATCCCCCTTGAAAGAGGGGGATTTTTTTCTTGATGAAAACATAAGATATCTTCTGCAAAGGTAATGGCTGGGCGGCTGGGAATCCTGTTATGTTTGTATATGGAAATAACATCAAGGATTTTATTCATTTTAAACCGGCGGAACAGCAGATTATGACTCAGCCTGACTAACTCCTTATATCTTTCTGATCAATTTCCCGTTTTATATATTTTCTCTCATCAGAATGGGTATCAAATTCACTCTATCCACCGTATTTGCAGTCACAGCGCCGCCTCTTTTTCGGCGCTTGCCGGAGTGCTGAGCGGGTTCGGCCTGCCGTTCATGTTGTAGCATCAGGCTTCACTCGGCGTTGCCAATAGTCTTGCTTTATTTCTGCAGAAACGATGCGGATGAACCCCTTGACAGTTAGTTTTCTCTAAACCTCTCCTCCTTTGGCGGAGAGGTTATTTACTTACAAGGTTTATCGATTAGAAAAAAGAGGTAATACAGAGGTAATTGAATCAGATTGGAGAGAATCAGGATGCTGAAAAGGAGACTGGAATTTTTCTTTTTATATATGATGCTCATCGGGGCATATGTCATTTGGTTTTTTCCGGTTTCCAGGCTTGAGTTTTACGGAGGATTGCTTTGCTATATAAGCATTATTTTGTTCAGCATCTATTCATTAATTCTTGAAAACCGCACCTCGCAGCACACGCTGCTATGGATCCATATTCTTGTCTTTTTTCCAATCGCCGGCTACGTGTTTTATCTGTTTTCGGGACAGCTTTATGTAAAGGGAAAGCTGTTTAAGACAAAACGAATGTACAACAGGGAAAAGCTCAGGAAGCTGTTTGACAAGGAGGAAACGCCCGAAGTGACAGGGCTGAAGGACAATCAAGAGAGGTTCTTTACATATTCCATCAGGGCTGCCCATATGAATATCAATACGAAAAGCAACATCAAAGTGCTGAAAAACGGCGAAGAAACCTTCCCGGACATTTTCAAAGCGATGAGAAAAGCGGAATCTTACATACATATTGAATACTACATGTTTAAATCAGACATGCTCGGACGCGGCATGATGGACATTATGATGGAGAAAGCGCGCCAGGGTGTCGAGGTGAGGTTTTTATACGATGCGGCAGGAAGCATGAAGCTGGCAAGAAGAGATATTATGAGAATGAAACAAGCGGGGGTGGACATCGTCCCGTTTTCTCCGCTGAAATACGGGTTTTTCAACCAGAAGCTGAATTTCAGAAATCACCGGAAAATCGTGATCATCGATGGGAAAACCGGTTTTGTGGGCGGATTAAATGTTGGGAAGGAATATATCAGCAGAGATCCGTACATCGGATTTTGGAGAGATACACACCTGCGGCTTGAGGGGGAAATTGTGCAAACGCTCCACGCTATCTTTATGCTGGATTGGGAATACGTCTCCAATGAAGTGCTAATTGATCAAGAGGAGTACAATACCCCGGTTCCTGTGGAAGGAGGAGGCATTTATCAAATTGTCGCGACAGGCCCTGACATGAAGGAAAGCATGAGCGACCTTTATTATGAAATGATTTCTTCAGCGCAGAAATCAATATGGATCGCCACGCCCTATTTTGTCCCCAATGAATCCATTCGCACGGCGCTAAAAGCAGCGGCGACAAAGGGGGTAGAGGTAAGGGTTATGGTGCCGGAGAAGAACGACAGCTTTTTGACCCAATACGCGTCGAGGTCCTATTTCCCGGAGCTGCTTCTTGAGGGCATTGAAGTGTACTCCTACCAAAAAGGCTTCATGCATCAAAAAGTCATGATCATTGATGGTGATCTCGCCTCCGTCGGCACCGCGAATATGGACATGCGCAGCTTTCAGCTCAACTTTGAAGTGAATGTGTTCTTCACGGATGCCGAAGCGATCCGAATCCTTGAGACCCATTTTGAAGAGGATATGCAGGAAAGTGAAAAGCTCAGCCCTGTCGGCTTTTATAAAAGAGGCGTGGCTGACCGGACAAAAGAGTCATTTGCCCGCCTGTTTTCAGGTGTTCTGTAAGAAAAAAGAAATCTGATCTTTCAAAACAGCCCGTGTATAGTATAATTGAGAAATATTATCAGTTATTTATACATTGGGGGAAGATAGGGTGCTGAGGCAATTTTTTTCATATTATAAACCATATAAAACGTTGTTCTTTCTCGACTTTTTCTCAGCGATCGCGGGAGGTTTAATGGAGCTGAGTTTTCCTTTGATCGTCAATTATTTTATTGATACCTTGCTGCCGGGCAGGGACTGGGGGCTGATCATCGCGACCTCAATCGGGTTATTTGCGGTGTACGCGCTCAGCTCAGCTCTTCAGTATATCGTGACCTACTGGGGACACATGCTTGGTATCAATATTGAGACTGATATGAGAAAGTCGCTTTTTGACCATTTGCAAAAGCTCTCGTTCAAATTTTACGACAACAACAAGACGGGAACGCTGATGTCGAAGCTCACGAACGATTTAATGTATATCGGTGAAGTCGCCCATCACGGACCGGAAGACTTATTCATTGCGGTCATGACCATTCTCGGGGCGTTCGGAGTGATGCTGTTTATTAACTGGCAGCTTGCTTTATTAACGTTTATCATTATGCCGATCGTCATTTGGCTAGCGCTTTATTTCAACAAAAAAATGACCAAAGCATTTACCACGCTGAACAAGGATATCGGAGACTTCAGCGCGCGTGTAGAAAATAACATCGGCGGCATCCGGCTTGTGCAGGCGTTCGGAAATGAAGCGTTTGAAAAAGAACGTTTCGCCGTCAATAACCAGCGTTTCCGTGCCACAAAGCTTTCTTCCTACAAAATCATGGCGAAAAACGGTTCAATCAGCTATATGCTGACCCGGTTTGTCACGCTGTTTGTCCTTTTGTGCGGGACGTGGTTTGTCATTCGCGGCTCCTTATCGTACGGGGAATTTGTGGCGTTTGTGCTCCTGACGAATGTGCTGTTCAGGCCTATTGACAAAATTAATGCCATTATCGAAATGTATCCGAGGGGGATCGCGGGTTTCAAAAGCTATATGGAGCTCATGGAGACAGAGCCGGACATTCAGGATTCACCTGATGCGAGAGATGTTTCCGGCCTGAAGGGCAATATCCGCTATAAACATGTTTCGTTTGGCTATGATGACCATCACAATGTCCTCAATGACATCAACCTATCCATTCAAGCGGGGGAAACGGTGGCGTTCGTCGGTCCGTCAGGTGCGGGGAAATCAACGCTTTGCAGTCTGCTTCCGCGTTTTTATGAAGCATCGGAGGGCGACATTACGATTGACGGCATCAGTATAAAAGACATGACGCTTTCTTCATTGCGCGGGCAGATTGGCGTCGTGCAGCAGGACGTTTTCTTATTCTCGGGCACGCTTAGAGAAAATATCGCCTACGGCCGATTAGGCGCATCAGAAGAAGACATTTGGCAAGCTGTGAAGCAGGCGCATCTGGAAGAACTCGTCCATAACATGCCCGATGGGTTGGATACTATGATTGGCGAACGCGGCGTGAAGCTTTCCGGCGGGCAAAAACAGCGTCTGTCAATTGCAAGGATGTTCTTGAAAAATCCGTCGATCTTGATTCTCGACGAAGCCACCTCAGCCCTTGATACAGAGACGGAAGCGGCGATCCAAAAGGCGCTTCAAGAGTTGTCTGAGGGGCGCACGACGCTTGTCATCGCCCACAGGCTGGCAACAATCAAAGACGCGGACAGAATTGTAGTCGTCACAAACAACGGTATTGAAGAACAAGGCCGTCATCAAGACCTGATCGAAGCCGGAGGCCTATACAGCAGGCTGCATCAAGCGCAATTCGGGCAAATGGTGCATCGATAGGAGGAGAACATGGAAAGAAAAACTGTGCTGTACATTGCTGTTTCATTGGACGGGATGATCGCAAAAGAAGATGGAAGCATCGATTGGCTGGATGAATTTGAAGGTGAAGGTGACAACGGCTACAGTGATTTTTATCAGACTGTTGATACAGTCATTCTAGGGCGGAGCACATATGAGCACGTTAAAGTGCTAACACCGGTTTTCCCGTATCAGGATAAAACCTGCTATGTTTTTACAGGATCGCCCGACAGTTATCAAGATGAACATGTGACGTTTATCAATGAGGGAGCCAGAGCTTTCACTGCCCGTTTGAAACAGGAAAAAGGCTCAAACATCTGGATAGCTGGCGGGGCAGAGCTTGTGAATGACTTTATGAAAGAAGATGCCATCGACGAATTCATCATCACTGTTATTCCCGTCGTTTTAGGAAGCGGCATCCCGCTGTTTCACGAACTAACAAATGAAACAAAACTGCGGTTAAAAGGGACAAAACAATTTGGACAAGCGGTTCAGCTCCATTATGTAAGAGCATAAGAAAAAGGATAGACAGATGTCTATCCTTTTTTGTATGTAAGTTAGAGCGCTTCTCTCTCAGCAGGCTCGATGAGATTTTGGAATTTTTCAATGAGCTGTGATGCTTTTGTTCCTTCAACTACGATCAAATATTCCTTTTCATTATGAGCCATGCGGAACGTTTCAAGCTCAATTAAGCTTTTGATTTTGCACATCGTTTTCTTTGAATAAATATAAACCTCGTGACTTCCGGAATGGCACATTTTATAAAGATGAATCAAATTTCTTAAAGTAAAGGCCTGTGCGGCTACTTTCAGAGACTTGATATTTTTCATGATCTTTCTCCTCCATCGATTGTTGTCTTATATAGCCTAAGTTCCCAAAGCTGACAAGTCGTAAACCTATTTTTGCACATTTATGATTTCCATTGCAGCGCACCGCCCCCGAGGCGTTTGACACCACGGATGGAGCTTAATTCATCCATCAAGCGGAGAAGCGCCTTGTCTTTCTGCTTTGCTTCAATCATGAAATCAATATTCGTTCCCCATTGCCTAAAGCGTTCCAACAGCGGCAGCAAAAAGTTGGCGTCAACATAATCGGCATGGCTGCGTATCGCTTGCTCCGATTTTGGGGAAGACAAGTGAACCTTTGGCTGAAGGCCGATCCGCTCCCACGTTTTGATCATGCGGGGCAGTGCTACATTCAGGTCGGCGTGATCGTCTGGATTGGCGTAAAAATGATGAAAGTCAAAGACAAACGGAACATCCTCCTGCTCACAGACCTGAAGCGTTTCTTCCGTTGTATATGTTTTATCATCATTTTCAAGTGTCATCCGCTCTTTGATCTCCTGCGGCAGCTGTTTTATATTTTGATGAAATTGCGCAGTGGCGGTGTCTTTATTTCCGTAAGCGCCGCCAATATGAATGTTGATAACGGAGCGATCAGCAATGCCCATGGCTTCAAGCATGCGGTAGTGATACGCCATATCGGTTACCGCATTTTTTGTGAGGGATTCCTTCGGGCTCGTAAACAGAGTGAATTGATTTGGATGAAAGCTTGTTCGCAGTTGATGGGTTTTAACAAGCTCTCCAATCTCCCGAAACTCTTTTTGAAACGGTGTTACAAAATCCCACATCACGTCGGGATGCGTAGCCAGCGGCACAATCGAACTGGAAAAACGGTACAAAGGGATGCCGTGTCCGATGATATAGTGAAGGGTTCTCATCGTATTGCGCAAATTGGCTTTTGTCACAGTCAGAAGCGCTTCTTTTCTTTCAGTCTTTGAAAGCTTTGAATAACGCGCGAATGTCAATGTTTTAGCGGGAGACGCATCCCAAAGGCTCATCGCATTTGAAACGAACCCGAATCTGAAAATCATAGGAACTCTCCTTTATAAGAAATAAGATAATGCCCTGCCGAGCCATTCCGCCGGGCGCTGCCTGAATGTGCGCTTGCTGAAATCCTCCATCGTCAGCCGCTCCGACTTTTTCATATCCTCCTCAATCGTGGCATAGACTTCACTTGTAAACGCTTCGTCATCAATTTCGACATTCACCTCTTCATTTAAAAACAGGCTTCGTTTATCGAAGTTGGCTGTTCCGATAATGCTGAGATGGTCGTCTATGATGAGGGCTTTTACATGATAAAACCCTTGATAATACCGATAAATAAGACAGCCGGCATCCAAGAGCTCCGAATAATACGTAAAAGCTGCTTCTCGTACCAGCGGATGGTCTGATTTCATCGGTACAATGATTCTCACGGATACGCCGTTTTTTCTTGCGTTAATGAGGGCCTCTTGAAGCGGTTTTGATGGAATGTAATAAGGCGTGCAAACCGTAAGGCGATTCTTCGCTTGGGTAATATTGGCCAAGTATTTGTTTTCAAGGGAATAACCGTCGGTCGCATATATCTTGTGAGAAATAGTCCCTTGCTGAAGCTTTGGCCAAACATCCGAACCCAGTTGGATTCCGGTATTTCGTTTTAGATCAGAAGCAAAAAGCGTTTGAAGATCATGTACGCCTTCTCCCATCATGCGCAGATGATAATCCTCCCAATTGCCGAACTTCGCCTTCTTTCCAAGATATTCTTCGGCGATATTAAACCCGCCGATATAACCAATTTTTCCGTCTATCACTGTAATCTTCCGGTGATTCCGTTTTTGCATGTGAAAAAAGAAAAAAGGAAAACGGGGACGATTCATCACATGGACATGGACGCCGGCATTTTTCATCGTCTGCAGCGCCGTTTTTTTAATTGCCCGGCAGCCAGCCCAATCCAGAAGCAAATAAACGGAGACGCCAGCTTGGGCTTTTGTTTTCAGCAAGGTATACATATTGTGGCTGACCTCATCATTTTTCATAATAAAAAACATCATGTGAACAGAAGAGGCGGACTGGCGAATATCATTCATCATCCGCTCAACGAGATCAGCGCCGCAGTGGATCAATTCGATGTCACTCTTCTTTTTTGAAAAAACAGGCTCGTACGCCTTTTTTCTGTATCTGGTACGGCCCATGAAGATATCAAGCAGAATCAAGGCAAAGAAAATAATGACAATGATCATAATCACGATAAATACCTTCATACCGGCACTCCTTTCCGTAGTAAAGGTAGTGTGCCCGAACAGCAGGAATTTAATTATTGACTGAACACTCATTCATTATTTATCATAAAGATAATCTTATACAGATTCGGGGGTAGGGGATCGCGGTCTTTATCAGTAAAAAGGGGGAATTGGAATGAGCGGCTTTCTCATTGCAAATGCATTATTATTTCTGATTGTAACCGCTTACGCTGTCTATTTGTTTGTGTACTTGGTCAAAACGAGACTGGCCTACATCAAGCTCGGCCAGAAAGAACAATTTGATCAACGGTTCAAGGAACGGCTTCACGCCATATGGGTGAATGTATTCGGACAGAAAAAACTGCTCAAGGACAAGAAAAGCGGAATCATTCACGTCATGTTTTTCTACGGATTTATATTGGTTCAGTTCGGAGCAATTGACTTTATCATCAAAGGACTGGCTCCCGGCCGGAATCTGCCGCTTGGCCCTGTCTATCCCGCCTTCACCTTTTTTCAGGAAATTGTTACGTTTCTCATTTTAATTGCTGTTGGGTGGGCATTCTACAGACGTTATATCGAAAAGCTCGTGAGGCTGAAACGCGGTTTCAAAGCCGGACTCGTTCTCATTTTTATCGGAGGATTAATGCTGACCGTTCTGCTTGGGAACGGGATGAATCTGATTTGGCATGAGCATGGGCTTTCTTGGAGCGAGCCAATTGCCTCAGGTATTGCGTTTATGCTTAGCGGTGTCGGGAAAACAGGCGCGGCGGTGATTTTCTATATCGCTTGGTGGATCCATCTTCTGTTCTTGCTTAGCTTTTTAGTGTACGTGCCTCAGTCGAAGCATGCCCATTTAATCGCCGGCCCGGCAAACGTCTTTTTCAATCGAATGGAATCTGCCGGAAAACTTGAAAAAATTGATTTTACCGACGAAACGAAAGAAAGCTACGGAGCGGGAAAAATTGAGGATTTCAGACAGTCTCAGCTGCTTGATCTATATGCGTGTGTCGAGTGCGGCCGCTGTACCAATATGTGTCCTGCAACAGGCACCGGAAAAATGCTTTCTCCGATGGACTTGATTTTGCGTCTCAGAGACCATCTCACGGAAAAAGGCGCTGCCGTCACCTCGCGCTCCCCATGGGTGCCCGCAGCAGCGTTTCGGCATACGAGAGGCAATCAGCTGGCTGCGGCGTCAGCGGGCAGCGGATCGCAGGAAGCCGCAGCGGCGCTTGATTACAATCCAAGCTTGATCGGCGACGTCATCACAGAGGAAGAAATTTGGGCATGCACCACTTGCCGAAACTGTGAGGATCAATGCCCGGTCATGAATGAGCACGTGGATAAAATCATCGACCTCCGCCGCTACCTCGTACTGACAGAAGGAAAAATGGACAGTGACGCCCAGCGCGCAATGACAAGTATTGAGCGGCAGGGGAATCCGTGGGGACTCAACCGCAAGGAACGTGAAAATTGGCGTGACGAGGCGCCGGATGCTGAGATTCCGACTGTAAAAGAAATGAAAAAAGAAGGAAAAGAATTTGAGTACCTTTTCTGGGTAGGCTCCATGGGGTCTTACGACAACAGAAGTCAGAAAATCGCAATTTCCTTTGCCAAGCTGCTCAATCACGCGGGCGTGTCCTTCGCGATCCTCGGCAATAAAGAAAAAAATTCAGGAGACACGCCGCGCCGCCTCGGAAATGAATTTTTGTTCCAAGAGCTGGCTGAGAAGAATATTTCTGAATTTGAAAAAAATGATGTCAAAAAAATCGTTACGATCGATCCCCATGCATACAATTTATTTAAAAACGAATATCCGGATTTCGGATTTGAAGGCGAGGTTTATCATCATACAGAAGTGCTGGCCGAGCTTGTGAAAAACGGAAAATTAAAGCCGCAGCACCCGCTTCATGAGACGATTACCTTCCATGATTCATGCTATTTGGGCCGGTACAATGAAGTCTATGATCCGCCGAGAGAGATTTTGAAAGCCATTCCGGGCGTGCAGCTTGTTGAAATGGAGAGAAACCGGGAAACCGGCATGTGCTGCGGAGCCGGCGGGGGATTAATGTGGATGGAGGAAGAAACAGGCAACAGGATTAACGTCGCCAGGACAGAGCAAGCGCTCGCAGTCAACCCATCGGTGATCAGTTCCGGCTGTCCGTACTGTCTCACAATGCTTGGGGACGGCACAAAGGCGAAGGAAGCTGAAGACCAAGTCAAAACGTACGACGTCGTCGAGCTTCTGGCTCAATCCGTTTTAGGCGCTGATCTGAAAATGGGGGAGAAGCAATGAATTTTTCATTATCAGAAGAACACCAGATGATACGAAAATTGGTGCGCGATTTTGCGAAGCATGAGGTGGCCCCGACAGCGGCAGAACGGGACGAACAAGAACGCTTCGATCGCGAGCTGTTTCGGGAAATGGCAAATCTGGGGCTGACGGGAATTCCATGGCCTGAAGATTACGGCGGAATCGGAAGTGACTATTTGGCCTACGTCATCGCGGTGGAGGAGCTGTCAAAAGTGTGCGCCTCCACCGGAGTGACGCTTTCCGCCCATATCTCTCTTTGCAGCTGGCCGCTGTTTGCCTTTGGGACGGAGGAACAGAAGACAGAGTACTTAACACAGCTGGCCCTCGGAGAGAAAATCGGCGCATTCGCTTTGACCGAAGCAGGGTCTGGCTCTGACGCCGGCAGCATGAAAACAACTGCTGAACGAATCGGCGATGACTATGTGTTAAATGGTTCCAAAGTGTTTATCACAAACGGCGGTGTTGCTGATATTTACATTGTTTTTGCCGTCACCGATCCCGAGAAAAAGAAAAGAGGCATTACCGCTTTTATAGTAGAAAAGGATTTTGAAGGATTTTTTACAGGCAAGAAAGAAAAGAAGCTGGGCATCCGTTCTTCACCGACAACGGAAATCATGTTCGAAGATTGTGTGGTGCCCGCATCAAAGCGTCTCGGAGAAGAAGGAGAAGGCTTCAAAATCGCGATGAAGACGCTTGACGGAGGCAGAAACGGCATAGCTGCACAAGCCGTAGGCATCGCTCAAGGAGCGCTTGATGCGGCGCTTCAATATGCAAAAGAGCGAAAGCAATTCGGAAAATCGATCGCCGAGCAGCAGGGCATCGCTTTTAAACTCGCGGATATGGCGACAATGATAGAAGCTTCAAGGCTATTGACCTATCAGGCTGCGTGGTTAGAATCATCGGGCCTTCCATATGGAAAAGCTTCCGCCATGTCCAAACTGATGGCTGGGGATACGGCGATGAAGGTAACGACCGAAGCCGTGCAGATTTTCGGCGGCTACGGCTATACAAAAGATTATCCGGTAGAACGCTATATGCGTGATGCAAAAATCACGCAAATCTATGAAGGCACTCAAGAAATTCAAAGACTGGTCATCTCCAGAATGCTCGCGGATTAACGGAAAACATCTCTCAGTCGGATCACTCTTGTAAAATTATTTAAATTAACGCTGTTAAGGGTAGCATATTCTGTTTTATTTTGTTTATAATGAGAGGTATGGTTTGTATAAGAACGATACAAAATCGCTTTCATTATTGATAAAACAGATACATATAAGTAATAGAAAGGGAGTGTCCGACCTTGGGTATCAAACAATATTCACAGGAAGAGCTAAAGGAAATGGCTTTAGTTGAAATCGCTCACGAATTATTTGAAGAACATAAAAAACCAGTTCCTTTTCAGGAGCTTTTAAATGAAATCGCATCTTTGCTCGGCGTGAAAAAAGAAGAGCTTGGAGACCGCATCGCTCAATTTTATACAGATTTAAACATTGACGGCCGCTTCCTGGCGCTTTCTGACCAGACGTGGGGGCTTCGCAGCTGGTATCCGTATGATCAGCTTGATGAAGAAACTCAGCCGACAGTCAAGGCGAAAAAGAAAAAAGCGAAGAAAGCAGTCGAAGAAGATCTTGATCTTGACGAGTTTGAAGAGATCGACGAAGACGACCTTGATTTGGATGAAGTTGAGGAAGAACTCGATCTTGAAGCCGACGATTTTGACGATGAAGATCTTGACGAAGACGACGACGATCTTGAGATCGAAGAAGATATTGTTGATGAAGATGATGAAGACTATGATGATGAAGAAGAGGAAATTAAATAGTATCAGATTTCATCTTCAAAACGATCTTGACTTTCATAGTCGAACTATGTAGTATGTATTTTGGGCTCTTCAAAAACGAAGAGAGAACATAGTACGTTATGCTCCCTTTCAAGAAATTGAAAGGGAGCTTTCTTATTTTCACCCCTCATTTTTCTTATAAATCATTTAAAAGGCTAAATGATTTTTTATAAAATAGTACATTTTAAAAATGTAGCTAAGAGCGAAGAGAGGAGCAAACGAAATGACGAAATATATTTTTGTAACCGGGGGAGTTGTATCCTCACTTGGAAAGGGTATTGTAGCAGCTTCATTAGGGCGTTTGCTGAAAAACCGCGGACTGAACGTGACGATTCAAAAATTCGATCCATACATCAACGTTGACCCGGGAACAATGAGCCCGTACCAGCACGGTGAAGTATTCGTAACGGATGACGGCGCTGAAACAGACTTGGACCTTGGTCACTATGAGCGTTTTATCGACATTAACCTGAATAAATTCAGCAACGTGACAACAGGTAAAATCTATTCAACAGTTCTTAAAAAAGAACGCCGCGGAGATTACCTTGGAGGAACCGTACAGGTCATTCCGCACATCACAAACGAATTGAAAGACCGTGTTTACCGCGCAGGGAAAGAGACAAACGCAGATGTTGTCATTACAGAAATCGGCGGTACTGTCGGAGACATCGAATCACTGCCATTCCTTGAAGCGATCCGCCAAATGAAGAGCGACATCGGCCGTGAAAACGTAATGTACATCCACTGTACGCTCGTGCCTTACATTAAAGCTGCTGGCGAATTAAAAACAAAACCGACACAGCACAGCGTAAAAGAATTGCGCAGCTTGGGCATTCAGCCAAACATCATCGTCGTTCGTACAGAAATGCCGATTTCCCAAGATATGAAAGATAAAATCGCGCTTTTCTGCGACATCGATACAAAAGCGGTTATTGAATGTGAAGATGCGGACAACCTTTACTCCATTCCGCTGGAGCTTCAAAAACAAGGGCTTGATAAGCTTGTTTGCGAGCACATGAAATTGGCATGCAAAGAAGCGGAAATGTCCGAGTGGAAAGAGCTTGTTAACAAAGTCAGCAACCTGTCTCAAACGATTACAATCGGCCTTGTCGGCAAATACGTTGAGCTTCCTGACGCATACATTTCTGTTGTCGAGTCTCTCCGCCATGCGGGCTATGCGTTTGACACAGATGTAAAAGTGAAGTGGATCAACGCAGAAGAAGTGACAGAAAACAATATCGCAGAACTCACAAGCGGAACAGACGGCATCATTGTGCCGGGCGGATTCGGAGACCGCGGTGTTGAAGGCAAAATCGTCGCGACAAAATACGCGCGCGAAAACAACATTCCGTTCTTGGGCATTTGCTTGGGCATGCAGGTGGCATCTATTGAATACGCACGAAACGTATTGGGCTTAAAAGGCGCTCACTCAGCGGAAATTGATCCGTCAACTCAATACCCGATCATTGATCTTCTTCCTGAACAAAAGGATGTGGAGGATCTCGGGGGAACGCTTCGTCTCGGCCTTTACCCTTGTAAGCTTGAAGAAGGCACGAAAGCCTTTGAAGTGTATCAGGATGAAGTGGTGTACGAGCGCCACCGCCACCGCTATGAGTTTAACAATGAATTCAGACAGCAAATGGAAGAGCAAGGCTTCGTATTCTCAGGCACAAGCCCTGATGGACGCCTTGTTGAAATCATCGAGCTAAAAGACCACCCTTGGTTCGTGGCTTCTCAGTTCCATCCAGAGTTCAAGTCAAGACCGACAAGACCTCAGCCTCTATTCAAAGGCTTTATCGGAGCGTCTGTCGAAGCTGCAAATCAGAAGTAATAAAAAAGACTTGCCGTTTTTCAAAAGCGGGCAAGTCTTTTTTATTTGTTTCCGGCAAGTTCCAGCATGTACAATAAGATATTATGCATACTCTTGCAGAATTTCTTTTAGTGTAAACGATAAAGCGTGATAGACATACAGTGCTGTCATTAAAGAGGGAAACCCGTAACGGGTGCCGTCTTCATCGGGAACAAGCGGCATTTTTAATTTAGAATCAATATGCACATCACAATACTGTTCTATTCCAGCACTGTCTTTGGCTGCGGGCGATACGCATACGACTCCCGCACCTTTTTCATAAAGCTCTTTTGCGAGGGCCTGTTCTTCGGCTGTGCCCGTCCCTGAGCAAAACATCAGCACCCTGTCGCTTTCTGTCACTTCCTCAGCGCTTTCTGGAAAGGCTTTGACAGATGGGAAGGGTTCTTTGCTTTCGGTGGCCTCAAAAAAGACGCCCTGAAGCTCATTCGCTCCGTATAAATAAATGGAATGCCCGCTGATCACCGCTTGAGCAAGCAGCCGCGCCCCATCTTCAATCGCGTCAGATTCCTTATCCTGAATGCGGGAAAAAATACCTGTTAACTGCGTCGTGAATATTTTCAACATAAGTGAATCCTCCTTTATAACGTACAATATCAGTATACAACAAAAGAGAAAATGCTCAGAAAATGTCGTAAAGTAGACTATTATAATTAAAGGAAATAGGAAAATCAAACAGAATACATACAATACTGCTTACTTTTGACGAAAATCATAATATTGGGGTGTAAAATGATGAATGAAAAAATTTTAATCGTTGATGATCAATACGGCATTCGTATTTTGCTAAATGAAGTGTTCAATAAAGAAGGCTACCAGACGTTTCAGGCTGCGAACGGCCTGCAGGCGCTTGACATTGTGACAAAAGAACGGCCCGACCTTGTGCTCTTGGACATGAAAATTCCCGGCATGGACGGAATCGAAATCTTAAAACGGATGAAGGTCATTGACGAAAACATCCGGGTCATTATCATGACGGCATACGGAGAGCTCGACATGATCCAAGAATCGAAGGAATTGGGCGCCCTGACGCACTTTGCCAAGCCGTTTGACATCGACGAAATCAGAGACGCCGTCAAAAAATATCTGCCCCTGAAGTCTAACTGACAAAAAGAAGAAACAAATGAATCATGTCATTATGTTGCCGATTTGTCGAAAAGTTGGTATCCTAGTTATGGAGAAAAAGCGATCTGAGTATTTACATATGACAGCAATATATGGGTCATGCTAGGGTGGAAAGCTTTTTTCGCTAGAAGACAATCAGGCTACATAAGGAGGACATTCGACATGCCTTTAGTTTCTATGACGGAAATGTTGAATACAGCTAAAGAAAAAGGGTACGCTGTAGGACAATTTAACTTAAACAACCTTGAGTTTACTCAAGCGATTTTACAAGCAGCTGAAGAAGAAAAATCTCCAGTGATCCTTGGTGTTTCCGAAGGTGCGGGACGCTACATGGGCGGCTTCAAAACAGTCGTTGCTATGGTAAAAGCACTTATGGAAGAGTACAAAGTGACAGTTCCTGTTGCGATTCACTTAGACCACGGTTCAAGCTTTGAATCTTGTGCGAAAGCGATTCATGCAGGTTTCACATCTGTAATGATCGACGCTTCTCACCATCCATTTGAAGAAAACGTAGCAACAACTGCTAAAGTTGTTGAGCTTGCTCATTTCCACGGAGTATCTGTAGAAGCTGAGCTTGGAACAGTAGGCGGACAAGAAGATGACGTTATCGCTGAAGGCGTAATCTACGCTGATCCTAAAGAGTGCCAAGAGCTTGTTGAGCGCACTGGCATCGACTGCCTTGCACCTGCATTAGGTTCTGTTCACGGCCCTTACAAAGGTGAGCCAAACCTTGGCTTCAAAGAAATGGAAGAGATCGGAAAATCAACTGGTCTTCCGCTAGTTCTTCACGGCGGTACTGGAATTCCGACTGCTGACATCAAAAAATCAATTTCACTTGGTACAGCTAAAATCAACGTGAATACTGAAAACCAAATTTCTTCTGCAAAAGCTGTTCGCGAAACATTGGCAGCTAAGCCTGACGAGTACGATCCACGTAAATACCTTGGACCAGCTCGTGAAGCGATCAAAGAAACAGTTATCGGTAAAATGCGTGAATTTGGTTCTTCAAACCAAGCTTAATTCAATTGGAACTTTTTATAGCCGCCTGACAGCTTGACAGGCGGTTTTCCGTCTATCTTTAGAAAGCGCAATCATATTCGCAGTTCAGAAAATTTCTTAATCAGGGAGGCTTTTTGAAAATGTTATTCTTTGTTGATACAGCCAATATCGATGAAATTAGAGAAGCGAATGAATTAGGAATTCTCGCCGGTGTAACGACGAATCCTAGTTTAGTAGCAAAGGAAGCTAACGTATCATTCCACGACCGTCTTCGCGAGATCACAGACGTCGTGAAAGGGTCTGTAAGCGCAGAGGTTATTTCTTTGAAAGCTGAGGAAATGATCGAGGAAGGAAAAGAACTGGCGAAGATCGCTCCGAACATTACGGTGAAAATCCCAATGACGTCTGACGGTTTAAAAGCGGTAAGAGCACTTACTGACTTAGGCATCAAAACAAACGTTACATTGATCTTCAATGCCAACCAGGCGCTTCTTGCTGCCAGAGCGGGGGCAACATATGTATCTCCATTCCTGGGACGTTTAGATGACATCGGCCACAACGGGCTTGACCTGATTTCAGAAGTTAAACAGATTTTTGATATTCACGGCCTTGACACGCAAATCATTGCAGCGTCAATCCGCCATCCGCAGCACGTGACAGAAGCTGCTCTTAGAGGGGCTCATATCGGCACAATGCCGCTGAAAGTCATTCATGCGCTCACTAAACACCCGTTAACAGACAAAGGAATCGAACAATTCCTGGCAGACTGGAACAAATAATGAAAGGGGCGGCAAACAGCTTTATGCCTGTTTGCCGCGGCCTTTGTATTTCACCGACCTGATACAGCGGATCTTCAGATGCTGACGCCGCTTTACAGAGAAGGAATCATTGGGCTGCAGAAGCTGATATCGGAATGAAGGGTATGCGTACTGCTTTTGCCGGATGACGACGATGTCTCTCGAGCCGGCGGGTCTCTGTGCATCTTTTGAAACCTGTACCCCCCAAAGCTTCGCTATTTTCTTCCTGATATTTTACAATGTGTTGTATTCTTTCTCTTCGAATTGGCTAGATTTTGGACATGAGCTTTATTTGCAGAGACAGAATAAAATGACATTTTATTTAGCTCCGCAGCTATCTTCTTATGGAAGGAGACTATCATGGAAAAGTTGAATATTGCCGGCGGTGACTCGTTAAACGGTACAGTACATATCAGCGGCGCTAAAAACAGCGCTGTTGCGTTAATACCTGCAACCATTTTGGCAAATTCCGAGGTGACAATTGAAGGGCTTCCAGAGATTTCAGATATTGAAACGCTGCGTGACCTGTTAAAGGAAATCGGCGGCAACGTGCATTTTGAGAATGGGGAAATGGTTGTTGACCCTACGTCGATGATCAGCATGCCGCTTCCTAACGGGAAAGTAAAAAAGCTTCGCGCGTCATATTATTTAATGGGGGCGATGCTCGGCCGCTTCAAGCAGGCGGTCATTGGATTGCCTGGCGGCTGTCACTTAGGGCCCCGTCCGATTGATCAGCATATCAAAGGCTTTGAAGCACTCGGAGCTGAAGTAACCAATGAACAAGGCGCCATTTATTTGCGAGCTGAAAGGCTGAGAGGCGCACGGATTTATTTAGATGTCGTAAGCGTTGGGGCAACGATTAACATTATGCTCGCCGCTGTTTTGGCAGAAGGGAAAACGATCATCGAAAACGCTGCCAAGGAGCCTGAGATCATTGACGTCGCGACATTGCTTACCAGCATGGGCGCCAAAATCAAAGGTGCGGGCACCAATGTGATTCGAATCGACGGCGTGAAGGAACTGCACGGCTGCAAGCATACGATCATTCCGGACAGAATTGAGGCCGGGACATTTATGATTGCAGGGGCTGCAATGGGCAAGGAAGTCATTATCGATAACGTCATTCCCACTCATCTAGAGTCGTTAACGGCAAAGCTGAGAGAAATGGGCTATCATATCGAAACAAGCGACGACCAGCTCCTCATTGTCGGCGGGCAGAAGAACTTAAAGCCGGTTGACGTTAAAACCCTCGTATACCCGGGGTTTCCGACTGATTTACAGCAGCCGATGACGGCGCTACTGACAAGGGCGAAAGGGACGAGTGTCGTCACAGACACCATCTACTCGGCAAGATTCAAGCACATTGATGAGCTGAGACGAATGGGTGCCAATATGAAAGTAGAAGGCAGATCTGCCATCATCACAGGTCCTGTCGAGCTTCAAGGCGCAAAAGTGAAGGCGAGTGATCTGCGTGCCGGAGCCTGCTTGGTGGTAGCCGGACTGATGGCTGATGGCGTCACGGAAATTACGGGACTGGAGCATATTGACCGCGGATACAGCAGCCTTGAGAAGAAGCTTGAGGGGCTTGGAGCGACAATTTGGCGTGAAAAAATGACTGACGAAGAAATAGAACAGCTTCAAAATTCATAATGGTTTCTTGTGAGAGGAGATCGTGTTGAAATGGAAAGAAGTTTATCAATGGAATTGGTACGTGTAACCGAGGCTGCGGCATTGGCATCAGCAAGATGGATGGGCCGGGGAAAAAAAGATGAGGCTGATGAAGCGGCAACAAGTGCAATGAGAGACGTTTTTGATACAGTGCCGATGAAAGGGACCGTTGTAATCGGTGAAGGGGAAATGGACGAAGCGCCGATGCTGTATATCGGGGAAAAACTCGGAAACGGGTACGGCCCTCGCGTGGATGTCGCAGTTGACCCTCTTGAAGGCACAAACATCTTAGCAAGCGGCGGCTGGAACGCGCTGACGGTGATCGCGGTCGCAGACCACGGCACGCTTCTGAATGCTCCTGACATGTATATGCAAAAAATCGCAGTCGGTCCGGAAGCGGTGGGCTGCATTGACATCGAAGCACCTGTCATTGACAACCTTAAAGCGGTGGCAAAAGCGAAAAACAAGGACGTTGAGGACGTCGTTGCCACAATTTTAAACCGTGAAAGACACGCAAAAATCATTTCCGAGCTTCGTGAGGCCGGCGCCAGAATCAAATTGATCAATGACGGCGATGTCGCAGGCGCCATCAACACGGCTTTCGACCACACGGGCGTTGATATCCTGTTCGGATCAGGCGGCGCTCCTGAGGGTGTGCTTTCCGCTGTTGCGCTAAAAGCACTCGGCGGAGAAATCATTGGTAAACTTCTTCCGCAAAGCGAAGAAGAAATCACTCGCTGTCACAAAATGGGCCTTGATTTAAGCAAAGTCCTTCGCATGGAAGACCTTGTGAAGGGTGATGACGCGATTTTTGCAGCTACAGGGGTTACTGACGGCGAGCTGTTAAAAGGAGTTCAATTCAAAGGCTCTGTCGGTACAACTGAAAGCTTAGTTATCCGTGCAAAATCAGGCACTGTTCGTTTCGTTGACGGCAGACACAGCTTGAAAAAGAAACCAAATCTTGTAATCCGTCCATAACAAACAGAAAAAGCGGGTGTGAGCCCGCTTTAACTTTTGCAGAAAAGCGTCAACTCTATCAATTCCGTGTCAAAACCTTATTTCAGTTGAATAATTTTTTGAAATAAGGTAAAAATAAAGAGTGCTGCGAATTTTTCTGCGTAATACCTTCTTTTAAGCACTAGGAAAGTTTCAATTTCTACCGCATACAGACGATATAAGTATTGATCTTCTCATGTTTTTGTCCTCGCTTCCTTCAAAACTCATTAAGACAATCCTTTTAACAAAAGCGCCGATCATGGGTGGAAGTGTTACCGATAGAAGTTCCTTTATGTTAAAAAAAGAATGTGCTTTGGCGGATGTTGTGCAAAAGCAGCAGATGACATGTTCAGAGTAAGATATTGACTATGAAAAGCGTGGTGTTTTTATGAAAGACGTATCTATTTCCTCTTTGGAAAATATGAAATTGAAAGAGCTTTATGAACTTGCAAGACATTATAAAATCTCCTATTACAGCAAACTGACAAAAAAAGAACTCATTTTCGCCATTCTGAAAGCGAATGCAGAACAGGAAGATCTGCTGTTTATGGAAGGCGTTCTTGAGATCATCCAGTCTGAAGGTTTCGGCTTCCTGAGACCGATCAACTACTCTCCAAGCTCAGAAGACATTTACATCTCAGCTTCACAAATCCGCCGTTTCGATTTGCGGAACGGAGACAAAGTATCTGGCAAGGTTCGCCCGCCAAAAGAAAATGAGCGTTACTATGGACTTTTGCACGTTGAAGCAGTAAACGGGGATGATCCCGAATCTGCAAAAGAGCGTGTGCATTTCCCGGCTCTTACGCCCCTTTATCCGGATCGTCAAATGGTGCTTGAAACAAAGCCGAACTTCTTGTCTACAAGAATTATGGACATGATGGCGCCGGTTGGATTTGGGCAGCGCGGATTGATTGTTGCGCCGCCGAAAGCCGGAAAAACGATGCTGCTGAAGGAAATTGCCAACAGCATTACAGCGAACCAGCCTGAAGCAGAGCTGATCGTGCTTTTAATTGACGAAAGACCTGAGGAAGTAACCGATATCGAGCGCTCTGTAGCTGGGGATGTCGTCAGCTCAACGTTTGATGAAGTGCCGGAAAACCATATCAAAGTGGCCGAGCTTGTGCTTGAACGTGCGATGCGTCTCGTGGAACACAAAAAAGACGTCATTATCCTGATGGACAGCATCACACGGCTTGCCCGCGCCTACAACTTAGTGATTCCGCCAAGTGGAAGAACGCTTTCCGGGGGGATTGACCCAGCGGCGTTCCACCGTCCGAAACGCTTCTTTGGGGCTGCGAGAAATATCGAAGAGGGCGGCAGCTTAACCATCCTTGCTACGGCTCTGGTTGATACAGGTTCACGTATGGATGATGTCATTTATGAAGAATTCAAGGGAACAGGCAACATGGAACTCCATCTTGACCGCTCTCTTGCCGAGCGCCGCATCTTCCCTGCCATCGATATCCGCCGTTCAGGAACGCGCAAAGAAGAACTGCTTGTGCCTAAAGAGCATCTTGATCGTTTATGGTCTATCCGCAAAACGATGTCTGATTCACCTGATTTCGCAGAAAAGTTCATGAGAAAAATGAAAAAAACCAAAACAAACCAGGAATTTTTCGATATTCTCAATCAAGAATGGAAACAGGCAAATCTATCATCTGCAAGAAGGTAAATTGTATTTGCAAAAGAAGTAAATCACTGATATAATTTTCTCATATGCGTTTCGGACAATGCTCCGAAATAATAACTCTGTTTCCACACGGGATTCAGGGCGGAAGGAGATGGATACAATGAAAGCAGGAATTCATCCTAATTTCAAAAAAGCAACAGTTAAATGCGCTTGCGGAAATGAATTTGAAACAGGCTCAGTAAAAGAAGAGGTACGCGTTGAGATTTGCTCTGAATGCCACCCATTCTACACTGGCCGTCAAAAATTCGCTTCTGCTGATGGTCGTGTTGATCGCTTTAACAAAAAATACGGTCTTAAGTAATAATAGATTTCTCAACAGGCAAGCAGCAGTCTTGCCTGTTTTTTATATTGTCTAAAACACAGCTGGCAGAGAGAGGGGAGCGAAGCCTATGTACATAATGAAACAAAGCGGGTGGCTTGAGCTGATTTGCGGCAGCATGTTCTCGGGGAAATCTGAAGAGCTGATCAGAAGAGTGAAGAGAGCAACTTATGCCAAGCAGGAAGTCAGGGTATTTAAGCCTGTAATTGATAACCGATACAGCGAAGCTGCTGTTGTCTCCCATAATGGAACATCGATGACGAGCTATGCCATTTCGTCTGCTGCGGACATTTGGGATCACATCAGTGAAAGTACAGATGTGATTGCGGTTGATGAAGTGCAGTTTTTTGATCAGGAAATTGTTGAGGTTTTATCATCTCTTGCCGATAAAGGCTACCGTGTGATAGCAGCAGGCCTTGATATGGATTTTAGGGGAGAGCCGTTCGGTGTCGTCCCGAATATCATGGCGATTGCGGAAAGTGTGACAAAGCTGCAAGCCGTCTGTTCTGTTTGTGGATCACCGGCGAGCAGAACACAGCGCCTCATTGACGGCAAACCTGCTTCTTACGATGATCCGGTCATTTTGGTTGGTGCATCTGAATCATATGAAGCAAGATGCAGACATCATCACGAAGTCCCAGGTAAATCTAAAAAATAGTCCAAAACATGGGTATAAAGATAGAATGCACCGGCTAAAAACACCGGTGTTTTTTTTATATTCTGATAATATTCAATTAAAAAATTTAAATAAGTATATTAAAAAATTAAGTAATTTTCTTCCCTTGAATTTTGATTTTGACAGGCATACAATAGCTTACGTAATGTAAATAGTTTTGAGACATTGTTCGAATAATTGTCACAAAGTCGCATAAAGATCATGATCGGTCATATTTTAGATGGGTTATTACTTAACTTGGTTAACTATTTCAAGAAAGAAGGAGATTTGCTTGAATAACATAAAAAAAACGAAAGAAGGCCACTTAGAAACAACTCTTAGAGGAAAAGAAGTTTTATCTATTCCTACTTTAAATAAAGGCGTTGCTTTTTCACTAGAAGAAAGACAAGAACTCGGCTTAGAAGGGCTTCTGCCGCCAACTGTACTTTCTCTTGATCAACAAGCACAACGCGCGTACGAGCAATTCCAAGCGCAGCCTGACCGCCTTCGTCAAAATGTTTACTTAAGTGATCTTGCAAACCGTAACGAAGTTCTTTTCTATAAATTGCTGAAAAACCATCTTCGCGAAATGCTTCCTGTTGTGTACACGCCAACAGTTGGTGAAGCGATTCAGGAATACAGCCATGAATATAGAAGACCTCAAGGAATCTACTTGTCAATCGATAACATTGACGGTATTGAAAAAGCGTTTGAAAACCTTCATGCGACAGCAGGCGATATTGATCTTATCGTTGCTACTGACTCCGAAAGCATTCTCGGTATCGGTGACTGGGGTGTAGGCGGTATTAATATCGCAATCGGTAAATTGGCTGTTTACACTGCTGCAGCTGGTATTGACCCTAGCCGTGTTATCCCGGTTGTGCTTGATGTCGGTACGAACAACGAAAAACTTCTAAACGATCCTTTATATATTGGTAACAAGCATGAACGTGTTCAAGGTGAACGCTACGAAGCTTTCATTGACGCTTATGTAAAAGCTGCATTGAAATTCTTCCCTAAAGCGCTTCTTCACTGGGAAGACCTTGGCAACAAGAATGCACGCAACATCATGAAAAAATACAATCATGAAATCTTGACATTTAATGATGATATTCAAGGTACTGGCGCGATTACACTTGCAGGTGTGCTTGCCGCTATGAAGAAAACCGGCGCTTCTATTAAAGATCAGCGTGTTGTTATCTTCGGTGCTGGTTCTGCTGGTATCGGTATTGCTGACCAAATCCGTGACACAATGGTGCTAGCCGGATTATCTGAAGAAGAAGCTAACAAACGTTTCTACACACTTGATTACAGAGGCTTGCTGACTGAAGACATCGAAGGCATCCTTGATTTCCAAAAACCTTACCTTCGCAATGCGGATGAAGTGAAAGACTGGAAGCGCGATGAAAAAGGTCAAATTCCATTCGATGAAGTGGTTCGTCAAGCGAAACCAACAATCTTGATTGGTACTTCAGGGGTTTCAGGTGCATTCACAGAGGAAATTGTAAAAGAAATGGCATCTCACGTAGACCGTCCGGTTATCATGCCGATGTCTAACCCGACTCACCTTGCTGAAGCTGTTCCTGAAGATCTGTTCAAATGGACTGACGGAAAAGTGCTTATTGCAACAGGAAGCCCATTTGACAATGTAGAATACAACGGTGTTTCTTATGAAATCGGACAATCTAACAACGCATTCGCGTTCCCTGGCCTTGGACTTGGTTCAATTGTAGCTGAAGCGCGTATCATTACACCTGCTATGTTTGCTGCAACTGCTGATGCGATTGCTGAAATGGTTGATCTTGAAACACCTGGAGCAGGATTGCTTCCAAGCATTGATAAGCTTCAAGAGGTTTCTATCCAAGTTGCGATTGCCGTTGCTGAAGCAGCAATTAAAGACGGCGTGGCAAATCGTCAGCCTGAAGATGTGAAACAAGCGGTACTTGATGCAATGTGGACACCTGAATACAAAAAAGTCATCGCGAAATAATTAGCGAGTAAATTTTTCTGTCCGAGGGAAAGCTTTTTGTAAAGCTAAAGTATACGGACATAGGATTTGGAGGAGAATATTTTGAGCATCTTAGATATCTTAATCCTCCTGGCGCCGATCTTCTTTGTTATCGTGCTGGGTTGGTTTGCAGGACATTTTGGAAGTTATGATGCCAAGTCGGCAAAAGGGGTAAGTACGTTAGTAACGAAATACGCACTTCCAGCTCACTTTATCGCTGGTATTTTGACAACTTCCAGAAGTGAATTTTTATCACAAGTACCTTTAATGATTTCTTTAATTATTGGGATTGTTGGTTTCTATATCATCATTCTTTTGGTTTGCAGATTTATTTTCAAGTATGATTTAACGAACTCATCTGTATTTTCTTTGAACTCTGCACAGCCGACATTCGCATTTATGGGTATCCCGGTATTGGGAAGCTTATTCGGAGCGAATGAAGTTGCGATTCCGATCGCGGTCACAGGTATCGTGGTTAACGCGATTCTTGATCCGCTCGCGATCATTATCGCTACTGTTGGTGAGTCTTCTAAGAAAAACGAAGAGAGTGGCGACAGCTTCTGGAAGATGACAGGAAAATCAATCCTGCATGGTCTTTGTGAGCCGCTTGCAGCTGCTCCGTTAATCAGTATGATTTTAGTGCTGGTTTTCAATTTCACTCTTCCTGAGCTGGGTGTTAAAATGCTTGATCAGCTTGGAAGCACAACATCTGGTGTTGCTCTCTTTGCTGTCGGTGTTACCGTTGGTATTCGTAAAATTAAACTCAGTATGCCGGCTATCGGTATTGCGTTACTAAAAGTTGCGGTTCAGCCTGCATTAATGTTCTTGATTGCTCTTGCTATCGGACTTCCGGCTGACCAAACAACAAAAGCAATCCTTCTTGTTGCATTCCCTGGTTCTGCCGTTGCAGCCATGATTGCGACTCGTTTCGAGAAACAAGAAGAAGAAACTGCAACTGCGTTTGTGGTCAGTGCGATTCTGTCATTGATTTCACTTCCAATCATTATCGCGCTTACTGCGTAACAAAAAAAGCTCCCTTTACGGGGAGCTTTTTGCTTTAGGTTTGAAATTTGAACAGTGACAGCAGCGGTTTTTTTCTTGTTTTGTTTTTTTCAGAAGCAGCAGCGGTCTCGGGGATCGGCTGAGCGGTGAATTCTTTCATTTGTGAGGTCAGTGATTGCAGATCTGCAAGAATATCGTCAATTTCTCTGCGGTGCTGAAGCAGCTGGTAAGATACACCTTCATCGGCTTTTTGTTTCAGCTGGCGTTCCAGTTCCGACAACCTTGCCATCAATTCGCTTTCGTCCTGCCTTTGCTGTAAAAGGGTGTCCAGCTTTTGTTCAAGCTGCTCGATTCTTCGTTCTGTGTCGCTATTTGTTTTTTGGACAAGGAAGCCTGTGCGCTTTTTAGCGCTTTTCGGCAGATGAATATCCTGAATCGCCGTGCCTTCAGAGATTTGTTTTTGAACGGATTTTAGAACCTTCACGTCTTCTGCCGTGAACGAATAGTGTCCGAGCTCATTGCGTTCGGCCGGAAGATTCAGCTGCTTCACCCACCGCTGCACCGTTTTTGCGGAGACGCCGAGTTCACTTGCTACCATATTTGTATTCATGATCCCATACCTCCTTTTAAGCTAGGTATTCGACCATAGAATGAGGTTCCCTTCCCGTTAGACAAAACAAGAAAAGATTCGGCAAAGAAAGTGGGTATCTCCTTTTTTTCTTCAAAAACTGTTATTGTTCATACAGTTCTAATGGAAGCTGGTCAGGATCAAAAAAGAAGGTGAAACGCTTGCCGGTCAGCGGGTCTGTTCTGATTGGCTCTGTTTCGATTCCTTTTTCATGAAGCTCCTGAACCGCTTTATCCAAGCTGCTGACTGTAAAGGCGAGGTGGCGCAGGCCTGCGGCTTCAGGCCGGGTTTGTCGTTCGGGCGGATCGGGAAACGAGAACAGCTCAATGACATACGAGCCGTTAAGCGACAAATCAAGCTTATAGGAGTCGCGCTCTTCGCGGTACGTTTCTTGAATCACCTGAAAACCAAGCTTATGTACGTAGAAAGCTTTCGACTTTTCGTAATCTGAACATATGATTGCAATATGATGTATGGATTTCAGCAACATCATCCCTCCTCGAATTCCAGTATAGCAGAGGGGGCTTTTCCAGCTGGGATTGAAATGCTTTTGACTGGGGTTAATCACTATACTATAATGAGAATGTTACGCACAGGAAAACAGAGGTGAAGACCGTGTTAGACCGTTTAAAATCAATTGAAGAACGATACGAGAAATTAAATGAGCTTTTGAGCGATCCAGAAGTAGTCAACGATCCGAAAAAGCTGAGAGAATATTCAAAAGAGCAATCTGATATACAAGAAACAGTTGACGTATATAGACAATACAGAGATGCGTCAGAACAGCTGGCTGATGCAAAAGCGATGCTTGAAGAGAAGCTGGACGCTGAGATGCGCGACATGGTGAAGGAAGAGATTTCTGAACTTCAGAAGGAAACGGAAACACTGTCAGAACGGCTGAAAGTGCTCTTGATCCCGAAAGATCCTAATGATGACAAAAACGTTATTATGGAGATCCGCGGAGCCGCGGGAGGCGAGGAAGCCGCTTTATTCGCGGGCAACCTGTACAGAATGTATTCCCGTTATGCCGAGCTTCAGGGCTGGAAAACAGAGGTCATGGAAGCGAATGTAACCGGAACAGGCGGCTACAAAGAGATCATCTTTATGATTACGGGAAGCGGCGCGTATTCTAAACTCAAATATGAAAACGGCGCCCACCGCGTACAGCGTGTTCCGGAAACAGAATCAGGCGGACGCATCCATACATCCACTGCAACAGTAGCATGTCTTCCTGAGGCAGAAGAGGTAGAGGTTGACATCCATGAGAAGGATATCCGTGTCGATACGTTTGCTTCAAGCGGACCGGGCGGACAAAGCGTTAACACAACAATGTCTGCGGTTCGTCTGACTCACTTGCCGACAGGTGTAGTTGTATCATGCCAGGATGAAAAATCTCAAATTAAGAACAAAGAAAAAGCAATGAAGGTTCTCCGTGCCAGAATCTATGATAAATTTCAGCAGGAAGCCCAGGCTGAATATGATCAAACACGGAAATCAGCAGTCGGATCTGGTGACCGCTCTGAACGTATCCGCACATACAACTTCCCGCAAAACCGTGTGACGGATCACAGAATCGGTTTGACGATTCAAAAGCTTGATCAGATTCTTGAAGGAAAACTTGACGAAGTGGTTGAAGCGCTGATTGTTGAAGATCAGGCAAGCAAGCTTCAGCAGTCGGAAGGTTAAGATGAAGACGATATTCGAAGCCCTGAAATGGGCTTCTTCTTATTTAACCGAAGCGGGAAGAGAAGAAAATGCTGCCGAGCTCCTATTGCTTTATGATACCGGAATGGAGAGAAGCAAACTGCTCGCAAGCTTACAGGAACCGATTGGTGAAGACGAGCTGTATCGCTTTAAGCGTCACGTTGAGATGCATAAAGAGGGCGTGCCGGTTCAATACATTATAGGAAAAGAGTTTTTTTATGGACGGGAATTTATGGTGAATGATGATGTGCTGATCCCGCGGCCGGAAACTGAAGAAGTTGTCTTTCATTTGCTTGAAAAATATCGGAGTGTCTTTTCTGAAGACGGCAAGCTCGAAGTTGTTGACGTTGGTACAGGGAGCGGCGCAATAGCCGTCACGCTTGCGCTTGAAAACCAAAACTTTTCTGTGTCGGCGGTCGATATTTCGAAAGAGGCGCTGCAAGTCGCCTCTGCCAATGCAGAAAAACTCGGAGCAAATGTGCGCTTTTATCAGGGCGATCTGCTTGAGCCTTTTATTAAGGCGGGAAAAAAAGCGGATATCATTGTCTCAAACCCGCCATATATATCAGAGGAAGAAATGGCTGATCTATCGGAAATTGTCCGTTTTCATGAGCCGCTGCACGCGCTCACTGATGGCGGAGACGGGCTGAAATTTTATAAGCGGTTTATGGAAGACATTCCGCTTGTCATGAAGGATAAAGTATTTGTTGTTTTTGAAATCGGGTGGAAACAGGGAGCGGCGGTCAAAGACCTGATCCTCAAGGCGTTTAAGGGAGCGGAAGTGGAAGTGCTGAAAGATATTAATGGAAAAGACAGAACCATATGCGCTCTGATTCATAAAAATAAATAAGCAGCTTGCTGGCGAGTGAATGGATCAAGCTGTTTAACACCAGCAAAGGGGATGTAAACATGAAAAAGGCCCTGACAGCAGGAATCCTGCTCATTGCGATTGAGAGCATGATTGGCACCATTTTTCCGCAGGCTCTTTCATATGAAGCGATTTTTGGCGTTGCGTCTCTCGTTTTAGTGGGGCTCGCGATCATTACATCGGGTTTGGCTGTAAGCGGAAGCGATCAGCGGGCAAACTACCATTCAGAAACCAAAGAAGGCCGTACATCTCGCATGAAAATGGCGGCCGCTTTCTTTGTTGCGGCGATACCTTCCATTCTATGTTATTTGCTGACGATTTTGTTTTAATAAAAAAGGAAGCCTCTTAGGCTTCCTTTTTTTGCAGTAAAACAGAGTCCCATATCCAATAGATAAGAGCTGTTAATACAGCGAAAAGATAGAAGGCTGTATTTTGAAACAAAGATTGTCCCGAAGGCTGAAGCACGCCGAAAATGATCGCGTTGGCAATAAAAGCAGCGGCAAGGTAATACAGCAGATACAAAGGGCTGAACCGTTTCGGCTTTTTATTCATCATGATTTGAAGCGGCAGTGCGAAGATCAAATAAGGAAACAGAAAATAAAATGCCATTGTGATGAGAGCGGCAATGATAAATGAATGAATATAAATTACTGAATAAAGAACGGACATCGTGAATGCTGATAACAGCACTGTATAATTGTATTTCATCTTAAACCTCCTAAAACACTATCGTACCATAAATAAGATTAACAGCTTGCTAGATTTTTTTCACCCTGCACGTTTACCCCTGGCTCTACTTGTCCATAATAGGGCTAGAAACAAAGCACGGAGAGGAACGGTGGGGACCGATGAAAAAAACAGTAATCATTTGTATATATATCTTTCTTTTACTATCTGGAGCGCTCGTAGGGCTGGCAAAAGAAGAGACGGCACAGAAATCGGAAAATCAGCCGGTGGTCATACCGGATCAGGCGATTCGTCTGAGAATATTGGCAAACAGCGATAGTGACCAAGATCAGCAATTAAAACGTCATATAAGAGACGCGGTGAATAAAGAAATCACAACTTGGGTAAAGGATATTACTTCTATTGAAGAAGCGCGTCGCGTGATTCGTTCAAAGCTGCCTGAAATCAAAGCAATTGCAAAGGAAACAATGGAGAAAGAAGGAGCGAATCAGTCGATATCCGTTGATTTTGACAAAATCTCGTTTCCGACAAAGCTTTACGGCAACATGGTATATCCCGCTGGTGAGTATGAAGCGATTTTGATTACGCTTGGAAAAGGAGACGGCGCCAACTGGTGGTGTGTGCTGTTCCCGCCCCTCTGCTTTCTCGATTTTTCTAACGGGGAAGCCGTCAAAGAACAAGAAGATAAAGAAGCCTCAAAAAAGCAGACTGAAAAAGTGCTTGAGGACGTAACCGCTAAAGCGGAAAAAGCCAAAAAAGAAGAGAACGAAGAAAAAGAAGACGGCACAGAAGTGAAATTCTTTTTAGTCGAATGGATTTCCGACCTTTTTTCCTAATTCTCTGGTCTAAAAATAGATTTGCCTCATAGATTGGAAGAAAGAACGCAAAAACGGGGTGAACGGATGTTTTATCAACTGCGGGTGGCAAGGGAAAAAGACGGAGATGTGCTCGAGGCATTTTTAAAACAGGCAAAAACCAGCTATGAAGGCGTGAAAGAAGGCTTCACTCAATTTCTTATGCTGGAGGACAGTGAGAAAAACATTGCCGGATGCCTCGGTATTGAAAAAATAAGCTGTGACCAGGGGCTGCTGCGATCACTTGTCATATCGGACAAGCTTCACCAAGGCCACATTGTCACGCTTTTTCAAAGCATGGAGGTGCTGTGCGAAAAGCATCAGATCAAAACCGTGTACCTAGTAGCAAATCAGCATTCCTCTGCGGACTTTCTGACGGCTATGGGTTTTGAAAGAGCTGAGAGTGTACCGGAGGAGCTGTTTTCTTCTGATCACTTCTGTGAATCGCGGCAAACAGAAGGAGCCGTTTTAATGAAAAAAGCGTCTGGATAAGTGCAGTTTATACACATACTTATCCACTTCTTTATTAGCGTTGTCCACAATTTGTGGATAACGCTTGTTTTATTACAGGACATCTTTTATACTTTCAAAAGGATTACACGCGTAAAACAATCGTTTTATTGTTGTGAATAAGGAGTTTGGTCAGAAATGAAAACGAAAAGATGGTTTGTGGATGTAACTGACGAGTTATCCACAAATGATCCACAAATTGCACAAGCAGCCGCTTTGCTCCGAGAAAATGAGATCGTTGCCTTTCCGACAGAAACAGTATATGGCCTAGGCGCAAACGCAAAAAATACGGATGCCGTCAAAAAAATATATGAGGCGAAAGGGCGGCCGAGCGATAATCCCCTGATTGTCCACATTGCGGATATCAGCCAGCTTGAGGATTTAACGGGCCCGGCGCCGGAAAAGGCGAAAACATTGATGAAACGGTTTTGGCCGGGAGCACTTACGCTCATTCTGCCTTGCAAACCTGATGCGCTTTCACCTCGTGTAACGGCAGGTCTTGAAACGGTTGCCATTAGAATGCCGGATCATCCGCTTGCCCTTGCATTGATTCGCGAATCGGGACTGCCGATTGCAGCACCGAGCGCCAATCTATCAGGCAAGCCAAGTCCCACAAAAGCAGAGCATGTGGCTCACGACTTGGATGGCCGCATAGCCGGTATTATGGATGGAGGCCCTACCGGAATCGGGGTCGAATCAACCGTGCTTTCATGTGCGGACGACATCCCTGTTCTCTTGCGTCCTGGCGGCATTACGAAGGAACAAATTGAAGCGGTGATCGGGCCGATCCATGTGGATAAAGGGCTCAGCGACCAAAACGAGAAGCCGATTTCTCCAGGGATGAAATATACACATTATGCGCCGACAGCGCCTCTTGCCATTTGCGAAGGCAGCCCAGAGCGCATTCAGCACCTCATTCAAGAATATCAACAGGGCGGAAGACGGGTCGGTGTCCTGACGACAGAAGAAAACGCGGGCGTTTATTCCGCTGATTATGTGAAGAGCTGCGGAAGACGGGCTCAGCTTGAGACTGTTGCGGCAGGGCTGTATGATGCTTTGCGCAGCTTTGATGAGAATAAGGTGGATTTCATTATTGCGGAATCCTTTCCGGACACAGGTGTCGGTCTTGCTATTATGAACAGGCTGATGAAAGCCGCCGGAGGAAGAGTGATTCGCTGAAAGCAGTCAGATGTTCTAACCCTTTTTGGACACGCATAGGCTAAAAAAGCGGGGCGTGTCCAAGGGGGTTATTTATGTATGTCGGATTTGTTTATAGGCGAACTGATTACATTAAGCATCATGGCGTTTGCTTTAGGGATGGATGCTTTTTCTGTCGGCCTTGGAATGGGCATGGTCAAACTTAGAAAGAAGCAGATATTCTATATTGGTTTCATCATCGGCCTCTTTCACGTCATCATGCCTCTCGCAGGGATGGCGGCCGGTAACATGCTGTCAGGGCTCCTCGGCGTGTTAGCGGTTTATATCGGTGGGGCGCTGCTTTTTGTTCTTGGGGTTCAAATGCTTATGGCCTCTTTTAAACAGTCAGAAGAACGATTCATGTCACCGGCAGGGCCGGGCTTATTGCTGTTTGCCATCGGCGTCAGCCTTGACAGCTTTTCCGTCGGCTTGAGCTTGGGGATATACGGCTCGCATCCGCTCCTCACAATTACCCTGTTCGGGCTGTTCAGCATGATGTTGACATGGCTGGGCCTGCTGGTCGGAAAACAAGTGCAGTCATGGCTTGGCACATACAGCGAAGCGCTCGGGGGCATCATATTAATCGTGTTTGGATTAAAGCTGCTTTTGCCAATTTAATATACCAATAAAAGAAACGAAGTCGCCGTTTCTTTTTTCTTCATATATAATAGAGAAAAATAAGGGGTGACTGACATGGATATTATTTTTGTCTGTACTGGAAATACGTGCCGCAGCCCAATGGCTGAGGCGCTTTTTAAATCAATTGCAGAAATGGAAGGGCTGAATGTCAATGTCCGCTCGGCAGGCGTGTTTGCTTCACCTAATGGGAAAGCGACGCCTCATGCAGTCGAAGCGCTGTTTGAAAAACACATTGCCCTTAATCATGTGTCTTCTCCATTAACTGAAGAACATATGGAGTCGGCTGATTTGGTTCTGGCTATGACCCATCAGCACAAGCAGATCATTGCCAGCCAATTTGGACGTTATCGTGATAAAGTGTTTACGTTAAAAGAATATGTCACAGGCAGCCATGGTGATGTCATCGATCCGTTCGGCGGCTCAATTGACATCTATAAACAAACGCGAGATGAGCTTGAAGAGCTTCTTCGGCAGCTGGCAAAACAGCTGAAAAAAGACCGCAGATAAGTTGTCAGAAAATCTGTAAACAGGTCATTTGCAAATCCTGCGTGAAGGAGTAGAATATAGTGAAAAGCACATCATATGGTGTGAATCAAAGAGCGGACAGGCTGCGCGGTCAATAAAGCGGGCGGGCCGCATCACACACGCTGGGAGGAAAAGCAGATGAAAGTAGCCATTGCATCGGATCATGGCGGCGTTCACATTCGAAATGAAATCAAAGAGTTAATGGACGAATTGCAAATTGAATATATTGATATGGGCTGTGACTGCGGCAGCGGCTCTGTCGATTATCCGGATTATGCTTTTCCGGTGGCCGAAAAAGTGGTTAGCGGCGAAGTTGACAGAGGCATTTTAATTTGCGGGACAGGCATCGGCATGAGCATTTCCGCTAATAAAGTAAAAGGGATTCGCTGCGCGCTGGCGCACGATACCTTCAGCGCGAAGGCGACGAGGGAGCATAATGACACAAACATCCTTGCGATGGGTGAACGGGTGATCGGACCTGGTTTGGCTCGGGAAATCGCAAAAATCTGGCTGACTACTGAGTTTACCGGGGGAAGACACCAAACGCGTATTGGAAAAATCTCAGATTATGAAGAGAAAAACCTGTAGGGGTGCTGTTTAATGAATGAGTTGAAACAAACGTGGAAGACGATGCTGTCTGAGTTTCAGGACCAAGCGGAATTGAAACAAGATCAGCTCTTCGTCCTTGGATGCAGCACGAGCGAAGTGGCCGGCAGCCGGATCGGCACATCGGGCAGTGGAGATATCGCTGAAAGCATCTACAGCGGACTTGCTGAGCTCCGGGAAAAAACGGGAATCCATCTGGCGTTTCAATGCTGCGAGCATTTAAACAGAGCGCTTGTCGTCGAAGCAGAAACAGCCAAGCTGTTCAGGCTTCCAACCGTTTCTGCCGTGCCCGTTCCAAAAGCGGGCGGAGCGATGGCGTCTTATGCGTTTAAGCAGATGAAGTCTCCTGTTCTTGTTGAAACCATTCAGGCTGACGCCGGAATTGATATAGGCGATACGTTTATCGGCATGCATCTGAAGCCGGTGGCTGTCCCTGTGCGTGTCTCTCAAAACAGCCTCGGTTCAGCTCATGTGACATTGGCGCGTACACGGCCGAAACTAATCGGCGGAGTGCGGGCGGTTTATGAGTGCGAATGAAAGGACTGCATAGCCAGTCTTTTCTTTTATTTTAAGACAGTGAAATAAATTCCGAACTTTAAATTAAATTTAAGTTATTAATATTCGTTTTTACCAATAAAAATTTAGATTTTTTAAAAATAATCTTTTACATCGGCCTTAAAAACCATGTACAATAGTGATGGTAAAAACAAAGAACAGGATACGGATAGGAGAGGATCTCGCTGATGAAACATTTACCTGCGCAAGACGAACAAGTGTTTAACGCCATTAAAAATGAGCGTGAACGCCAACAGACTAAGATCGAATTGATTGCTTCTGAGAACTTTGTAAGTGAAGCGGTTATGGAAGCACAAGGATCTGTTTTGACAAATAAGTACGCAGAAGGATATCCGGGCAAACGCTACTACGGCGGATGCGAGCACGTCGATGTCGTTGAAGATATCGCCCGTGACCGCGCGAAGGAAATCTTTGGAGCGGAGCATGTAAACGTTCAGCCTCATTCAGGCGCACAAGCAAACATGGCAGTGTACTTCACGATTTTGGAGCAAGGCGATACTGTACTTGGGATGAACCTCTCCCACGGCGGCCATTTAACACACGGAAGCCCAGTCAACTTCAGCGGTGTTCAATATAACTTTGTTGAGTACGGCGTAGATAAAGAAACTCAATATATTGATTACGATGACGTGCGTGAAAAAGCCCTCGCTCATAAACCGAAGCTTATCGTAGCAGGAGCAAGTGCGTATCCTCGTACAATCGACTTTAAGAAATTCCGTGAAATTGCTGATGAAGTCGGCGCTTACTTCATGGTGGATATGGCACATATCGCAGGACTTGTTGCGGCAGGCCTTCATCCAAACCCGGTTCCTTACGCTGATTTCGTTACAACAACAACACATAAAACACTTCGCGGTCCTCGAGGCGGTATGATCCTTTGCCGTGAAGAGTTTGGCAAGAAAATTGATAAATCGATTTTCCCTGGAATTCAAGGCGGCCCGCTGATGCACGTTATTGCCGCAAAAGCTGTTTCATTCGGTGAAGTATTGCAGGACGATTTCAAAACATATGCACAAAACGTCATTTCAAACGCGAAACGTCTGGCTGAAGCCTTAACGAAAGAGGGCATCCAGCTCGTTTCAGGCGGAACAGACAACCACCTTATCCTTGTTGATCTTCGTTCGCTCGGACTGACTGGTAAGGTTGCGGAGCATGTACTTGATGAAATCGGTATTACGTCTAACAAAAACGCGATTCCATATGATCCTGAAAAACCTTTCGTAACAAGCGGCATCCGTCTTGGTACAGCTGCTGTAACCAGCCGCGGTTTTGACGGTGACGCATTAGAAGAAGTCGGTGCTATCATTGCGCTTGCATTGAAAAACCACGAAGATGAAGGAAAACTTGAAGAAGCAAGACAGCGTGTAGCTGCTCTGACTGATAAATTTCCTTTATATAAAGAATTAGATTATTAAGATCCTAAAACCCGCTGGGGCTTATGCCCGGCGGGTTTTTTGACGATGTTCTTGAAACTCAATGTCTTTTTTTGTAGAATCAATAGAAGTGTGTAATTGTTGATGGGACAATAAAAAAGGAGCTGAAACACAGTATGGGAAAGGTTTATGTATTTGATCATCCTTTAATTCAGCACAAGCTGACATATATACGGAATGAAAATACAGGTACGAAGGATTTTAGAGAGCTAGTAGATGAAGTGGCTACACTCATGGCATTTGAAATTACCCGCGATCTTCCTCTGGAAGAAGTGGATATCAATACACCGGTTCAGGCTGCGAAATCGAAAGTCATCTCAGGGAAAAAACTCGGAGTGGTTCCTATCCTCAGAGCAGGATTGGGAATGGTTGACGGCATTTTAAAGCTGATTCCTGCGGCAAAAGTGGGACATGTCGGCCTTTACCGTGATCCAGAAACCTTAAAACCCGTGGAATACTATGTCAAGCTTCCTTCTGATGTGGAAGAGCGTGAATTCATCGTGGTTGACCCGATGCTCGCTACAGGCGGTTCCGCAGTTGAAGCCATTCACAGCCTTAAAAAACGCGGTGCGAAAAATATCCGTTTCATGTGTCTTGTAGCAGCGCCGGAGGGTGTGGAAGAATTGCAGAAGCATCATTCGGACGTTGATATTTACATTGCGGCGCTAGATGAAAAATTAAATGAAAAAGGATATATTGTTCCAGGTCTCGGAGATGCGGGTGACCGCATGTTTGGAACAAAATAAAAAATGAAATCCCCAAAAGGGGGTTTCATTTTTTTATCCAGTTTTTTGCTATTCGGTGAATCTGTATACAATTATAGGTGAAAATGTGAACATTCTGTGGAGACGTAAAGTATAAAAAGTTTTTTAACTTTAAACAGATTGACACATGTTAGGGGCTATTGTATGCTAAACGAGGGTATTATGAGAAGGTTTTCATAGCTTTCATTATAGTCCTCATCCTCAATGTAAATCCTCTCAGCAAACCCGTATTATGAGGATTTATTTAAGCGAATGAAACAGCATCCCTGCAAGGCTTGCGGATGAATGATTTTTTCGAACAGGCCCGTTTTGCCGGTCAAAAAAGGTCTTCTACTAAGGGTTAACCGCTGATTTTTGCCGTATCCAAGCTATACATTATTTTTTCATCAGGAGACAGATAATTGATGGACGATCCCAAGCTTACATTTAGCAGACAACGCAAATATTTATTGTTCATTTTGGCAGTGTATGTACTGGGTTATGGTTTAACAGCGTATAAAACCGTTTTTTTAGGCCTTATTCTGGGAACTGTTTTCAGTTTGTTTAATTTTTTACTGCTCGTCAGAAGAATGAATGCTTTTGACAGAGCTGTTGAGAAAGGAAAGTCCATACGATCTCTCGGGAGCGCAGCGCGGTGGTGCAATGCGATTCTTGCTGTGGCTGTTGCCTATAAAAATCCCGAATACTTTCATATGGCAAGTACAGTTATTGGATTAATGACAATATACCCTGTCATTATGATAGATTCCTTTATCCAGCTTAAACGTTCATCAATGGAAGAGAGGTGAAAACCCTTTGAATCATGGTTACAGAACTATAGAATTTCTAGGTCTTACTTTTAATCTGACAAACATTCTGATGATTACTGTGGCGAGTGTGATTGTTTTATTGATTGCTATATTGACGACAAGAACGCTTTCGATCCGTCCCGGAAAAGCCCAGAACTTTATGGAATGGATTGTTGATTTCGTCCGCAATATTATTGGCAGTACAATGGATTTAAAAACAGGGGCTAACTTCTTGGCACTTGGTGTCACATTGCTGATGTACATATTTGTGTCGAATATGCTGGGGCTGCCGTTCTCTATTACAATCGGACATGAGCTCTGGTGGAAGTCTCCGACAGCCGATCCTGCCATTACATTAACGCTAGCCGTGATGGTTGTTGCTTTAACCCACTACTATGGTGTGAAGATGAAAGGGCTCAAGGAATATTCCAAAGACTATTTAAGACCTGTTCCATTCATGCTCCCGATGAAAATCATCGAAGAGTTTGCGAATACGCTGACTCTAGGTTTGCGGCTGTATGGTAACATCTTCGCCGGTGAGATTCTTCTGGGCCTGCTTGCGGGATTAGCAACAAGCCATTATTCGCAAAGCGTGGCTCTCGGTCTTGTCGGTACAATCGGTGCCATTCTGCCGATGCTGGCATGGCAAGCATTCAGTTTATTTATTGGTGCTATCCAGGCATTTATCTTTACAATGCTGACGATGGTGTACATGTCTCATAAAATCAGTCATGATCATTAAAACATTATATCCAAACGGATAACATTTTAAAGGAGGAACTTTTTCATGAATTTAATAGCAGCTGCGATTGCAATTGGTTTAGGCGCACTTGGTGCAGGTATTGGTAACGGTTTGATTGTTTCACGTACGGTAGAGGGGATTGCCCGTCAGCCGGAAGCAGGTAAAGAACTGAGAACTCTTATGTTCATGGGTATCGCATTAGTTGAAGCCCTTCCTATTATCGCTGTCGTTATCGCATTCTTAGCGTTCTTTGGCTAAGCATAAAAGCCTTATATGAACTAAAAATGGCGAAGATCATTCCAAGAGAACCTTCGCCATTGCTTTATGTCTGATAAGCATCCCGCCTTGCCGGCTGAAAAGAGACAAGTGCGGCTGCTGGATCAGCAAAGAAAAACCTGCAGAAGGGAGTTGCCGTAGTAGATGTCTCAATTACCACTTGAACTAGGATTGTCGTTTAACGGCGGAGATATCCTGTTCCAACTGTTAGCTATGTTAATCTTATTAGCGCTTCTGAAGAAATACGCTTTAGGGCCGCTATTAAACATAATGAAACAGCGTGAAGACCACATCGCTGGAGAAATTACGTCTGCTGAAGAAAAAAATAAAGAAGCGCAGCAGCTGATTGAAGAGCAGCGCGTTCTTTTAAAAGAAGCAAGACAGGAATCCCAAACTCTTATCGAAAACGCAAAGAAACTGGGAGAGAAGCAAAAAGAAGAGATTATTCAGGCTGCACGTGCAGAATCTGAACGTCTGAAAGAAGCAGCAAGAACTGAAATCGTGAAGGAAAAAGAACAGGCGGTTTCTGCTCTCCGTGAGCAAGTAGCGTCTCTTTCTGTCATGATTGCATCGAAAGTGATCGAAAAAGAACTGGATGAACAAGCGCAAGAGAAATTGATCCAGGACTATCTTAAAGAGGTAGGAGAAAGCCGATGAGTGGATCAGCTGTCTCTAAACGATATGCATCAGCTCTTTTTGATATAGCCAATGAGTCCGCTCAGCTGAATCAAGTAGAAGAAGAGCTAACTGTTGTAAAACAAGTATTTCAAAATGAAAAAGCGCTTAATGATGTGTTGAACCATCCGAAGGTGCCGGCTGCGAAGAAAAAAGAGCTGATCCAAAATGCATTTGGCTCTTTGTCACAGTCCGTGCTTAATACGATTTTTCTTTTGATTGACCGCCATCGTGCCGCGATTGTGCCTGAGCTCACAGATGAGTTTATCAAACTCGCAAATGAGGCCCGTCAAACAGAAGACGCAATCGTATATTCAGTGAAACCGCTGACGGATGCTGAAATTTTACCATTATCACAAGTGTTTGCAAAAAAAGCCGGAGTCGCTTCACTGAGAATCAGAAATGAAGTGCAGACGGATTTAATAGGCGGCATTAAAGTCCGCATTGGAAACCGGATTTATGACGGCAGCGTAAGCGGGAAGCTTCAGCGCATTGAACGTCAATTAGCCGGGGAAAATCGATAGAAGGGGTGAAACCTAAGTGAGCATCAAAGCTGAAGAGATTAGCACGCTGATAAAACAGCAAATACAAAATTATCAATCTGATATTGAAGTTCAAGACGTAGGTACAGTCATCCAAGTCGGTGACGGTATTGCACGTGTGCACGGCCTTGACAACTGTATGGCCGGTGAACTTGTCGAATTTTCAAACGGTGTTTTGGGTATGGCTCAAAACCTTGAGGAATCAAACGTAGGTATCGTCATCTTAGGACCTTTCAGTGAGATCCGTGAGGGAGACGAAGTAAAAAGAACAGGCCGCATCATGGAGGTTCCTGTTGGTGAAGAGTTAATCGGCCGTATTGTAAACCCGCTAGGCCAGCCGGTTGACGGACTAGGCCCGATTCTGACAAGCAAAACTCGTCCGATCGAAAGCCCTGCACCAGGCGTTATGGACCGTAAATCCGTTCATGAACCGCTTCAAACCGGTATCAAAGCGATCGATGCACTGATTCCAATCGGCCGCGGCCAGCGTGAGCTGATCATCGGTGACCGTCAAACAGGTAAAACATCTGTTGCGATCGATGCGATCCTGAACCAAAAAGACCAAGACATGATCTGCGTATATGTTGCGATCGGTCAAAAAGAATCAACAGTCCGCGGCGTAGTAGAAACATTGCGTAAACACGGCGCGCTTGATTATACAATTGTTGTAACGGCGTCTGCGTCACAGCCGGCACCGCTTCTGTACCTGGCACCGTATGCTGGGGTTACAATGGCAGAAGAATTTATGTACAGCGGCAAGCACGTTCTTGTTGTATACGATGATCTTTCTAAACAAGCGGCTGCTTACCGTGAGCTGTCCTTGCTTCTTCGCCGTCCGCCAGGCCGTGAAGCGTTCCCTGGGGATGTATTCTATCTTCATTCCCGTCTGCTTGAGCGTGCAGCAAAGCTTAGCGACGCGAAAGGCGCAGGATCAATTACAGCTCTGCCGTTCGTAGAAACACAAGCCGGAGATATCTCTGCTTATATTCCGACGAACGTCATTTCCATCACCGACGGACAGATCTTCCTGCAATCTGATTTGTTCTTCTCAGGCGTACGTCCAGCGATCAACGCCGGATTGTCTGTATCCCGTGTCGGCGGCTCAGCGCAAATCAAAGCGATGAAAAAAGTATCAGGTACTTTGCGTCTTGACCTTGCGTCATACCGTGAGCTGGAAGCATTCGCTCAATTCGGTTCTGACCTCGACCAAGCGACTCAGGCAAAACTGAACCGCGGTGCACGTACAGTTGAAGTGCTGAAGCAGGATCTGAACAAGCCGCTTCCGGTTGAAAAGCAAGTAGCCATTCTTTATGCGCTGACAAAAGGATATCTCGATGATATTCCTGTGGCGGATATCAGACGTTTTGAAGATGAGTACTACATGTACCTTGACCAAAACCATAAAGACCTGCTTGACGGAATTGCGAAAACAGGAAACCTTCCTGCTGATGAAGACTTCAAAGCTGCAATCGAAGGCTTCAAACGCACATTTGCACCAAGCAACTAACTCGAATGCTGATGAGAGAAAAAGGTTCTCTTTTTCTCTCTTTTTACGCAGATGAAGAGAAAAGGTGGTGAAATCTTTGGCCTCATTACGCGATATTAAGTCAAGGATCACGTCAACGAAAAAAACAAGTCAGATTACAAAAGCCATGCAGATGGTATCTGCGGCTAAGCTGAATCGTGCTGAAAACAATGCAAAATCATTTGTGCCATATATGGATAAAATCCAAGAGGTTGTGTCAAACGTCGGAAGAGTTTCCGGCAACGTAAAGCATCCGATGCTTCTCAGCAGAGAAGTGAAAAAAACGGCATACCTTGTCATTACGTCTGACCGCGGTCTTGCCGGCGCTTTTAACAGTTCGGTTTTACGGAGTGCTTATCAGGCCATGCAAGAACGTCATCAGTCTAAGGATGAGTATGCGGTGATTGCCATCGGAAGAGTGGGCCGTGATTTCTTTAAGAAACGGGAGATTCCGATCATTTCCGAGTTAACAGGACTTGGGGATGAAGTAACGTTTACAGAAATTAAAGATCTTGCCCGTCAAACGATCCAAATGTTTATAGACGGTGCGTTTGATGAATTGCACCTTGTTTATAACCATTTTGTCAGCGCCATTACTCAAGAAGTAACGGAGAAAAAACTTCTGCCGTTATCTGATTTGGGCAGCGGCGGCGGAAAAAGAACGGCGTCTTATGAATTTGAACCATCTGAAGAGGAGGTTCTGGAGGTTTTGCTTCCTCAATATGCAGAAAGCTTAATCTTCGGTGCGCTTCTTGACAGTAAAGCAAGTGAGCACGCTGCAAGAATGACGGCGATGAAAAACGCGACAGACAACGCGAAGGAACTTATCGATTCACTTTCGCTTTCTTACAACCGCGCTCGCCAAGCAGCCATCACACAAGAAATTACGGAAATTGTCGGCGGAGCAGCCGCTTTAGAATAGAAAGATTTTGTCAGGAGGGATAGCGATGAAGAAAGGACGCGTTAGCCAGGTATTAGGACCGGTCGTCGACGTGCGTTTTGAAGACGGTCACTTGCCTGAAATTTATAATGCGATTAAAATTTCACAGCCAGCTGCAAGTGAAAACGAAGTAGGTATTGATTTAACGCTTGAGGTCGCTCTTCATTTAGGTGATGATACAGTCCGTACAATCGCAATGGCATCTACGGATGGTGTTCAGCGCGGTATGGAAGCTGTAGATACAGGAGCGCCAATCTCAGTACCGGTTGGTGATGTAACACTTGGACGTGTATTTAACGTTCTCGGAGAAAATATTGATTTGAATGAGCCGGTTCCTGCGGATGCGAAAAAGGATCCGATTCACAGACAGGCGCCTTCATTCGATCAGCTTTCAACAGAAGTTGAAATTCTTGAAACAGGTATTAAAGTTGTTGATTTGCTTGCTCCTTACATTAAGGGCGGTAAAATCGGATTGTTCGGTGGTGCCGGTGTAGGTAAAACCGTATTAATCCAGGAATTAATCAACAACATCGCGCAAGAGCACGGCGGTATCTCTGTATTCGCCGGCGTAGGAGAGCGTACTCGTGAAGGGAACGACCTTTTCTACGAAATGAGTGACTCTGGCGTAATCAACAAAACAGCCATGGTATTCGGACAAATGAACGAGCCGCCGGGCGCACGTATGCGTGTTGCTTTGACAGGCCTTACAATGGCTGAGCACTTCCGTGATGTACAAGGACAGGACGTACTGTTCTTCATCGATAACATTTTCCGTTTCACACAAGCGGGTTCAGAGGTTTCAGCCCTTCTTGGCCGTATGCCTTCAGCGGTTGGTTATCAGCCGACGCTTGCAACTGAGATGGGTCAGCTCCAAGAGCGTATCACGTCTACGAACGTTGGATCAGTTACATCTATCCAGGCGATCTACGTGCCTGCCGATGACTACACTGACCCGGCGCCGGCGACAACGTTCGCTCACTTGGATGCGACAACAAACCTTGAGCGTAAATTAACTGAAATGGGTATTTACCCTGCGGTTGATCCGTTGGCATCTACATCACGCGCCCTTGCTCCTGAAATTGTCGGAGAAGAGCATTATGCAGTTGCGCGTGAAGTACAGTCAACGCTTCAGCGTTACAAAGAGCTTCAAGATATCATTGCGATTCTCGGTATGGATGAATTAGGCGAGGAAGACAAACTTGTCGTTCACCGCGCACGCCGTATCCAGTTCTTCCTTTCTCAGAACTTCCACGTGGCTGAACAGTTCACTGGACAAAAAGGTTCTTACGTGCCTGTAAAAGAGACGGTACAAGGCTTCAAAGAAATCTTAGCCGGTAAATACGACCATCTTCCAGAAGATGCGTTCCGTCTTGTAGGCCGTATCGAAGAAGTTGTTGAGAAAGCAAAAGAAATGGGTGTAGAAGTTTAATCTGGTCCTAGGAGGGTAAAAGCATGAAGACCGTTAAAGTCAATATCGTTACTCCCGACGGCCCAGTATACGATGCGGATATCGAAATGGTGAGTGTGAGAGCCGAAAGCGGCGATCTCGGTATTTTGCCAGGCCATATTCCAACCGTGGCTCCTCTTAAAATCGGCGCTGTCCGTCTGAAAAAAGACGGGCAGACTGAAATGGTTGCCGTCAGCGGCGGTTTTGTAGAAGTCCGTCCTGATCAGGTCACCATCCTTGCCCAGGCTGCCGAGACAGCGGAAGGCATCGATAAAGAGCGCGCTGAAGCTGCACGCCAGCGGGCGCAGGAGCGTTTGAATACTCAATCAGATGATACTGACATTCGTCGGGCTGAGCTTGCGTTACAGCGGGCTTTGAACAGATTGGATGTAGCAGGGAAATAAGAAAAAATCCTTCTCTTTATGAGAAGGATTTTTTTATGAACGAACAAGAGAATCAAACAGCGACAGCAGCGGGCGATCCTCTTTTTGGCGCAGGTATAAACCATCACAGGCATTCATTGTATGCCACGATTTGCGATGTCTTCTAAAGCCAAGTGTATAAGCGCCGTCTTTATAGGGATAAGGTTTTACAACCCATTCAGCATCTTCATGGCGGGCAATCACGCAATCTATAAGATAAACACTGATCATTTTCTCGAATTCTTCAATAGGAAGATTCCAATCAGCAAGCAAAAGTTCTTGTATACTTTGAAAATAGAGGTTTTCAAGCTCTTCAAGGCTTTCTCTCGTATAAGTAAGAGAAATGTTAAAAAACTGACACAATTCATTCAGTTCTTCAATCTGTGACTGTCTATAATCATAATAGAATGCAATTGCTTCCCATTCCTGATCAAAAATTGGCAGGTCCTCACCATATTGCTTTTCAGGCTGAAAAAAAGAATGATTCACATTTGCCAGCTCCTTTCCAATAAAGTATACCATGTAAAAGAATCGCACTTTAAGCGGGGATTAGCCCTAGATTTGGGTGAATATTCCGTTCTGTATAAAATGTATCATCTTTATCTGTGCTTCTTATATAATAAGAAAGGGTATGAACGCAGAGAAAGGAGTGTAATAGATGAGTGTATTGGGACAGCAGGCTGCAATCGGCATTGTCGTTCACCTGATTTTTATAGCAGTGACTTGGTGGGCGTTGCAAGCCGTCAATATAGATCCGTTAATCAAAAAAGGCAAAGTCGTGCAGGCAAGACTCCTGATGATTTTGCTGACAATCGCCATTGGAACGGCCGTTGCCAATTTCTTTTTAGATTACCTCAATTATTCACAGCAGCTTCCCTATCTATTTTAATAGGTTTTGAACATTATTATCATTAAATGGTTGGGAGAAGCGGGTTAAGGCGAATAGCTCGAGTTTTGACGAAGATTTTTACGTATGGCGACTCTTGCCTCCGGTAAAACTGGGGATAAGGGGGAGAGATGAACATGAAGAAAAAACAAGTAAGCCACGCTATTATCATTTCCGTCATGTTAAGCTTCGTCATTGCTGTTTTCCATACCATTCATGCGAGTGAATTAACGCCGTTAGCACAAATGGCAGAGGGGATGGAACGCCAAGATGTGTCAATAGATAAGTGGACATTGCATGCAAAACAAAACATGTCACTGACCGAAAAAGAATTTTATCAAAAAGTGCAACGTTTAAAATCAGAGTATCGTCAATATGATTGGGTGATTGCACGGGAAGATAAAGTCGTAAAGGCAATTGGCACATATACTGACAAAAAAAATCGTACTTCTTTTAGACTGCAGCTTGTCACAACCCTCAAAAAACACAATCCAACTTCGTATTTATTATATGAGCAAATGAGTCTAGAGACACCGGATAGCTGGAATGATACATATGAACAGTTTGAACGGGAGACACTTGGGATATTCCAAGAAAAAGTAGTTATTTTTACTTGTCTAAATGGTCACTTAGATGATAATATGAATATTGTTTTGCAAAAAAAAGCAAATCAGTTATTAAATGAATTTCAAGCAAGATCAGTAGAACATGTAGTTGAGCCAAATTTCGTTTCTATTTCTGCGTTTACAGATGAGTGGGAAGAGTACATTATGACCTCGAAACATAAAATGAATTTGCAAATTGCACTTAGAAGTGCAGGAATGGGCGGAAAACATACCGTTACGGTTGGCACACCAATCGTTACGACTGAATATTAATATAGAGAATTTAGGGACGCGGAGGGGAATACCTTGGAAAAAATCATCGTCCGCGGCGGTCAGAAGTTAAACGGCACAGTCAAAGTTGAAGGCGCTAAAAATGCCGTTTTACCTGTTATCGCTGCATCTTTATTAGCAAGTGAAGAAAAAAGCGTAATTTGTGATGTACCTACGCTCTCCGATGTATATACAATTAACGAAGTGTTGCGTCATTTAGGAGCAGATGTGCATTTTGAAAATAATGAAGTGACTGTAAATGCTTCATACGCTTTGCAAACTGAAGCACCTTTTGAATATGTTCGTAAAATGCGTGCGTCTGTGCTTGTCATGGGGCCGCTTCTTGCGCGTACAGGTCATGCAAGAGTTGCACTTCCGGGCGGATGCGCAATTGGTTCCAGACCGATTGATCAGCATTTAAAAGGTTTTGAAGCAATGGGCGCAGAAATCAAAGTCGGTAATGGCTTCATTGAAGCTGAAGTAAAAGGCCGACTGCAAGGCGCAAAAATTTATCTGGACTTCCCAAGTGTAGGAGCTACAGAGAACCTGATTATGGCAGCCGCTCTAGCTGAAGGAACAACAACGCTGGAAAACGTGGCAAAAGAACCCGAAATCGTTGATTTAGCAAACTATATCAACGGCATGGGCGGAAAAATCCGCGGAGCTGGCACCGGCACCATCAAAATTGAAGGAGTCGAAAAGCTTCACGGCGTAAAACATCATATTATTCCTGACCGCATTGAAGCGGGCACATTTATGGTTGCTGCTGCAATCACTGAAGGAAACGTATTAGTAAAAGGAGCGGTTCCTGAACACCTCACCTCTTTAATTGCAAAAATGGAAGAGATGGGTGTAACAATTAAGGATGAAGGTGAAGGTCTGCGTGTCATCGGTCCGAAAGAACTTAAACCGATTGACATCAAAACAATGCCTCACCCGGGCTTCCCGACTGATATGCAGTCACAAATGATGGCGCTTCTGCTTCGTGCAAGCGGCACAAGCATGATTACAGAAACCGTTTTTGAAAACCGTTTTATGCATGCGGAAGAATTCCGCCGTATGAATGGTGATATCAAGATTGAAGGACGTTCTGTCATCATTAACGGTCCTGTACAGCTTCAGGGAGCTGAAGTTGCAGCGACTGATTTGCGTGCAGGTGCAGCGCTGATTCTTGCGGGGTTAGTGGCTGAAGGTCACACACGTGTTACTGAATTGAAGCACTTAGACCGCGGTTACGTTGATTTCCATCAGAAGCTTGCCGCTCTGGGCGCAGACATCGAACGTGTAAATGATGAGTCTGCTTCTGGGCAAGAGAATAAAGAAGTCGTTTCTGACTTAAATGCATAAACTTACTTGAAAATCAGTATGTCACTCTGGCATACTGGTTTTTTATTTTTTGTGTATTATCATCATTATGCGCAAAATAGCAAAAAAGAATACGTAAATGACAAATAAAGTTTCTGTCCAAAACGAGAGTCATATTAGCTTGTCCCTGCCCATAGACTAGACTAGAGTCGAATCCCGAGCAGGAGGCAGCTGAATATGAAACAATTCGCAATCACACTATCCGTACTATGTGCATTGATTCTCTTGGTTCCCACACTCTTGGTTATACCATTCCAGCATAATAAGGAAGCGGGGGCCAGCGTAGAATCAGAAAAGACAGCAGTCAGCACGAAACCAGCATCGAAAGGAGCAGAAACATTGAAAGCATCACCTGTTTCTATTCCCGTCTATCGAACCGCAAATCAATCCGTAGAAAACATTCCGCTTGAAGAGTATGTGATTGGAGTCGTCGCCTCCGAAATGCCGGCAACCTTTGAATCTGAAGCACTGAAAGCCCAGGCCCTCGCCGCCAGAACATTTATTGTCAGACTGATGGTGTCAAATTCAGCGGTTGAGGCTCCTAAAGGCTCACTGGTGGATGATACACAAATGTTCCAGGTGTATAAAAACAAAGCGGAGCTGAAAAAACAGTGGGGCACAAGCTATGAGACAAAACTGAAGAAAATCACAGCTGCGGTAGCCAGTACGCAAGGCAAAATCTTAACGTACAACAACCAGCCGATTGAAGCCTCCTTTTTCTCCACAAGCAACGGCTACACAGAGAATGCAGAAGCTTATTGGACAAGTGCTATCCCATATTTAAAAAGCGTCAAAAGCCCATGGGATAAAAAGTCTCCGAAATATAAGGCAACGAAAACCTTTACAGCGGCAGAATTTCAGCAAAAGCTTGGCGTCAAGCTGGATGGATCTAGCGCAGTAGGGAAGATTACCGGCGAGACACCGGGCCACCAGGTCGCAACTGCCGTCATTAACGGCAAGACGCTGAAAGGAAGAGACATACGTGAAAAGCTGGGTCTCAACTCCGCCGATTTTGAATGGAAGCGAAATGGAGACACAATTACAGTCACGACGAGAGGATTTGGCCACGGTGTGGGGATGAGCCAATACGGAGCGAATTTTATGGCCAAAGAAGGCAAAACGGTTGATGACATTGTAAAGTACTATTACCAAGGCACACAAATTTCTGAGGCAGATTCGTTTTTGAATAAATATATGGCGAAAAAGTAGAAAAAGACGCTCATTGGGCGTCTTTTTCTGTTCCTGAATATCTTTTATCTAAGAGCAGCTGAAACGGTTTAGAGGAGCTTCTGACCGTCTTTAAGGATCAGTCCTTTTTTCCTGATTTCAGGCTTTGAGATTGTGGTAAAGTCATCCACATTTGTCGACAGACTTCGACAGACTCATATAACGAAAGCCGAAAGGCGGACAATCTTCTCTTTTCATAGGGGCGTTAGGTGGAAATCACTAATAAAAACATAGGTTTCTATGCAAAAGTAAACAACAGCAATGGGGAAGCCCGCCCTATTTATTTCTCGGTTTTTGTTGATTACGATAGATTATGTTCAGCGTTGAACATCTGCACGCAGAAACAAATTGGTAAAGGGGTACGAACATGAAGAAAAGATTTTCACTGATCATGATGACAGGATTGCTATTTGGATTAACTTCACCTGCTTTTGCAGCTGAAAAGACAGAAACGGAGGCTAAAGCGCCGGCGAACGTGGCGGTCTTGCTTGATGCCAGCGGAAGTATGGCGAAAAGAATAGACGGTGTATCTAAATTTAATTCAGCCAAAAAAGAAATTTCAAAGTTTGCGAGCTCACTGCCAGAAGGAACTCAGGTGAAAATGAGCGTGTTTGGCTCTGAAGGAAACAATAAAAATTCCGGAAAAGTTCAGTCATGTGAAGCCATTCGCAACGTATACGGCTTCCAAAGCTTTAATGAGCAAAGCTTCCTCAATTCTCTCAATACAATTGGGCCGACTGGCTGGACGCCAATTGCCAAAGCGCTGAACGAGGCGAAATCTTCTTTTGACCAGCTTGATGCAAAAGGAGAAAAAGTGGTGTATCTGCTGACAGACGGTGAGGAAACGTGCGGAGGAAACCCGATTAAAACAGCAAAGGAACTGCAAAAAGACAATATCACTGTTAATGTGATCGGCTTTGATTATAAAGAGGGATACAAAGGCCAGCTGAACGCAATTGCGAAAGTAGGCGGCGGTGAATACTTCCCGGCTTATACCCAAAAAGATGTTGAGAAAATTTTCACTCAGCAATCACTAATGTTATCTAAATAAGAAGAAAGAGGCTGGTGATGGTCAGCCTCTTTTTGTATGTAACAAAAACTTCAAAACTAATTAGCTGTCTGCCTGTAGCATAGTAGCAGATTTCCGTTTTTCTGTCATAATCAAGGCGAAAAAAGAATGAATGATCACACAATCTGTTTATGCTTTCTGGGCGGAAATGGCTAAAAATGAACGGCATTTCAAGCGATTTTGGACAGATCGTGAAAGCAGCACAAAAGGCAGCATGTCCTATATCTTTTTGCATTTTCGTATTCTAGCATAAAGAAGAATCCAACATATAGTTGGAAAATATGAAAAAGAAAGGAAGTAATCATATGAAAAAATTGCTGGCTGCCGGTATCATTGGATTGTTGACTGTTTCCATTGCCTCCCCGTCTTTTGCCGCTGAGAAACAGGCTGATACAAATGTAGCTGTTTTGTTTGACGGAAGCGGAAGCATGGTTCAAAAAACAGGAGGAGAGCGCAAAATAGACATTGCCAAAAAATCAGTAAAATCTTTTGCCGAACTTCTTCCGAAGGATACAAATCTTATGCTTCGCGTTTTCGGGCATGCAGGGAACAATAAACTGTCCGGTAAAGCCCTTTCATGCAGTACGACGGAAACCATTTACGGCCTTCATCCATATGAAGGGTCTCTGTTTGACAATTCATTGAGTGAGCTCAAGCCGACTGGATGGACACCGATTGCCAAAGCACTTGCAGACACAAGAAAAGAATTTGAAGCATTTGACGCAGACGGGAAAAACGTGGTGTATTTAATCACTGACGGTGAAGAAACGTGCGGCGGAGACCCTGCGGCAGAAATCGAAAAGCTCCGTGCATCAAATGTGGATACGATTGTAAACATCATTGGCTTCAACTTTGATGTCAAGGGTAATGAAGAGATGAAACAAGCAGCTGTCGCTGGCGGCGGAGAATATATTTCAGCGAACAGTGCGGATGAGTTCGAACAGGCTTGGGAAAAAGAAGCACAAAAATTTACTGAGTAAGGAACCTAAAGATCAGGCGCTCCCCCAGGCGCCTTTTTTATTGGTTTAAAAACAGTTTGGGCGGGAATGATTCCCTAAAAAGGGGTTGAACATATGAAATTATTCGGAATGATTTTTCTTATAGCCACCGTTGCATTTATATTGCTTGGTGTTCTTCTAAAACTGGCAGCCTTCTTTTTTGTCAGCATTCTCACCTTGATCGCAGCTATTGTGCTGTTTACGGTTCTGAAAAAGAATCAGCATAATCAAACATAGAGTCCTTTATACAGAGGTGTCTCAGCGTGTCGACAAACCCCGCGTTCGTTGTCAATGCACATTGGTGCTCACGTGTTATAAAAGGAACGGCGGCTAAATGCTTAGGCGCCCTGCCTAAACACCGCCGTCATCACATCCTGTGAAAGCCCTTTATATAGAGGGCTCTTTTTGTGTCTCAGAATTCGACAAAATCCGAGGAGTGTGAAAAAATATAAAGGCAGGAACATTGCGGAGGGGAAGAGACATTGAACGATAAAGTAACTGCGGTCAGGGATGTATGGCGCTATGAACAAGGGGAAATAAGCAAAGTAGAAGACCGGATGGTGACGGAATTCCCTTTGACAGTGATACTGAATGGCAGTGAATTTGTGACGCTCGTTTGTACGCCTGAGCATATCGAAGAGCTTGTCATCGGATTTCTCGCATCAGAGGGTGTTATACGATTTCAAAAAGAAATTAAAAGGTTTACAATAGATGAAAGTCTCGGTTTTGTATATGTCGACCTCGTTCACCCTGAGACATTGGATCAAAAGGATTATACGAAACGGGTGATCGGCTCATGCTGCGGAAAGGGCCGTCATTTTTATTTTCAGCAGGATGTCAAAACAGCCAAGACGGCTGTCAGCCAAATCAAGATATCGCCTGAGGCATGTTTGGCGCTTATGAAAGACATGCAGCAAGGGAGCGGGACGTTTCAGGATACGGGAGGCGTCCATAATGCGGCGCTTTGCGACACAGAGAAGCTTCTGTTGATGCGCACAGATATCGGTCGGCACAACGCACTTGATAAACTATACGGACACTGCCTTCTAAACGGTATGTCCGTACGCGACAAACTGATTGTGTTCAGCGGCAGAATCTCATCAGAGGTCCTGTTAAAAGCGGCCAAAATCGGCGTGTCGATTGTCATTTCCAAATCGGCCCCGACGGAGCTTGCGATTCAAATGGCTGAAGAATTGAATATCACAGCGATTGGATTTGTCAGAAACGGATCATTTAATGTATATACACACCCTGAGAGAATCAGGGGATAGGAAGGGGCTGTAGCTATGATTACAGAGTCGCGTCAGATGTTGGATAAAAGAAACAGACCGCTGAGAGACCTTCGCATTTCTGTTACAGACCGCTGCAACTTCCGATGCACGTACTGTATGCCCGCCGAGTTATTCGGCCCGGATTATCCTTTTTTAAAGAAAGAGGAGCTGCTTTCATTTGAGGAGCTGGAACGGCTTGCGACATTGTTTGTCACAAGATTTGGCGTTGAAAAAATCCGCCTGACCGGCGGAGAGCCCCTCATGAGAAAGGATATGCCGGAGTTAATCAAAAAACTGGCCCGCATACCGGGTATTCGTGACATCGCGATGACGACAAACGGATCACTGCTGCCTGTTTATGCAAAGAGGCTCAAGGAGGCTGGGCTGAAAAGGGTTACGATCAGCCTTGATTCTTTAGAAGACGAGCGTTTTAAGAAGATAAACGGGCGCGGCGTTTCTGTCAGCAAGGTGCTGGAAGGCATTGAAGCGGCGAAGCAAGCAGGGCTCGGTGTTAAAATCAATATGGTCGTTCAAAAGGGCGTCAATGAAAAAGATATACTGCCTATGGCCCGTTATTTTAAAGAAAAAGGGCATATCCTGAGATTCATTGAATTTATGGACGTAGGCAACACCAACCAATGGGAAAAGAAAGACGTCATGACAAAGGCGGAAATCATAGATTTGATCAATGAACACATGCCGGTTGAGCCTATAGCGCCTAATTATATAGGCGAAGTGGCTTCCAGATTCCGCTACTTGGACGGCTCCGGAGAAATCGGCGTCATATCATCTGTATCTGATGCGTTCTGCGGATCTTGCAACAGAGCCCGTCTTTCTGCGAGAGGAGAGCTGTTTACCTGCTTATTCGCTTCAAGCGGATTTGACCTCAGAGCTCCGGTTCGCCAGGAATTAAGTGATGACGAACTATCAGAAATGATCGGGACAGTATGGAAAAATCGGATTGATCAGTATTCAGTCGATCGTACGCTATCAAAAGCATCTGGCAAAAAGAAAGTGGAAATGTCTTATATTGGCGGTTAATTTGAAGTCAAAAGCTTATCGGCACTGTCCGATAAGCTTTTTTATTAGAATCCGAGTGCAAAAAATACGTATAAAAACCGAAATATATAAGGATAGGCATAAAGAAGGAATCATTGTAAGAAAATTTAATTCCAAAGCCATACATTATGATAAAATATAACCAATTAGAAAATAGAAAGGGTTGGAGGGGCATGGCCGCGTACGAGATCCCGTCATCTCAAGTAGGAGTGAAAATCAATAAGTGGTATAAGCACATTTTAGCATTTCAAGTGGCTGATGCCGTAAAGCTGAAGGAAGAAATTGATCTAGATATCGAACAGATGGAAGAGGATCAGCTGCTTCTCCTGTATTATCAGCTGATCAGCTACCGGCACCAAATTATGCTGGATTATGTAAAGCCTGACCTGCACGAGGAATCTCAGCTTCAATATCGTGAATTGATCAAAACGCTGGAAAGCAATCAGGACAGCATCTCCGGATTATCTGAGTATTATTTTCACTTGTTTAGAGGAATGTACGAATTTGAACAGAACAATTACATCTCGGCTATATCCTTTTATCGGAAAGCTGAGAAGATGCTTGCGTTTGTAGAAGATGAAATTGAAAGAGCGGAATTTCATTTTAAAGTGGCGGAAGTCTTTTATATTATGAAGCAGACGCACTTTTCCATGAACCACGCTGTACAGGCGCTGGAGACGTATAAGGCTCACGATTTTTATAGAGTCAGAAGAATTCAATGCCATTTCGTCATATCAGGAAACTACATAGACTACAGAAATTATGAAAAAGCGCTTGAACATTTAGATGACGCGTATCGCCTTGCTTTATTGGAAGGACAGCCCCGTTTGATCGGATCAGCCCTTTATAATATCGGGAATTGCTATGATGACAAGGGGGAGCTGGATCAGGCCGCCGAATACTTTGAAAAAGCGCTTCCTGTCTTCGAGGATTATCAGCTGGAACAGCTTCCAAAAGCGCTCTTCAGCCTGACTCGCGTTCTTTTCAAAAAACAAGATAGCGAAGCCGCGATACGGTACTATGAAAAAGGGATTGCCATTGCCCAAAAACGAAACGACTTCTTCAGTCTGGCAAAATATAAATTTCTGCAGGCATTATATGTGGAATCTGTCAATTTGGATATGATTCAAGAAGTATTTGATTATATGGAAGAAAAGGGCCTGTATGTATATATTGAAGAATTTGCTTTAGATGCTGCCTCTTATTTCAGTCATCGCGAACAATATAAAGAAGCGGTGTATTTTTATGAAAAAGCGGTCAGCATGAGAGAGATGATTCAAAGGAACGATTGTTTATATGAAGTATGAGACAAAACCATCTGCTGGCAGATGGTTTTTTTTTTATGCAAAAAAAGGGGAGCATCGGAACGTTTATTTCCGGGGAGAACAGGAAAAATCGCTACAGCACTGTTTTTTGAACAAAAGCCGTTTTGGGATGCAGATCTGCATGTGAGGGGGAATTCAATGTTTGGTTTCAATGATATGGTGAAGTTTCTGTGGTCTTTCCTCATTGTTCTGCCGCTTGTACAGATTATACATGTTTCAGGGCACAGCTTTATGGCTTTTATTTTTGGCGGAAAAGGATCGTTGGATATAGGCATGGGAAAAACGCTGCTTAAAATTGGACCCATACGGTTCAGAACGATTTATTTTATCGATTCTTTTTGCCGGTACGGGGAGTTGAAAATTGACAATCGATTCTCAAATGCACTCGTGTATGCAGGGGGCTGCTTGTTTAACCTCATCACGATTTTTGCAATCAATCTGCTGATTTTACACAGTGTATTAAAGCCGAATGTGTTTTTCTATCAGTTTGTCTATTTTTCTACGTATTATGTGTTTTTTGCCCTGCTGCCGGTCCGATATTCAGAGAAAAAGTCATCAGACGGGCTGGCGATATACAAGGTGCTCCGTTACGGAGAGCGCTACGAAATCGATAAATAACATTAGAATGTTTATTGCCTCTCAGATCGGGAAGGTAACAAGTACACACATAATTGAGAGGGGAGAATTAACATGGGTAACGATAGTGTAAAAGACAAAATGAAGGGCGGATTCAATAAAGCCAAAGGAGAAGTGAAGGATAAAGTCGGAGATATGGCTGACAAAACGGACATGCAGGCTGAAGGCAAAAAAGATAAGGCAAAAGGCGAAATCCAAAAGGATATCGGGAAAGCCAAGGATAAATTTTCAGATAAAGATTAATCGTACGGAAGAGGCAGGAAACGAAATGTTTCTTGTCTTTTTTTGTTCGCTTTTTCTGATGTGAATAAATATAACAAAAAAAGAAGCTGATTTGGTCAAGGTAACTAAATTTTTTAAATATTCTTTGAATTAATAGGCCTCTTCTATATAATAATGACATAAGTTGTAAAGTTTTATAACATCATTTGGAGAAATCAAACAAAGGGGTTTTGATGACGGAATGTAATGCACCGAAGAAAGTGCCGGAAGCCAGCGGGAGTGCGAAAAAACAGTTAATATCGACACAAGCGGGATTCAGTGAAGGCCGGGATTCTTCACTCGTTAAGCCGAACGGTGGCGATCAGCGAAGTGTCCGTCTATGATGCGGAGTTAATGGCAATAATCGGGTTCTCGGTATCGTGGAGGACGGCGCCTCAGACTGGACTCCATGCATGCTTCCGGTTGCGGAGCAAAACAACGGGCTGAAATGTAACGTCTGGTTATGATCAATCGATGATTTAGCACAGCCTCAGCATGGAGGTTCACCCGGGGCAGATTGTCGCTGTATTAGGCCGAAATGGAGTCGGCCAATCCACTTCATAGGCCTGCTTCCGGCTAAACAGGGGGGCTATTTGTTTTAATCAAACGTTTGTTCAAAAAGAAAAGGCGGTCTCAGCAGCAGCTTGCAATCGTCAGAGCGCTGATGGTAAATCCGAAAAATATTTTACTTAATGAACAATTGGAAGGAATTCAGATTTTAATTGTCGAACTAGTCAGACAAGTTATTATAGAAATTTCCAGAAAAAAAGACATTTGTTATCTTAGTCGAGCGCAGTCTGGAAAACGCGTTAACCTGTGCTGACTATCTTTCTGTAATCGACAGGGGAACGGTTGTTGACCATGGCAAGGCTGATGAAGAAACGGCATGCCGCTTTGAAAGGCACCCTATCGTATGACCCCCATTCTCGAAGAAAGGGAGGTGATGTCCCGCCTGCATGCTCCACAAATTCGTAGTAACCGCATCCGCTTTATATGACAAAAGAAGGAGGATTACAGATGAAACTGACACCGGTTGAACAAGAAAAATTGCTCATTTTTGCAGCGGGGGAATTAGCCAAACAGCGAAAGGCGCGGGGCGTTCTGTTGAACTATCCTGAGGCTGCTGCTTATATCACCTGCTTTATTATGGAAGGCGCACGTGATGGGAAGGGAGTAGCAGAGCTGATGGAAGCCGGCCGCCATGTATTAACGGAAAAAGATGTGATGGAAGGTGTGCCTGAGATGCTGGACAGCATTCAGGTGGAGGCCACATTTCCGGATGGAGTAAAGCTTGTTACGGTACATCAGCCAATTTCTGCGGAGGTGAAGTCATGAAGCCGGGAGCATTTCAAATTGCTGAGGGAACCATTACGATTAATGAAGGCCGTGAGATACGGGAGGTAACGGTAAAAAACACCGGATCACGCTCCATTCAAGTCGGTTCGCATTTTCATTTTGCGGAGGCCAACGGGGCTTTATTATTTGACCGTGAGCTGGCGATCGGCATGCGTCTTGATGTTCCATCAGGCACGTCGGTCCGTTTTGAGCCGGGAGAGCAGAAAACGGTCTCACTAGTGGAAATCAGAGGACGCAAGACAATTAGAGGGCTGAACGGAATGGCCGACACGTTTATCGATGAACGCGGCAAAGAAAAAACGTTGGCCAACTTAAAACAAGCCGGCTGGATGGAGGGTGTAATCCGATGAAAATGTCACGGGAGGAATATGCGGAGCTGTTTGGCCCGACAACGGGCGATAAAATCAGATTGGGCGACACGGATTTATGGATCGAAGTCGAAAAGGATTTCACAGTATATGGTGAAGAAATGATCTTTGGCGGCGGAAAAACAATCCGCGACGGCATGGGCCAAAACGGCAGAATCACAGGGAAGGACGGCGCTTTGGATTTGGTTATCACCAACGTCGTGCTATTGGATTACACAGGCATTGTCAAAGCGGATGTCGGTGTGAAAGACGGCCGGATTGTCGGTGTCGGAAAAAGCGGAAATCCTGATATCATGGATGGAGTCGATCCGCACATGGTCATCGGAGCGGGGACAGAGGTGATTTCCGGTGAAGGCAAAATTTTAACAGCCGGGGGAGTGGACACGCACATTCATTTTATTTGTCCTCAGCAGATGGAAGTTGCGCTTTCTTCAGGTGTGACAACCCTTTTGGGAGGCGGAACAGGACCCGCTACAGGAAGCAAAGCGACAACATGTACGTCCGGGGCGTGGTATATGGCGAGGATGCTGGAAGCGGCCGAGGAGTTTCCGATCAATGTCGGCTTCTTAGGAAAAGGGAATGCATCCGATAAAGCGCCGCTGATCGAGCAGGTGGAAGCAGGCGCCATCGGCCTTAAGCTTCATGAAGACTGGGGCACGACGCCAAGCGCCATTAAAACGTGTATGGAAGTCGTGGACGAGGCTGATATTCAAGTTGCCATCCATACCGATACGATTAACGAAGCGGGCTTTTTGGAAAACACGCTCGACGCGATCGGGGACCGGGTCATTCATACTTATCACATTGAAGGTGCAGGCGGCGGCCACGCTCCGGATATTATGAAGCTCGCTTCTTACGCGAACATTCTGCCGTCATCTACAACGCCAACCATTCCTTATACCGTTAATACGATGGATGAGCATCTTGACATGATGATGGTCTGCCACCATTTAGATGCGAAAGTGCCTGAAGATGTGGCGTTCAGCCATTCCAGAATCAGGGCTGCGACGATTGCCGCGGAGGATATTCTCCATGATATCGGTGCGATCAGCATGACATCATCGGATTCCCAAGCGATGGGGCGGGTCGGTGAAGTGATCATCCGAACATGGCAGGTAGCCGATAAAATGAAAAAACAGCGCGGCGCTCTTGCCGGCGAAAACGGGAATGATAATGTGCGCGCAAAACGGTACATTGCCAAATACACGATTAATCCGGCAATTACGCACGGGCTCAGCCATGAAGTCGGCTCGGTGGAAAAAGGGAAGCTTGCTGATCTCGTTCTGTGGGACCCGGTATTCTTCGGCGTAAAACCGGAACTGGTCTTAAAGGGCGGCATGATTGCACGTGCGCAAATGGGAGATCCGAACGCGTCCATCCCGACTCCTGAACCGGTTTTCATGCGCCAAATGTATGCGTCTTACGGAAAAGCCAACCGCTCAACCTCGATTACATTTATGTCTCAGGCAAGCATAGAGCGTGGTGTGGCGGAAAGCTTAGGGCTGGAAAAAAGGATTTCTCCAGTCAAAAATATCAGAAAGCTGAGCAAGCTGGATATGAAGCTGAATTCGGCTTTGCCGAAGATTGAGATTGATCCAAAAACCTATCAGGTCTTTGCTGACGGGGAGGAATTGTCTTGCCAGCCTGTCGATTATGTCCCACTTGGACAAAGATATTTCTTATTCTGATAAGACGCGGCCGGAGTGCATCCGGCCGTTCTATTGACTAAAAACGGTGCACAAAACCCGTGTATTTAGTGTATATTAGATGTTGACAAACGAATCAAATGTAACTATTATAGTTACAACGGTGGTGAAAAAACATGATTAACAGCCGTCTTGCTGTTGCCATTCATATTTTATCCCTCATCTCGATGGATGAAAAAACATCTTCAGAAATCATTGCAGACAGTGTCAACACGAATCCAGTAGTCGTGCGAAGAATGATCAGCCTGCTGAAAAAAGCTGATATTCTCACATCACGCGCAGGGGTGCCGGGTGCAAGCCTTAAAAAAGATCCTGCTGATATTTCTCTTTTAGAAGTGTACCGGGCTGTCCAAAAGCAAGAAGAACTCTTTGCGGTTCATGAAAACCCGAATCCGAAATGTCCGGTAGGGAAAAAAATTCAGAACGCTCTGGATGAAACGTTTGAAAGTGTGCAAAGAGCGATGGAAAATGAACTGGCGAGCAAGTCATTAAAAGATGTTATGAATCATCTCTTTTAATCAAAAGGGATGACTTCTCACCGCTAACATGTAACTAAAATTGTTACAAATAAGGAGGAAATGAAAAATGAAAATTGGTATTATAGGCGCAAGCGGGAAAGCGGGAAACGAGATTTTGAAAGAAGCGAAAAAAAGAGGCCATGAAGTGACAGCCATCGTCAGAAACGCTTCAAAAGTGCAGGAGCAGGACGTAGCGATTTTGGAAAAAGATGTGTTTGAACTGACTGCGGAAGACATCAAGCCTTTCGACGCGGTCGTAAACGCTTTTGGAGCAGCACCCGGCCAAGAACATCTTCATGTTGAAGCAGGAAGAGCACTCATCAGCATTTTAAAGGACGCGAAGCACACAAGATTGCTTGTTGTTGGCGGAGCGGGAAGCCTGTTTGTTGATGAAGCCAAAACAACCCGTTTAATGGATACGCCGGAATTTCCGAAAGAATATTTGCCAACTGCATCAAATCAAGGCGAGAACCTGAAAGATTTGCAGCAGACAGACTCCATTTCCTGGACGTTCCTCAGTCCTGCGGCATTTTTTGATCCAGCAGGAAAACGGACTGGCTCTTACCAAAAAGGAAAAGACAATGTCATCGTAAATGCAAAAGGCGACAGCTATATCAGCTATGCAGATTATGCCATTGCCGTGTTGGACGAGCTTGAACATCCCGAACACAAAAATGAACGCTTCACAGTGGTAAGCGAAGCGGAATAATAAAAAACCCGGAGCCAGCTCCGGGTTTTTCTCATTAATAAGTGCTGTACGTATCGCTGAAAAGGCCATCAGCAATCCCAAGCATTAAAAAGATGAAGAAGGCGATAATCGCAAGAATGGATACAGCAATGCTTACGATCAAATAAATCCCTTGCATCTTTACGAATTTCGCGTAATTCTCCAGCATTAAGTCTTCAGACTGTCCGCTATTGTGTTCAGCCATTTGGCCTGCTTCCCTAGCTGACCTCATCAAAAAGATACCGGAAATAATTTGCAGTACGCCTGGCACGGCACCGATTAGAAAAAAGAACGCGCCTGAAAGCGCGGTAATTGCGCCCATAATAATAAATAAAATGCCTGTAGCTTTTCCCCATTTCGAAATGCTGATGAGGGTTTTGTTCATTGTTTCAGGATTCATGTATACTGGCTCCCCTTTACAAAAAAATACTCACTTTTCTTTTATACACTATTTGTGAGAAGTTTTGTATATAGAAAATAACATTTTGGGGATTGACCCTAACGTTGCGTGATTGTTTACGATAAAAAAGAGGAGGTGTTATGTATGAAATATCAAGTTAAACAAGTGGCGGAGATATCAGGCGTTAGCATTCGGACGCTTCATCACTATGACAATATTGAGCTTCTGAATCCTTCAGCGCTTACTGATGCTGGGTATCGTTTGTACAGTGACGCAGACCTGGAAAGACTGCAGCAGATTTTATTTTTCAAAGAAATCGGGTTTCGTCTGGATGAGATTAAAGAGATGCTGGATCATCCGAATTTTGACCGGAAAGCGGCACTTCAGTCGCAAAAGGAGATATTGATGAAGAAAAAACAAAGAATGGATGAGATGATTCAAACAATTGACAGGACGCTTTTGTCCGTTGATGGAGGGGAAACGATGAATAAGAGGGATTTATTTGCCGGATTAAGCATGAAAGACATTGAAGAGCACCAGCAGACATACGCTGATGAAGTCAGAAAGCTGTATGGAAAGGAAATCGCAGAAGAAACAGAGAAAAGGACATCTGCATACTCGGCAGATGATTGGAGCTCGATCATGGCTGAATTTGATTCGATTTACAGACGAATTGCGGCTCGAATGAAGCATGGGCCCGATGATGCAGAGATTCAGGCCGCTGTGGAGGCATTTCGCGATCATATTTGCCAATATCATTACGATTGCACACTCGACATTTTCAGAGGACTCGGGGAAGTGTATATCACTGACGAGCGATTTACCGATTCAATCAATCAATATGGAGAAGGTCTTGCCGCTTTTTTGCGGGATGCGATCATCATTTACTGTGACCATCAGGAAAACCCCCGGCCGTAAAGGCCGGGGGTTTTTGGCGCATCTTATAAGATCGGCGACAACAGCCGCGAGACGGATTCTTTTATTCGAATCCACAACGGGCGCTGCAGATACTCCTCATAGGTGAATTTTCTGGATACTAGCAAATCTTCTTTAAAAGTTGAAACCAATTTTTTAGCAATGGTGATATCGTATATAAATGCATTAACCTCAAAATTCAGCCTGAAGCTTCGGACATCAATGTTGGCTGTGCCGACTGACGCGATTTCGTCATCCACCACGATGGTTTTCGCGTGAATAAAGCCGTTATCGTAAATATAGACAGTGGCTCCGGCTTTCAGCAGATCGCCGATATACGAAAGTGTCGCCCAGTATACAAAGGCGTGATCGGGCTTGTTCGGAATCATAATGTTAACGTCAATGCCCGAAAGGCAAGCGATCCTTAAAGCATCCAGCAGGCTTGCATCTGGGATAAAATAAGGTGTTTGTATCAAAATGGAACGCTTGGCGTTTGAAATCATTTTGATGTAGCCATTTTTAATTTGTTCCCATTCCGAATCAGGGCCGCTTGTGACAATCTGCATCCCGACGTTGCCTTTTGGGCCGTAATCAGGAAAGTGATTTGGAATATATGTCAGCGTATGGTGATGAGAAGCTTGGTTCCAGTCAAGGATGAACCGTGTTTGGATGGCGTGCACGGCCGTTCCTTGCAGCCGGATATGCGTATCCCGCCAATAACCGAATTTTGGATTAAGCCCTAGATACTCATCTCCGACGTTAAAGCCTCCGACATAACCGGTCATACCGTCTATGATCACAAGCTTTCGATGGTTCCGGTAATTCAGCCGCAGGTTAATCGGCCTGAGCTTTGACGGGAAAAAGACCTCCACATGCCCGCCAGCCTCGCGAAGCTCTTTAAAAAACTTTTTTCTCAGCGTTCTAGACCCGAGTTCATCATAAAGCACTCTGACCTGAACACCTTCTTTTGCCTTTTGGATGAGAGCGTCCCGCAATTTTTTGCCTAATTCATCGCCTTTATAAATATAATACTGTAAATGGATATGATCCTTAGCCTTTGAAATGTCACTCAGCAGCCGCTGAAATTTATCCCGTCCATCTGTAATGACGTCAACTGAATTATCCTCTGTAAACACAGCATGGTTATTCATAATCAGCATATAAATTAAATCTTTGTTATCAAAGGTTGCCCGGTTGTTAAACTGGAATTGCTTGGTTTCTAAATCTTCAAGCTGATGCTTCAGCAGCCTTTCAATTCCAATCTTTTTCCGGTCTTCCCATTGAAACAAATGCTTGCGTCTGAGATTATGGCCGAATAGTAAGTATAAAATAAAGCCTAAAACGGGAATAAAGAAAAGAACAAGCAGCCACGCCCAAGATGCACTGGCATCGCGCCGTTCTTTGAAGATGACAATGATGGCCAAAAGAATATTTAAAATGAAAAAAAGTGATAAAAGGATGGAAGAAATACTCACTTTGTAACCCCGCTCATTCATATTTATCAAGAAGATTGCCATTAGTATTCCATGAATAACAGTGATCTGATTCCCATTACAAATTATAACACTCACATTTTAAAAGAATAAAGAGCGGCGATCCAGATTCTTCGTGAAAAATACGGGCAGATTTCTTTAAAACCAGCTTGCACCTGCGTTAAAATAAACACATATGATAACGTTCGTGAAGCTTGAAACATCAAATAAAGGGGGAGGATTATATGAACTTTTACAGAGTCGAACAAATGCCGGGGTTCATCAAAACAGAAATGCAAAAAATTCAAAAGGCCGTACAGCCTTTCATGAAAAAAACCGTCATTTACCGTTTTCTTGCTATTCCGCTTGCTGCATTCTCTCTCTTTAATTTAGCTGCTTTTCTATTTCATGCTTCAGCTGACAGGGAGTCCCTGATCAGCGCAGGCATATTCGCCCTTTTGGCGGCGCTCGGGCTCGCATTTTTTAAAGAGGCAGGCTATCAGCATAAACAAATCCAAAAAACGGTTCACATCTATATGCTGAACAGGATCAAAAAGAGCGAAATCCTTTCAGAAGAGCGGAAAAGCTCCTACGCACGACAAATAAAGGAAGAGCCTTTTGCGATGCGGAGTTTTGTTGAATTTTTGACTGAGGAAGACAGACGCAAAAAAATGTATTAAAGAAGAGCTGCACCCGGATTGTTGAGATTTTCCAGACGATCCGGGTGTGTTTTTTTGCATGCAGACACCCGAAATAAAAAGTGCGGTTTCGGATTGATTCCGACTTCATCCGTTTTTTTGATATTCATTTCAGGGTAACAGCGTTGCTTTGTTGATTTCCTCTACTAGAGATGTCTATTGTATGCTTGCTTCAGGATTTGGTGTTTACGCCGGCCTGCTTTGAATAGTCAAATAAAATAGGCATGGTTCCGTTTATATGGAACTCATGCCCTGTCCTGACTCATCATTATTCAAACACCGGATCATCCTCATAATAATAGGAATCCGGATCTTCATACGTATCGGTGTTTTCATAAGCGGCTATGCCGATAATCACCAGCAAGAAAATGGCCAAAATGATGCCAATCAGTCCCATGGCGATACTGGATGCTGCGTAAAACAGCTGCATTTTAATAAACGTTCCATAGTTCTCAAGCATGCTTTCACCCGCGGCGCCGGTAAGAGTTCCGTCGGCTTCCGCGGCTGCTTTTGCTGAGCGCATCAAAAATACGCCTGAAATAATGAGCAGTACGCCCGGAATGGCGCCAATCACTGTCATCAAAACAGAAAGAGTGACAAGCGATCCCATAATGATTAACAAGATGCCAGAAATTTTGCCCCACTTGGCAATGTCGGATAGCGACTTGACAGCAGAGGCACTCAGCTGGCGGGTCTCCTGCTCAACAGGTGCAGTCTCCTGTTTAACAAGGCTATTTTCTTCATTATGATTTTCAATTTCGTTTTCATCTTTATCCAGACTAATCATGAAAGCTCTCTCCCTAAAATTTTTAAATCGTATCTTTTCCCGTCCATTTCGGCGATGCCGGGGAATAGTCCCCATTCTGCAAACCCGTGCTTTTCAAACAGCTTCAGGCTTGGTTTATTATGCCCGAAAATGAAGGCCATAAGTGAGCGGATGCCAAGATTCGGGGCAATGCGGAGCGCTTCTTGAAGCAAATATGATCCAACACCTTTGCCGCGGCATGCTTCGTCAATGTATATGCTGACCTCCGCTGTTTTATTATAGGCTGGCCTTCCATAAAATGTTTCAAAGCTGATCCAGGCAGCGACGTTTCCGTTTTCATCCTCGGCCACATAGAGCGGGCGTGCCTCTGTATGTCCCGAAAACCATTCCATCCGGTCTTCAGGAGTTACCGGTTCGGTATCGGCTGTTACCATTCGAGAAGCAATCGTTGAATTATAAATCGCCACAACAGCCTCCAAGTCTTTATGTTCAGCAAGGCGCAATGTCATGTTCATACGTTTTTGGCACTCCTCTCAAAAAAATACATATTTTCGTTCAGTCTGTGCAAACTACATCTAAAAAAGTTTTTTTGGATAGGTTGTATATATTTTCAGAAAAGTGTTCAGAATGTTGCTGAGGTGATGAAACAATGAGAGAGGAAGAAAAGAAAACTTCTCAAGTCAAAAAACTTCAGCAGTTTTTTCGTAAACGCTGGGTGTTCCCTGCAATTTACTTAGTCAGTGCGGCCGTCATTTTAACAGCTGTCCTTTGGTATCAATCAGTATCAAATGATGAGGTAAAGGATCAGTTGGCTGATAACGGCGGAAACTCCGCATATGACAACAACGACGATGCAGTTGAAGTAGGAAAGTCAATGGAAAATGTCGCAATGCCGGTTGTTGATTCTGAAAACGTTTCTGTTGTGAAAAAGTTCTATGAAACCGATGCCGCAAAAGAAGAGAAAGAAGCAGCACTCGTTACCTATAATAACACGTACAGCCTAAGCAAAGGAATTGACTTAGCTGAGAAAGACGGAAAAGATTTCGATGTCTCTGCTTCTCTGAGCGGTACGGTTGTTAAAGCTGAAAAAGATCCAGTGCTGGGATATGTTGTGGAAGTAGAACATGCCGACGGTTTATCGACTGTGTATCAATCTCTTTCCGAAGTAAGCGTTGAGCAAGGTGACAAAGTAAAACAAAATCAAGTGATCGGAAAATCTGGCAAGAACCTTTACAGTGAAGACAGCGGAAACCACGTGCACTTTGAAATCCGTAAAGATGGGGTCGCAATGAATCCGTTAAACTTTATGGACAAACCAGTTTCTTCTATTGAAAAAGCAGCAGCTGCTGAAGAAAAAGCTGCCACCCAAGAAACAGAAGAATCCATTCAGCAATCTTCCGAGAAAAAGGACGGATCAACTGAAAAAGGAACAGAAGAAAAATCCGGTGAGAAAAAGGATGATTCAACTGACAAATCTGGTTCTAAAGAAAGCAGCACAACAGAAGACACTGAACAGTCTTAATGAAGAAAACGTCTATCCTTGTGATGGGCGTTTTTTTCTGTTACTTTTTGCTTTGTTTTACCGTCTATGTTGTTACATGTAGGCACGTACGTTATAAAGGAGGTTATGTCATGAACCGCCTATTGCTCGCAGGCTGGATCTTTTTTATCCTGCTTTCTGTCTGTACGGAAAGCTTCAGCGGCATGGTCGTATCGCAAACGGTGGCTTTTCATTTTCAGCCGCACCCTGATCTGTCTCAATTTTTAGTTATGGATTTTACTGAGCTTACTGTACCTGAAGCGTTTATTCAAAAAATCGGACACGCGTTTTCCTTCTTTGTGCTGACATATTTGCTGTGGAAACAGCGGGGCAGCATAAGATCAGCTGCAGCCGGCTCATTTGCGTTTGCTTTTTTCACAGAAGTTCTTCAGCTCTTCTTCAGCAGGAATGGTTGTATCCGGGATGTGCTCATCGATGCTGTTGGAATTGGGTTGTTTTATGGTTTATATGTGTTGGCGAAGCGAAGAAAACAAGAGATGTATGAGAAATATTAAAGCCGGCTGTCTTGATTTCAGACGCCGGCTTTTGTCTTTCTTAGAAATTTTGATCGGTTGGTTTTTTCGTCAGTTTATTGATGATGGCTTCATAGATCCTCACGATCAAATCGACGAACGGGCGAAGCAGATCTGAAAATCTAAAGAAAAGGAACCCGATAATGATGGCGACAACGAGGCTGCCCAATACATCTACCGGATAGTGATGTCCCACCCAAATTCTCGAAAAGCCTGTCAAAAGCCCAAAAATGACAAGCGGCCAGCCGATTTTGCGGTTTCTGAAAAGCATCGCAATAGAAATCGCTAATGCACCTGTCGTGTGGTCACTTGGAAATGAAGCATCCGCAGCATGCGGAATCAGTGTATGCACTGTATGCGCAACGAACGGGCGCGGTTCGAAATAAACAAGCGTAATCAAATAGTTGATCACAAGGCCTGCAATTCCTGTGATGCCTGCGTATAGCACATGTTTTCTGCTTTGTGTGTTCCCAAACAGCCAGATTGCCAATAGGATAAGGGCATAGGCGACAATGGCATATTCCGTGATGAAGACCATAATGGAATCGAGAACTGAATTGTGATGAGATAGTCCATGGATTGCTTTAAAAATTTCGTAGTTCAAATAATCACCTTTTACATTTTTATATTTAGTAGACTAATCTTACTCATGAAAAGTTTCAAATAAAAATAGAGATTGTCTGAAATAACGGCGCTTGAAGAGAATTCGAAGAGGAATCGCGGTTTCTGGGGGGATTCTGTGCACAAAAAAAGAGATCCGGAGTGTCCGAATCTCGTACCGATATTAAAGTGCTTCAGGTCCTTCTTCGCCTGTGCGGATGTTGATCGTATTGCTGATTTCATAGACAAATATTTTACCGTCACCCGGTGATCCCGTTTTCAGCACCCTTTTAGCGGTCTCAGTCACTTGATCAACAGGAACCTTGCTGACCACAATTTCTATTTTTAAACGCTCGTATACATTGCTTTCTATTTTTACCCCTCGATAGAGCTCCGTATGTGCTTTTTGAAGGCCGCAGCCGTGTACATTGGAGAAAGTCAGAGAGGTCACTCCGATTTTTCCGAGTTCCTGCTTCAGCTTTTCAAAATTTGCCGGACGCGTTACAATTTCTACCTTGAACATTTGACCGCTCATAGCGTCACTCCTCACATAGAATCTTGATATGCTTTTTCCCCGTGCATCGTTAAGTCAAGCCCAAGTGACTCTTCTTCTTCAGTTGCGCGAAGGGGAAGGAAGAGGCTTACAAATTTAATAATAACGAAAGTGACAATAAATACAAAAACATAAGTGGCGGCGATGGCGACGATTTGTTTCCAGATTAAGCTTGCATCACCGTAAAATAACCCATCTGCGCCCGCTGAGTTAACAGAAGTTGTTGCGAATAATCCTGTTGCGATTCCGCCCCATGTGCCGCCGATCCCGTGCAGGCCAAAGGCGTCAAGCGCGTCGTCGTATCCGAATTTCTTTTTAAGCGAGAATACTCCCCAGAAACAAACTGCCCCGCCGATGATGCCGATAATAATAGAAGCGAACGGTGTGACAAATCCGGCAGCCGGCGTAATGGCGACAAGCCCGGCGATTGCGCCAGATACCGCTCCGAGCATTGTCGGTTTTTTGTTAATGATCCATTCTACTAAGATCCAGCCGGCGATCCCGGCTGCAGCCGCGGTGTTTGTGTTGATGAACGCGTACATGGCTACACCATCTAAAGTCAAAGCGCTGCCGACGTTAAAGCCGAACCAGCCGAACCAAATCAAAGCTCCTCCTAAGAAGGTGTAAATGAGGTTATGCGGAGAAGACGCTGTACCGTCTTTCCGTTTGCCGAGCACAATGGCAAGAACAAGTCCTGCCACACCGGAGGAAATATGAACAACATTGCCGCCAGCAAAATCGAGCGCTCCAAGCTGGCCGATCCAGCCGCCGCCCCATACCCAGTGCGCTACGGGTGTGTAAACCAAAGAGGCCCATAAAACCGAGAATAAAAGAAAAGCGCCGAATCGCATCCGCTCTGCGAAAGCCCCGGAAATAATCGCTGTAGTCAGAACGGCAAACGTCATTTGGAACATCATAAATAACGAGTGGGGGATGGTATCGCTGTAATCTCCCGGATCAAATCCGACCCCTTTGAGGCCGGCCCACTCCAGCCCGCCGATGATTGAATTGCCTGGTGCGAAGGCAAGTGTATATCCGAACAGCACCCAAACGATGGAAACGATGGCAATGGAAGAGAAACTGTGCATGGCAGTGCTCAGCACATTTTTGCTCTTTACCATTCCTCCATAAAATAACGCTAATCCCGGGGTCATCAGCCACACGAGTAAAGCGCAAAAGAACATAAAAACTGTATCGCCCATTTGCATGTCTCATTCCTCCGTATCTTTCAGAATAAAAAGCAATTATTATATTTCTTCATTATAGAGAAAAAAGAATGATAAAACATTTTCATGTAAGATTTCCTGACATGGTTTTTAAGGAATGTTATCGAGGGACGGAAAGAAAGGAGAACGGCATTTTTTACGATATAAGACTTTGTATCTATAAAAGAAGCTATTCATATGAGCTGAAAAGGGAATTGACATTAATTAGAATACTATATACTGTATTAAGTGTACTATATCGAATAATACACTGAGGGGGATGTATGATGAAGAAAGGCGGCAGGCTGAGGAAAGCGGTACGCAAGTCGATTCCCGCGACGTTCCGATTGTTTTTAGCCTTTAATTTTTTCGTGTACGGTCTGGCGAAAGTGGTAATTGGCCAGTTTGGCGAGGTGACGCCTGAAATCGAGGCGGCTGCCGGGAAGGGGTTTACGATCGCGTGGACATTTTTCGGTTATTCTCATGTCTATGAACTGTTTATAGGTTTTGGTGAAATCCTGGCAGCTGTTTTATTACTGATTCCGCGAACGGCTGCATTAGGGGCGGTTATTTTTATGCCCATTATTGTGAACATCGTCTTGATTAACTATTGTTTTGACATTGGCGTGCAGGATCTTAGCACGATATTAATGGTTATGTGTCTTATCCTGCTTTGGATGGACCGCCGCAAATTCATGGGCATTTTCAGGCAGGAACCGATAGACAGCAGGCAGGTGATGAAGTGATGACGCCCCTTATGATTACTGTGCTTGCCGGTTTGTTCGTATGCACAACCTGTTACTACTACATAAAAGAAAAATCATGAGAAAACGCTCCTTCTGAGAATTTCACAAGCATCATAAAAGAACTTAGGCAGTGTGAAGAGTAAAATATGCAATGTGAGAAACACTAACAGTATCAGGAGGAGACGTATGATGAATACACTCAACATTGATTTTCAAAAAACAGCATTGGTTATCATTGATTTACAAAAGGGGATTGTGCCGATTGATCAAAGCGGCCAGGTTGTCCCGAACGCGAAAAAGCTCGTAGATGAATTTCGGAAACATAACGGGTTCATCAGCTTTGTAAATGTAGCCTTTCATGATGGAGCGGACGCCCTGAAGCCGCAAACGGATGAGCCTGCGCAGGGAGGTTCAGGGGAAATGCCGGCGGACTGGGCCGAATTTGTTCCGGAAATCGGTGTGCAGGATGGCGATTATACTGTGACAAAACGGCAATGGGGTGCTTTTTTTGGCACAGATTTAGACTTGCAGCTGAGACGTCGCGGCATTGATACGATTGTATTGTGCGGCATCGCAACGAATATCGGGGTGGAAAGCACAGCACGGGAGGCATTTCAGCTTGGCTATCAGCAGATTTTTATTACAGATGCCATGTCCACATTTAGCGATGAAGAGCATGAAGCCACACTGCGCTTTATTTTCCCGAGAATCGGTAAATCGCGGACAACGGAAGAGTTTCTGGAACAAGTGAAATGATGTTATCGAAAAAAAGCCGAGCTGTTTTTTTAACAGCTGTGGCTTCGGGAACAATGCTGAATCCGCTGAACTCGTCTATGATCTCTCTTGCGCTCCATAGCATCCAGCATGAGTTTCACCTCTCGTTTACAACGGTTTCCTGGCTGATTTCCTCGTTTTACTTGGCGAGTGCCGTAGCGCAGCCCGTAACGGGAAAGCTCGGTGATTTGATTGGGCGGAAACGCTTGTTTTTATTCGGGCTTATTCTTGTTGCGGTTTCTGCCATCGGGGCGCCGTTTGCGCCGACGTTTATGACATTATTGGTCATGCGGCTGTTTCAATCGGTGGGGAGCAGTGCGATTTATCCGTCAGGTGTCGGCTTGATTCGGAATCATATTCATGAGCGCCAAGCTTCAGCCTTGGCTGTACTCTCTATTTTTGCGTCCGCCATGACGGCGCTGGGGCCGACAGTCGGCGGGTTTTTGATTGTATGGGGAGGCTGGCCGGCGATCTTTATCGTTAATTTGCCGTTTATTATCCTCAGCTTCTTATTGGGCCTGTATATGTTCCCGAAAGATCAGAAAAAAGGGGCAGGAATCAAAACCATTATTCGGCAGCTCGATATTCTTGGAATTGTTTTATTTGCCGGGGGAATCATTTTCCTTCTATCCTTTTTGCTGTCGTTCAGCACGTCGCCGCATGCGGTTGAAGGTGTGCTTGGCTTGCTTCTGCTCTGTGCGTTTGTCTGGCGCGAGCTGAAAACGGATAAGCCGTTTATTGATGTCCGTCTGTTTAAAACACAGCGAAACCTGTCAGCCGTGTATGTTCAGTTTATTTTATTGAATGTTTTCTTCTATTGTTTATTTTTTGGTTTGCCAAGTTACTTTCAGGATGAAATGCATCTTTCTGTTCAAACGAGCGGCCTGTTTATGCTGTTTATGTCTGGAATGAGCATCGTTGTGTCACCTCTAACCGGCAAATGGATCGACCGATCTGGTGTCGTCAAGCCGATCTTTGCGGGAGCGCTTTTGATGACGGCTGGAGCCGTGCTCTTAACCATCTTTTTTATCAATGTCCAGACCATCGGTAAAGGCCTCATTCTGTCGCTCTTGGGTATAGGCTACGGACTGGGCAATGTCGCGCTTCAGGCAGCGATGCTGGAAACGAGTCCTTCCAACATGGTAGGAACGACTTCAGGCCTGTTTCAAACCTGCCGTTACCTAGGATCGATTTTGTCTTCGGTGATCCTTGGCATTCTTTTTGGTAAAGAAATCACGGCAGCCCATTTTGATATGATGGGAATCATTATGATTATAGCGGGCGGAGCAAGCCTGTTAATGGCTGTGAGATTTGCTGCATTAATGAAAACTGCATCTTAAGAAAGAGACGGGCTCTGAGGTCTGTCTCTTTTTCTTGTTTAAGCTGTTCAAATACAAACGGGAAAATTGTATATCATAGCCAGTGTTATTGTCTGACTCTTCAGTTATATTAAGTGACATCTAATGTCAAAAAACATAACGTGTGACGACATATAGACAATATGGAAAGGGGAGCCGGCTATGAAATTAAAAGAGAGTCAGCAGCAATCCAACAGGCTGAGCAATGAAGATCTGGTGCCTTTGGGACAGGAAAAACGGACGTGGAAAGCAATGAACTTTGCCTCCATTTGGATGGGATGTATACATAACATACCGACCTACGCGACCGTGGGAGGATTAATTGCGATCGGCCTTTCGCCTTGGCAGGTGCTGGCGATCATTATTACGGCATCACTTATCCTATTTGGCGCTCTTGCCTTAAACGGCCATGCGGGGACAAAATACGGGCTGCCGTTTCCCGTGATCATTCGGGCTTCTTACGGGATATACGGCGCGAATATCCCCGCGCTTCTAAGGGCGTTTACAGCTATCATGTGGCTTGGCATCCAGACCTTTGCGGGTAGCACGGCACTGAACATTTTGCTTTTGAATATGTGGCCAGGCTGGGGAGAAATTGGCGGCGAGTGGAACATTCTCGGCATTCACTTGTCCGGTTTGCTTTCCTTTGTATTCTTTTGGGCCATTCATTTACTCGTATTGCATCACGGCATGGAGTCGATTAAACGTTTTGAGGTGTGGGCAGGGCCTTTAGTGTATCTGGTATTTGGCGGCATGGTATGGTGGGCCGTTGATATTGCTGGAGGATTGGGCCCGATATACTCTCAACCAGGAAAGTTTCATACGTTTTCAGAAACATTCTGGCCGTTTGCTGCCGGAGTTACTGGCATCATCGGCATCTGGGCGACATTGATCTTAAATATACCTGATTTTACACGGTTTGCTGAAACACAAAAAGAGCAAATCAAAGGACAATTTTACGGCTTGCCGGGAACGTTTGCGCTGTTCGCATTCGCCAGTATTACGGTGACCTCCGGCTCGCAGGTCGCGTTCGGAGAGCCGATTTGGGATGTTGTCGATATTTTGGCGCGGTTTGATAACCCTTATGTCATCGTCTTGTCCGTGATCACGCTCTGCATCGCCACGATCTCTGTAAATGTCGCGGCGAACATCGTATCGCCCGCTTATGATATAGCGAATGCCCTGCCGAAATATATCAATTTCAAACGTGGCAGCTTTATCACAGCGTTGCTCGCTTTATTTACGGTTCCATGGAAGCTGATGGAGAGCGCGACAAGCGTGTATGCGTTTCTTGGCTTAATAGGCGGCATGCTTGGACCGGTGGCAGGCGTGATGATGGCCGACTATTTTATCATTCGCAAACGTGAGCTCTCGGTAGATGACCTGTATTCCGAAACAGGACGGTATGTGTATTGGAAGGGCTACAATTACCGTGCGTTTGCAGCCACAATGTTAGGGGCGCTGATTTCGCTGATTGGCATGTATGTTCCTGCATTGAAGAGCTTATACGATATATCTTGGTTTGTAGGTGTGCTAATCTCCTTTCTTTTCTACATTGTTCTGATGCGTGTTCACCCGCCTGCATCATTGGCAATTGAAACGGTTGAACATGCGCAGGTCAGCCAGGCTGAATAAGATCTATTTAGACGGTATATTTTCATATTTTTGAATGGTTTTCCATAAATAGAACATTTATAATGGTTTTAGAAATCTATTCTAAAACGAAATGGGAATCGAAAATGAGAAAATGGTATTTTATTCTTTTGGCGGGTGTTTTAACGTCTGTCATCCTCGCTTTCGTTTATGATAAGACAAAAGCGAATGAGGAAGGATCTGGGGATTATCTGTATGTTTCGCCAAATGGCAGTGATCAAAATGAAGGAACAAAAGAAAAGCCGTTTCGTACATTGGCACACGCATCTGAGAAGGCTGCTGCCGGCACAACTGTCATGATTCGGGAGGGCACGTATCATGAGACCCTTGATGTAAAGCACAGCGGTACGGATGGAAAGCCTATCACATTCCGAAACTATGAAAATGAAAACGTCGTGATTAGCGGTGAATCCGTTACGGACGCTGAATATGAAACACCGCTTATTCGTATTCACGATAAACATGACATTGCCATCAGCGGTTTAACAATTCAAGATCTTTCTGTTTCATCTGAGGAAGCAACTGCTATAGGGATTTATGTATCAGGGTCCAGCAGTCATATCGCCATTAAGGATAATCACATCCGGGGGATTAAGACAACAGCGGATGAAGGAAATGCTCACGGAATCGCAGTTTATGGGACTGGCAGCATGAAAGACATCCGAATCGAGGACAATACAGTTGAGAAACTGACGCTTGGAGCGAGTGAAGCAGTTGTGCTGAACGGTAATATCGACGGCTTCACAGTTGCAGGCAATGTGGTCCGCAACAATAATAACATCGGGATTGATCTAATTGGTTATGAGGGAACCGCGGATAAAAACGATTACGTGCGAAACGGAGTCGTAGAAAACAATACAGTTTATCAAAACTCGACTTACGGCAATCCTGCTTATGGAGATGAATACTCAGCGGGCGGGATTTATGTCGATGGAGGACACGATATCGAAATTAAGAACAACACAGTTTACGATAACGATATTGGGATTGAAGCAACGTCTGAACACAAAGGAAAGTATGCAAATGCCATTCAGATCACAGACAACAAAGTGTACAACAATGCGTACACCGGTATTTCAATCGGAGGATATGACAAAAAGCGGGGCGGCACCAGCAATTCTCTGATTGCCCGCAATATTATGTACCGGAATGACACAAAGGGACTGTACGGCGGACAGCTGCTGCTGCAGTACGATACGAAAAACAACACAATTGAAAAGAATATATTGACGGCTGGTGATTCCAGATTATTTATCGGAAACGATTTTACAGAAAATGAAGGAAATACGGTCAATCATAACGTGTACCACAAGGAAGCGGATCAAGACGGCATATGGATGTGGAAAAAGAAAGAATATGATTCATTTTCGTCGTATCGAAAAGCAACAAAAAACGATCAGCAATCCATATATGCCGATCCGATGTTTCGTGATGAAGCGTCCTATGATTTTTCGTTAGATCCTGATTCACCTGCGCGGCCTGTCATTGAATAATTGCTATAAGCGGCGTTCTCTTAGAGAGCGCCGTTTTTTATATGTAAAAAAGACTGCCGGGATTTCCCGGCAGCCTGAAATTTATTCTGCAATAGACACTTTTCCTTCAGCCTCTGCAGGTTTTTTCTGGCTCCACGTATAGAGAAGCAGAGCAATTAAAACGAACAGCCCCGCTGTTAAATAAATGGCAGAGAAGCCGGCAGATGCTACAAACAATCCGAATACATACGATCCTACAGCAATTCCGCTGTCAAAGAAGGTAAAGAACGTTGCCGTCGCAAAACCGGAGCGGTGAGCCGGAGATTTCTGAATCGCCAATGTTTGCATGCAAGGAACGATTGATCCGTAGCCAAGACCGATAACCGCCCCTGAAAGCAGAAGCATTAAGCCGCTATGTGTGAAGGACAGCATGCAGAGTCCAACAGAGAAAATCAGGATTGATGGATAAATGACAATGCCCGGTCCGACTTTGTCGAACAATTTCCCTGTGAACGGGCGTGCAATCATCATTGTCACCGCAAAGCAAACAAAGAAATATCCGCTGATATCCGAAAGGTCAACTGATTTGGCGAATACAGACAGATATGATGTGACTGTTGAATAACAGAAAGAAATAAACAAACCGACCGTCGCAATTTTGAGTGCGCCCTTTTCAAACATATCCGAGAACGCAAAACGGAATACAGTCGTACCGCTGTCCTTACTTTGCGGCACTTTTATCAAGAACGAAACAAGTAAGCCCGCAACCATAAACAGCGCAAAGGCTGTAAAGAATACAGGAAAGCTTACCACTCTCATCAAATTCAGACCAAGGAAAGGCCCGATCGCCATAGCGAGGTTCATAGACATGGCAAAGTATCCAAGCCCTTCACCGCGCCGTTTGGCTGGAATAATATCAGCGGCAATTGCACCTGTAACAGTCGTTAAAATGCTGAACCAAATTCCTTGGAAGAACCGCAATCCGAGCAGCAGGGAAAAGTTATGAATCGGCATATACAGAAAAGATGATAGGGCGAAGAGCGCCATTGATACAATCGCCATTCTTTTCTTCCCGAAACGCTCAACGATGGCTCCGGAGAAAGGCCGTGTAATGATCGCAGACAGAAGGAACAGGCTGATTAAAAGCCCGCCTTGTGATTCTGTGCCGCCAAGCTCTTGCAGCGTATAGATCGGCAATACAGTTAAAAATGTATAAAAGAACACAAACACAAATAAATTGACAAGCAGGACCATAATAAAATCCTTGGTCCATATCGCATCCGTTTTTTTCAAATGTATGTCACTTCCTTATTTTCATTGTTGTAAAAACATGCGGAATAAATGAGAAAAAGCTTCTTTGTCTTCATCCCGGAAATCTGCAAGCAGCTCTTCCTCGAATTTCAGCATTTTCACATTGATTTCTTCGTATTTTTTCTCGGCTTCTTTTGTGAGGACAACAAGTTTTTCCCGTTTGTCTTCACCTTGCCGTCTCTGAACCCAGCCGTTCTCCTCCAGGCGTTTGATCGTCCGAGTCACAGTCGGCGCTTCCACATTTAAATAGGACCAAATCTCTTTTTGAGTCATTGGTCCGATCGTACGCAAACAATATAAAACTGACCATTGAGATGAATAAAGGCCGAATGGCTCTAGCTGTTCATTGGCTTTCTTGGCAATCAGGCGGGCGCTTTGGTTGATTTGATGAATGAGGTGTCTGTTGACGTAGGACATGTCGGTCTCCTTCTAAAAAACTTACCTAAGTAACTAATTGCTTATTTCATTTTACAGGAGCGATCAATAGTTGTAAAGATGAAAATTTAGTGACGCGAAATAGTTTGCTGAATCTGAAAAAGTTCGTTTCACCCCTTGTCCTTATTGAGTTTTTAGCATATTCCCAAAAGAATGCTAATACACTGTTACAAACCTAACAAAGAGAGTGTTTGAGGTGAGGGATCGTGGGCATATTTCACAAACTTACTTTTAAAACCATACAACGAAGAAGCGGCATAATGAACGACTCTTTACAGAATACGGATCTCATTTCACACTTCTCACATCCATTTTAGGGAGGTCGAGTGGTGTGCACGATTACATCAAAGAGCGAACAATCAAGATAGGGAAGTACATCGTGGAGACAAAGAAAACCGTTCGTGTCATTGCGAAGGAATTTGGTGTTTCCAAAAGTACAGTACACAAGGATTTAACAGAGCGTCTGCCTGAAATTAACCCCGACTTGGCAAACGAAGTGAAAGAAATACTCGATTATCATAAATCCATCAGGCATTTAAGAGGAGGAGAAGCGACAAAGCTCAAATATAAAAAAGATGAAATTCTCGAAGGAGAGCCTGTTCAGCAATCGTAATCACCTGGCATTGCCTTCTTGAAATCGTTCATAAAACATCCGCAAAAATTTGTAAAGAACTTATTGTGCTTCCAACTTTTTTTCTATATTTTATGATAATATATATAATTAGGGCACAATGTGGATATTTACTGTGAAACAGATTTTCAAGGAGGATATAAATAGATGTTTGCAAGGGATATTGGTATTGACCTCGGTACTGCAAATGTACTGATCCATGTTAAAGGTAAAGGAATTGTTCTGAATGAACCTTCCGTTGTTGCACTTGATAAAAACAGCGGCAAAGTGCTGGCGGTTGGCGAAGAGGCAAGACGAATGGTTGGACGTACACCTGGGAATATTGTTGCGATTCGCCCGCTGAAAGACGGAGTTATTGCTGACTTTGAAGTAACAGAAGCAATGCTGAAACATTTTATTAACAAGCTGAATGTAAAAGGCCTGTTCTCAAAGCCGCGCATGCTCATTTGCTGCCCGACGAATATTACATCCGTTGAGCAAAAAGCAATTAAAGAAGCTGCAGAAAAAAGCGGCGGGAAACATGTGTACCTTGAAGAAGAACCTAAAGTTGCCGCTATCGGCGCGGGTATGGAAATATTCCAGCCAAGCGGTAACATGGTTGTAGACATCGGAGGCGGGACGACGGATATCGCGGTTATTTCAATGGGCGATATTGTCACCTCCTCTTCTATTAAAATGGCTGGGGACAAGTTTGACATGGAAATCTTAAATTATATCAAACGCGAGTACAAGCTGCTGATCGGCGAACGTACTGCGGAGGATATTAAGATTAAAGTCGCAACTGTTTTCCCAGACGCACGTCACGAGGAAATTTCCATTCGCGGGCGGGACATGGTTTCCGGTCTTCCAAGAACAATTACAGTAAACAGTAAAGAAGTTGAAGAAGCCCTTCGTGAATCTGTCGCTGTTATTGTTCAGGCTGCGAAACAAGTGCTTGAAAGAACACCGCCTGAACTTTCTGCTGATATTATTGACCGCGGCGTTATTATTACCGGCGGAGGCGCGCTCTTAAACGGCCTTGACCAGCTGCTTGCTGAAGAGCTGAAGGTACCGGTCCTCGTTGCTGAAAATCCTATGGATTGCGTAGCCATCGGCACAGGTGTCATGCTTGATAATATGGACAAGCTTCCTAAACGCAAACTAAGCTGATTTCACAAACCTCATTCTGAAAAAGAATGAGGTTTTTTTATGAAAAAGCCTTCACGAAAAGATGTTAAATGACGATAATAGGATAAAATACTGAGTTTTTATTATAGAACGAACGTTCCTATATGACAACTGGAAAAAATGCCATTTTTAGAGGTGGGAAATTTGTTAAAAGGATTATATACAGCAACATCCGCAATGATTGCCCAGCAGCGAAGAACGGAAATGCTTTCAAATAATATTGCTAACGCAAATACATCAGGATATAAAGCTGATCAAGGCTCTATGCGCGCGTTCCCTGAGATGCTGCTCAGCAGAATAGAATCAAAATCTCCGGCCGGGACATCAAGGACGGAAATCGGTTCCGTGAATACCGGAGTATATATGCAGGAGCTCAAGCCTCTCTTTACACAGGGAAGCCTGAAGTCCACAGACCAGCCTACAGACATTGCATTGATCGAAAATCAAGTTCCGATGAATGCGGAAACCAATGAAAAAGCTGCTCTTTTTTATCCGGTTCAAACAGCGGATGGAATCCGTTATTCAAAAAGCAGCACATTTTCACTAAATGAGAACAATCAGCTGACGATCAACGGACGCCCTATTTTATCGACGGATCGCCAGCCAATCACTGTTGATAATGAGAATTTCACTGTGTCTGAAAACGGTACTGTGACAACGAACGGACGCACAGCCGGCCAGATTGATGTCAGAATGGCGGAAGATGTCCGCAATCTCAAACGGGACGGAAATGATTTGTACAGCACGGCGGACGGTAATGATCTGCCAAGCGCAGCCGGAAATAATCAGGTAGCCTATTCATTAAAACAAGGCGTCTCAGAGCTTTCAAACGTGGATGTGACAAGCGCCTATACAGAAATGACTGAAGCGTACAGATCGTTTGAGGCGAATCAGAAGGTTATTCAGGCTTACGATAAAAGTATGGATAAAGCAGCAAATGAAATTGGAAAAATTTAAGATAACGGAAGAAAAAAACGGGGGACATCAACTATGCTCAGGTCAATGCTAACGGCATCAACAACCTTAAACCAGCTGCAGCAGCAGATTGACACAATCAGCAGCAACCTTTCAAACAGCAACACAACCGGCTATAAGGCAAAAGATACGAATTTTTCTGAGCTTGTCAGACAGCAATTCGATCAGGTTGATGAAAAAAACGAGGAAGTGGCAAAAGCCCGAAAAACGCCGCCCGGCTTGCGCCTTGGCGTCGGAGCGATGATGAATTCACGCCTGGTCTCTGATCAAGGAAGCATTCAGAAGACCGATCGCGATCTGGATATCGCATTTACGTCTCCATACCAGTATCTTCAGGTAAATGTAAATGGAAACCGCCAGTATACGAGGGACGGGGCGCTGTATGTAACGCCGTCCGCTGCGAATGCCAACCAGCTGCAACTCGTCACTGGAAATGGGTATCCCGTACTTGATGAGAACGGCAATACAGTGAACATCGACAGCTCAATGAAGAATATCACCATCAATAAGAACGGCACCTTAACCGCATCTGACGGAAACGCGGTTCAGCGGTTTAATCTTGGCGTTGTCCAAGTGAATAACCCTCAAGAGCTGAAATCCGAAGGGAATAACCTTTTCTCTATTGATAATGCGGCAGCTTTTGAAGAGCTGAACGGCGCTAATAGACAAAACATCGGCATGCAGCAGGGCTCACTTGAGATGTCCAATGTCGATATTTCAGAACAAATGACAGATTTGATCACGTCCCAGCGTTCATATCAGCTGAACAGCAGAACGATCACAATGGGAGATCAAATGCTCGGTTTAATCAATTCAGTCAGATAATAAGAAAATGGGCGTTTTTCAATCAGCCGCGCATGATAAAAAAAGCGGCTTTTTCGAAATCGTCCTTTTTTTTGTAGTATTCCGTAATATCTTCTAACAGCACTTCTAAATCCACCCACGCCTCGATTTTTTCTAATTCAAGCACATATTCGAGCAGCTGCTCATAAGGGTCTTCGGCTGATGTGTAGAGGGCTTCAAGCGTTTTTAATTTTAAATAAATGGTTTGAATGTCTACCTTTTCAGATAATTCTTTTCCTTTTTGAAGGACGGCTTTAGCTTCTGTGATGTTCCCTGTTTTAAAAAGCGCTCTGACAGACTCGTACACACAATGAAGATATGAGACTGGTGAATTCATTTCAAATTCTTGATTCTTTAATACTTTTCTAAAGTAAAGAAGCGCTTCCTGGTCTTTTTTCTCGGTCGCTTTTAAAAAGCCAAGGTTATAATAAGCGTGGCATAGCAGGTTTTCGTCATGTAGTTGCTGGGTTTTCTTAATGATTTCTTTGAAAAGCTGTTCAGCTTTTTCATAGCGTTCTTGATCAATATAATTCACGGCGAGCAAAAGTTTACAGGTGATTACCTTTTTGATATAGCCGAATTGGTGCAAATAGATGTGTAATGCTTTTTTGACGTATTGGATGGAAAGCGGCGGTGATTTCATCAAGTAATAGGCGCCGGCGGTTTGATAATATAAATCAGCGGCTTCAAACGTATTTTGAATGGCGGCCAGGTACTGTTCAGCTTTTTTAAAATGATGTACTGCATGTTTCGGAGCTGTTTTTACCATCTCGTATAACCCAGAGAAAAAATACAGATAATATTTCAATTCATCATCCATTTTGTCTTCCAGGCCATATAGGTCATCGAACAATGAATCGAGTCCGTTCTGGTTTTCAAAAAGCAGCTGATGGCGGGCCTGAAACAATTGATAACGCATCCAAAGTTTTGTGTTTTTTTTGATCTTCGGAAGGTGCTGGTCAATTTTCTCTTTCAGTGTGCAAACGTGATTCATTTTGCGTTTGCTCATTGCGGAATACCACTCGTCTAACATGTTTAGCATTCTTTTTTCAATAAACTTCGAAATCATTTTCCTACCTCTTTGCTATTGGTAAAATCTATAATTATCATATCATAACTTTTGACGGCTCTCATTGACAGTTGGTTACATTTTAGCGCGGTTGAAAAAGAGATTAATTCATAATATACTTTTCAAATGTACAGATTGGATCTTTGATGATTGCTATACATACTAATGCAGATGAAGGAGATGTCAAGACAATGCTTGATACTCAGCAAATTAAAGAAATTATTCCTCACCGTTATCCGTTTTTGCTTGTGGATCGGATTACGGAAGTTGAAGAGGGCAAACGGGCAAAAGGCTATAAAAATGTAACCGCTAATGAAGAGTTCTTTAACGGACATTTTCCTCAGTACCCAGTTATGCCCGGCGTATTAATCGTAGAAGCACTCGCTCAAGTCGGAGCTGTTGCGATGTTGATTAAAGAAGAAAACCGCGGCAGACTGGCTTTTTTTGCAGGCATTGATAACTGCCGCTTTAAAAAACAAGTCAAGCCTGGTGACCAGCTTCACCTTGAGGTTGAAATCATTCGTGCCCGCGGCACAATCGGGCGCGGAAAAGGCGTTGCCACAGTTGATGGCGAAGTCGTTTGCGAAGTAGAACTGACTTTTGCCCTCGGAGAATAATTGAAAAAAGGCAAATGGCCAGCGGCACATTTGTCTTTTTTTCTTTACAAATATAGAAAAGCAGGTGATTGTATGTGGAATGAATTTAAAGCCTTTGCCATGCGGGGGAATATCGTAGACCTTGCGATTGGTGTTGTGATAGGCGGCGCTTTCGGAAAGATCGTCACATCTCTAGTAAATGATATCATTATGCCTTTGGTCGGTTTGCTGCTGGGAGGGCTTGACTTTTCAGGCCTGTCGTTTACGTTTGGCGATGCTGTAGTGAAATATGGAAGTTTTATACAGACGATTGTGAACTTCTTAATTATATCGTTCTCCATTTTTATCGTCATTCGGACTTTGAATGGGTTAAGGCGCAAAAAAGAAGCAGCAGAAGAAGAGGCTGCGGAGGAAGCGGTGGATGCGCAGGAGGAGCTGCTGAAAGAAATCAGAGACCTGCTGAAGCAGCAAGCAAAGTCGCCGGAATAAAAAAGATGCCGTTAGAAACGGCGTCTTTTTTTATCTCAATTTTCGTTTAGGTTCGTTCTGTGTCCTTCAGTTCTGCAGGGCTTCCTGTTGTTTCAGCGAGATGAATGAGCATTGAGACAGAGGTGCCTGCATCCGGAATGCTGCTGATCATCAACTCGCTTCCGCAAAAATGTTTCAGCCGCTGATTGATATTTTTCAATCCGACGCTGCGATCGAAATCTGCAGATAAGAGATCCTTTTGTTTTTCAGGAGTCATCCCGGCACCGTTATCCTCTACTTTAATGTAATACTCATTTTTGCTTTGTTTTTTAGCTGTCAGTTTGATCCATCCTCCGCCTCTTTTCTTGCTGACACCGTGGAGAACGGCATTTTCCACCAAGGGCTGAATCATTAAAGGCGGAAGGATAAAGTCAATGTCTTCATCTATATCGAAAAGAACTTCAAGCCGATTACCGAATCGCGTCTTTTCTATAGAAAGATAGGAATTGATAATCGAAAGCTCATGTCTGAAGGAACTGATGGCTGATGTATTTTGAAAGTCAAAACTCATTCTTAAATAGTTAGTAAATTCCTCTGTTACCTCCCGGGCCTTTTCAATATCCAAATGAGTGAGAGAAATAATCGTGTTTAATACATTATAAAGAAAATGAGGCTTGATTTGCGATTGGAGAAATGCCATTTCCATTCTAGTGGCTTGATTTGCTGTATGTTTCATCATGATCAGGTTTTGAATACGCGCCATAAATTCAGAGTAATGATAGGGTTTTTGCAAAATGTCATTCGCTCCGGCATGAAAAGCCTTGTACTTGTCATGGCCGATAATGGCAGCTGTAATGATCAGAACTGGAAGATCAACCATGCTGAATCGTTCGCGAATTTTCATACAGACTTCGAAACCAGTCATATCCGGCATCATCAAGTCCAAAATAACCAAATCAAGCTTCGTGCAAGAGATGATTTCTAATGCTTCCTTTCCGTTCTTCACAGCAATCACATTGTAGGGCACACCTTCAAGCATATCGCTCAAAATTTTTAAACTGTCAATGTTATCATCGACAATCAGGATGGTTGGAGCGTCAATATGCTCAGAGTAATAAGGCGTGCTAAATGAGATATCTGATAGATCTCTCTCGGATTGTAATTCAGGAAGGCGTTTTTTTGTTTCATATACAGGTTCATTTTGGGCGATCGGCAAGGTGAAATGGAATGCCGAACCTTTTCCTTCTTCCGATTCGACCCAAACGTCTCCGTTATGGAGCTGAACCAGCTGTTTGACAATGCTGAGGCCAAGACCGGCACCATCGTCTTTATTCTTTTCGGCTTGCTGAAAAGACTCAAAGATGGTTTGGCGATCGGCTTCTGAAATGCCGCTTCCTGTATCCGCTACTGTCACTTTGATCATGTTGTCGTTCAGTCTTGAAGCAGAAAGTATGATTTGGCCCTCTGTTGTATATTTGATTGCATTGTCTACTAAATTGGTTAATATTTGGCGGAAGCGGTTTTCATCTGCGAGCACTAAAGGAAGATCGTCAGGGATATGGTTCATCATATTCAAGTTTTTATGTCTCGATAAAAGATTGTAGAAATTCATTTCCGAACAAACTAAAGTATAAATATCAACAGGAACCGGGTGGATTTGAAGCATGCCCTGCTTTATTTTTTCTAAATCTAGAATGTCATTTACCAGATTGGACAGCCTGTAGCCCATGCGGATGACGAGCTGCATATTTTCTTTCTCTTCTTCTATCGTTCTTTTTCCTTTGCCGGCCAGCAGGGTCTGGCATATATTAATGATGCTGTTCAGCGGTGTTTTGAATTCATGTGATGTTTTGGCGATAAATTCATCCTTTAGCCGGTCAATTCTGAGCAATTTCCACGACAGCACTTCATTTTCACGGAATGCTCCGGCAAATTGCTGCGCCATCAGCAGAACGATCGCCAGTAAAGCGATAACTGTTGGCAGTGAATAAATCGAATTAAAGGAAAAAGCCGTTTTGCCGCTATAAGCTGAAATGGTGGTTAAAATGACAAAAGCACTCATTGATATAGATGCAATAGTAAGATACAGACTTCCTTCCATTTTGCGGATCGCAGCAATCGTAAAAATATATGTAATATAAACCAGAGTCGAGACGGCTAGCACAGAATGTAAGATGTACGAGGTATGGCCGATAAAACCCACGGTTAAAAAATCTGTGACTAAGACCAGCCCGGAAGAAACAGTGGCAATGCGAATAAAACGCTTTGAAACAATCTCTCTGTAAGCAAAAAAGAGATAGAGAAAAACCGCAATGCTGACGAGCACTGTAGAGATTGCCCTCAATGAATTTAGCAGTGAAAATGAAATTGACGGAAAGAGGAGAAATATAATCCGCTCTTTTCCGATCATCAGAATAATGAACGAAAACAGAAGACACATAACAGAAAAAAACAACAAATGTTTATCTTTTTTTCTTTGCAGGAAAAAGCCCAGAAAATATAATCCGGTAATGAAAAAAGCTGTAATCATGATTGTATCATTAAGAAAGGAAATTTTATTTTCCCGCACTATTTGCTCCTGGGTGCCAAAAGTAATTGGCTTTGCGATTCCCCATCCCGGCGTTTTTCCGAAGTTCGAAAATTGTACGACAAGTTCATTGTCACCCTTGTGAAGCGTAAAAAAGCTCGTATATGGGCGGTTTTGTGCCGCAAAATCAGGTTTATTTGAAGGGTTGCCGCTTTGGCCAATGAATTGTCCATTAAAATAGATGCGATTGGCACTGTAAATAAACGACGTGCTGATCCCAAAAACCTGATTGTCTTGCTTTGATCTGATGGTCAGCTTATACGTTCCGTAATCCACATTGATACCCTGCTTGGCTAGCTTCACATTGCTGGGGACATCAACGAAGAGAGGATCTTTTCCTTTTGCTGAGGCGATCTCTTTTGGTGACAGAATCTGATTTGGATACAATGTCCATTCTCCGTTCAGCTGTACATTCCCATCCTTCTGAAAATCCCACTTCTCCAGGTTCATGACCCCATGCCTTGCCGCAGGAAGCGTTGTTCCGGAAAAATGGTCAATGGCAATGAAAACCATAAAAAATGCAGCGTAACCGAAAATAATTGAAGTAAAGATGAATTTTTCTTTCATATTATAGCTCCTTTATTCAAGCAGGCTCATTCTAAATTCCTACCTTTTTATAAATATTGTAAGTGCAAAATTTCAAAAACTACAATAGAAAGAAAAAGAATCCAGATAAAGGGGTTATTTGTCATGATATAATAGAAGTTATTTACTGATATCTCGATTTTACATATAGGGTGGGATGTTTTGTGAAAGCGTTAATTGTTGATGATGAGCACTTGGCATTGCTTCATTTTAAGAAAATGCTTGAACGAACAAACGCCTTTCAATCTATTATGGCGTATCAAGATCCAGTTGAAGCCTTTGAGCATCCTGAGACTCCTGCTGTAGATGCGGTGTTTCTTGATATTGAAATGCCGGGGGTAAACGGCATTGAGCTTGCTGAGGCGATTCAATCGATGAATGAAAACATCCAAGTCGTTTTCATCACGGCTTATAATGAGTTTGCTATCAAAGCGTTTGAGCTAAATGCCATTGATTATTTGCTGAAGCCTGTCATATACAAGCGGCTTGAGACAACTGTTGAACGAATCAAAACGAATAATATGCTCAGACAAAATGCAGAAAATACCGAGGCGCATTTTTCCATCCAATGCTTTGGGAGCTTGCAGTTTCATCAAACCTTAAAGGATGTCAAAACAAGCATTCCAGTCAAGTGGAGAACGTCGAAAGCACGTGAAATATACTTATTTTTGCTTCATAATCAAGGCCATGTGGTCAGTAAAGACATGCTAATCGATCTTTTTTGGCCTCATTACGATGTTTCAAAAGCAAGCACCCAACTTTACTCGACCATTTACCAAATACGAAAATTATTCAGCCAGATCCCTTTCAGCCAAACTATCGAGAAGACTGATACTGGATATATTCTTCGGCTTTCAGGCGCAAAAATCGATGTTGTCGAATGGGAAAAATCACTAAAAGGGGCGCCGCCGCTCAATACGGCTACATTACATCTGCACATGGATATTTTCATGTCCTATCAAAATCATTACCTAATGGAGCACGGTTATCTTTGGGCAGAACCGGAAAAGACGCGTCTTTCCCAGCTTTGGCTTGGAAAGGCCTATGAACTGATCGATTATCATATTCATGAAATGAACGATCATCAAGCGATGGACATTTGCCTGCAAGCCGAGAAAATTGAGCCATGCGATCATAAAATTATGCAATACAAGCTGCAGCTATTCAACAAAAACGGGAAGGTAGAAGAGGCGATAAAAGAATATCAGCGTTACAAACAAATGAAGGATCAAATTAATTAAAGAACTCCAAACCAGTATGTGTCGATTGCCTTTCGATGCACACTGGTTTTTTTGTGCACTTAAAGGGAAGGCCCTCGCCATATGTCTCCTGGGTGAAACTTCAACTCTCTCCAATTCACTTCAATCTTACATGATTTCTGAGTTGTACAGAAATTGTATAGTTCCATTTCATACAATGTAGTTTGGTTCGGATGGCAAATCTTAGTTTTGAAACTCATTCGGCATTAGCAGTTCTTTTTGGGGGATGAGACATGATGTTATGGTCTCGCGGATCAATCGGCAAGTGAAAGATAGATAAGAAAGGGAGGAATGAAAAGTTGAGAACGAGGAGTTTTCCCTTAGGGCTGAAAAAAAGCGGGCGGATCGTTATGATCATAAGCCTTGCCATCTTTTTCTTCTTCAGCCAGATCGCCAGCTATACTCTTACAGCACAGGCTGTGGACGTAACGTCAAGTGACAGCCAATTCTTCGATTCGGTAACAGTTAAGGACGCCAAGGGCCAGATTGTTGACGGATCAAAAGGAAACAAACCGGCACTAACACCGGGGGACGAAGTGAAACTGACATATGAATGGTCATTGAAAAAAGACAAAAAAGCAGATAGCGAACAGGATATCAATGTGGAGATACCTAAAAGCTTTACATTTGATAAAGGTGCAGAAGGTGAGATCAAATCTGCTGATCAGGTCATCGGCAGCTATCAAGTGCCGGCGGGCAGCAGCACCATGACAGTAAAATTAACAACTGCATCCACGGATTCTCCTGATGCCAAGGGGACCATTACACTGCCAGCTAAGTTTACTGCAGATGTAAAAGGCGATGAACATACAGCAGCAGCCCTTTTTCAGCTAGGGGGAGGCAAAACCCAGCAGGTGATCATTCCTGTTAAGAAAGAGGAGACACCAGATGCCGAGGCGGAAGAGCCAAAAAACGACTCTTCTGATACTGCGGGTGATCAGGAAGGGAAAGATGACAAACCTGCACCTTCAGTCAGCAAGGATCAAAAAGAGGAAGAACAGCAGCCGTCAGATGACGCTAAGAGCGGCGAAGCCTCTAAGAGTGATGATTCAAAAAAAGTGTCATCCTCAAGTCAATCAGCTTTCAAAAGCTTGCAAACTGAAGAAAAACAAATCACGCAAAATATTTTAACTGGCGTGACGTTGACGGACGAAAACGGAAAGCCATATGACAAGGGCAATCGCGCCAATACGAATTCTCCGGTGAAAATTTCAATTGATTGGGCCATTCCCGACAATTTAGGAAAAACAATCAATGCCGGCGATAAATATGAATTTGATTTGCCTAAAGAATTTATTATGCATAATGACATTGTGAACCTGCCTTTAAGCGCCGGAGACACCACATACGGGACATTTTCTATTGATACGAACGGACATGTGGTAATGACATTTAACGGCGAGGTAAAAGACAGTTCTAATGTCAAAGGCACATTGGTTATCAATACGCAGTTCAACGAGAAAAAAATAACGGGTTCGACAACACAAAAGATTCCATTTCCTGTGAATGCCGATACTCCTGAAACAACAGTTTATTTTAAACCCAATGTGAGTAAAACCATTGATAAATCAGGTGTGCTGGATAAAGGCATCAACCCTGGTAAAGTAACATGGACGGTCGATGTCAATAAAAAGTTGGATCAAGTCAAAAATGCCAAACTCACGGAAAGCCTTCCAGATGGCGTAATCTACCGTTCAGTTAAAGTGTATGAACTCAATGTGAACATTGATGGTTCTGTCAGCAGAGGAAATGAAGTTTCTTCCGGCTACAGTGTTGATTCAAAAGGAAATGTCACATTTGACGGGACAATTGATTCAGCATACCGCCTTGTATACGAAACCGACATTGACAATAGTGCGAAGCCGAGTGAAGGCGGAAATGTAACGCTGACGAACAAGGCGGCATTCAGCGGAGACAACCTGGAACCCATTTCTGCCGAAGCCACTGTTGCAGCCAAATATGGAAAAATGATCGCGAAATCATCGACCGGCTATGATGGAGAATCTCAAACATTCAGCTGGGCTCTTTCATACAATTACGGTGAGAAACAGATCGACCAATCCAAGGCCAGCATTAAAGATGCTTTTGGAACTGGCGATTTGCATCTTGTGAAAGATTCTTTGAAGGTTATTCCTATTACCTTTGGACAGAACGGCAGTGAGCAAGCGGGAACGCCTTTAAAGGAAGGCGAGGACTATACGCTGATCGATAATGGAAGCGGATTTGAAGTCAAATTTAATAAAACCATTACCAGCGCGTACAAAATCACATATCAAACAAAGGTCAACAGCGGAGTGATCATTGATAAATCGACAACATACACCAACAGCGTTGTGACCGGAACAGGGGATTCAAAAGAGGCTTCCGGAATAGCCATTCAGCAAAACCTCATCAAAGGATATTCAAACGTAGATTATGAGAAGAAGACGGCTGATTGGACGATTACAGTTAATAAAAATAAATACTTGATGAACAATTGGACTTTGGATGATCAATTCGAAAGCGGCGGATTGGTACTGATAGATGAATCGTTCAAGCTTCAAGACACAACGAACAACAAAACATTGCAGAAAGACAAAGACTACACGTTAATAAAAAAACCGGATCATAAAGGCTTTACTTTGGCATTGATCGGGGATTATGCAAAAACAGACAGTCAATTTAAGATCACTTATACGACAACGTTCAATGCCGATTATTCTAACGAAAGCGTTAAGAATACAGCTCAGTCGACATGGACTGATCAAAACGGCAATGAGCGCACGAATAAGGTATCAAGCGGTTTTACGCCGAATCATCAGACTTCAAATAATGGTTTCAAAAACGGATCATATAACGCGGTTTCAAAGGAAATCACGTGGAAAATCGGCGTCAACTATAACGGCGAGCCGACGAAAAACCCTTATATCAAAGATGCCATAACAGATCCTCAGCAATTTGTGCCGGGTTCCGTTGTGGTTAAGAGCTATACGATCAATAAAAACGGCTCCATCACAGAAGGAGACGCGCTTGATCCTTCCAAGTATGAAGTCGAAGAGCCTTCTGCAAAAAATGAACGCACGCTGACGGTACACCTTAAAACAGGCGATTCTGTACCATATCTGATTGAGTTTAAGACATCACTCAAAGGACAGGTCATTGATCAGAATCAGTACACAAACAAGGCAACCTACTATAATGACGGTTATGCAGACCGCACGCTGACGGGCTCTGTTTCAGTTACGAACGGAGGAAGTCTGGTTTTCAAAGGCGGTAAACAAAATGGAAGCTATATCGATTGGAACATCAATGTCAACTCCAGCCAATCAACGCTGGATGACGTAAAAGTTACTGATACGCCGGATGAAAATCAAATATTAGATGCGGATTCTTTTAAAGTGTATCAAGCAAAATATGATGAAAACGGAGTGGTCAAAGACAGCAGTGGAAATCTGACTGCGGGAGATGTCGAGCTTCAAAAAGACAAAGACTACACGTTAGACATCAAAACGGACAATACAACAGGTGAACAATCGTTTGTCCTGAAATTCATAGGCAGCTATAAACAAATTGACCGCGCCTATGTGATCAAATACCGGTCACTGATTAACATAGCCGGCACGAACGGCCACGTTAAAAATAAGGTGTCCATTTCAGGAACAAATGTGAAGGAGCAGACTCAAGAAAACAGCAGCTCGATCTTTGTTGCCATTTCAAGCGGCGACGGTTCCGGATCCGGAGAAAAAGGAAGCCTGACGATTTTTAAGACTGGAGAGGACGATAAAGCTCTTGAAGGAGCAGAATTCCAGTTATGGTCTGAGGACTCCAAACAGCTCCTCCGCACTGGTACGACGGATGCCGGCGGGAAGCTTACATTCGGAAATATTCGCTACGGTTCCTATGTATTAAAAGAAGTCAAAGCGCCTGACGGATATACCATCAGTGATGCTTATGCAAAAGGAGTCTCTGTTAAGATAGACAGCAACTCCTCCAAGACAGGAGCGCTGCACAAAGTCATAAATCAACAGAACAAGGTGACGCTTATCAAACAAGACGAACAAAACAATCCTTTGGCGGGTGCTGTTTTCAAGCTGGAGAAAAAATCAAATGACGGCACCTATACTCTCATACGAACAGATATAAAATCTGATAAAAACGGAAAAGTAGAAATGAACGGTTTGCCGGCGGGCTACTATCGCTTGACAGAAACACAAGCTCCTGAAGGCTTTATCGTAAATACAAAAGCGATTCACTTCTCAGTCGCAAAGAATGAAAAGAATCAAGTGTCTGACGTTAATTTAGGGAAAATGACCAACTATCAAGGAAAAGTCTCACTGACGAAGGAGAATGCTGAAGGCCAGAAACTTGAAGGCGCAGTATTCAACATTGTCGATCAAGATGGAAAGGTCGTTCAAGAGAAGCTGACTTCAGATAAAGACGGTAAAATCGAGGCTTCGGGTCTTGCGCCGGGACGCTACGCCTTTGTGGAAATAAAAGCGCCAGCCGGCTATGTGCTGAATACAAAGAAAAAAGAATTTACCATCTCAGAATCTGCAGCAGGAAAGCCTGAAGCCGCAGATGCCGGAATCGCCGTTAACGATAAAGGCTCTGTTGAGCTGACGAAGGAAGATGCCGATGGCCAGAAGCTTGAAGGAGCCGTCTTTAAGATTATCGACAAGGAAGGTAATACGGTTCAAGAAGGACTGACCTCAGATAAAAATGGGAAAGTCGCAGCTTCAGGCCTTGCACCGGGACACTACGCTTTTGTTGAAACAAAAGCGCCAGCGGGCTATGTGCTGAATACAGAGAAAATTGAGTTTGAGATCTCTGATTCCTCTGAAGGAAAGCCTGAAGCTACAGATGCCGGGATCGCTACTAACCATAAAGGCTCCGTTGAGTTGACGAAGGAAAATGCTGAAGGCAAGAAGCTTGAAGGTGCAGTTTTCAACATTGTCGACGAGGAAGGAAATACGGTTCAAGAAGAGCTGACTTCCGATAAAGATGGAAAAGTAAAGGCTTCGGGCCTTGCGCCGGGACGTTACGCCTTTGTTGAAACGAAAGCGCCAGCCGGTTATGTGCTGAACACGGAGAAAATAGAGTTTACCATCTCAGAATCTGCAGCAGGAAAGCCTGAAGCCGCAGATGCCGGGATCGCCGTGAACTATCAAGGATCGGTTCAGCTGATGAAGGAAGATCAAGATGGAAATGGCTTGGCAGGCGCGGTATTCAAAATCACGGACAGCAATGGGAAAACAGTGAGAGACGATCTAGTCTCAAAAGAAGGCGGCAAAATTGAAGTTGACGGGTTAGCGCCGGGAAGCTATCAATTTATCGAAAAACAGGCGCCAGATGGATATCTTTTATCCGAAAAGCCAGTGTCATTCACCATTAAAGCAGAATATGGCGGCAAACCTGAGCAAGTGAAAGCAACAGCGGTTAATACGAAGAACCTTGTTGTCCTCACCAAAGTGGATCAGCATGATCAGCATAAAGTTCTGCAAGGTGCGGAGTTCAATTTGACAGATGCCAACGGCAAAGTGCTGAAGTCCGGTTTGGTTACCGATGACAAAGGACAAATCACGGTGCACGGCCTTAAAGCTGGCGAATATCAGTTTGTTGAAACAAAAGCGCCTAAAGATTATGAGTTGGACCAAACTCCTATATCGTTCAAGATCACAAACACAGACACGAAAACAGTCGAAATCACCGCGGAAAACATATTGGCACCAGGTGACGTAAATGTGAAAAAAGTGGATCAAGACGATAAAAATACCGTTTTGGAGGGCGCTGAATTCAAGTTATTGGACGAAAGCGGCAAGCCTGTAAAAACTGACGGGTATGGAAAAGAGCTTTCTGAACTCTGGAAAACAGATCAAAATGGGCAGTTCACTGTAAAAGGCCTTGCGCCGGGAAGCTACCAATTGATTGAAACGAAGGCTCCCGAAGGTTATAAACTTGACGAAACACCGATTGAATTCACAATTGAAAAAGGACAGTCAAAAGCTGTTGAGATCGTAGTTTCTAATCAAAAAGTGAAAACACCAGCGCCTGATAAACATGATCATCCTGATAAACCTGCACCGGGTGGAAATGGAAAAGATGATGGAGATCATCCGAATACCAATGGTACAGATGGCAGCTCGGATGGTCAGTCGAACACAGACAAAACCCTTCCAAAAACCGGAGATACAGACAGCATGCTGACAGCAATGATCGGTATCCTGCTGCTTATGGCAGGCGGAGGCTTAGCTGTTGCCTCAAGAAAGAAACAAAGAAAAGGATAAAGTTGAAGGCACCTGATCATCGAAGAATCGATCAGGTGCTTTTTTGAAAAGTGAAAGTGACACGGAGCGTTTTTAGAAGGATGCATAAGAAAGGGTTTTTTGCATGTACAAGAAAATGATCATTACGGTGTTCATCCTTTTCGGACTGCTGCTGATCTCTTCTCCTTATATCAAAGGTGGAATTATAGCTTATCTTAGCAAAAGCCAGAGTGAATCGGCCTTAACTGTGGAGCAGCTGAAAAAAAATAATGAGAGAGAAGCGGAATATGAATTTGATTCAATCGAGCCGCCTGAGTTGATGGATGCTGTAAAGGCCGGCTTTGATCACGATCAAAAAGCGGTTATCGGGCGGATAACAATTAAAAGTGTTGATCTGGAGCTTCCGATCGTAAAAGGCACAACCAATGAAAATCTTTTGATAGGGGCGGCAACAATGCGCCCGGATCAAAAAATGGGCGAGGGAAATTATCCGTTGGCGGGCCATCATTTGAAGCAAAAGAATCTCCTGTTCGGACCTCTGGAAAACATAAAAACAGGTGCACAAATTGTCATCACGGATTTTAAAAAGGATTATATCTATTCTGTAACATCTAAAGACATCATATCGGAAATGGATGCAGATGTAGTTGAGGAGACAAACAAAAAGGAGATTACGTTAATCACATGTGACAAGGCTGTCAAAACTGAAGGGCGCCTTGTTGTGAAAGGGGAATTGGTTGATTCTTTTGGCCATACAAATTAAATATGGAAAAGAAAAGCTGCCGTTCAAAACGGCAGCTTTTTTTCATGCAGAACATATCTATTCTAAATGTCTATTGTGATGCTCTTCGGTTCTGTGTCTGTTTTGGGGAACCATGCCCCCTCATATTTATAACTTTTGTTTAAATGCCTCAATGAGTTTTGTTCCTGTATAGCCCTCTTTTACAAGGGACTCGAGAATGGTTTCAGTGCCCTGCTGTTTTCTTGTGACCATTTGTCCGTAGAGTAAAACCTGAATGCTTTCTTCCAGCTTGACGATATTTTTCACTGCTGCTGTCAGCTGGGCGGGGCGATTGCTTTTTTTCGTGATCGTTACAAATACTTTGGCTTCAGATTGGCTGTTTTGAAGCTGTTCAAAAAAAGACAGATGTTCTTTCTGTACAAGCGCCTCAATCAGCCAGTGATTTTCACCGTCTTCTTTATTTATAATCAGTCCGTCAATAAGGGGAAACTGTTCAATTGATTGTTCTTCCTTGTCCACTCGTTCCACATTCAGGTCAACCAGTTTAAAGGTTTTCATTTCTTCTCACCCCGATTACTTCCAAAGTTTTCTTGCCTTCCATTATAACATAAACGTTTTCGAGGAAAAAATCCTGCAATGTTGGGGCTAAAGAATTTTGTATGAGCGAAACATTTAATAATTTCTATTTTTTCATTATACTGTAACTGACTATGGATTACGGAGAGATGTGGTATGAATCAATTTCGTTTAAAAGAAATTTATATTGACGGCGTTCCTTCTGAAAGTCATTTGATTCAAAAGGAAGTAACATATATGTTAAGCCGTAAAGAAGTGTTTGAGGTTCATCTGAACAAAAAAGGAAGAATAAGTTTTTTATACGAAACACAAGATGGCATGGAGCAGTATAAAATCAAGCTGTCAATGCCGGAAAAAAAATTGAGCTTTCAGTGGTTTGCGTGGGATGGCTCTTCCTATGTGCGCATGAATACGCAAAACTGGCTGACAAAGCAAATCTTTTTCCGTTTTTTAAAAAGTACATATTTCTTCAAAGGAAAAAAGCAAAAGATGTTTTTAGCTGAAGGAAAAATGAAAACGAAAGATAAAAACAGAGGCTGAAAGCCATTTTTAAGCGTTTTTCTTTTCTTGTTGCATCATTTACAATACATACAACCGCAAGGAGAGGAGGAATCGCATGTTCAATCAGGTCATGCTTGTCGGACGTCTTACAAAAGATCCTGATCTTCGCTACACTTCCGCCGGTGCGGCAGTTGCACATGTTACGCTCGCGGTGAACCGCAGCTTCAAGAATGCTTCAGGTGAAATCGAAGCTGATTACGTCAATTGCACACTTTGGAGAAAAACAGCTGAAAACACGGCGTTGTATTGCCAAAAAGGTTCTCTCGTCGGCGTAAGCGGACGGATTCAGACAAGAAGCTATGAAAACGCGGAAGGCGTTAACGTGTATGTAACAGAAGTGTTGGCTGACACTGTTCGTTTTATGGACCCTAAACCCCGGGAAAAAGCTGCTGATTGACACCCCCTGCTCCTCCCGTTATCTATCCATTCACTATTATCCGGATCTCCGCATCATCCCCTCAAAATTGACCAGTCGACCAGACTGGTTCTTTCTTTTTGTCCACTTAGGAAAAATTGGTTCTCTCGACGCATTTTTACTTAAAATCACTTATTAATATTGAATAAAATTAAATGGAAACTTATAATTACTTATAAATGATTGCTGAGAAAAGGAATGAGGGCGTGTACCAAGAAGAAAGATTAGTAGCGATTTTGGATTTTTTAAAACAGCATAACCGAATTACAACGGAGCAGATCTGTACGCTCCTGCAAGTATCAAGGGATACAGCACGACGAGATCTTGTGAAACTTGAGGAACAGAATGCCATCATCCGCACAAGAGGCGGCGCCATTTTGCCGACTGTGCATCAGAAAATTCAAAGCTATTCCGGCCGCCTGAAAACAGTGTCTGAGGAAAAAAATAAGATCGGCAGGCTTGCAGCATCGCTTATTCATGATGGTGACCGGGTGATTTTAGACGCCTCTACAACTGTTCAGGCATGTGCAAAGCATTTGAATGCGGTTGATTGTACGGTAATCACCAATTCGATTAATCTTGCGGATGTGCTGTCCGATAAAGAGGGAATTGAAATTTATCTGCTGGGAGGCAAGCTGGAAAAGGAGCACCGCTTTCTGTACGGGTCCTCTGTGATTGAAAAGCTCTCAAGCTACCATGTTGATAAAGCGCTGATTGGTGTGGTCGGTATTTCCGAACATGGCATTACAATTGCGCATGAAGAGGATGGCATGGTGAAGCGGAAAATGATACAGCAGGCAAAGCAGGTCATCGCGCTTGCAGATCATTCGAAGCTGGGCAGCACCAGTTTTTATCAGTATGCGGAGCTGAATGAAATCGACCTTTTGATTACAGACAGGCTGCCGAATCAGGCATTTTGTGACTTGCTTGACCGAAACGGCGTTGAGCTTCTCGTGACAGAGCAGGATGAAGGAAAGGACTGACAAACGTGAAATTAATTGCGATTGACTTAGATGGAACCTTACTCAACAGCAAGCATCAGGTAAGCTTGGAAAATGAAAACGCACTGCGGCAGGCGCAGCTGGACGGCATTGAAGTGGTGGTGTCAACTGGGCGCGCTCATTTTGACGTCATGTCAATCTTTGAACCGCTGGGGATCAAAACATGGGTCATCAGTGCAAACGGCGCCGTCATTCACGATCCCGACGGCAGGCTTTATCATCACGAAACGATTGATACGAAACGGGCGTATGACATTCTCTCATGGCTTGAGTCGGAAAACTATTATTATGAGGTATTCACAGGTTCAGCGATTTATACGCCGCAAAGCGGCAGAGAACTTCTTGATGTTGAGCTGGACAGATTCAGAAGCGCAAATCCGGAAGCGGATCTTTCTGTCCTTAAGCAGGCGGCCGAGGTGCAATACAGCCAATCGGGCTTTGCTTACATTAACTCCTTTCAAGAGCTGTTTGAAGCCGATGAGCCAATCGATTTTTATAATATTCTCGGCTTTTCTTTCTTCAAAGAAAAGCTTGAGGCAGGCTGGAAAAGATATGAGCATGCCGAAGATTTGACGCTTGTCAGTTCGGCTGAGCACAACTTTGAGCTTTCTTCCCGAAAAGCTTCCAAGGGGCAGGCGCTGAAGAGGCTTGCGGAACAGCTAAATATTCCGCTCGAGGAAACCGCGGCTGTAGGTGACAGTTTAAATGACAAATCGATGCTGGAGGCTGCGGGAAAAGGTGTAGCGATGGGCAATGCCCGGGAAGACATCAAATCGATAGCCGATGCTGTCACCTTAACCAATGACGAACACGGTGTCGCACATATGATGAAACATTTGCTGTAGGTATATGTGCTGCTCCAAAAGCGCATCCTGTTGATATAACCGGCGTAACGGATTTTTTGGAAATTCGGCGTGACGGCTATGAACGGAAAAAAGCTGGCTCTTTCAGAGCCAGCTTTTTTAGTCATGATTATTGCGCTGTTGCGCTTAATGTAAACAGTTCTTCGAGCTCCTGTGTGGAAAGCTCGGTAATCCAGTTTTCACTTTGGATAATTTGATCGTTCAGGGTTTGCTTGGATTCAAGCATGACATCAATTTTTTCTTCGATTGTTCCTGTCGTAATCATTTTATGAACGTGGACAAAGCGCTCCTGGCCTATGCGGTATGCACGGTCAGTCGCTTGATTTTCAACCGCCGGGTTCCACCATCTGTCATAATGGATGACGTGATTGGCGGCGGTCAAATTAAGTCCGGTGCCTCCAGCTTTGAGTGAAAGAATCAGTGTCGGATATTCTTTCCTTTGAAATTTCTCAACGAGTGTATCCCGCTCTTGCTTGGAGAGACTCCCATTTAAAAATTGCACAGGTTCCCCGAACGTTTTTTCAAGCAGCCGCTTCATCATGTTCCCCATCTGAATGTATTGCGTGAAAATCAGGCAGCTTTCGTTTTGGGCGCGGATCGCTGTCATCAGTTCCAGCAATTTTTCGAGCTTGACTGATCTGCCGGCCAGCAGCTCGGTTTGCTCTTCCTTTAAATAAAGCGCGGGATGATCGCATATTTGCTTAAGCCGTCCAAGCATGCTGAGGATCAGTGCTTTTCGCTGCATGCCGGTCAGGGATGTCATATGGTCAAAAGTGTCTTTGACGAGCTGCTCATAAAGGGATGCCTGCTCGGCTGACAGCGGGATAAATTCTTTTTCTTCCAGCTTCTCAGGAAGATTAAGCGCGACCTCTTCATCCCGTTTCGTCCGGCGGAGAAGGAATGGCCGGATTAATTGCTGAAGCTGTCCGATTCTCTTTTCGTCCCGGTCTTTTTCGATCGGCAGCACATAGCGTTTATGGAAGCCGGTCAAACTGCCGAGGTAGCCTTTATTCATGAAGTCAAAAATAGACCACAGCTCAGTCAGTCGGTTTTCCATCGGCGTGCCGCTCAGCGCGATATGGTGAAGACCCTTCAGCTTCCTGATTGCGCGTGACTGCTTCGTATGCGCGTTTTTAATATTTTGCGCTTCATCAAGGCAGATCGTGTTCCATGTCACAGAAGAAAGCTCTTCAGTATCGGCATGTGACAGTCCATATGAAGTGAGCACCACGTCTGCGTTTTCATAATGCGCTGCGAAATCATCACCCTTTGGCCGGCGCGGCCCATAATGGAGCGCGACAGACAGATCAGGGGCAAAGGTTTGAAGCTCCCGCTGCCAGTTGCCAAGTACGGATGTCGGCGCAATAATCAAATGAGGCGTTTTTTGCCGGCCTATTTCCTTCACGTGAAGGAAATAGGCGATCATTTGAATCGTTTTCCCAAGCCCCATATCGTCAGCCAGACAGGCGCCAAAACCGCTTTCCCGCAGAAACAGCAGCCAGTTCATGCCGTATTTCTGATAAGGGCGGAGCGTTCCTTTGAAAGAAGGACTGACTTCGTGCTCCGGCAGGTTTTCCGCGGCAGTGAGCTTTCGAATCAGTGACCTGAGCTGTTTAGACAGATCAAACTGAATGCCGGCGAAAGCGGATGTATCAATCAGATCCGAATCCTCAAGTCCGCCATCCTGCTGATCCATTAGCTCACGCGCCAGAATATCAGACATGTGGAGTCCCTCTGATTCTGCTTTTTCCATCAGGCGTTTCATCTGTTTGATAAACTGCGGATCGATTTTAACCCATTGCCCGCGGATATTAACAAGGCGCCTGTTGCTGGCGACAAGCTCATTAAATTCAGCCTCAGTCAGTTCAATTCCATTTGTCGCAAACCGCCAGTTAAAATCAAGCAGTGCATTCATGCCGACAAATGACTCGCCGCGCGGGGAGGACGACACCTTTGCTTTCAGCATCATGTTGCTGTCTCTGACAATCTGCCACCAGGACGGCAGGAGGATTTCTACCCCCATATCGACAAGCGCCTCACTTGCTTCTGACAGGAAGATCCAGGCTTCTTCCTCCGAGATCAGCGTTGTCCCGGAATCAAACGACAGCCACGGAACCGTTCTGTGAAAGCGGTCCTGCTCACGCGCGATTTTATCGCTGTACGCCTGCCACGATTTTTTGAGGCTCTTCAGTCCGTCAAAGAATTCTACAGCACCGCTCTTTTTATCGCGTAAAAACATCTCGATCTTCCATTCGTCTCCGTCAAAGTCCGGTTCATTTAAGCGCAAGCCGACAGTAAATGGAGATTGGTCGTCAATCCAGCCAATGCCTTCCAGAAAATCCTCTTCATCAAGAAAATGGCCGCGGAATGTCGTAACCGCAGGCGATTTCTCCTTGATATGTTCCCATTTCTCCCGCAGGTCATCGTCGTACTGGATGTAATCCTGTACGGCAGCGGAAAACCATTCCGCAGTAAAGCCCTCCAGTATATTATCGCGGTCCTTCCAGCGAAAAACACCGTTTGTCCATGCGTCATAGTCAGGCATAAAATCGCCGTCCGCGATAAATTCATAGATGGTCGATGCCGCCTCGATCAGCGGCTCCGTTTCTTCTGTAAGCTGCACGGAGCTGAATGAGTTGAACGAGTTTTTGCCGAGAAGCTCTACAGTCATCCATGGAGATAGCAGGACAGCAGTCGTCCCGATGAAGCTGACATCCTCTAGAAAGGTTCCGTAAAATGAGGATTCATGCCATTGGAACAAATGCTTTTTCATATGGTTGTAGGGAAGAGGCTGCTCATTCTCATCAAAGGCTGAGAGCGTAAATGACCCATCTTCCATTTGTTCGACGTGGATGAGAATTTCTTTAAGACTCGCCATCAATCAACTTTCCTTTCTGCAGTTCTTCTTGAAGCGCACGCAGGCGCTTGTAATGCGAGCTCAGCAGCTGAATATACCGCTCCCACACCTTCTGCTTTTTCGCTTTTTTGTACAGGGTGCGCAATTTTTTCAAATACCGGGCGGCTTCCTTGTACGAGCTGCGGTTCTTCTGATCAATGAAAAAAGCCACTTCTCTATGGTAAGCCGGTATAAGCGCCTCAGGGTCGCTCGCTGCAATTTCCTTGAGCATCATTTTATCCATTTCATTGATGGAAAAGCCGACAAGGCTATGAATTTCAATCCACTCGGCATAGCGTTTTTTTTCATATAAATGATGGCTGTATTCTGTGAACGTATACGGCAGACAGCCCGCGGCAAAGCGTTCAAACAGCGCTTGATCATTGGTTTGCTTCACATAGGCATTCAACAGAAGGAACAGCTCGCCGATCACATCGCGAATCTCTTTAAACGGCTTATCCAGCTTCGTATAACCCATCGCAATTGGTTCAATTTGCTGGTACCATATTTTAAGCCGTTTCCAGTCCTTCTTGGCAGTCATTTCACTCAGCCATTGGAATGTATAAGGGAGCGCTTCTGGCGGGAATTGATCCGCTTCCGCAAAAATAACGTCATCATTCTTTTGCAGGAATTCTAAATGCAGGCGCCCGAATTGCAATTCGGGAGAAAAACGCCGTCCTGCTTCTTTTTTCAATATCTCCTGTTCGCGTGCCACCCATTTTGGCCGCGACAGCAGCGCACTCCAAATTTCACCGAAGACGCGGATGCGTTCATATTGGAAAATTTCTTCTTTCAACAGCAAATGCCGGATAACATCCGGTGTTTTATCCAAAAACGGATCAAGCGCAAAAGACAGCGCGTACGTTTTTAATTTATCAATAGAGCTGTAGATTGTATCCATCAGCTGTTCAACGTACGGATTGAGGGAATAAAAATCTTGTTCGGGGTTCAGCTTGCCCGCTTCAATCAATGTGAACATGCGAAGCCAAACCGCAATCGCGGAATGAATCTGGTACAGGCTTTTCAGCTCCGGCTTGTTCGGCGCATGTTTTTTTAATGCGGACAGGTAGCCGTAATAGAGGCCCTGCATGTTTTGGCTGCCTTCTGGCGTACGTGCCTGCCAGAGAGAAAACTCTGAATCAAAAAAAGCAAGCCAGCTTGAAAGCGATTCTTCATTAGGCAGCACCTTTTCCTGAAACTGGCGGCGGACGAGCTCTTTGCTTTCCTCAAGCTTTTCCCTCTCGAGCCAATACTCTGTAAAAGTACCCACTCGCTCGAACATTGCATATACATATAAAAACACAGCCAGCATATGGCGGCAGATTCTTCCGGACGGACATGAACAGCCGCTTTTGACTATGACAAACAAGTTCAATGTGACCCGCACAGGCACAACATCCTGCACGTAAGCCGTAACTTCCGTCGGACTCACTGCTTGTAAACGATAGACTGAATCCTGCCGATATAAAATAAGGGCTTTTTTGATCAGCTGAACATTTTCCTCATTGTAAGGAAGAAGTTCTTTTAACTGTTCAGCAGATGCCAGCACATCGTCTTTGGAAATCATATTCTGAAGCATGATTATCGCTCCTAACCGAGTCACGTAATAAAAAGATCCAATTTCTCTATTATATCGCAACACATCGGCCTTAAAAAGTTTTTCCTAAAAAAGGACATAAAAAATGGGATGTGTCGAATGATGTATTAGAGATTGCAAATTGATAACCAGCATCATATAATAATCGTGTTTTCAACTTAATGGAAGCTGAAAGGAATAAAAAGATGAGTGAAAAGAAATTGAATCAAGAAGAATTTCTGAAAATTTTGATGCATGCACATGAAATTGGTGAGCAGTCATCTGAGATGACGACGAAGGAAATGCTTGAAAATTTGATTTCTCATATTAAAAATGGATATGCAACATAAAAATCCCGCACGCCTTTAGCGGGATTTTTTTATGCGAGATGATGTGACTGCACGAATAAGAGAAAATGAGACAGCACTGTCAACACAGTAAATACAGCGCTTACATAAAAAGTACTAACATAACGCATTGTAAAAAAATGTCGAATTATGTCACGTGAAAAGCTGGAGAAATGCGGTTTCAACGTTGTATAATCGTAGATGGAAAAGGATGTTATAAGAGATTTGGAGGTATCATGGGAGAATCTACAAGCTTAAAAGAGATATTATCAACGTTAACAAAACGCATACTTTTGATTATGATTGTAACCGCGGCTGCCACTGCTGCCGGCGGACTCATTAGTTTCTTCGCACTTACACCCATCTATGAAAATTCAACTCAGATTCTGGTCAACCAATCGAAAAATGAACGAAAAGAAGTCCAATTTAACGATGTCCAAACCAATCTTCAGTTAATCAATACGTACAATGTCATCATTAAGAGCCCTGCCATCTTAGATGAAGTCATTAAAGAAATGGGCCTGTCGATGACATCCCAAGAACTGAATGACAAAATTACCGTATCCAGCGAACAGGACTCCCAAGTGGTCAACATATCAGTCAGGGATGAAAACGCGGAAACCGCGGCTCATATTGCCAATACTATAGCATCTGTTTTTCAAGACAAAATCACATCCATTATGAATGTTGACAATGTCAGCATTCTGTCAAAAGCCGAGGTTTCAGAACATCCGTCCCCTGTATCGCCAAAGCCGCTTCTAAACATTGCCATCGCGTTTGCGGCCGGATTGGCGGGAAGCATCGGACTGGCCTTCCTGCTTGAGCATTTGGATAATACGATCAAATCGGAAGAGCAGCTCGAATCCTTGCTGGACATACCTGTTTTAGGGACAGTTTCCACCATTGCGAATGAGCAGAAAACAGCAAAGACCTTACAGGGTTTCCAATCTGAAAAAACGGGGAGTGGACATTTTGGCACTTAGAAAAAGCAGAGACTCGCGGATGCGGAGAAATGTCATTGCAATGACAGAGCCGAAATCCTTGAACTCTGAACAATATCGGACAATTCGCACGAATATAGAATTTGCTTCAGTGGACCGGCAAATGAAATCAGTCATGATTACATCGGCTTGTCCGGGGGAAGGAAAATCAACAACGGCCGCCAATCTGGCTGTCGTATTCGCCCAACAGGGAAAAAAAGTGCTCCTGATTGATGCTGATTTGCGAAAACCAACAGTACATACGGCCTTTTTTCTTGAAAATACGGTTGGCTTAACATCTGTTTTATTAAAGAAAAGCTCTATGGAGCAGGCTGTACAAGCATCGAATGAAAAACATCTTGACGTGCTGACGAGCGGCCCGATCCCGCCAAACCCGGCCGAGCTTCTCTCCTCGAAGTGGATGAAGGAGCTTGCATACGAAGCGTGTGCGGCATATGATATGGTCATTTTTGATACGCCGCCTATTCTTGCCGTAGCAGATGCACAGATTTTAGGCAACGTGGCAGACGGTTCTGTTCTGGTTATTTCAAGTGGGAAAACAGAAAAAGAACAAGCCGCAAAAGCGAAAGAGGCGCTTGAAACGTGCAAAAGCAAGCTCCTTGGGGCGATTATGAACGGCAAAAAGCTTTCGAAGCACTCTGAATACGGATATTACGGAAACAAGGACAATTTCATGCAAAATAAATAACGTGCATCGTGCCCGTTATTTATTTTTGCGAAAAAAGGGGGCTAGGACATGATCGATATTCACTGTCACATTCTTCCCGCATTGGATGACGGGGCAGGTGATTCGGCCGACAGCATAGAAATGGCAAGAGCCGCTGTTCGTCAGGGAATCCGGACGATCATTGCGACACCTCATCATAACAACGGTGTGTATAAAAACGAGCCAGCCGCAGTCAGAGAAGCAGCAAATCAGTTAAACAAACGTTTAATCAAAGAAGACATTCCTTTACATGTGCTTCCGGGACAGGAAATCAGAATCTACGGCGAGGTGGAACAAGACCTTGCCAAACAGCAGCTGCTTTCGCTGAATGATACAAAACACATCTTGATTGAGTTTCCGTTTGATCACGTTCCCCGATATGCGGAGCAGCTTTTTTATGATTTGCAGCTGAAAGGATATATTCCGGTTATCGCCCATCCTGAACGCAACAGGGAAATTCGCGAAAACCCGTCTTTGCTGTATCATCTTGTGGAAAAAGGAGCAGCATCTCAGATTACTTCAGGAAGTCTTGCGGGGACCTTCGGCAAGCAGCTGAAAGCATTTTCTCTCCGGCTGGTTGAAGCCAATTTGATCCATTTCGTAGCCTCAGATGCCCATAATGTGAAAACGAGAAATTTTCACACTCAAGAGGCTCTTTATGTTCTAGAGAAAGAATTCGGCTCGGAACTTCCTTATATGCTGACGGAAAATGCAGAGCTTCTTCTGCGGAATCAGACCATCTTCAGACAGCCTCCGCAACCGGTCAAAAGAAGAAAATTGTTTGGTCTTTTTTAACAGCCGATTCTCATTTCACCACTTTCTTTTTGAGAGCGATATAATAGTGTATTGTATGGTTGAATCACATTTCAGAAATCTGTACAGGCTGTACCCGACAGGCTATGCGGGAGATCATTCGCATTCATGATAGGATGTTCTCATACGATATTACGGAAGCTGCAAAGCAGCAATTTAACTGTTGGAGGGAAACAATGAATATAACAGTCATCGGAACAGGCTATGTCGGTCTTGTGACAGGTGTTTCTCTTTCTGAGATTGGACATCATGTAACCTGCATTGATATTGACGCTCACAAGATTGATGAAATGAGAAAGGGCATTTCCCCCATATTTGAACCAGGTCTTGAAGAGCTGATGAGAAAAAATACAGCTGATGGACGGCTGAACTTTGAAACGAGCTATGAGAAAGGCTTGGCACAGGCAGACATCATTTTTATAGCGGTCGGCACACCGCAGAAAAGCGACGGGCACGCCAATCTGGAGCAAATTACAGATGCGGCCAAACGCATCGCAAAGCATGTCAAACGAGATACAGTCGTGGTAACGAAAAGCACAGTGCCCGTTGGGACAAACGATTTGATTAATGGACTGATCACTGAACATCTAGCGGAGCCTGTCAGTATTTCGGTCGCATCCAATCCGGAATTTTTGCGTGAGGGGTCGGCGATCTATGATACCTTTCATGGTGACAGGATCGTGATCGGGACGGCCGATGAGAAAACAGCAAATACGCTGGAGGAGCTTTTCCGTCCGTTTCAAATCCCGATATACCAAACGGATATCAGAAGCGCCGAGATGATCAAATATGCCTCAAATGCTTTTCTGGCCACTAAGATCAGTTTTATAAACGAAATTTCGAATATATGTGAAAAGGTCGGCGCCGATATTGAAGCAGTCGCGTACGGGATGGGACAGGATAAGCGGATCGGGAGCCAGTTTTTGAAAGCGGGCATAGGCTACGGCGGCTCTTGTTTTCCAAAGGACACAAACGCCCTCGTGCAAATTGCCGGCAATGTCGAGCATGATTTTGAACTGCTGAAATCGGTTATCAAAGTCAACAACAATCAGCAGGCGATGCTGGTTGATAAAGCGCTGAACAGGCTCGGCGGGGTGACGGGAAAAACGATTGCCCTTTTAGGCCTGTCATTTAAACCGAATACCGACGATATGAGAGAAGCGCCGTCAATTGTTATTGCAGACCGTCTCGCTGCGCTCGACGCCCGTATTAGAGCCTACGATCCCATTGCAGTTAGCCATGCAAAGCATGTTCTCCCGCAAGCTGTTGAATATAAAGAGACGATCGAGGAAGCTGTCAAAGGTTCTGACGCCGTCATGATTTTAACCGACTGGGCTGACATTAAACAATTTCCGTTAGCGGCTTATCAGGATTTGATGGAAACGCCGCTCATATTTGACGGCAGAAACTGCTACACATTGGATGAGGCTTTGGCTTCAGGAGTGGAGTATTATTCTGTCGGACGGAAGGCGGTTGTTCCGTCAGGTGCAATTCAATAGTTGAAAAAGAAAGGCTGGTTGCGCACCAGTCTTTTTTTCATCTATTGCGGGGTGCTGAATACATTTGCTACTATTTAACTATTGTTTGGAAAATTATGCAGAAGTAGGGCTTCTTTAAACATTCGTTTGAAAAACATTAGAAGAAAACCAGAAAATAAAACCTTCCAAAAATAATTGGAGATGCCGGAAAAGGAGAGAATCTGATGAATCATCTACCCGAAAAAATGAGACCGTACCGCGACTTGCTGGAGAAATCAGCGAAAGAATACGTGAAACTGAATGTGAGAAAAGGGAAAACAGGACGATATGACAGCAAAATTGCCGGTGATCCCTATTTCCCCAAGCATGAAACATACCCGACTGATGAAAATGGACAGCCAATGAAGCTTCTGGCACAGATTAATTTCTCGCACATTCCCCAGCTTGACGGCTACCCTTCTTCAGGTATCCTGCAGTTCTACATTTCTGTTCATGATGACGTCTATGGATTGAATTTTGACGATCGATGTGAACAAAAGAATTTTAGAGTGATCTATTTTGAAAATATCATAGAAAACGAAGACGACCTTGTTTCTGATTTTTCATTTATTGGCACAGGCGAATGTGATTTTCCGATTTTATCAGAAGCGGCAGTCGAGCCTGTGAAATCTTCGGAATGGGTGCTGCCTACAGATTTTCAATTTGAGCAGTATACAGGCATGGAAACAATGGAGTTCTTTGGTCAGTTCGGCGAGGATGAAGAAGACATTTATAATGAACTGGCTGAAAACGGATTTGGCCATAAAATTGGCGGATACGCTTCTTTTACCCAGCATGATCCCCGGGAATACGCATATAAAGAACACACCATCATGCTTTTACAAATTGATTCAGACGATGATATCGATTCAATGTGGGGAGACGTCGGCATCGCCAATTTTTTCATCACACCTGAAGATCTAAGGAAAAAAGACTTTTCAAACGTTCTGTACAACTGGGACTGCAGCTAATACAAGCTTTTGATCCAAAGGGTCACACCTGATGCCAATAGGATCAGCAACGGAAATAATATAAGCCAAATGACAAAATCAGACGTGGCCGAACTGATGAAGAACATAAACATGAACAGAGGCAGATCAACAACATCTGCCTCTTTCAAGTGCCTTTATAACTATGACATTAGGTGATTTCATTTTATAAAACGCTTTTATTAGCTGTATAACGAACAAAAACAAGATCAAATACCTACATTTCAAGAGCGTTATATGCCTAAATTAAGCCATTTACCCTATTTAAGCCGCCTTCTGGCTATTTTAAAATATAATATATGGAAATAAAGTATGGAAAAGTCTATCTTCATCAGCCCCTCCATACGACTTTTTGAGTATTAAGAGGTGATTCAGATGGGTTATGAAAGTATGCTGGCGGATATCAAAAGTTCGCTCAACGGAAAAATTTCCGACGTGGAAGACAAGATCGAAAAACTGAAAAAAGCAAAAAAGGACATAGACACACTGCAAGAAGAGGCAATCACTGAAATCAAAGAAATTGTGAAACCTGAATTGGGCCAGCACTGGACGGGAACAAAAGCCGATGATTTCGACAAGGGAAGAGAAGAGGCGAAATCGGAAGCATCTAAGATTGTGAATGATAAATATAACGAGTATATGGCTTCGATTAACGGGAAAATTTTTGATCTTGAATGGGATAAAGCTAAATATGCATCGGAATTGTTCATAGCAAATGGTGCAGCAGATCTTCTTAAAAAGGGAGAAGAGTTCGCGGAAGAAGTCGGAAATACAATTAGTAAACTAAAATGGTGGTGATCTTTTTTTATGTCAGAAATTAAGCTGAAGTACGACACAGTCATCAAAACATTAGATTCTGTCAAAGATGCGCTTGCTGACGTATCAATCGGCGCCGCAGGATCCAACGGAAAAAACAGCCTCGATTATACGAAAAAATACCATGAGCGTGAGGAGAACATCAAAACCATGCTCGGAGATTACAAAAAAGCGGTACAGAAAAATATCGAGGATACAAAGGATAATGTAGATTCACTCAAAGAGCAGGACGAGGCGATAGCGGTAAAATAGAAAAGAAAGGGCAGTGCGATGAGCAAAGTATTTGAATCTAAATCTTTAATCGAAGAAGCGAAGAGCAGAAAAAAGCAATATGAGACGCTTGAGGAGCAGCTGAATACGCTGAAAAAAGCGTTTCAGGGAGTTGCAGATTTAGGCGATAATTTTAAAGGAAAAGGCGCGGACAATATTAAAGATTTTTTTCAGGGACAGGCGGAAATCGTAGACAGCTGGCTGACGCTTGTCTCTGCTCAAATTGCGTTTTTAAATGGCATTTCAGGAGATATTAAAGATCAAGAACTGAATGATTCATATGTGGAAACTTCTTTTTTGGATCATGAGCTGCCCAATGGAGACCTGAAAGCCTCAGAGATTGTCTCCGCTCATAAAGAAGAAATCGATTCTATTTTGTCAGGCATCAGCGATATTATTGACCTCGACATGTATACGCTTGACGACTATGCAGATAAGATGGGCGATGCCCAAAAAATCAGACGTGACACGATCACAGCTGTCGATAAGCTTGATGAATCCCTGACAACTGAATATCAAAATTTAGAATCTCTGGACAACGCAGTGCTCACCAAATATTCCGTTCTCATGCAGGCCATCAGCAATGGGAAGAGCGCTTCTCCTATGTACTATGACAAAAAAGCCTTCCACAGCAATGAAGTCTACAAAAGCGTCATTGAAGTAGAAAATCAAGGAACAACCTATATCGATGCAAAAACCCAGCAAGCAGAAGCAAGACGGCTCCAGGAAAAAGCCGAGGAAGAAGCAAACAAACCGTGGTACGAAAAAACATGGGATGGAGTTTGCAACTTTACTGGAGAAGTCACTGGCTATTATGATTATAAAAGAGCAACCGAAGGCGTTGATCCGGTTACCGGAGAAAAACTCTCCACCGCAGAGCGTGTGACAGCAGGAGCTATGGCCGCTGCCGGATTCATACCAGTCGTCGGCTGGGCAGGCCGGGCCTTCAAAGGCGGAAAAGCCATCTACAAAACCGGAAAAGCAGCTATCGCTGCTGAACACGCATTAGACGCCTACAAAACAGGCAAATCCTTAGACATTCTCAAAATGACAGAAATGGGTGCATACGGCCTTGTTGCGTCAAACGGATTCTCAGAAGCCGTCACAGGACGGGATATGTTTGGAAACAAAGTGTCTGAGGAGAAGCGGAAGCAAGGGGCGCTCGAAGCTATTACTATGATTGGTGGAGCAGGATTGGCACACTACTTTGATCGGTTGTACCAAAAAAATGCTCCATATGTCAATAAAGTGAGTAATGAAAGCCTTATTAGCAATATTGCTAAGACTACTGAAGAAAAACAAACTAGGCTTCAATATTTAAGAAATAAGCATGGTGTATTGTCTAAAGAAGATCTTCACCATCGAATAAATCTAAGGGCAGAAGTACTAAACGAACTTAGTAGAATTAAATCTTCTGGTCTAACTAAAAAACAAAGAGGCCCTGCGGTAGCTGGTGTATTGGACAAAAAAACAGGCAATTATTATTTTGGAATAAACAATATAGATGGGAAGCCACCTAAGGTACTACATCCACTTATTCATGATAGAATTGTAAATATGCCTACAGAACTTAAAGAAGGTTATATAAAGACGTCAGGGGCGGGTTCTCATGCCGAAGTTAATGCTCTAAATGAAGCGTTACTTCAAAGACCTGATGCGGATTTAAAAGATTTAATGGTATATGTAGTAAGTGCTAGGAAAATAAATAAAAAGATGCCAGAAGGTGTCCCGATGCCTAGATGTCCACATTGTGAATATATAACTCAAAATACAAATTATATACCGGAGGCTTTAAAGTATGGAAAATGAATATGATATGAAGAGTATAAAAGAAAAGGGAGTGGACTTTGAGGATTTATGGTTCTCTTCGGTAAGTGATGAGATTTTAGATAATCCTGAAGACGAAAATGGCCAGCCGTTTACAGGGCTGGCTTACGAATTATATCCAAATGGTCAAATCATCTATTTTACTAAATATAAGAATGGTCTGGCTCATGGTTTAACATGTGAATTTTATGAAAACGGGAATAAAAAAAGTGAAAAAGAATACCGATATGGGCAATTGCACGGTATAAGCATAATTTGGTTTGAAAATGGCAGGAAAAAAAGTGAGCAACAGTATGAGCATTCCATACTAATTTCTGAAAAGAATTGGGATGAAGAAGGCAATCTATTAAATAAGTACGAGATAGATACAGATAGTCCTCATTTTGAAATACTAGAATCGAGAAGAGAGACTCACATTAATTTAGGTCGAGAGTGAGCAATCGTTATGAAGGTATTTGATGTGCATAAATTTGATATGAAAAAGGAACAAGACTTTTTACAAGTGCAATTTAACCTTAAAAATCGTATCAACCTATCCCCCACGATCCATCCCAACTCCATCAACACCTGCGCAGGCGTCGATCTCGCCTATTGGGAGCAGAACGGAGAACCATACGGAGTGTGCAGTATTATCGTGATTGACGCTGATACAAAAGAAGTCATTGAAAAAGTGCATAGTATGGGGAAAATCAGCGTACCGTATGTTTCCGGTTTTCTTGCGTTTCGCGAGCTGCCTTTGATTATCGAGGCGGCGAAAAAGCTGGAGACGGAGCCGGATGTCTTCTTGTTTGATGGCAACGGATATCTGCATTACAATCATATGGGCGTTGCCACCCATGCGGCTTTTTTTCTGGGCAAGCCGACAATTGGGATTGCGAAAACCTATCTCAAAATCAAAGGCTATGATTTCGTGATGCCTGAAAATGAAGTCGGTGCATACACCGATATTCTCATTGACGGCGAGGTATATGGCCGGGCGCTGCGAACGCGGGGGGACGTGAAGCCTATTTTCTTGTCTTGCGGTAATTATATTGATTTAGACAGCAGCTATCAGATCACGATGAGCTTGATCAATCAAGAAAGCAGGCTGCCTATCCCTGTCCGCCTGGCTGACCTTGAGACGCATGTTTTGCGAACGTTTTATCAGAAAAATCACGTGTAAAACTTGCAGGCCGGGAGCTGCAAGTTTTTTCATTGACTCCTATATAAGGGCATTCTGTGAGAATGCGAGGAACCATATATCAAACGGCATTTCTGGGCCAAAATAAACAAGCACCTGTCCAGGTGCTTGTTTCTATAAATGAGGAATCACAAGGCCGCCATACAAAAACGCCGCGATAATCAGGAACGCCGGATGCATCTTGAATTTTGTCATGGCAAGGAGGGAGATCCCCGCAATCACAATCGATTGGATCCAGCCGATCGCTTTGATGCCGTCTGCGCCGATTTGCCAGGTAAGAATGAGCATCATGACCGCTATGACAGGCTGGACGGACAGCGTCATGCCTTTGATGACAGGTGATTGGCGGAAGCGCTGGATGATGCGCAGCAGGACGATCAATGCGAGCGCCGACGGTACGACGGTTGCGATCAGGGCAATTAGGAAGCCGGGCCACCCGCCTGCGCTGTAGCCGACATACGCAGCGATTTTCGTGGCGATCGGGCCCGGCAATGCGTTCGCAAGTGCGAGCATATTTGAGAATTGATCGTTTGAGAGCCAGCTGTATCTGTTTACGACTTCTTCAAACATTAGCGGGATAGAAGCTGGTCCGCCGCCATATCCCAGTAGGTTTGCGATAAAAAACGCCATAAATAAATAGATCGATATCATGAGGCTGACATTCCTTTATCTTTTGAATGTTTATTTGTGATTTTGTCTTTCAGTTTAAAATGAAACGCCCCGTACGCTAAGAAAATGATAATGACCAGGCCGGGATTAATCTGTAAAGTTTGCAGGCCGATAAAAGCGATGATAAAAAACAGGATGCCGGTAACCCAGCCGAAACCTTTAAGCGCTTTTTGGCCAAACTCGTACGCCATGATTCCGAGCATTACCGCAATTACCGGCGTGACGGCACCGATCATACCTGCAACAATTGCTGAATGGCTTAACACATTTACAGCCGCAAACAAGCCCACCATCGCAAGACATGTAGGCAGAATGTGGGCGAGGGTCGCCACAACTGCACCTAATGTGCCTTTTAGCTTAAAGCCCAGATAAGCAGCCATTTTGGTGGCAATCGGTCCGGGAAGCGCATTAGCGATTGCTAATATTTCTCCGAATTCATCATCGTCAATCCATTTATATTTATTGACCGCTTCATGGCGGATCAGCGGAATCACGGAAGGTCCGCCGCCGAACCCTAATATGCCGGTGCGAACCATTGCGGCCGTCATATCCCGATAAGGATGGTTTTTCATTCGTTTCTCTCCTTTACAGCTTCATTCCCATACGGCTTTTGTATCGTTTGATCAGCATCTGGCAATCAACACTGACGACGCCTCGCAATGGATACAGCCGTTTTGTTAAGAATTCTTCCATTTCTTGATCGTTGGCAAAGATCCCATGCATATGCAGCTTGCTCGGGCCTGTCATGTGATAAAGGCTGGTGACCGCAGGCTCTTCCTCAAGCTTAAGAGCGACCTCTTCTAAAAATTGCGGTTCTACCTCGACATTGAAAAACACGGAAACATGAATGCCGATTTTAGCGGGATTGATGACAGCGGTGAATTTTTCAATAACACCGGCTTCAATTAATTGGTTGATACGGGCCTGCACGGCGACCCGTGACAAATCGACTCTTTTGCCAAGATCCGTATAAGAAATTCTGCCTTCTTCATGCAAAATCGTGAGAATTTGTTTATCAGTCTCATCAAGTACAAGGTTGGGGATTTGATATTCATGACTCAATTGCTCCACCTGCTTTCGTAGCCTTTTAGCAATCATTTTATCATAAAAGTTACGTATCGAAATAATAATTTTTCATTTGTTTTCGAATTGAATGCGAAAATATATTATTATTTGCGAAATGAAGAAAGTTCGTCAGTTTTTCTGCCGGATCAGTAGATGTGAAAAATCAGGCTCCCTATACTGAAGAAAATTTCTTAAAAAAGGGGACTTGTGATGAACAAATCTGTCATCGGTACAAAGCAAATGGTCGTCAGTCCGCATTACCTCGCTTCTCAAGCCGGAAACCTTATACTGGATAAGGGAGGCAACGCGTTTGACGCCGCTGTTGCGGTGAGTGCTTGTCTTGCGGTTGTGTACCCGCATATGACCGGACTTGGCGGGGATTCCTTTTGGCTGACCTTTCACCAGGAAACAAAGGCAGTAAAAGTCTACAATGGCAGCGGCCGTTCAGGAAAAAACGTAACGAGAGATGTATATAAGGGAAAAAGCGCGATTCCGCTGCGGGGGATTGACAGTGCCATTACCGTGCCGGGAATGGTTGATAGCTGGGATGCGGTCCTGAAGGAGTACGGGCGTCTGTCTCTTGCAGATGTATTGGAGCCCGCACGCGATTATGCCCAAAATGGGTTTCCTGTATCAGCTGATCAGTGTCGTCACACAGAAAAGAATATTGAATTGCTGGCTTCCACGCCTTACACGGCTGACATCTTCACGAGAAGGGGCAAAGCACCTGTCCCGGGAGAGCGGTTTGTGCAAAAAGAGCTTGCAGACAGTCTGAACTTGATTGCTGAAAAAGGAAGAAGCGCATTTTATGAAGGAGATCTCGCTCAGCGGATTGTCTCACATTTACAAAATAACGGCAGTTACATGACAATCGATGATTTTAAAACGCATCGGGGTGAGTGGGCAGCGCCTGTATCAAGTGATTATCGAGGATACAGTGTGTATCAGGCGCCGCCGAATTCTCAGGGATTTACCGGTTTATTAACACTGAACATTTTGGAAAACTATGATTTCACACAAATCGAGCACGGTTCATTTGAGTATTATCATGTGCTTGTGGAGGCGTTGAAAAAGAGTTTTGTAGATCGGAATGCCTTTTTGACTGACCCTGCGTTTGCTGACATTCCGCTTGAAAGGCTTTTAGATAAAAATTATGCGAAACGATTGGCGGGAGAAATCGGCTATCTGGCAGAACCGGCAGAAAGCAGGCCGGTGGGAAGTGATACGGCATATGCGGCCGTAATCGATGCGGATGGCAACGCAGTGTCATTCATTCAAAGCCTGTACTTTGAATTTGGCTCGGCAGTCACTGCCGGTGATACAGGCATATTACTGCAAAACCGCGGATCATTTTTCTCACTGGATGAAAATCATGTCAACACGCTTGAACCGAGAAAGCGCACCTTCCATACGCTGATGCCGGCTATGGTCTGTAAAGGCGGAAAGCCAAAAATTCTGTACGGCACACAAGGCGGCGAAGGCCAGCCGCAGACCCAGACGGCCATCATTACCCGAATGCTGGACTACGAAATGCATCCACAACAGGCAATCAGCGAACCGCGCTGGGTATGGGGCAGAACGTGGGGAGAGGAATACGAAGGTCTCAGAGTCGAGGGCAGATTCACAGACAAAACAATCCAAAAACTGAAAGACAGCGGGCATCTCGTGGAGGTTGTCGGTGACTATGATCCGCTGATGGGACAAGCGGCTGCAATCAAAGTTGATGAAGAAGGCTTTCTCCAAGGCGGAGCCGATCCTCGGGGAGACGGAGCGGCTGTGGGGATTTAAATAACTATAGGGTACAAATATAAATCAAAAGCATAAACATAAGGGAGACCTCTACAATGTGGTACATATACTGTTTATCTTCAGGTCTATAATGCCACTCCATAAAAATTCGTATTGAGTCAATCACAATAAAAAATAAAAGAAGCAAATATTCAACTGGAAAAAAGGAGAGTGAAAACACAAACAAAATAAGTAAAGTGATTTCGATCCATTTGTGTGTATTGCTGACATGCTTATATCGCCAGCCGGATTTATCAATACCGTATTTTTTCTTTATAAAAAATTGAGAGGCGAGACTGATGGTAATAGCGATCAGCATTAAAATCCAAAAGTTTGTCATTCCAATTCCTCCTAATCCTACCTTTATACGAAGAAAAAGAAAAAACGTTTCATAAAAGAACACCCTGAGCTTACTCTGGGTGTTCTTTTTTTGATATTTTTTCAGTTTTTTACAGGCGATATTTTGTAATCATAAGGTCTTTTTGACTAGTTTCTTCTATTTAAATAGTCCTTCTTTTCAGCTGGGACGAATCAGTGTGAATTCTTCCCCCAGCTTGGCATAGTGATTTCCCGCCAATCGTGAGGCAGGCTTTAATTCATTCGTTAAAATATATCCCTTTTCTGCATCATACACCTTTTCATCTAGGTGGAAGCAGACAACTCTTCCGATGAGCAGATCTGCTGTAGTGACGCCTTGATCATTGTCAAAGGTAATATGCCGCTCTAATTTGCACTCAAAGCGAACGCGGGCTTCCTTAATGCCGGGAACTGAAACAGCTTTGCTTTCAACAGGATGAAGCGAGGTGCGTGTAAGCTCGCTTTCATCCGGCCTTAAGCTTGCAGCTGTTTCATTGATATCTTCAATGATGGCTTCATCACTGACATGAACGACAAATTCTCCGTTCTCCACTGCGTTTCGCGCTGTATCTTTTTGGCGTCCTTCCGTCCTGTTAACAGAAATACTGAGAAGCGGAGGATCTGAGCTGACGACGTTATAAAAACTGAAAGGCGCGGCATTGACCGCTCCTTCTGAAGAAAGTGTTGTCACAAATGCAATGGGGCGGGGAATAACGGTACCTGACAATAGCTTGTATGTGTCTTTGGCACTAAGCTGATCAGCTTGAAATATGTACATAGCAACAACCGCCTTTATCGTTAGGATACCTTGATTATAACGAAATGGTTTAAAGGAAACCAAATGATGCGGGTTGCATATGTTATGTCATGACATATATCTAATACAGGGCAAATAAAAAAATAGGCTTCCGTACCTCCGCCGGCAGCCTATTGAAACAATGAAAACTTAGATTATTTGTATTTCTTTTTGACTACCCAGCAATTGCCGTCTTTCCAGTATTCTTTTTTGCTGTCATAATCATCGTGTCTTTTGTAGTCGTCGCAGTGGTGGTGCGGTTTTTTGTAGTATTTCTTATGGGATCGATAAGATTTTTTGTGTGTACGGCATGACTTCTTATAGCTGCGAGATTTTTTGTAAGAACGGCAAGATTTTTTGTAGCTGCGAGATTTTTTGTAAGAACGGCAAGATTTTTTGTAGCTGCGAGATTTTTTGTAAGAACGGCAAGATTTTTTATAGCTGCGAGATTTTTTGTAAGAACGGCAAGATTTTTTATAGCTGCGAGATTTTTTGTGAGAACGGTACGATTTTTTGTGGCTGCGTGATTTCTTGTGAGAGCAGTATGATTTTTTGTGGCTGCGAGATTTTTTGTGAGAACAGAATGATTTTTTGTGACTGCGAGATTTTTTGTGAGAGCAGTATGATTTTTTATGGCTGCGAGATTTTTTGTGAGTGCGGTGCGACTTTTTATGACTGCGTTTTTTTCCATGAGGCTCTTGGTATAAATAATCCTTTAAACCTTCTTTTTTTGCGGATTTCACCGCTTCTTTGATGTCAGAATGGGAATAGTGGCCCAATTTGAAATCCTCCTTTTAAAAATGATGTTAAGGATGAAGATCCTTACTACCCTCATAGTACGCGCGGTTTTAAAAAGTGTATAAGTGTTCCGCTGAGATCTTATAAAAATAAAAGCCTAATATTTGTAAGGAGGATTATGGATGAAGAATCAATCCAATTTACCGCTTTATCAGCTGTTTGTTCATCCAAAAGATTTGCGTGAATTAAAAAAGGATATATGGGACGATGATCCGGTGCCAGCTGTGATGAAGGTAAATCAAAAAAGGCTGGATATTGATATCGCTTATCGGGGATCACATATCAGAGACTTCAAAAAGAAGTCATACCATATTTCCTTTTATCAGCCGAAAACATTCCGCGGCGCGCGAGAGATTCACTTAAATGCGGAGTATAAAGACCCTTCCTTGATGAGAAACAAATTGTCTCTGGATTTTTTCTCGGAGCTAGGGACACTGTCTCCAAAGGCAGAGTTTGTGTTTGTAAAGGTGAATGGGAAGAATGAAGGGGTTTATCTTGAACTTGAATCCGTAGATGAATATTATTTGGCGAAAAGGAAGCTGGCTGATGGCGCGATTTTTTACGCGGTGGATGATGATGCTAACTTTTCTCTGATGAGCGATTTGGAAAAGGAAACGAAGACGTCGCTGGAGCTTGGATATGAAAAGAAGACAGGGACTGTGGAAGATGATTTTTATTTACAGGATATGATTTTTAAAATTAATACTGTCCCTAAAGCTCAGTTTAAGTCAGAAGTGACAAAACACGTGGATGTCGATAAGTATTTGCGCTGGCTTGCCGGTATTGTATTCACCTCGAACTATGACGGGTTTGTCCACAACTACGCATTATACAGAAGCGGGGAAACCGGATTATTTGAGGTGATTCCTTGGGATTATGATGCGACCTGGGGCAGGGATATCCATGGAGAGCGGATGGCTGCCGATTATGTAAGAATTCAAGGATTTAATACACTAACCGCCCGGATATTGGATGAATCCGAGTTTCGCAAGTCCTACAAGCGCCTGTTAGAAAAAACGCTCCAATCTCTTTTTACGATAGAATATATGGAACCGAAAATCATGGCGATGTATGAGCGGATTAGGCCTTTTATCTTGATGGACCCATACAAAAAGAATGATGTTGAGCGTTTTGACCGTGAGCCGGATGTGATTTGTGAATATATTAAAAACCGTTCACAATACCTCAAAAATAATTTAAGTATTTTATGAATGTGTGAAAATAGGTATTCTGCTGAAAAAGCGACAATTAGGCTATTGAATTAGTTCAACAAATAAACGTGACACGTATATATGCAATATGTTTATCATCTATGTATAAGTGACTAGGAGGAACTTGAATGAGCAAGAGGAGAATGAAGTATCATTCAAATGATGAAATATCTTATTATAACTTTTTGCATTCAATGAAAGATAAAATTGTTACTGTATATCGTGGAGGTCCGGAATCTAAAAAAGGAAAATTAACTGCTGTAAAATCAGATTATATTGCTTTACAAGCTGAAAAAAAAATAATTTATTATCAGTTGGATCATGTGAAAAGTATTACTGAGGATACCAATAATAGCACCACAGCAATTGAGACTGAGGAAATGCCCGACGCTGACGATTTTCATAGCTTAATCGGACAATTCATGAACCAATCAGTTCAATTTAATCAAGGGGGTCCGGAATCTAAAAAAGGAAGATTGGTCTGGCTGGGAGATGATTACGCTGCGTTAAACACAAATGAGGATGGGGTAGTGTATTTTAATATCCATCACATAAAGAGTATAAGTAAACATGAGCCCGATTTGAAAATAGAAGGACAGACGCCATCAGGTGTCTTGGAAGCTGATGATTTAAGCGAGGTTTTTAAGAGTCTGACTCATAAATGGGTTTCAATTAATCGTGGAGGTCCGGAAGCCATTGAGGGTATCCTTGTAGATAATGCCGACGGCCATTATACTATAGTGAAAAATCAAGAGGTGCTTCGCATCTATTCTTATCACATAAAAAGCATCAGCTTAGGCCCAAAAGGGTCGTACAAAAAAGAGGATCAAAAGAATGAACAAAGCCAGGAAGACAATAATGATAAGGACAGCAATTCGTTCATTTCATCAAAATCATATAGCTCATCAAAATCATCTAAACGATCACTAAAATCTTCAGATTATCAATCATCCAAATCTGGTCGTTCGTCACGTTCAAAAAGTTCATCAAAATCATCTAAACGATCACTAAAATCTTCGGATTATCAATCATCCAAATCTGGCTGTTCGTCACGTTCAAAAAGTTCATCAAAATCATCTAAACGATCGCCAAGATCATCAGATTATCAATCATCAAAATCATACAGCTCATCAGGTTCAAAGAGTTCATCAAAATCATCTAAACGATCACCAAGATCTTCAGATTATCAATCATCAAGATCACCAGGTTATTCAAGTTCAATAAAAAGTTCAGGAAAACAAAAGGAAGATTATAGCTATGAAACGATTGTCAGAACGATAGACTATCACTGGAAACGTAAATTTTAATAGATAATGGAGGAGCATCAGATTAAGTGATGCCCTTTTTCAGTTAAAGGAGGAGAATCGTGAAAGGTTTGAATCAATTCCTTAACACAGATGTTGAGGTTGTCATTTCAGGAGATACAAGGTTTGTCGGCACCCTCATAGATATCGGACAGGATATTTTTGTTATTTTTGATGGCTGCAATTATCTTTATATTCCCTTGTTGCATCTTCATCAAATAAACAAGGCGAAAATAATGACCAGTACTGAGAAGCCATTTTTGATCAATCCGGAAGATCCAATGATAGAGGCAGAAACTCAAGCTTTTTCATATAGAAATACATTAAACAAGGTCAAAGGCCAGTTTATTGAAGTTTATGTAACTGGGGGTCGATCGATCCATGGGTATGTTACAAATGTTTTAAACGATTATATTGTATTTTTCTCACCTGTATTTAAAATACTTTTTATATCTATGCATCATTTAAAATGGTTTACCCCTTATTCAACTGAACAAACACCGTATACTCTTGACAACTCACAATTGCCTGTCGTGCCTTCCAAAGTTCCTCTTGTGCGTAATTTTGAGGAGCAGATCAAAAAAAATATTGGTGAATTGGTCATATTTGATATGGGAGAGGTGCCAGAAAAAGTTGGTCTATTAAAGGATGTCTCTAATAATATCATTGAGCTTATTAACGCAAGTGGAGAGCCAGTCATTTGGAAGTTAAATCATCTAAAGACAATGCATCTTCCCTAGTGTATACAAAACTGCCCTCTTGAAAAGCAGAAGGCAGTTTTTCGTTTCATACAGTGCTAAAGAAATAACCAACTGATCCAAAAATATAAACATGTTAACGTAAAAAGAACAGTCAGCGGAATGATGATAATGGTCGTTTTTATATATTCGCCCCATGAAATACTTTCATCATGCTGTTTTAATATATGCATCCAAATAAGCGTTGCTAAAGTTCCCATAGGTAATAATAATGAACCGATATCACTGCCGATAATATTTGCCAAGTAGATGATTTTTGTTGTTGAAGGATTCAGGGTCATTTCAGTTAAGGTAAAAGTACTGATCATTAACGCTGGATGGTTGTTAAAGAGATTAGAAAAAACTGAAGTAGAGATACCTGATGCGAAAGTTGCGTGGGCGAGGCTTCCAGAAACGACAGGTTCAAAATAATTCACAAGTAACTCAGTGAATCCAATATTATGCAGACCATAAATTAAGACATACATAGTAAAAGCGAATATAAAAATGTGCCAAGGCGATTTATATAACAAGTCTCTTGGGGAGGTTTTGAAATAAATCCATCTCCAGCTCAACAGGATAAAAGATCCGATGACAGCGACTAGAGGAACAGAAATACCGGTATATGATGCTGCAAATAGACTCATTCTGACGAGAAAAACAAATGCAAGCACAAACAACATGATTTTTGTTTGATTTCGTTCTGGTAAAGGAGCTGATGGCGAATGAAGAGGATGGTACCTTCTATGCCGCAGAGACTGAAAATGGCTCGGTATATCTGGCAGGTTCTTGGGAAGACGTTTATAAAAGAACATAAACAGTAGACAAGTCATAAAAATGAGTCCCATCATACTAGGGACAAACATCATGGCAGTGTGAAGATATAGATCCATTCCAATGATTTTGAGAGAAATTAAATTAACAATATTACTTACGCCAATCGGTGCGCTAGAGGCTGTGGCTATTAAAACACCGCTTAATAAATATGGGGCTTTTTGATGTTTTTTTAAACCTAAATATTTTAGTACAAGCAAAAGGATTGGAGTTGTGATCAAAATGCTCCCATCATTATTCAGGAAAATGGTCATGAGAAAGCAGAGCAAATTGGTTAGCCAAAAAAGCTTGATGCCTGAACCTTTGGATTGTTGGAGCAGTTTTGCAGCCACCCAATAAAAGAAACCAAAGCTTTCTAGTGCAATGGCCATAATCATAGTGGCAAGGATTGTAACCGATGCACCCGTGACTTTTGTTCCGATTTCCCCTAAGTCTGCCAATGACACACTTCCGCACAATAAAACCATTAAAGCGCCAAATGTGGCGGGGATAGCTTCATTTAGTCCTTTTGGTCTCCAGAAAATAAAAATCATTGTTACGAAAAAAGCGAGCAATGTGAATATGCCGGTGAACTCAATAATTTACTTCACCTCTCTATCTTTCATTTTTAAAATCAAACTAATGTCCTGCGCTTACTAATGTCCTTGCCAACTATTTGTACTGTATGTATACGTATACTGATATAAAGTTGTACTAAGCGATTATATTAAATTAATAAAATTTCCATAAGAAACCCAAAAGAAAAAAGAGATTGCAAGTATCGTTCATGTACCTGCATCACTCTCTTTAGTTCTTGTCTGCTGACAATTTGAAATATGAATAAAATGCTTTATAAGCGGATTATGGTTGTCTTTGCGGTAAGCGATAACCCATTCGGCATTAAGCTGTATTTGGTCCATTTTTCGATAAGTAACATCCAAATTAAATAATTTTTTGGCTGAGGAAGGAACAAATGTCATACCAATTCCGGCACTGACTAAACCAATCACCATTTGATATTCTGTGGCTTCCTGGACAATGTTGGGTCTGAAGCCCGCTTGTTCACAGAACTGAATAAAATCCATGTATAGAGTAGGCCATGCTTCTTTAGCAACAGTAATAATTGGTTCATCTCTTAAATCCTCAATCGTAATTGATTCCTTAGAAGTCAATGGGTGTTGCTTAGGCAAAGCTAAAACACAAGGGCTGCTTTGGGCGGTTTCGATATGTAAAGCTGTATGCTGTAAGGGAGGATGAAGTATACCAATATCAATGTTGCCCTTTAGTAGCTCCTCCTGCTGCCTAGACGAGGATATTTCACGCAGTTCTATTTTCACAGATGGGAATTTTTTACGATATTCCCGGACAATCGGCGGCAGAAATTCATATGTAGCTGATCCGACAAAACCGATTACTAGAAGGCCTTGCTCGCCGCGGGCCGTCCGCTGTGCCAGTTCAATTCCTTGTCCGATTTGCATCAATGCCATGCGGCAATGATTTAAAAAGATTTCTCCTGCTGCGGTAAGCTCGACAAATCGTTTTGTCCTTTTCAGAAGCGTAACTCCGACTTCTTCCTCCAGCTGTTTGATCTGCTGGCTGAGAGGAGGCTGCGTCATGTTCAGCCGCCGGGCAGCCTTTCCGAAATGAAGCTCTTCGGCTACTGCGATAAAGTATTGAAGATGGCGAAGCTCCATTCAATATGCATTCCTTTCCATAGGTTAATAATTCGTATTACATATTAATCATAAGGCGAATCGATATTGGAGGTCAATTTCCAAAGAGTGTATAGTGAAACTTATCACAAGATATTTAAAATTTTACGTTTAAAATGCATAATAAGGAGTGAGGGTGTTGACAAAAGCAACAAAAGAACAAAAATCCCTTGTGAAAAACAGAGGGGCGGAGCTTGTTGTTGATTGCTTGGTGGAGCAAGGTGTCACACATGTATTTGGCATTCCAGGTGCAAAAATTGATGCGGTATTTGACGCTTTACAAGATAAAGGACCTGAAATTATCGTTGCTCGGCACGAACAAAACGCAGCATTCATGGCCCAAGCAGTCGGCCGTTTAACTGGAAAACCGGGAGTCGTGTTAGTCACATCAGGACCGGGTGCCTCTAACTTGGCAACAGGCCTGTTGACAGCGAACACTGAAGGAGACCCTGTCGTTGCGCTTGCTGGAAACGTGATCCGTGCAGATCGTTTAAAACGGACACATCAATCTTTGGATAATGCGGCACTATTCCAGCCGATTACAAAATACAGTGTAGAAGTTCAAGATGTAAAAAATATACCGGAAGCTGTTACAAATGCGTTTAGGATAGCGTCAGCAGGGCAGGCTGGGGCCGCTTTTGTGAGCTTTCCGCAAGATGTTGTGAATGAAGTCACAAATACGAAAAACGTGCGTGCTGTTGCAGCACCAAAACTCGGTCCTGCAGCAGATGATGCAATCAGTGCGGCCATAGCAAAAATCCAAACAGCAAAACTTCCTGTCGTTTTGGTCGGTATGAAAGGCGGAAGACCGGAAGCAATTAAAGCGGTTCGCAAGCTTTTGAAAAAGGTTCAGCTTCCATTTGTTGAAACATATCAAGCTGCCGGTACCCTTTCTAGAGATTTAGAGGATCAGTATTTTGGCCGTATCGGTTTGTTCCGCAACCAGCCTGGCGATTTACTGCTAGAGCAGGCAGATGTTGTTCTGACGATCGGCTATGACCCAATTGAATATGATCCAAAATTCTGGAATGTCAATGGAGACCGGACAATTATCCATTTAGACGAGATTATCGCTGACATTGATCATGCTTACCAGCCTGATCTTGAATTGATCGGTGACATTCCGTCCACGATTAATCATATCGAACACGATGCTGTGAAAGTAGAATTTGCAGAGCGTGAGCAGAAAATCCTTTCTGATTTAAAACAATATATGCATGAAGGTGAGCAGGTGCCTGCAGATTGGAAATCAGACAGAGCGCACCCTCTTGAAATCGTTAAAGAGTTGCGTAATGTAGTCGATGATCATGTTACAGTAACTTGCGATATCGGTTCGCACGCCATTTGGATGTCACGTTATTTCCGCAGCTACGAGCCGTTAACATTAATGATCAGTAACGGTATGCAAACACTCGGCGTTGCGCTTCCTTGGGCAATCGGCGCTTCATTGGTGAAACCGGGAGAAAAAGTGGTTTCTGTCTCTGGTGACGGCGGTTTCTTATTCTCAGCAATGGAATTAGAGACAGCAGTTCGACTAAAAGCACCAATTGTACACATTGTATGGAACGACAGCACATATGACATGGTTGCATTCCAGCAATTGAAAAAATATAACCGTACATCTGCGGTCGATTTCGGAAATATCGATATCGTAAAATATGCGGAAAGCTTCGGAGCAACTGGCTTGCGCGTGGAATCACCAGACCAGCTGGCAGATGTTCTGCGTCAAGGCATGAACGCTGAAGGTCCTGTCATCATCGATGTCCCGGTTGACTACAGTGATAACATTAATTTAGCAAGTGACAAGCTTCCGAAAGAATTTGGGGAACTCATGAAAACGAAAGCTCTCTAGCACTCTGCGCATCACGACACTGTTTTATGAACAGCACTAAATAAAAGGAGTGAAGGGAAATATGAAACGAGAAAGCAACATTCAAGTGCTCAGCCGTGGTCAAAAAGATCAGCCTGTGAGCCAGATTTATCAAGTATCAACAATGACTTCTCTATTAGACGGAGTATATGACGGAGATTTTGAACTGTCAGAGATTCCGAAATATGGAGACTTCGGTATCGGAACCTTTAACAAGCTTGACGGAGAGCTGATTGGATTTGACGGCGAATTTTACCGTCTTCGCTCAGACGGAACCGCGACACCGGTCCAAAAAGGAGACCGTTCACCGTTCTGTTCATTTACGTTCTTTACACCGGACATGACGCACAAAATTGATGCGAAAATGACACGCGAAGACTTTGAAAAAGAGATCAACAGCATGCTGCCAAGCAGAAACTTATTTTATGCAATTCGTATTGACGGATTGTTTAAAAAGGTGCAGACAAGAACGGTAGAACTTCAAGAAAAACCTTACGTGCCAATGGTTGAAGCGGTCAAAACACAGCCGATTTTCAACTTCGACAACGTGAGAGGAACAATCGTAGGTTTCTTGACACCAGCTTATGCAAACGGAATCGCCGTTTCAGGCTATCACCTGCACTTCATTGACGAAGGACGCAATTCAGGCGGACACGTTTTTGACTATGTGCTTGAGGATTGCACGGTTACGATTTCTCAAAAAATGAACATGAACCTCAGACTTCCGAACACAGCGGATTTCTTTAATGCGAATCTGGATAACCCTGATTTTGCGAAAGATATCGAAACAACTGAAGGAAGCCCTGAATAAAAGAAAAAAAGAAAGCCCCTTTTACAGGGCTTTCTTTTTATTTGGCTCTTTTCCTGATTTTAGATAAAATAACATCAAAACAGTAAAGGTGTGGTCTGATGAAAATATTGGTTTTGGCAGTTCATCCTCATATGGAGACCTCAGTTGTCAATAAGGCGTGGGCTGAGGAATTGAGTAAACATGACAATATCACAGTACGGGATCTTTATAAGGAATACCCGGATGAAGAAATAGATGTTGCGAAGGAACAGCAGCTGTGCGAGGAATACGATCGGATTGTCTTTCAATTCCCGCTATATTGGTACAGCTCTCCGCCGCTCTTGAAAAAATGGCAGGATCTTGTGCTGACTTACGGCTGGGCTTTTGGTTCAGAAGGAAATGCCTTGCATGGCAAGGAGCTGATGCTGGCTGTATCAACAGGGAGCGAAGCGGAAAAATATCAAGCGGGCGGAGCAAATCATTACTCGATCAGTGAGCTATTGAAACCATTTCAGGCCACGAGTAATCTGATCGGCATGAAGTATCTGCCTCCATATGTGTTCTATGGCGTGAATTATGCAGCTGCAGAGGATATTTCTCACAGTGCAAAACGGTTAGCCGAATACATCCAGCAGCCTTTTGTTTAAAATACAGCCCTGTCCAACATACGGCAGGGCTGTATTTGTTTAAAAATCCGGCAGCTCAGACAGGTTATTTTCCTTGATGCCGTCCGGTTCACTTCGCAAAATGTCACGCCCGTATTTATGGAAGACATCAACATGAGCGAGTTTTCCTGATTTTGCTTCTGACAGCGCAGTAGGGTAGTCGAGCTCTCTTCCTGTATTGGTTTTCACTGCGATAATATTGTCTTCCTCATTTCTTCTAACCGCAATAATTTCTTCTTTTCCAGATGGAACATTTTCTTGATCGACAGTTGTTTGCCGGGCTTTATACGATTCATATGCTGCTTCAAATTGATCCATATTTACACCTCCGCTTTTTAGCGTGAACAAAAATGTCGATGATCATGTAAGGTTTCGACACAGCATACGACAATATTTCCTGAGAAATATCTTGGGAATGTGACAAATCAATTCATAATAAAAGGGATTCCGCATAAATGCGGAATCCCTCTCAGTTATTTTGTCATGTGTAAATCCTTTGTTTTCATATAACCTGTCGCACCGCCGTAATCAACGAATACCCAATCAAAATCAAAACCGCCTTTATTCGTTTTACTCCAGCCTAAAAAAGAAACGCTTGTGTCTGCTGGAAGAGTCTTAATGCTCTTTCCATCAGCGGAAGTATATACTTTTGTTTTTGTTTTGGTTTTTACCGTTGTCGCTGCTTTTACAATGTAATGAGTGGAGACAAATCCTATTTTTCCGTTTTTATACTGAACCTTTGCCCAGTCAGCATTTGAGAAGGAAATCAGCTTTAAGCTATCTCCTAGGTGCAGCGTATCGGCTTTCTGGCTTGATGCGGAAGGCTTCGTTCTGACATTTAGAGCCTCTGCTGATACCAAATAAGAATCAATCGGATAACTGTATAAATCATCAATGCTTACCGTTGTTTCTGGCTGTTGGGCATGGATCGTTCCAGCGCCGCCAGCAGCAGCCGCAGTCATTCCAGCCGCAAGTGCTAATGTTGAAAAAAGTTTTGTTGGTTTGTTCATGCCGTTCCTCTCCTCACGTAAGAGAAATAATTCATTCTATATCTCTATTCACGTTATCGCAGGTTCCTAAACATCAGACAATTATTTTTGTGTTTCTAGTTTGAGAGGCGCGGATATTGTTTTTTGCACTTTTTTTCCGTGCAAAATATCATCTGCTGCTTCTGTAGCCAATTTACCGATTAATTCAGGCTGCTGAGCTACGGTGGCTGACAGCTTTCCGTCTTTAATGGAAGCGAGCGCATCTTTATTGCCGTCAAAACCAATCACCAATATGTCTTTCCCCGAGCTGTTAATTGCCTCGAGAGCACCTAGCGCCATTTCATCGTTGTGAGCAAAAACAGCTTGGATATCAGGATGTCCCTGCAGCAGATTTTCCATGACAGTCAGGCCTTTCGTGCGGTCAAAGTCAGCTGATTGTTTTGTGACAACTTGGAGCTTTTGGTCTGCGATGTTATGGAATCCTGAGCCGCGTTCCCGTGTGGCAGATGCGCCGGGGACGCCTTCAAGCTCTGCCACCTTTGCTCCTTTTCCAAGTTTGTCGGCAATAAACGCCGCGGCCATTTCACCGCCTTTTACATTATCGGAAGCAACGAGGGTTTCAACTTTTCCTTGTTCGGCAGATCGATCGATTGTTACGACGGGCACACCGACTGCGTTTGCAGATTCTACTGCCGTTGAGATCGCCGAAGAATCAGTCGGGTTGATTAATAATGCATCAACACCTTGCTGAATTAAATCTTCCACGTCACTCGTCTGTTTCGATGAATCATTTTGTGCATCAACAATGATGACTTTCATTCCCCGTTTTTTAGCTTCTTTTTCGATACCCTTTTTTAATGAGACAAAAAAAGGATTATTAAGTGTTGAGACGGACAAGCCAATGGTGAATTCCTTTTTGTTCCCCGAGTTTGACGGCTTTGCCCATTGGGGAGGCTCAAGCGAACAGGCGGTTAACAAAAATAATGATAACGTTAAAATGACGGATACAGCCTTTTTCATGTGAAAACCCTCCTAAGCTGACTTCTTGCGGTCTAATAATACCGCAATCAAGATAACAATCCCTTTGACAACCAGCTGATAAAATGATGAAACGCCAAGCAGATTAAGCCCGTTATTAAGTGTGCCGATGATCAGGACCCCGATCAAAGTGCCGACAATGCGTCCGCGGCCGCCGGAAAGACTTGTCCCTCCTAAGACGACTGCCGCGATAGCATCAAGTTCGTACGATTCTCCCGCAGTCGGCTGGGCCGAATGCAGGCGGGAAGTCAATATGGCACCTGCAAGAGCGGATAAAAGCCCGGCTAAAGAATAGATCATCACTTTCACGCGCGTCACTTTGATGCCTGAAATGAGCGCGGCTTTTTCGTTGCCGCCGATAGCGTACGTTCGGCGTCCGAATGGTGTTTTATGAAGAAGCACCCAAAGGATGACAAAGGCAAGAACCATCGTAATTGCCGGTACAGGAATGCCTAAAAAGTAACCGCGTCCGAACATCTGAAAAGCGTAGTTTGTGCCAAGTCCAGTAATCGGATTTCCATCTGTATACACTAGCGTCAGTCCGCGAAACACAGTCATGGTCGCAAGCGTGGCGATAAAGGGCGCCATTTTTCCTTTAGTAATCAATAATCCGTTGATCATGCCTAGTACGGCACCAATGATACAGCCAAGGATGATCGCGAGAACTGGATCGACACCGGACACAATCATCCCCGCAACTAAAGCACTGGACAGGGCAAGAATAGCGCCGACAGAAAGATCAATGCCGCCTGTCAAAATGACAAAGGTCATCCCGAACGCGATTAATCCGTTAATGGCGACCTGGCGAAGCAGGTTTAAAATATTCAGCGGTTCAAGAAAGCTGGGATTTAAAATAGATACAATGATAACGAGAATAAATAAACCAAGAAACGGGCCGAGTTTTTGCATGACTCCGTCGAAGTGAATCCGTTTTTGTTCTGTTTGCAGTTGTTCCGTTTTCATATTACCGCCCTCCCGTGGCAAGTGTCATAATTCGTTCTTGTGTTGCTTCTCGCGCATGGATTTCTCCGCTTATTCTGCCTTCATGGACAACGATAATCCGATCGCTCATTCCCAGAATTTCAGGCAGCTCTGATGACACCATGATGATAGCGACGCCGCGTTCGGTCAGCTCATTCATCAGCGTATAAATCTCTCGTTTGGCGCCAACATCCACACCTCTGGTTGGCTCATCCAAGATAAGCACTTTCGGTCCGATGCCGATCCACTTGGCTATCACCACTTTTTGCTGGTTTCCTCCTGATAAATGGCGTGCGTGCGTTTCCGGTGATGCTGTTTTGATAGTGAGGCGTTTGATTAACAGATCGACAAATTCAGCCTCCCGCTTATGATCAATGAGACCCTTTGGTGAGAAGCTGGACAGATTGGGCAGGGCAATATTTTCGCGGATCGAGGTGTCGAGCAGGAGCCCTTCATCCTTGCGATTCTCTGTAATAAAGCCGAGACCTTTTTTCACGGCTTCCTGCGGGTTCTTAATAGCCGTTTTTTTCCCAGCGATCCATATCTCACCCGTGTCCAGCCTGTCAACGCCGAACAGCGCTCTCATCATTTCTGTCCGGCCGGCTCCCATTAATCCTGAAACACCGACGATCTCACCGGAACGCACATAGAAGCTGACATCCTCAAAACTCCCTTTTACGGAGGCATTTTTCACCTCGAATACTTTGTCACCGAGAGAAGGAGTGCGTTTTGGATATCGTTCAGTCAGCTCCCGTCCGACCATTTTTTTGACGACTTCATCAAAATCAGTTTCTGAGATGTTTGTTGTATCTACCGTTTTTCCGTCACGCATGATGGTAATTCTGTCGCAAATCGCAAAAATTTCTTCCATGCGATGCGAAATATAGACAATGGAGACGCCGTTCTTTTTTAACGCTGTAATGACCTCAAAGAGCTTGCTGATTTCACGTTCAGTCAACGCTGCGGTCGGTTCATCCATAATGATGACCTCGGCATTTGTCATAAGCGCTTTTGCGATTTCGATCATTTGCTGCTGTCCGACGGAACATTCGCCGGCTTCTTGATCAAGAGAAAGAGAGACGGAGAGTTTGTCAAACTGCTCCTTTGCTAGCGCTTTCATTTTTCTTGTTTGTAAGACGCCCAGCTTGGAGGATATCTCTTTACCGATAAATAGATTCTCAAGAACGGTCATTTCCGGCCAGATATTCAATTCCTGATGGATAAAGGCTATTCCATGCTGTTCCGCTTCTTTTGGATTGGAAAAATACGTTTCGTTTCCGTTTATGCTGATTTGACCATGATCCGATTTGTGCAGGCCTGTCAAAATGTTCATAAGCGTGGACTTGCCGGCGCCGTTTTCTCCCATTAATGCGTGAACCTCGCCAGGCATGAGCTGAAAGGAAACACCTGACAGCACCTGGTTTTTTCCGAATGCTTTATGAATGTCTTTCATTTCAATCTGCATGTTTCATCCTCCTTTCTAGAAAAGCACACCCGCCTGCAGGATGCAGTTGGCATATGGTGTGAATTCTCCTGTTCTTATGACTGCCTTTGCTTCTTTTGTCAGCAGCTTAAACTCCTCGTGAGAAAGGTATTCAATCTCTTGTTCAGAGAAAAGATTTTCTAGAAATTTCGCATTCTCCTGATTGGATGCTTTTATGTCAGCTGCAGCAATGACTTTTTCGATGACCATCTCGTCAGCGAGCACTGCCGCTGTATCTTGGAAAGCCGGAAGGCCCGGCTTCAGTGAAAGATCAATTTTCAAAACGCCGTCAGGAACCGGCAGTCCGGCATCCGCGATGACAATTTTATCAGTGTGGCCAAGGTCGGCTAAAATCTTGGCAAGATGGCTGTTCAGTATACCGTGTTTTTTCATGACAGCAGCTCCTCTACTTCATTTCTTGTCGGCATCCCGCCTTGGGCACCGAAGGAACAGACAGAAAGGGAAGCGGCACGGTTGGCAAACCGCAATGCGGCTTCAATGTCTTTTTTCTCAGCCAGAGCCACGGCAAATGCTGCGTTAAACGTATCACCGGCTCCCGTTGTATCAACGGGCTCAACAGGGAAGGACGGGATGAGCACCTCTTTACTGCCAGCTGAATAGCGGACGCCTTGTTTTCCTTCTGTAATAAAGAGCTTTGCCGGATAAAGCGCCAGAGCTTCAGAAATGGTAAGCTCAGGGAATAAAATCGAAGCCTCGTGTTCATTCGGCGTCAGATAGGTGGCGTGATCAATGGTTTCCTGCTGCAGCGGGCGGGCCGGTGCCGGGTTTAGCATGATCGGGATATCGTGAGAATGGCAGTATTTGCACACCTCATCAACCGTTTCTTCTGGGATTTCCTGCTGAATCAGGACCATATCGACCTTTTCAATCTGTTCGAGCGCGTTTAACGCATACGCTGGGGTGATGTCATCGTTCGCGCCTTTGACAACGACAATGCTGTTATCACCTTCAGCAAGCACAATATGAGCGGTTCCGCTTTCCGTATGTGTAACCGGTTCCATATAGTCAGTGCGAACGCCGTTAGCTTTGAGATTATTCAAAATAGCTGTTCCATAATGATCGTCTCCAACCTTGCCGACCATAAACACTTGCGCCCCAAGTCTGGCTGCGGCAACGGCCTGATTTGCTCCTTTGCCGCCCGGCACAGTCTGAAATGACGTGCCAAGAACCGTTTCACCGGCTTTTGGGCGTTTGTCCGAGGTGACCACTAAATCCATAGAACAGCTACCAATCACACAAATATTACGCATCTTAATCTTCCTTTCTTGTCGTCTTTCTTCCTATATAGGTGACAGGCATTTGAATTGCCGTTTCTGCCAGCGGCTGTTTTTTGATGATACCCAAAAGCAGTTTGGCAGCTTCTCTCCCCATATCATATGCGGGCTGTTTAATTGTAGAAAGTGGCGGGAACAGAAGTCCGCTTTGCGGAATGTCATCATAGCCGATAATTTGAATGTCCTCCGGCACGTTTTTTCCGCGCCGCAATGCTTCATGTAAAACGGCAGCGGCTTGAATATCATTACTCGCGATCACACCATCTGTCGCTGGATAAGCGGCAAACAGCTCCTTCGCCATCGATTGTGCATCTTTAATTGAAAATGAAGCCGTCTCAATGACCTGAAAATCAACTTCAGCCTGCTTCAAGATTTCCAAAGCGCCGTTAAAGCGGTCTTGAGCGGTCGGCAGGTGAGCGGGTCCTCTCAAGAGCGTAATGCGCTGGCTTTTCCCGTGAATGATAGCCTGAGCGGCTAACTTTCCTCCTGTATAGCCGTCACTGGACACAGAAGGAGCCCCTTCAAGTGTTCTGTCCAGAAAAACAACTGGATAATTCATGCCGCTGTATTCCTCGAGATCCGGGTAATTTGTTGCGGCAATAATGCCTGCGACATGATTTTGCTTAAAGGTTTGAAGGTATTCAAGTTCTTTTTTCAATTCCTCGTCACTGTTGCCGAAAATAAGGCGATAGCCTTCCCGGTTCAATTCATCCTCCGCACCGCGGGCAAGCTGGGGGAAGAAAGGGTTTGTGATATCCGGGAGCAAAAGTCCGATCAGTCGGGATTCTCTTTTATATAGAGATCTGGCGACTTCATTCGGGTAATAGTTCAGCTTCGCCATCGCTGCTATGACACGCGTTCGCGTTTCTTCGTGTACATAGCCGTTATCATTCAGGACGCGGGAAACCGTCGCAACTGAAACGCCCGCCGCTCCGGCGACATCTTTAATTGTAGCCAAAACAGCTCCTCCTTGTTTATGTAACCGTTTACATAGATAGATTATCATGAACAATCCGAAGTTAGCAATAAAAATATCAAAAGAAATCTACTTGTAAATTGTATATATAATTGAAAAATTTAAGGTTTTCACTCTTTTTTTGACAAAGTCTTCACAAATATGGATGAAGATTTCTTGAACAAATATTAAGTTTTATTAAAATTGTTTCAAAGTCATGCGTTTAGACCTGTAAATGGTGAGAAACAGAAAAGACTATCATCCCAGAAAATGTTTAATTATGTTAGAGAATTCGGACTCGTATGTTTAGCGTTTTCATGGCTGGTCCCATTAGTCATTTTGGAATGGGCCTAATATTGCCGCTTCCATGCAGAAAGGATGACATTATGACCTTGTCCTTAAGAAACAGGATAAAACTATTTTGTGTTCATAAGAACCGGAAACACGCATGATAGCAGGAGATGCTTGATAACACAGGCTGAAAAAAGATTGATTTGAAATGCATATTAAATACAAACAGCAGGGTGTGACTATACGTCCAGAAGGATATCAGGAGAAAAATGAAAGCGCATTCTCTTCGATTTTTAAAAAAAGTGATAAGGTGTAAGTCCTGCTGTTTTCCAAAAATAGAAAACAGTTTGTAGGTATAAAATCTCTTTCAAAAGAGAAGTTTGGCTTAGTCGATTAGGGAAGATTATGTTACATAATGCCGATTGAGAATTCATAGTGATTCTATATACTGATGAATGAATTTACAACAATATAGAAGGAGATGTCGAAAAGCAATGTGGTTACTCATTATAGCCTGTGCTGTCATACTGGTCATCGGAATATTAGAAAAACGACGACATCAGAAAAACATTGATGCCCTCCCTGTTCGGGTGAATATTAACGGCATCCGCGGAAAATCGACTGTGACAAGGCTGACAACCGGAATATTAATAGAAGCCGGTTACAAGACTGTTGGAAAAACAACAGGAACAGATGCAAGAATGATTTACTGGGACACACCGGAGGAAAAGCCGATTAAACGGAAACCTCAGGGGCCGAATATCGGAGAGCAAAAAGAAGTCATGAGAGAAACAGTAGAAAGAGGGGCTAACGCGATTGTCAGTGAATGCATGGCTGTTAACCCAGATTATCAAATCATCTTTCAGGAAGAACTTCTGCAGGCCAATATCGGCGTCATTGTGAATGTTTTAGAAGACCATATGGATGTCATGGGGCCGACGCTTGATGAAATTGCAGAAGCGTTTACCGCTACAATTCCTTATAATGGCCATCTTGTCATTACAGATAGTGAATATACCGAGTTCTTTAAACAAAAAGCAAAAGAACGAAACACAAAAGTCATCATTGCTGATAACTCAAAAATTACAGATGAATATTTACGTAAATTTGAATACATGGTATTCCCTGATAACGCTTCTCTGGCGCTGGGTGTGGCTCAAGCACTCGGCATTGACGAAGAAACAGCATTTAAGGGAATGCTGAATGCGCCGCCAGATCCGGGAGCAATGAGAATTCTTCCGCTGATCAGTCCGAGCGAGCCTGGGCACTTTGTTAATGGGTTTGCTGCTAACGACGCTTCTTCTACTTTGAATATATGGAAACGTGTAAAAGAAATCGGTTACCCGACCGATGATCCGATCATCATCATGAACTGCCGCGCAGACCGTGTCGATCGGACACAGCAATTCGCAAATGACGTATTGCCTTATATTGAAGCAAGTGAACTGATCTTAATCGGTGAAACAACAGAACCGATCGTAAAAGCCTACGAAGAAGGCAAAATTCCTGCAGACAAACTGCATGATCTAGAGTATAAGTCAACAGATGAAATTATGGAATTGTTAAAGAAAAGAATGCACAACCGTGTCATATATGGCGTCGGCAATATTCATGGTGCCGCAGAGCCTTTAATTGAAAAAATCCACGAATACAAGGTAAAGCAGCTCGTAAGCTAGGGGGAAATGCAGACATGTTCGGATCAGATTTATACATCGCACTAATTTTAGGTGTACTACTCAGTTTAATTTTTGCGGAAAAAACAGGGATCGTGCCGGCAGGACTTGTTGTACCGGGATATTTAGGACTTGTGTTTAATCAGCCGGTCTTTATTTTACTTGTTTTGCTAGTGAGCTTGCTCACGTATGTCATTGTGAAATACGGTTTATCCAAATTTATGATTTTGTACGGACGCCGAAAATTCGCTGCCATGCTGATAACAGGGATCGTCCTGAAAATCGCGTTTGATTTTCTATACCCGATTGTACCATTTGAAATCGCAGAATTTAGAGGAATCGGCATCATCGTGCCAGGTTTAATTGCCAATACCATTCAGAAACAAGGTTTAACCATTACGTTCGGAAGCACGCTGCTATTGAGCGGAGCGACCTTTGCAATCATGTTTGTTTACTACTTAATTTAATGTAAGGTGTGTCAAACGATGAAAAAAGAACTGAGCTTTCATGAAAAGCTGCTAAAGCTGACAAAACAGCAAAAAAAGAAAACCAATAAGCACGTATTTATTGCCATTCCGATCGTTTTTGTCCTTATGTTCGCTTTCATGTGGGCGGGAAAAGCGGAAACGCCGAAGGTCAAAACGTATTCTGACGACGTACTCTCAGCCTCATTTGTAGGCGATATTATGATGGGACGCTATGTTGAAAAAGTAACGGAGCAAAAAGGGGCAGACAGTATTTTTCAATATGTTGAACCGATCTTTAGAGCTTCGGATTATGTAGCAGGAAACTTTGAAAACCCGGTAACCTATCAAAAGAATTATAAACAAGCAGATAAAAAGATTCATCTGCAGACGAATAAGGAATCAGTAAAAGTCTTGAAGGACATGAATTTCACAGTTCTCAACAGCGCCAACAACCACGCAATGGATTACGGCGTTCAGGGCATGAAAGATACACTTGGAGAATTTGCGAAGCAAAACCTTGATATCGTTGGAGCGGGATACAGCTTAAGTGATGCGAAAAAGAAAATTTCGTACCAGAAAGTCAACGGGGTAACGATTGCGACGCTTGGCTTTACCGATGTGTCCGGGAAAGGTTTCGCGGCTAAAAAGAATACGCCGGGCGTGCTGCCCGCAGATCCTGAAATCTTCATCCCTATGATTTCAGAAGCGAAAAAACATGCGGACATTGTTGTTGTGCAGTCACACTGGGGTCAAGAGTATGACAATGATCCAAACGACCGCCAGCGCCAGCTTGCAAGAGCCATGTCTGATGCGGGAGCTGACATCATCGTCGGCCATCATCCGCACGTCTTAGAACCGATTGAAGTATATAACGGAACCGTCATTTTCTACAGCCTCGGCAACTTTGTCTTTGACCAAGGCTGGACGAGAACAAGAGACAGTGCACTGGTTCAGTATCACCTGAAGAAAAATGGAACAGGACGCTTTGAAGTGACACCGATCGACATCCATGAAGCGACACCTGCACCTGTGAAAAAAGACAGCCTTAAACAGAAAACCATTATTCGCGAACTGACGAAAGACTCTAATTTCGCTTGGAAAGTAGAAGACGGAAAACTGACGTTTGATATTGATCATAGTGACAAACTAAAATCTAAATAAACGGAGTGATAAAGATGAAATTTGTCAAAGCCATCTGGCCATTTGTTGCCGTAGCCATCGTGTTCATGTTTATGTCAGCTTTTAAATTCAATGATCAGCTGACAGATCAGGAAAAACAGAAGATTGATATGGAAATGAATAAAATCCAACAGCAGGAAGAACCGGTAAACGCCAATAAATAATTCAAAAAAGAGAGTGTCTGATGAGACACTCTCTTTTTATTTGCCCAGCATATTCATTCTGTAAAAATATCAAAAAGTCTCTTAACATATTCAAAAAAATACCGATGTTAAAACTGCAAAAAGAGGAGGAGATAATAAAAGTGAACACACTGGCAAACTGGAAGAAGTTTTTGCTTGTGGCGGTTATCATTTGTTTTTTGGTTCCAATTTTGACAAAAGCGGAGATTGCGGAAGCTGATACATCATCAGAATTGATTGTCAGCGAAGCAAAAAACCTGCTTGGATATCAGTATAAATATGGCGGGGAAACGCCGAAAGAGGGTTTCGATCCATCAGGATTGATACAATATGTGTTCAGTAAGGCTGATATTCATCTGCCGAGATCTGTAAACGACCAGTATAAAATCGGAACAGCTGTAAAGCCGGAAAACCTGAAGCCGGGTGATATTTTGTTTTTCAAGAAAGAGGGAAGCACCGGTACTGTTCCGACACATGACGCCCTTTATATCGGAGACGGCCAAATGGTTCACAGTACACAGTCAAAAGGGGTTATCATCACCAATTACAAAAAAAGCAGCTATTGGAGCGGAACTTATATCGGGGCGAGACGAATCGCTGCCGATCCGGCAACGGCTGATGTTCCTGTCGTACAGGAGGCTGAAAAATATATCGGTGTCCCATATGTGTTTGGCGGAAGCACGCCGTCAGAGGGCTTTGATTGCTCGGGGCTTGTGCAATATGTGTTTCAACAGGCACTCGGCATTTATCTGCCGCGATCAGCCGAACAGCAGTGGGCAGTGGGCGAGAAGGTAGCCCCTCAGAACATAAAGCCTGGTGATGTCGTCTATTTCAGCAATACGTATAAAACGGGAATTTCACATGCAGGCATTTATGCGGGCGCAGGCAGGTTCATTCAGGCAAGCCGGTCAGAAAAAGTAACCATTTCCTATTTGTCAGAGGATTACTGGAAATCGAAGATGACGGGTATTCGCCGATTTGACAACCTGACAATCCCGAAAGAAAATCCGATTGTTTCCGAAGCGACGCTTTATGTCGGAGAAGTGCCTTACAAACAGGGCGGAGTAACACCTGAGACAGGATTTGATACAGCTGGATTTGTCCAATATGTCTACCAGAAAGCAGCTGGTATTTCCCTGCCTCGATACGCAACAAGCCAGTACAATGCCGGAACTAAGATTGAGAAGGCGGACCTGAAGCCGGGAGACATTGTGTTCTTTCAATCAACAAGCTTAAATCCCTCCATCTATATCGGAAACGGACAAGTTGTTCATGTCACATTATCAAACGGCGTGACCATCACCAATATGAACACGAGCACATATTGGAAGGATAAATACGCAGGAAGTATACGGGTGCAATAAAAGAAAAAGACTCCAATCTCTGGAGTCTTTTCTTTATGCATATTGGCCTGAAAGAAGCTGGTCTATAAAGTAGGCCACACCATTTTCGTCATTGCTTTTTGTGACAAAGGTGCTTTTTTCTTTTAATTCATCAATCGCATTTTCCATGGCGATTCGGTGTCCGGCGACTTCAAACATGGACAAATCGTTTGGACTATCGCCGATCGCATAGATATCCTGTGTTTCAATTCCGTATATGTCAGCCAGCTTTGTTAACGCGCGTCCTTTTCCTGATGAGGCCGGCAGGATTTCGATAATATGTTTTCCTGAAGAAGTTTGCGCCAGTTTTTTATGATGCTTCAGTTCTTCCTTCGCTTGTTTCAGCTTGTCCATATCAAAGGAGAAGCAAAGAAGCTTATAAATGTTTTCACCGCCGTCAAAAACCGATTCGATATGAGGAATTGGTTTAATGCCAAACTGTTTGAATTGAGTCATGGCTCCCTGCCACAATTCATCCGTCTGCTCGTTTGGGTTTGCGCTCTTTAGAATGTCAAGCTCCGCGTGCAGCTTAGCTTCGCCGTCAAAAGGAGATAGCAGATGGTCATCTGTATATACCTCAAAGTAAATGTTTTTTGAAAGTAAGTAATCAGCAATCGCTTTACCGGCTTCCTGATCCATTAATGTCCGGCTGATCAAACGGTAACCCGTGTCATGGATCGTGCCGCCATTAGCTGCAATGATAGGGATGTCCAAGTCATTCAGCAGTGCTTTTACATCAAATGTCGCTCTTCCCGTGCAAATGGTGACGAGGATGCCGGCATCAACGGCCCGCTTGATCGCCTCTCTGTTTTCCGCAGAAATGACGCTTTCTTTATTCAGTAATGTTCCGTCTAAATCAATCGCAATACATTTCATATGTAGGGGAACCTCCTTAAAAATGAAGCTGCTTCGTGTAGTATGTTCAGCTTGCCTGTGAAACATAATCCATATAAATTAAGGCTAAACGTTACTTTGATAATTTTCAACAAGGAAATATGTAAAACGGGATGGCGTAATCGCCATCCCGTTCATTATACACCTAAATCGTTTTGCAGCTCTTTTTTAACTTCCTGCAGCTTTTGCTGATTCAATTTGAAATAATAGACTCCGGCAGGTTCATAATCATAACCCGTCAGCTGAATAGACTCAACTGATTTCAATGAAGTGATGAACGGGAACAGGCCGATGGCATCTTTAAGAGATAAGTTCATTTTTAAATTTTGCCCCATCGTATCCACAATATCATCATAAGCCGGAATTGAGCTCAATGATTTTGATTTATCTATAATGGCGCTCAGCACTTCCATTTGTCTTTGCCCGCGTAAAAGGTCACTGTCCGCTTTACGTGTTCTTACGTAAGCGAGCGCTTCTTCCCCATCAAGCGTATGTGTTCCTTTTTGAAGAACGACTTTACCTTTTGTATCTTTTTTGATTTGCTGAATGACTTTATCGCTTTTTACAGTTACTTTGACGCCATTTAACTCGTTTACGACGTCTTCAAAAGCCGTGAAATTGCTTTCTACGACATAATCGACGGGAATATCCAGCATTTGTTCAACTGTTTTCACAGTCAGGTCAACGCCGCCGTAGGCGTGAGCATGTGTGAATTTATCATACCCGTGGCCTGGGATATTTACATAGGCATCACGCGGAATGCTCAGCATTTTAGCTGTTTTTTCTTTCCGATTAAATGTAACCAGCACATTCGCGTCACTTCTTGCCTGATCGACGGTCTCGCCGTTTTTCTCCCTGGCATCAATTCCTAAGAGCAATACAGAAAATGAATCTTTTCCAGGATCAAATTCTTTGATCCGTTTTACGGATTGTTCTCCGCGTGCAAGGCTGACGTGAGCTTCCTTAGAAGCATTGTTCAGCTTTACAAAAGCGTAGGCGCCGACAGAGCCTGCCGCAATGACTAGAAAAGCCATTAAACCGGCAACGACTTTCACCCATTTTCTCAGTTTTCTCTTTTTCTTTCTGCGTTGTGTTCGTTCTTCCATATATCAATACCTCACGTTTCTTTAATATTTGAAGCGTACCATTCTATTTGCCATGGGGCAACTCCTCGAAAGACATTTTTCGATAAATATTCCTATATTTATAAGTTCTTGTTTTTGAAAATTGATAATGATGATGTGCTGAATCACCTTATATTGGACGCCGCAGCAGGTAAAATGTTTCAGTGACATTGAAAAAAATACAAGTAAATGATTGGAAAACCTATGATCAGCAAAATAAAAAGGTTTAATAGCCGGAAAAAGAGGCTAAAAGATTTCTAAAAAAATCCCACAGACAATGTCATTGCAGCTGATGGAGAAAGGGAGTCATTTTTATGAAAAAGCAGTCAAATATATGGCTTTATTTTTTCGGAGCTCTTGGAGGCGCGTTATATGGCTATGATACCGGAGTGATTTCCGGAGCTATTTTATTTATGAAAAAGGAGTTAGGCTTAAACGCGTTTACAGAAGGTCTTGTTGTCAGCTCCTTGCTGGTTGGGGCGATATTAGGCTCAGGAGCAGCCGGCAAGCTGACTGACCGTTTTGGAAGAAAAAAAGCAATTATGGCAGCCGCGCTGCTGTTTTGTATAGGCGGTCTTGGTGTGGCACTGGCCCCAAATACGGGAGTCATGGTGCTGTTTCGCATCATTTTGGGACTTGCAGTCGGAACATCGACGACAATCGTGCCCCTTTATTTATCTGAACTGGCGCCAAAACATAAACGCGGGGCGCTGTCATCGCTGAATCAGCTGATGATCACGGTCGGCATCCTTCTTTCTTACATTGTCAATTACATATTTGCCGATGCCGAAGCGTGGCGCTGGATGCTTGGATTGGCTGCTGTGCCGTCATTGCTCTTGCTCATTGGCATTTTGTTTATGCCGGAGAGCCCGCGCTGGCTGTTCACGAATGGCGAAGAAAGCAAAGCGAAGAAAATTCTTAAAAAATTGCGTGGCACAAAAGATATTGATCAGGAAATACATGATATAAAAGAAGCGGAAAAGCAGGATGAAGGCGGCCTGAAGGAGCTGTTCGATCCATGGGTGCGCCCAGCGCTTATTGCAGGTTTGGGACTCGCTTTTTTGCAGCAATTTATCGGAACGAATACGATCATCTACTATGCGCCAAAGACCTTTACAAACGTCGGATTCGGAAACTCCGCTTCGATTTTAGGCACGGTCGGAATCGGCACAGTCAATGTTGTCATGACATTAGTAGCGATTAAAATCATCGACAAGATTGGAAGAAAGCCGTTACTGCTATTCGGGAATGCGGGCATGGTGATCAGCTTGATCGTTCTCGCTTTAGTAAATCTCTTTTTCGATAACACTCCGGCTGCCTCATGGACGACCGTCATTTGTTTAGGCGTGTTTATCGTTGTCTTTGCGGTCAGCTGGGGACCGGTTGTGTGGGTGATGCTTCCTGAATTGTTCCCCCTTCACGTCAGAGGAATCGGAACCGGGGTATCTACCTTGATGCTGCACGTTGGGACATTGATTGTTTCATTAACCTATCCAATATTAATGGAAGCGATCGGCATCAGTTATTTATTCCTGATTTATGCGGCGATCGGTATCATGGCGTTCTTATTTGTCCGTTTTAAAGTGACAGAGACAAAGGGAAAAAGCCTTGAAGAAATTGAGCAGGACTTAAGAAACAAAAACGGGCAGGGAGGATCAGCTGGAAAACAGCAGACTGTCGGAACATAAAAAAGGGGGCGCGATCATGCGCACCCTTTTGATTGCTTACTTTCCCACCGTGCCAAAGTTAATGATTTTAAAAGAAATATCGTACTTAAAATCAGCCTCAGAAAATATTTCATCCCAATGCCCTTTTACTTTATTCCAGTAGTCAGGGTGTTGAATCCTTATGTAGTCTGATAAAAAGACCGGATCGGTTTTATACTTATGCTGCAGTTTATCCATAACCTGCTTAACATCTTGTTCAAGCTTTTTCTCAAAAACGTTCTCCAGCCTGTGCAAATAGTTTTTATGAAAGGAATTTTCTTTCGGGTTTTGGTCTTCTGTCAGGAAACCCTTTGTTTTGACAGAGACCTGAAAGACAGGCTTCCCATTTTCAATGGACGGCTTGATTTTAGATTTCGACTTTTTAACCTCAAACGTAATCGGATGACCTTTAACTGTTGTCGGCATAACGCCGCCTTGGATCGTCCCCATGACCCAGGTCAGTGTCTGGGTTTCATCAGCAGAAAGAAATCCGACGAGTTTATTGCTGCCGCTTTTGATAATGCCTGCCCCGTCATACTTTGCTTTTCCCTTTTGGTTTTTTACGGCTTGAATAAGAAAACTGTAGCCATTTTGGCAATAGATAGAAGCTCTGCCGATACGAAGCGGCATCATAATCTTCCCGTTATACCCGCTGTTATTGGTCAGATCAATTAGCTTTTCGGAAGGCATCGGCAGCTGCTGCTTCGGACTTCCTTTTGTGAAAATATCTCCGGCTTTCCCTCTTGCTGCCATCAAATAGCTGCTGCGCCGCAGCTCATCATCCCGGATAAAATGATTGAAGACCTGATCTATGTTTTGATTCCTCATTAGCTTTTCTCCAAGAAGAATGACTTTTAAATGATCGCTATAAATAGGAGGGTCCTTGATGGATACATCACTGACTGCTTCTAGAATGGTTTTCCCATGGGATGTCACATTAACAAATTCGGGTTTTCCGGATGCTTGGCTGTCTTCACTTTGGGGAAGAAGGTTTTGGTATGTTAATTTATACTGGTGGTCATCCGTTTCATCGAGCGCAAGTCCTCTCGCGAAAGACAATTTTTCAATATTTTTTACATCCCAGCATCCGCAGAGCATCTGCAGCATCAGAACCATTACAAAAAGTTTCAGCATTGTCTTCATTGCAGCTGCCCCCTCCCCAGTTTTTTCTGTATCCAGCTTAAAAACCAGATGAAAAATGGTATTACAATGATGCCTAGAAATATATATCCGAGAAGTGTACCGTAATAAAACACGGCATTAAGATCTTCAGGAAACATTGATAGAAAAAATGTAACAGCCAGCAATGCAGTAAGCAGCCAAGGATTGTTTTTATTTTTCAGGTGGAAGATATCTGTTAATCCGATATGCGCCCCTTTAAAGGAGCCGAGCATACATGCAAATTGCTGTGCTGTCCAAGTTAACTGTAAAAACAGGTCAAACCGTTCAATAAAAATGCCCGGGATTTCTAATGCATGAATGAGTGAAATCGTCGGCCACGTCACTGTTTTTGCCTCAGCCACACTCATACAGCCAATGACAATAAACAAAGTAATGCTGTAGAAAACAGTTGAGGTTACAATACCAAAGGCGACAGCTTTTTTTACCTGCTTTGGATCTTTCATAAAGGGAACGAGATAAAAAATAATTTCAAATCCAGAAAAATATAAAAGGGTTTTAGGAAATAAAGAAAAAAAACTTTGAAAGCCGCCTTCAAAAACGGGCCGTATAAAATCTAACTGAAACAAACGAAAGCTAAACATCAAAAGCATGAGAAAAATAATAATTGTAATAGGGAAGATATATGCATATACCTTCGCAATGGGGTATACGCCCCCAGCCACATGATAAATGGCAACTGCCAGAAAAATGATCACAACAACCGCCATCGGTGTGTTTTTTAAAAGAAAGAATCCGACAACCTCGCCTAAAATCCGTGTCTGAAAACATACGATACCGATAAAATACAGGGAAATAAATACATTCAAAAAGAAACCAACCACTTTTCCCGCTGCAATGCTGTTGAGCTCAAAAATCGTTTTCCCGCTGTTTCGTTGAAGAAAAGGCAAAAAAAGCAGAGAAAAAATAATAAAAATAACGCCCTGCAGCAGGATCATGATCCATCCAATCGGACTGTCGGTTTCAGCGGCTGAGCGGGGAAGGGTTAAGACGCCAGCACCGATCATTGTACTGCTTACCATAATAAGCGTCTGCATAAATGTAAGCTTGTCCTCTGATTGCCTCATAGCCATCACCTTTGTCTGATTTTATCTTTTGTGCCTTTGCGGGTAGGTCTTCTTTTTAAAAATAGGGTGGGAACGCGAATAATCGTGTCTTTCAAATCTTGTCCGGGCTGTGCCATTATCGGAATAATGTAATCCTGGCCAAAGCTTTTCAAACGCATTAAATGGCCAATTACTAACAGAAAGACCATGATGACGCCATACATGCCCAATACAGCTGCACTTATCATTGCTGCGATACGAATAATCCGCAGCGGAAAGTTAAAGGCGTATGAAGGAACGGTAAAGGACGCCAATGCCGTAACGGAAACGACAATGACCATCAGTGCGCTGACAATTTGCGCCTGCACAGCTGCCTGTCCGATGACAACGCCTCCAATAAGCCCAATCGTCTGTCCGATCGGCTTTGGCAGCCGTAAACCGGCTTCCCGGATCAGTTCTATCGTAAATATCATAATAAAGGCTTCAACAAAAGGCGGAAAGGGCACATTCAGCCTGCTGCCTGCAATTGAAATAGCCATTCTCGTCGGCAAAAGCCCCGTATGGAAGGAAACGAGAGAAATATATAAGCCCGGCAAATAAATGGTAATCAGGATGCTGGAATAACGAAGCAAACGAATAAGTGACATTGTAATCCAGCGCTGGCTGTAATCATCCGGTGAATGAATAAATTCATCAAGCGTTGCGGGGACAACGAGTGCAAACGGCGTGCCATCCACCAAAATGGAAACCCGGCCTTCCAACAATGAGCTTTCTACACGATCTGGACGCTCTGTACTTAAGATCGTCGGAAAGATCGAAAAAGGTTCATCTTCAATGAGCTGCTCAAGTGTGCCTGATTCCGGCAAATCATCTGTTATGATGGATTTTAGGCGTTTAAACACTTCTTTTACGACATAATCAGGGGCAATATCCTGAATATATGCGACAGCTATCTTTTTTTTTGTCCTTTTGCCTATCGTCATTTCTTTTATGATGAGATTAGGGTCACTCGTCCGCTCTCGTAAAAGCGCCGTGTTTGTCCGGAGATTTTCAATAAAGCCAATCTTCGGACCGCGTTCTACGATTTCAGAGGAAGGTTCTTCAAAGGCGCGCGTCATGAATGTTTTCGTATCAAAAGCCAGCCCTCCGCTGTATCCATCGGCCAGCAAGATGGCATGTCCGGAAAAAATAAGCTGCTGTATTTCCTTTATAGTAGAGATTACATTGTGATGATAGCCGAAAAAGAAAGCGGATAAATCTTCAATCAAGCCCTCTTTTTTGTCTAACGCTTCTTTTTGTAATGGAGAAATGACGTATTGCGCCAGAAGTTTATTTTCTGTCAAACCGTCAATATACAGTAGGCACGCTTTCTGTCTGCTGCCTCCAAATGAAAACGTATAAAACATGATATCGTCGTTTTGTCCCAACTTTTTTTTCAATGTCTCTATATTGCGTTGGAGATCAGAGTCGATTTGCATAGTTTCTCTCCTTCATAAACAGATTGACGGTTTTTATTAATTTGTATCAAAAAAGGAGAATTATTCTTATCGAGGAAAAGGCTGAAACAAAGCTTCTTTTCGACGTGATATAATAGATAGGAAGCGTTTTCTTTGAAGGGGTAGTGAAAAGATGATGCTTTGTACATATGTTGTCATCGGAAAAAAGACAGCTTATACGGGCGTTTGTAAGAGGGGCGCACCGGGAAAATGATGATCAGTTATTTACAGGGGAGGGGTACGGATCATGACGCAATCACCGATTTTTCTAACGCCTGTGTTTAAAGAAAAAATCTGGGGCGGAACCGCTTTACGAGATAGATTTGGATACAGTATTCCTTCAGAAACAACGGGGGAATGCTGGGCCATTTCCGCTCACCCAAAAGGACCGAGCACTGTTGCAAATGGCCCGTATAAAGGAAAGACATTGATCGAGCTTTGGGAAGAGCACCGTGAAGTATTCGGCGGCGTAGAGGGGGATCGGTTCCCGCTTCTGACAAAGCTGCTGGATGTGAAGGAAGATACGTCAATTAAAGTTCACCCTGATGACTACTATGCCGGAGAAAACGAAGAGGGAGAACTCGGCAAGACGGAATGCTGGTACATTATCGACTGTAAGGAAAACGCAGAAATCATTTACGGGCATACGGCCCGCTCAAAAACCGAACTTGTCACAATGATCAACAGCGGTGACTGGGAGGGCCTGCTGCGAAGAATCAAAATTAAACCGGGTGATTTCTATTATGTGCCGAGCGGAACGCTGCATGCATTGTGCAAGGGGGCCCTTGTTTTAGAGACTCAGCAAAATTCTGATGCCACATACCGGGTGTACGATTATGACCGTCTTGATAGCAACGGAAGTCCGAGAGAGCTTCATTTTGCCAAAGCGGTCAATGCGGCTACGGTTCCTCATGTGGACGGGTATATAGATGAATCGACAGAATCAAGAAAAGGCATAACCATTAAAACATTTGTCCAAGGGGAATATTTTTCGGTGTATAAATGGGACATCAATGGCGAAGCTGAAATGGCTCAGGATGAATCCTTTCTGATTTGCAGCGTGATAGAAGGAAGCGGTTTGCTCATGTATGAGGACAAAACATGTCTGCTCAAAAAAGGCGATCACTTTATTTTGCCGGCTCAAATGCCCGATTTTACGATAAAAGGAACTTGTACCCTTATCGTGTCTCATATTTAAACTTAATCTCACTTCGAGATTAAGTTTTTTTATTAGAAAATGGAAGTGATTCACCTATAAATGAAGCATGCGCGTGCCGATAAATAAACTAGTTTTATATACTCATAGAATAAGAAAGAGGAGAAGGAATGAAAAAGAGACTAATCGCACCTATGCTTCTATCCGCCGCGTCCCTTGCCTTTTTTGCCATGTCTGGTTCTGCCCAGGCAGCCGCGTATACCGACTACTCACTATATAAAGTAGAGCCGTCGAATACATTCAGTACAGAAAGCCAAGCCTCACAAGCTGTCGCCAAACTGGAAAAAGATACTGGCTGGGATGCATCCTATCAGGCTTCAGGCACAACAACGACCTACCAAATTTCCGCCTCAGGCATTCATAGCGAATCAGAAGCGAAAGCAATACTGAGCGGACTCGCCAAACAGACATCGATTACAGGAACGTCAAGTCCTGTTGGAAGCAAACAGCCATATGTCACAATATCGTCAGGTGCCATCTCCGGAGAAAAACAGGCCAACACTATCCTAGCAAAGCTGAAACAGGAGACGGGAGTGGCTGGCGCTGTAAAAGCTTACGGAGCAGCTCAGCCCTATATGAACGTCATGACATCAGACATTGCTGATGAGACAAAAGTCAAGGCGCTTATCCAGAGCCTGGCCAAGCAAACGGGGATTAAAAGCTCGTATCAGCCCATCACACACACGGTGTCTGTCACAACCATTCAGTCTGGCACAATCGTGGGAGACAGCAGAGCAGCGCAGATCAAAAACGCCTTCCAAAAGGAATCTGGGCTGCAGGCATCATTAAAGGAAACAGTGAAAGGGCAAGCCTATTATACGTTCACAACTGCTGCCATTTCAGGTGAAGCGAATGCCAAGACTCTATTGCAGCAGCTGAAACAGAGCACTGGCATCACAGGCAGCTACAAGTCCATCAATCAAAAAACAACCGTTGAGTCATACAATGTCCAATCAGCTTATTTCAAAGGCCTGAATACAGTAAAGGATGCCATCAGCCAAATCAAGAAAAACACCGGCGTATCGGGCAGTTATCAACAGGTTGGAAAAAGCACATCATATACCGTGAATATGAAGGGTATAACAAAACAGCAGCTCCAAAAAATAGACACTTTCTTTAAAAAGAAAAAATGGCATTACACGTCATCCAGCGTCAAAAAAACGACAACGTCTGCAGCTTATCAAATCACGACGGCAAAGATTTTAGGCGAGCAGCAAGCAAACAAAGCAGCAGCCTTCTTTGCTCAGAAAAAAGTAAAAGCCACAAAAACAACAGCTGGAACTACAGCAGAAAATCAATATCAACTCATCTCAGAAGAAACATCAGACCAATCAAAAGTCACAAAGGGTTTGAACATATTAAAGAAAAATCAGCTGAGTGCTTCTGCGAAATCCGTCAAAAAACAAATAGCTGACACGTTTAAAATCACAACCGAATCTCTGCTTGATCAAACGAAAGTCAATCAGGCACTCACGTTTTTCAAATCGAATCATATATCAGCAGCAAGCCAGAAAACCGGTCAGACAGCTGCGAGCAGCTACCAAATCACAACTGAAGCTATCATCAGCCAAGAAGAGATTGACCGCGTTTTAACATTTTTCAAACAAAATAAAATCGCAGTCACAACATCAAAAACAGGCCAGACTGCATATACACAATACAAAATCGTGACAGCCCAGCTCAGCAGCAAAACTGCATTGAACAATGGGTTAACCTATCTTAAATCGCAAGGTTTAACTCCGAGCTACACAACGAAAAGCAATACGCTTTATAAAATCAGCGTAAACGAACAGTTCACAGGCAATGATACAGCTGCTGCGGCATCATCCAAGCTAAAACAATTATACGGATGGGCATCATCTATCGTGAAAGTCAAAAACGGTCCGCAAATCATGAAAACAAATTACAATCTCTCGCTTCGTGATATGGTCCAAAAACAAATGACAGTAAGTCCGCAAACAGACGGGGCGGCTTACGTATCGCTCACGTACATTAATACAGCAACATCAACCGTTACGGCTGATGCACTAAATATCCGGTCAACGCCGGAAGTCAGCCCGACGAACGTGATCGGCCAATTTAAAAAAGGCGATAAGGTAAAAATCATCGGCCAGACAAACGGCTGGGCCAAAATTAATTTAGGCTGGCGAAACGCAAGCAGTGATGAAGTGGTTCAATACGTGGATCCGAATAACTTTTCCAGAGACAGCAAATACTACTTCCAATTTCTCAAGCTGTCACAGACGGCCGGACTAAACGCTACTGAAGTCAATCAGAAAGTGCTTGCGGGTAAAGGCATCCTGACAGGAAAAGCAAAAGCATTTATCGATGCCGCCAATAAATACGGCATCAACGAGCTGTACTTAATCTCACACGCTCTCCTTGAAACAGGCAATGGAACATCTGATTTAGCCAATGGCTTAACCTATAACGGAAAAACCGTATATAACATGTACGGAATTGGCGCCTACGACAGCAACCCGAATTACTACGGCGCTAAATACGCGTACGAGCAAGGCTGGTTCACACCAGAAGCGGCCATTATCGGCGGAGCTAAATTCATAGGCTCATCGTATATCCACAACACAGCTTACAATCAGGACACACTGTACAAAATGAGATGGTCAGCTACAGCGACACATCAATACGCAACAGACATCGGCTGGGCGTACAAACAAGTAAACCGCATGTACAGCCTGTATTCATTGCTGGACGGCTATACACTTTACTTTGATGTTCCGGAATTTAAATAGTAATACTAGATGCAAGTAAAAAAACAGTATAAAGTAAACAGCCAGTGTGACATTGATTTAATAGGTCACACTGGTGTTTTATTGATCTTATAAAGATAACTATTTATTTCTTAAAATGTAAGCATTCCCATTGTTACATTTGTTAAAAGACCAAAATTTTAAAAACATTATTGTAAATTGAACTATTTAAATCATATAATTAGAGTTATATGAAACCCATTATTGGATGTATAATCTTTAATATGTTAAAAAATACCTACTAAAAGGAGCAAGGCTACTTGTCAAAAAAAATCCTAATCATAACTCAGAACTTTTACCCGGAGTTAGGGAGCGCGGGAAATCGGCTGAAAAATATATACTTGCTCCTTAAGCAAAGAGGATACGATATTCAAGTTTTAACTACAGAGCCTACTTACCCAAGTAGAGAAATATATAAAGAAAAATTATTTTGGAACGAAGATGTGATTAATAAAGATCCTTCAGTTATGCGTGTATCAGTTAAGAACAAAAAATATAATTCAAGTTTTTTAAGCAGACTTTTGTATTACCTTGAAATCATGATAAAGATGCTCAAAGAAATAAGGAAAGAACCTAAAAAATTTGATATTATTTTTGTTTCCTCCCCCCCCATTTTTGTTGCTTTTGTCGGGCTAGTCGCGAAATTCAAAAATAAATCCAAACTTATTCTCGATATCAGGGATCTATGGCCTGAATCTTTGAAGGGCGTTAAAGTATTTCATCATCCCATTATTGTAGAGTCTTTTAGGATTTTAGAAAAGCTTTTATATAAGAAAGCAGATCATATTGTCATTAATAGTGAAGGTTTCTTACATTACCTAAATGAACATTCACCTTTGGTAAAAGAAAAAGTTACCTTTATTCCTAATTCAGCAAGAGAGAAAGAACTTTTAATTAGCTCCAATGATGCAAAAACAGCCTTAAAAATTATTTATGTAGGAAATATAGGTCTTGCTCAAAATGTACATATAATTAGAAATTTGGCTGAGAAGTTACATGAACATCAAATCGAATTTTTAATAGTTGGTTACGGTGTTGAGAAGAAAGAATTACTCAACTACATTCGTGAAAAAAATCTAATGAATGTGAAGATTGTTAACCCGATGACAAGGAAGGAGTGTTTAGAATTAATGTCAGGTTGCGATATTGGGATCGTGACTTTAAAAGATTCAACTGTGTTTGAAACAGTTTTACCTGGGAGAATTATAGATTATATTACTTGTGGAATTCCTATAGTGGGATCGATTGCTGGTTATTCAAAGACTATTATTGAACAAGAGGGAGTAGGGCTTGTAACAAGTAACAGCTCTTCAGAAGAAATGCTCGCTAATATTATGAAAATATACAATGACCCAGGACTTTTGAAAAAAATGCAGAAAAATTGCCATAAACTTATTAGGGAAAACTTCATGTGGGAGACCAATATAGAAAAGTTAATCAATGTTATTGAAGATACTAGGTAAGGCGTGAATGATATGAGGAAAAAAGTATGTATGTTTGTTTGGAACCACTTCACAAATGATGCAAGAGTGCTGCGGGAGTGTACAGCGTTATCAGATAAATATTATGATGTAGACTTAATATGCATTCATGATCCAAATAATCCTGATTTGGATTTGATACAGAAATATAACGACCATTTTACAGTGTATCGTGTAAAAAGGTCTCCACTGCTTTTTTACATTCAATTTATATATAAATTATTTAAAAACAAATGGTCTATTTTATTTTTTCTTTTAATTTGGATTTGTTTGTTAAGAATGTTCCCATTACTGACTATTGGGTTTAGTTTGTTTGCTGTTATTGTTCTTAAAACGAAACTGAAGACGATGTTAGTCAGAGGTTCTATTATAATGAGGATGATTTTGAAAGGATATTCTAAAAAATATGATATATATCATTCCAATGACTTAAATACACTACCCCAAGGGTTTATTTGTTCAAAATTTCGTTTTAAAAAGAGAAAACTGATTTATGATTCTCATGAAGTACAAACAAGCAGAACAGGGTATGATAGTCCATTTTACAGTAAGATGGAAGCTTATTTAATCAGGAAAATAGATATTATGATCGTAGAAAATCATACAAGGGCAGCCTATAATAAAGAACTTTATGGTTTTTATCCGAAAGTACTTCATAACTATCCGTTTTTACTTGAAGAAACCAAAGAACAGATTGATATACATCACATGCTTGGGTTGCCTAAAAATGAAAAAATTCTTCTTTATCAAGGAGGAATTCAGGTTGGCAGGGGACTTGATAAGTTAATAAAGGCTATGCCTTTCATTAATGAAGGAACTTTGCTATTTATCGGAGACGGTCGTATAAAGAAGGACCTTGAGAATATGGTCAATAATATGGAACTGCAGCATAGAGTGAGATTTTTGCCTAAAGTACCGCTTAGTGAACTTCCAAAATATACGCGCAGTGCTTATTTAGGATTTCAAGTATTAAATAACGTTTGTTTTAACCATTACTCGGCTTCGTCGAATAAACTGTTTGAGTATATAATGGCTGGGGTTCCTGTTATAGGATGCGATTTTCCGGAGATTAAAAAGGTGATACAAGGTGAGAAAGTTGGTTTGGTAGTTGACTCACATGATCATTTATCAATCGCGAAGGGAGTTAATACCTTATTGGAAAATGCAGATCTTCATTACGAATTTCATAAAAACTGTGACAAAGCTAAAAGAAAATATAATTGGGAAACAGAAAAGAGTCAACTGTTGTCTTTATACAATTAATGCCTAAGGAGAACAAAATGCAAATAAAAAAAAATCAAAAGAATCAAGAACTTGCCGATAAGTATAATGATCTGAAGATTAAATATCATAAAAGCTTAGAAGTGCAAGAAGATTTAATTACATTGTGCCAAGAATTAATTAGGGAAAAGGAGTATATAGAAGCTAGATATAATAATTTAAAAGAATCAAAACTTGGAAGATTAACAGTTTGGATGTGGAAGAGAAGGAGAAGAAATAAATGAAACAAAGCAAAGACATAAAAACACTTTTGTCTAAGCAACTTGAGAAAGTTAGACGAGAAAAAGAAATATTAATTGGATTAAAAGAAAAGGAAGTTAGTATAACAGGATTTGATGACTTTTTTTTCGATACCCCGATGAGAATTTTAGCCGAATACAATAAACAAACTCTAGAAGTTGATGCTGAAAAAGTGTATCTCTCCCTCTTTGAAAGAACAACAAACTTTTCAATACCTTCTAATAAAGAGATTTATAAGTTAACAGGAGATCGTATTATCATTGATCCTTTTATAACTTTGAGTGGTTCTGTTAAGGGTCAAATTTATATCGCTTTTTATAAAAATAATGAATTGTATAGTACCAAAATCTTTGAAGCCCCTTTTGATAAAATCAGTGCAGATGTACCCGAAAATACCACGAGTTATCGTTTTGCATTAAGGCTTGAAGGCAAAGGATATCTTCAATTAAATAAACTGAAAATCAAACAAGTATTTAAAGAACAAATCGCATCAAAAAATATTGGTGTTAACCGCTCTATAACTATATCTAAGGCTTCAAAAATACAGCAATTTATTGATTCAATAGAAGCAGAAACACAGAATTATAAAAATGAAAAAAAAGAATTGAGGATTGCTGCTATACTTGATGAGTTCAGTTATGAATGTTTTAAGCATGATGCCGAAATTTTGAGGCTGTCAAACACAGATTGGGATAATGAGATTCTTGAATTTAATCCTCATTTTGTATTTGTAGAATCATGCTGGCAGGGAAATCAAGGACATTGGCAATATGAAGTTGCAAATTTACATAAAAACAAACACCGAACAGCATTAAAGAAGCTAACGGAATACTGCAAGAGCAAAAACATAAAAACGGTCTTCTGGGATAAAGAAGGTTATGAGAATTTCGAGTTTTTCAAAACAGCTGCCAGTTATTTTGATTATGTTATGACTGCAGATGAAAACACTGTAAAGAAATTTAAAGAAACCTCTTCAATTAATAACGTAGGAATTTTGCCATTTGCTGCTCAGCCGAGAATTCATAATCCAATTAATAAAAACCTGCATCACTTAGGTGGAATAGCTTTTGCTGGCTCTTACTACAATAATAAACATGAATCTAGAAAAAGAGATATTGAAGAAATAATAAAGCCCGCGCTCGATTTTGGGATTGATATATATGACCGTTACTATAATGTCCCTGCGGCAAAAAAGGTGAACAACACTTGGCCAGAGGAATATCAGCGACATATTGTGGGTTCTTTAAACTACAGTCAAATGAATGTAGCATATAAAAATTACAATATGTTTGTAAATGTAAATTCAGTACAAAACAGTAAACACATGTTTGCAAGAAGAGTTTTTGAACTCTTGGCAAGTAAAACTATGGTTATTTCCGGACCTTCTAAAGGGGTGCAGGAATATTTTGGAGACCTTGTCCCTGTTGCTTGTTCTAAAGAAGAAACAGTTAACATTTTAAAAACATTCCTATATAATCCTGTTTATCGTGAAATGTATGAAAAGAAAGGGCACCGACTTGTTTTAAATTCCCACACTTATAAAAATAGATTGCAAGAGATTTGTGATCATATTGGTATAGATATTAATTTGTTAGAAAAACCTAGGATCTCTATTATCTCTTCAACTCAGCGTACTGAATATATGGAGAATCTTTATAACAATGCTCGCCATCAAACTTATCAAAACCTTGAGTTAATTATTATTCTAAATAAAAATTCAATGGATGCAGAGGAATGGAAACAAAAATTTTCAAGTCTTCATTTCCCGGTTACAATACTTCAAGTTGATGAAAATGTGTCCTTAGGTCACTGTTTAAATAAAGCAGTCCAGCGTTCTACGGGAGAAATTATAGCTAAATTTGATGATGATGACTACTATGCACCTCACTACTTGGAAGATATGTTGCATTCAATGGAATACTCAGGGGCCGATATTGTAGGGAAGAGCGCACATTATGTATACCTAGAAGAGAGAGAACTGCTTATTCTAAAAACGGTTGGATCAGGTGCGGAAAGATATTCTGATTTTATCTCTGGGGCAACTTTAGTATTTAAAAAAGAAGTTTTTGTTTCTCTGGGTGGATTTTCAGATAAAAATAGAGGAGAAGATTCAGATTTCCTTAAAAGAGCAAAGGAGAATGGAAATATTATATATTCTAATGACAGTTGGAACTTCTGTTTAGTCAGACGTGCAAATCGAAATAGCCATACATGGAATATCACAGCAGATGATTTGTTGAGGAATTCAACTGTACATTCAATGTGTAAAGATTATAAAAAACCAATTACTATTTAATATAGGAGGTTCAAAATAAATGAAAGTTTGTGTAATTGGCCTAGGTTATATCGGCCTTCCAACATCGGTAATGTTTGCTAAATATGGAGTGGATGTAATAGGTGTTGATGTACAACCGCATGTAGTAGATAGTCTAAATAATGGTGAAGCACACTTAGAAGAACCAGGATTACAAGAATTTCTAGATGAAGCTTTAGCAAATGGAAATTTCAAAGCCCAACTCGTTCCTGAACCAGCAGATGCTTTTATTATTGCTGTACCAACTCCTAATAACATTAATGACAATATGTCTTGTGATTTAACTTATGTATTACAAGCAGTAGATAATATTATTCCTTATATTCGAAAAGGAAGCACTATTATAGTTGAATCAACCATTGCCCCAAGAAGTATAGAGGATTATGTTCAGCCTCTATTAGAGCAAAATGGGTTCACCATCGGTGAAGACATATACCTAGTGCATTGTCCAGAGCGGGTAATGCCTGGGAACATATTCCATGAACTTGCTAATAATATGAGAATTGTTGGGGGCATAACTCCTTCTTGCAGTGAAGCTGGAGAAAAAGTATATAGAACTTTTGTAAAAAGTAAAATAGTCAAAACAGATGCAAAGACTGCAGAAATGTCCAAGTTAATGGAGAATACGTATAGGGATGTAAATATCGCTCTTGCAAATGAACTTACAAAGATATGTAATGATTTACATATCAATGCTTTGGATGTCATTGAAATGGCTAATATGCATCCAAGGGTTAATATCCATAGTCCAGGTCCAGGTGTAGGTGGACACTGTCTGGCTGTTGACCCATATTTTATTGTTGCAAAAGCTCCGGAAACGGCAGATTTAATAAGTCGATCTCGTTCAATTAACTCATCAATGCCTATCTACATAGTGGAGAAAGTTAGAGAAATAATGGAAATGGTTAATGGCCGTACCATTACAATTGGAGGATTGGCTTATAAAGGAGATATTGATGATTTACGTGAAAGTCCAGCATTAGAAATTTTAGAAATGTTAAAGTCAGAGAAGAAATATGAGGTCAGAGCTTATGACCCTTACGTTAACCATTCCGAAAATGCTCAAAACTTAACAGAGGCATTGGGGGGATCAGATTTATTTCTTATTTTAACTGATCATAGCTTATTTAAAACGATAAATGATGAAGATACTAACAGAATGTCAAATAAAGTGATTTTTGATACAAGAAACATTGTAAGAAATGTACCAGAAGACTGCGAATGTATCAATTTAGGGAGTATCCATAATTTCCTGAATAATGCTGTTTTGAATGTATAAAAGGATTAATGATATTTATAAAATATAGGGGGGATGTTGACTCAATGAGAAAATATTTATGCCTTTTTTCTTTCGTTATTTTATTCTTTCTTACATTGAGTTTTTATGGAGAAAGAGTTTTAGCTTATACTGACACATCGACATATAAAGTAACGATCAAAGATGAATTTACTAGTGAGGATAAAGTCAAGGGAATTTCAAATAAAATAAACAACGAGACCGGTTGGGATGCTAATTATAAACTGACAGGTAATACAACAAGAGCATTTAAAATAATAACAGGCGGATTTTACGGAGAAGACAAAGTAAAAGATGTATTAAATGATTTTGAACAGAATACAGGAATAAACGGAAGTTATTCTGAGAATGGGAATGTTCAAACCATATACCAAATTACCACTGGCGGCTTCACTGGTGAATCGAAAGTAAAACAAGTACTAGATATACTACAATCACAAACTGGAGTAAAAGGGACTTATACTTCAACCGGAGAGAAACAATATTATTATCGAATTGTTTCAGGCGGTTTCCAAAGTGAACAGCGAATTAAAGAGGTTTTAAGCAAGTTTGAGAATGAAACAAGCATTAAAGGAAGTTATGAACCTATAGGTAATTCAAAGATCACTTATACTGTACTATCTGGCGGTTTTTCTACAGAAGATAATGTTAAAAAGGCTGCGGCGGAAACCAAAAGTCAAACTGGAATTGAGGCTTCTTATGAGAAAATACCTGACTCAGAATCATACAGGTTGGTGATCAGTAATATTACTGAAAGTGAATTAACTGGCATTGAATCCTTTTTTGGAAAAAAGAACTGGTGGTATGTTAAGAAAGAGGTAAAGAACCAATCTTATCGTTTGATTTCAGAACCAATATTGGATGACCAAATTATTGATAAAGGTTTGTCATTTTTTGAGTCCAATAAATGGTGGGCAAGCAAACAAAAAACAGATCAGCTGGGAGAAAATAAGTTTAGAATTACTACTGAAAAAATTAGCGATGAAACAAAACTTCTAAAAGCGCTGAATTTTTTTGAGTCCAATAAATGGTGGGCTGTTTCTCAAAAAACAACAATCAAAGGTTATAGAATTACATCTGAAGTTATAAATTCAGAAGCTGTCTTAAATAAAGGACTAGACTTTTTCAAAAGTAAAAATTTATGGGCTACTTATAGTAATTTATCAAAAGATACTTATATCATTAACCTAAATGAAGAGTTCACAGGAATTGAAAATGCTACATCAGCAGTAAATAAATTATCCAATGTTTATGGTCTAAATGCTGAAGTTGTTAAGATTAAAGATGGTCCTCAAATAATGAATACCAACTACAATCTTACACTTTCCGATATGATTTCAAAGCAGATGAATGCAAATCCGCAAACGGATTCAGCTGCATATGTTTCACTCTCATATATTAATACTTCAACTTCAACAGTAACTGCTGATTATCTTAATGTTAGATCAACTCCTGAAGTAAAAAGTGATAATATAATAGGACAAGTCCAGAAAAGTGATAAAGTAACTATAATTAGCAAGGAAGGAAACTGGGCTAAGATAAATATGGGGTGGCGAAAAGCCAGCCGGGAAGAAGTCACTTACTATATTAACCCAGAGAATTTTTCAATTAGTAGTAAGTATTACTTTCAGTTTCTAAAGTTATCACAATATGCCGGACTTACAGCCACAGAAGTAAACAATAAAATTCTGAAAGGAAAAGGAATTCTGGAAGGTAAAGGTGAATCCTTTATCAAAGCTGCTGAATCTAATAATATCAATGAATTATATCTCATAGCGCATTCTTTATTGGAAACTGGAAATGGTTCATCAGAGTTAGCGAATGGCGTGATGTATAATGGCAAAAAGGTTTATAACATGTATGGAATTGGCGCTTACGATGGAGATGCAGTAACCAAGGGAGCTCAATATGCATATAATCAAGGCTGGTTTACACCTGAAGCTGCAATTTTAGGCGGAGCAAAATTTATTGGCTCAAGCTATATTCACAATGCAACTTATCACCAAGATACACTATATAAAATGAGATGGGAGCCAACAGTAAGCCATCAATATGCTACAGATATTGGCTGGGCTTACAAACAAGTTAATAGAATGTATAGTTTGTATACTCTGCTAGATAACTATACATTGTATTATGATATTCCTAAATATAAATAAAAGGTTTCAAAATCCAGAAACATTGTTTCTGGGTTTTGTTTATTATGAAAAAAGCAAGGTGATTCGTTTGGAAATAAATCAGTTAAGGAAAGAGACTATAAAATTTATCGATTTAAAGGAATACAAAATAAGAATTGAAGAACCCTACTTACTATGTGTTACAACTGAAGATGGAGTGCCATTTGAGTTTTTGATAAATATAAGGCTGAATCAAAATAAATTGCTCATTTTAAGCTCAGGAGCATATGACAATGTAAAACTAAAACCTCCAATCTTTCAAAGATATACATGGATGACAGAGTTCAACCATTCTGTTGTTTATTTTAATGATCCAACACTCTATATAAATCAGAAGTTATCAATAGGATGGGGACAAGGAACAAAAAATCATTTCTATTTAGCCACAATTACAAATGTAATAAGAGAACTTGCTTATAAGATTAAGGTTAACACGAAAGATATATTCTTTTATGGTAGCTCAGCAGGAGGATTTATGTCGTTAATTCTCGCTAGTTTTCTTAGGGCTAATGCTATCGTTAACAATCCACAAACTGATGTATGTACATTCTATCAATCACATGTAGACAGACTATTTGAAACTCTTTATCCTAATGAAGATAAACATGAGGTGATTAAGCAGTTTCGGTATAGATTAAATGTATGTGCATTTTTTCAAAAGTTGAAACAGGTTCCTAAAATTTTCTATTACCAAAATTATGCTTGTAGTTTTGACGTGGAAACGCAACTTATACCTTTTCTTAATTCCATTAAGAGTGAAAAAACTTTGGCGCACCTCACAGCTGATAAAGAAATTGAGCTTCATTTATATTATGACGCTGAACTAGGCCACAATCCCTTAAATAAACAAAAAACAATGGAAATTATTCATAAGGCAATGTTTGGTTCATAAACAGTGATCAGTACAAAGTTAAGATTACTTAGAATAGAATCTCTAACTGCTATTACTGTAAGCTGGTTCTCTGTGTTTTATAACAAATAGTTAATTAATTTGGGAGAAACAAGCTAAAAGGAACACATTTAATAAAAGTGTTCCTTACTTGATTTATATGAGGAATTTTTTTCTTCATTATACAAACAGCGTGTAAACAATATAGTGGTAATAAAAAAACACCTTTTGCGGCTGCAAAAGGTGTTTTTGATTTATCTTTTAAGAACTTTATCCTCTGATGGCTCTTCTTCCTGAGGGAAAACAATTTGATCGACGACTCGCTCACTTGCTTTTCCATCAAGATCATCGAAGAAATAATGAACAAATGAATCAATTTGTTCAAAGTTATACTTCTCTTCTTTAATGATCGAAATCATTTGCTCAGACGTTTTCGCAAGAGGGCCAGGAATAAAGTCAAAGTAATCGTAATAGAAATCACGTTTGCGAATATAATCATCTACATCATAGCTGAAGAAGATCATTGGTTTATTTAATAAAGCATACTCAAAGCAAACAGAAGAGTAATCCGTTATCAGAATATCTGTTACGAGCAATAGCTCGTTAATTTCCCTGAACGAAGAGAAATCATAAAAGAAATCGCTGTACTGATAAGGAATATTGGCATCGTTTCGTACGAATGGATGAATTTTGAATAAGAAGATATATTCATCCTTTAACTCACGATACAGACGGTCAAAATCAAGCACTTCAAAAGGATAATGAGCTGATTGCTGACCGTTTCCGCGGAAGGTTGGAGCAAAAAGAATGACCTTTTTGTCCTTTAGAAACGGATATTCCGTATAAAGGCGTTCTTTTACAAATGCCTTCTTCGCTTCATCAAAGAAAAAGTCTGTTCGCGGTACGCCCGTAGCAATGACGTTCTCAATGTCTACCCCAAAGCCCTCTGCGTAGTGCTTCCGTATATTTTCAGAGCTGACAATAACCTTCGTGTAGTTTCTATGGTTTTTCGAATGCGGTGACGGTCCTCCCGGCAGACCTATTCGGCTGTAGCCGAATGTCTTAAAGGCGCCGACAGCATGCCACAGCTGGACAAGGTCCGCATTTTTACGGATTTTTAACGGATAAATAATCGGATAAAAATCATCTATAAAAATGATTTTGCTTGTCGCAAAATGATAAGCCATAGACATCAGTTCAGACAGGCTTTTTCTATCTCGAATGCTGCTCTTTAAGAAAAATTTGAAATCAAAATTTTCTTCACGTTTCAGCAGCTCTTCATAAACAAATTCGAAGTTTCCTGTCATATCAAGCCGGCTGTCAGAAGCAAAGACAATTTTATTAGACTTAATTGGAAGCAGGCGGAATACATCATAAGCAAAATGGAATAAGCTTGTATTCAGCTTGCGCAAAAAGCGGTTTGCCTCTTTTCCAGTATCCAGCTCCAAAAGGCTAGGATCAATTTCCTGCAGTTTGTTGCAAGACAAATTAATCGTCTTTTCGCCCTCATCATAATTAACGATCAAATTGAACTTCATCAGCTTTTTAGCAGAATGAAATTCCATTTTTGTGGCATACACATCATTAGAAAGGAAATTACTTACATTTCCGACTGTATGCACTTCCTGATGTTTTACATTTTGGTCATCTACAGCTTCAATCTCGAGAAACAGCTTATACTCGCCCTGCGGAAGAGGTTTGTCATTCATCAGCTTAGAAAAGTTAATCTGCTGTGAAAATCCTGCCCACTTATAGGCTCCAGGCACATTTGAAGTATCAATTGACAGCTTATCTACCGGAACATCCCGCAGTGAAACAGCTGTAAATAAAACACCGTTGTTCACCAATAATAAACGTTTTCGAACCTGATCCTCTTTTTGAAGCGGCAGGCCCTTGATATACATATAACCCGCAATTTTTAGAATTGACCCATTCCAAGAAAACTCAGAAATCTTTCTGACAGGGACTTGCTGGTTTTCTTCAATTCGCTTCGTTTTATCAAAAAGAGAAAAAACCCTGTTATCAGCTGGATGGACAATGACAGCTGCATTTTCTTTTTGCGTTTTCTTTTTTGATCTGAAAAGTCTGTTCTTAATCTTTCTTGCCAGCTTCACTTTGTACCTCACTTTCTCCTAATCGGCACCAGATGTTAAAAATGATGAAATAAAATCGGCCACCCGCCCTGAAGATTTGCCGTCCTGATGGGTGATAAATGCCTGTGAAAAATCTTCAATACGTTTCGTATCAGCCTCGTGATCACTCTCGATATCGTGTACAAGCGATGGAACGTCTTTCGAAATCGGCCCGGGTACAAACGATTCAAACGGGTAGTAGAAATCACGTTCTTCCAAGTAGTCTTCTAAATCCGGGCAGTAAAAATACATCGGACGTTTCAGCAGGCTGTACTCGAAAATAACTGAAGAATAATCGGTTATCAGCCCATCAGAGATTGCCATCAAATCGTACAAAGAGTACGAATCAGTTAAATCCAGCACAAAATCATCCTCTTCCGTGTGCGCATGTTTGCGCATATACGGATGAAGATGGAGGATCACGACATAATCTTTATGGCTTAGCGCCGATTTTAATTGTAGCAGATCAAGCGGTATAGCGTCACCCTCTTGATGATGTCCGCTGCCTCGAAAAGTAGGAGCGTACAAAAGCTTTTTTTTATGCTTCAGTTCAGGATAAACCCGATGAAACTCATCCAGTACAGTGCGAATATGTTCCTTATGATAAAAATAATCCGTTCTTGGAATGCCGAGCGGCAAAATCTGCTTTTGCTCCATTTGAAAGGCTTCGGCGAAATGCGGAACGGCAGCGGGTGCACTGACAATGGCATAATCATAGTTTGAATGCACGGGAACAATCTTCAAATAATCAGAAGAAGGGCCGAACGGCTTGTTCACAATGCTGTAGCCAAATTTTTTAAACGCGCCGCAAGCATGCCAAAGCTGGATGGCAACAGTTTCCTTTCGTTTTGGCACAACATACAAAGGAAAATAATAATCATCCAACAAAAGCACGCGGCATGTTGCAAGGTGATATAACGAGCTGAAAAGGTGAAGCAAATATGCAACTCGTCCAATCAGCCCCTTATCCATCTTGCGGAACAGCAGGGTGATGCGAAGAGACGGATCTTGCTTCAGCTTTTCATAGACACCTTTAAAATTATCACTTAAATGATCCTCACGATAGGAAGCTATGACAATTTTGTTGTGCTGTACTGGTAATAAAGCGCTCAATAGTTTATAAGCAGTGCCGAATACTCCTTTTACAATTCGTGTAAGGAATGTTTTCACTGTTTAAATTTCCCATTCAATAACAGTTTTTCCCCAAGATGAAGTCAAATCTGCTTCAAACGCGTTTGTAATTTCCTCAATACTGCGTACCGGGAAGCGTCCGCCAACTAATGTTTCTAAATAATCAACGACTTCAGGGTATTGAGCTAAAAAGTCTACAGTACGGGCAAAATCCTCGCGTCCGCTGCGGCTGCTGCCGATCAGCGTAATCCCTTTTTCAAGCACCATTCTTGTTTCAATTTCAACAGGGTATTCAGACACGCCTAGGAGCGCTACACACGCTTCAGGATGGACATGGGCAATGATTTGCTCAATTGCGCTTTCGCTGCCGCGTCCGCCCACGCATTCAAAGGCATGATCAATTCTGACATCTTCAGGAATGTCGTTAATTTGATAAGCTGCATCAACAAAAGAAAAATGATCAAGCTTGTAAGGTGTTTTTCCGAAAATAAACACCTTGCTGTCTGGATATTTTTTCTTCAGTAGAAGCGTCATGATAAATCCGAGATTTCCGTCCCCCCAGACACCGAATGTGTCACGCTTCTTATGCGCCATGCGCTCAAAGCGGGAAAGCGCGTGAACTGCAATTGTAATAAGCTCAGTGAAGGCTGCGACATGCGGATTAATGCTGTCTGGAAGCTCAACAAGCCGATCAGGCGCCATGAACATATAATCCTGCATAAATCCATCATAACCGCTTGAACGGAATCTGCTGGACCGCAGGTAATTCTCCGCGATGACTTCATGCTCTTCAACCGGTGTATTTGGCACCATAACAACCCGGGTTCCGACTTTAAATGTGCCTGTCGGATCAAACATGACTTTTCCGATCCCTTCATGGATCAGAGCCATCGGCAGCTTTTTGTCCATCGCTTCTTTGCCGCGTGAGCCAGTATAATAACGCTGGTCTGCAGCACAGATGGATAAATGGGTAGGACGGACGACGACCTTATCTGAATGGACAACTTTATCTTTATATGTCACTTCAAATTGTCGGGCAGAAACTAAACGATATGTTTGATTAATCATTGTGAAATTCGCTCCTGTAAAATGGCATTAGCCACTTTTAAGTCATATGGTGTCGTTACTTTAATGTTAAAGACTTCACCGCGGACCAGCTTCACTTTTTCGCCCGCTAACGAGCAGATCTTGCAAGCGTCAGTAAGGACAGCTTTTTGCTCATCGGACAGTTTATTATAAAGCTCGACCAATTTGCTGATCCGGAAGCTTTGCGGTGTTTGCCCCTGATACATGTTGTCGCGGACAGGGATATCAGAAATAAATTCCTGGTCTTCTGAAGCAATAATTGTATCAATGGCTGAGATAACAGTATCAACCGCGCCGTATTGAAGAACAGCATCAATGTTTTCATCGATAATGCGATGAGTGAGAAACGGACGCACAGAATCGTGAGTGATGATCACGTCATCATCCTGAATACCGAATTCTTTTTCAATATAGCGGATGCCGCTCATAATAGATTCATTACGGTCGCTGCCGCCTTCAACGACAATCAGGCGATCATCCTGCCCGATAAATTTCTTTAAAATGTCTTTTGTATGGTTAATCCACTCTTTAGGGGAGACGATTAAAATCTTATCGAAACGGTCATTTAATAAAAACTTTTCAATCGTATGAATGATAATTGGGCGTTTATTTAACGGCAAAAACTGTTTTGGCATATTGACGTTCCCCATGCGGGAACCTTTTCCACCGGCTAGAATCTCAGCATAAATCATAAAATGACTCCTTCCTTACTACAACTCATAATGTTTTATAAAAGGTTTTCATATTATTTGCAATACCATCTCTATTATATATGAAGATCAGATAGATTTCTCGTTTATATAGCTTAAAAGCTGTTTACTGGCATTCCCTCTGGAGTACAGATTCCACTCACGTGAAAAGCGCTCGAATTCAGACTGCAGATTGTCCATAACTTTCAGCTGGTCCAGAAGCGCTCTTGAATCACAGCATGGCACCCCCGGAATCACCTCAGAGTAATTCCGAATCAAACCGCGGGTTCTGTTGTAAGCCTCCATATCATACGTATAAAACAAAATGGGTTTGTCCAGCAAAGCAAATTCAAAAGGGACAGAAGAATAATCTGATATTAACAGGTCACTCATTTTTAAAAGGTCTGCAAGAGGGAGATCTGAAACATCTTTTATCCACGCACTATCCCCAGGCAATTCAGCAGATTGCTTCATAACAGGATGAAGTTTTACTGCAAGTAAATATTCTCCTTTTAAATCATGCTGCAGCTGTTTTTCTGAAAACGGCAGCGAAAAGCTTTCAAACTGATGATCCCTAAAAGTTGGCGCATACAGGATGATTTTTTTATCTGCCGGCAGATGATATTTGTTTTTAAGGTCATTGCTGTTTTCCTGCACTTCATAGTAAGCATCGGTTAAAGGCACGCCAAACCGAAGAAATTTATCACCTTTTATATCGAAAAATTCCTTGAAAATGTCTGCCATATGTTCAGAACCGACGACAATCCGGTCAAATGAAGCATACACTTTGCGAAACCTTCTTACGTCAGCACGCGAACGGTTCTGAGTGTTGATATCCTTTAACCCAAATCGTTTAAACGCTCCATTCGCATGCCAAACTTGGATACACTCGATATCCGGTCTGCAGGTCAAAACGGTTGTCAAAACAAAATAGTTATCAACAATCACAGCTTTACTGCTCAGCATAGAAAAGACCGCTTTATATATATGAAGCGGGTGTTTTTCGTTAATAACTGAAACAGTAAGCTCAGGAAATTCTGTTTCCAGCGATTTGGCATGCTGGGTCAGAAGTACATGAATGGGAAATGAGTAGTGTCCCATCTGATATTCCTTTAATATTGCCCGGGCATTATCAGGAAAGGAAACAAGAAGGGTCACTTGACTTCCCGGTTTGACCCAAAACAGCAATGCGCCGATGACTTTGATGAACAAATAGTAAAAAAACGCAAACCAGGATTTCAATCTGTCATCAGCTCAAAACGGCTGCCGCGGATTGTCGGCAGGCACAGCGAAAGATTCATGCATTTCATTACATACCATAGCTCCTTTAAGGCCCATTACAGATGGCGTGATTGATCTTTGACCTGTCCCGTATATTGCGGCTTTGCTGAAGTCCGTTCATGTTTCAGCACGGCTGTAACATACTTAGGAATGCTAAGCATTCTTCTCCAGCGCGCAGGGTTTGTGATCAGCCTGTACATCCATTCAAGGTGAAAACGGATAAAAAATGAGGGCGCTCTTTTGACATTGCCGCTGAACACATCAAAGCTTCCGCCCAGCCCTACAGAAACAGCCTGAGGGAATAGATGTCGGTATTTATGGATAAAGAACTCCTGATTAGGATAACCTAAAGCAACAAATACCATGTCAGGATTTGTTGCTGCGATTTTGTCTGCTACCTCACGTTGATTCTTCACATAACCGTCAGAATATCCGGCAATTTCAATCCCAGGATAATCACGTTCGATTCGCTCGATTGTCTGAGCAATCACATGCTTAGCTGCACCGTAAAAGAAAACCCGTTTTTTCTTTTGATCAGCCTTCTCAAGCAAAGACGTAAACAAATCATAACCGGCGATTCTGGATTGAAGCGGCTTACCAATTAGCTTGGAAACCAACACAACACCAATGCCATCCGGCAAAATAAAATCAGCAGATGAAAGAACCGCTTCATAACGCGGATTTTGCATCGCTTCAAATCCGATTTCAGGATTCGCTGTTACGATGAACGCACCTTTATTCTGGTCCAAAAATGACGTTTCTAAATGTGATACAAATGAAGTCAGTTCACCGTCTACAAAATCTAATTGATTAATGGGTTTCGTTTGCATCGTATCAACCCTCCTTTTCATCTATATGTCTATAAAAAACACGTGTCATTCGTATAGTTTGATTAAAGACTCTTTGTCTGAAAACATTTTACTCTATCTTACCACAAAAATCTTTAGGAACTTTTAACATTCACATTACAATTCCTTCACGTTTTGACGGAAAATTAATATGGAAGACCATGCTTAATAATTGACGTAAATATAATGAAAATGGTTTCACTTGAAATTGTGGTTAAAACAAGAGTTTTTGTGAATATACGTATGGCTGCTCCTAATGGCAGTAATTCACTGTAAAAGTGCCTTAACTTTTATAGAGACTTATGTTATTATTGCTTGATTATTAATCATGCGTAAAAATCATATCGAAATTTAAACAATTTGTTAATTTTGGTGTTTTTTTCTGTCATTCTCTTTTGAAAATGGTTGGAAGGTGATGTTATCTAATGAAGAAAGTGATAACGTATGGAACATTTGATTTATTTCACTACGGACACATGAAGCTGCTTGAAAGAGCAAGATGTTTAGGGGATTACCTAATTGTAGGTTTATCTACTGACGATTTTAATTTGCAAAAACAAAAAAAATCACATCATTCTTATGAGCATAGAAAATTAATTTTAGAAACAATCGACTTTGTGAATTTAGTGATTCCAGAAAAAAGCTGGGAGCAAAAAATAACAGATATAAAAAAATACGGAGTAGATACGTTTGTTATTGGAGATGACTGGAAAGGGAAATTTGACTATTTAAATGAATACTGCAAGGTTATTTATCTTCCTAGAACAGAAGGCATCTCGAGTACTAAAATAAAAAAAGAAATATCGGATTTAAGCTAGCATTTCTAAAAGAAGGATTTGAGTTAACCTTGTTCCTTTCTTTTTTTATAAAATATACATTGAACTGTAATTTCTCATAAAATAAAAAATACGTTGATATAAATTAAATAGAAGGGAGAAGTCCTTAAAAGGACTTCTCCCTTCTATTTAAAAGTGAAAAAAAACTCAAGATCTGTTACAATATTCACCGGTGCTTTCAAATTTCTTTAACCGAAAGATCCAAAAAATCATTTAAGTCTAAGGAAGATAAACAATGAATGCATTAGTAAGAATCGTAAAAGAGCAAGTGACATCGTTTCCTTTAATTTTGCGCTTAGCTTCGTATGAGACAAAGTCTCAGTATCAGATGAATTATCTTGGTGTGTTATGGCAGTTTTTAAATCCTCTGATTCAAATGCTGGCGTACTGGTTTGTATTTGGTATGGGGATTCGCAACAGTAAACCGGTCTTAACCGGGGCGGGAGAAGTGCCTTTTATTGTGTGGATGCTGGCTGGATTGATTCCGTGGTTTTTTATAAGCCCGACGATTCTTGATGGATCAAACAGTGTATTTAAGCGAATCAATATGGTAGCCAAAATGAATTTTCCGATCAGCTCACTGCCTTCTGTCGTGATTGCTTCAAATTTATTTAGCTATTTTGTAATGATGGGCATTTATGTCATTGTCCTTTTTGCAAGCGGCGTTTATCCTAGCATGCATTGGATACAATATATTTACTATTTAATTTGCATGATTGCATTTATGTTTTCATTTAGCTTGTTTAACTCTACAATCAGTGTGCTTGTCAGAGATTATCAATTTCTGCTGCAGGCCGTAACGAGATTATTGTTCTTTTTACTTCCGATTTTTTGGAATATCTCAGAGCAGCTCGGGAAAAATCACCCGAATCTTCTGCCTGTGCTTAAGCTGAATCCGATTTTTTATCTGATAGAAGGATTTAGGAACAGCTTCTTAGACGGAAAATGGTTTTTCCAAGACATGAAGTACACGCTGTATTTCTGGCTGTTCACATTCCTTTTATTGTTAGTAGGTTCTATTCTGCATATGAAATTCAGAGACAAGTTTGTTGACTTTCTTTAATACGTAAGGAGATTGTACGATGAAACTAAAAGTTTCGTTTCGAAATGTTTCAAAGCAGTATCATTTGTATAAAAAACAATCGGACAAGATTAAAGGATTGTTTTTTCCGGCTAAGGATAATGGTTTTTTTGCTGTGCGGAATGTCTCCTTTGACGTGTATGAAGGGGAGACAATCGGCTTTGTAGGAATAAACGGGTCAGGGAAATCGACCATGTCTAACCTGCTGGCTAAAATTATTCCGCCGACCAGCGGTGAGATTGAAATGAACGGCCAGCCGTCGCTGATTGCGATTGCTGCCGGTTTAAATAACCAATTAACGGGCCGGGACAATGTCCGGCTCAAGTGTTTGATGATGGGGTTAACCAATAAAGAAATTGATGATATGTATGACAGCATCGTTGAATTTGCCGAGATTGGCGATTTTATTAATCAGCCGGTTAAAAACTATTCCAGCGGGATGAAATCGCGTCTCGGTTTTGCGATTTCCGTGCATATTGACCCTGACATTTTAATTATTGACGAAGCGCTTTCTGTAGGGGACCAAACGTTTTATCAGAAGTGTGTAGACAGAATAAATGAGTTTAAAAAGCAAGGAAAAACGATTTTCTTTGTCAGCCACTCAATCGGTCAGATTGAAAAGATGTGTGACCGTGTTGCTTGGATGCACTATGGCGAGCTTCGTATGTTTGATGAAACAAAAACGGTTGTCAAAGAGTATAAAGCGTTTATTGACTGGTTTAATAAGCTGTCTAAAAAAGAAAAAGAGACATATAAAAAAGAGCAGACGGAAGAGAGGAAGAAAGAAGATCCTGAAGCGTTTGCCCGTTTCCGCCAAAAGAAGAAAAAGCCGAAATCATTGGCTAATGCGGTTCAAATTGCTATTTTGTCTATCCTGACTGTATTCATGGCAGGAACGATGTTCTTTAATGCTCCGCTTCGTACAATTGCTTCGTTTGGTGCTATTCCGCAAAATGAAGTGAAGAACCATCATGGCAATGCAAAGGGCAAGTCAGAGGAACGCTTAACTGCAGTCAATAAGCAAGGGTTTATAGCAAATGAAAAAGCCGCTGCTTATAAAGATCAGGGTTTGAAACAGAAGGCTGACGTTACACTGCCATTCGGTACAGAGGTGACGGTAGCTGCAAAAGGCAAACAAGCAGCGAAAATAAAATTTGACGGGCACTCTTATTATGTGAAAAAGAGCGCTGTTGCAGCTAACATGAAACATGCTGAATTGCATGCCGCTGCATTTACGTCTTATGTCTCGCAAAACGCAGCTTCTTCCTATGAATACTTTCTGAAATTCCTGGGAGACAGCAGAACCAGCATTCAATCCAAGTTGAATGGATATACTGAAGGGGATACGGCTGACGGCAGAAAAACGTTAGATTTTGATTATGAAAAAATCAGCTATGTGTTGGAGAATGATAAAGCAACAGAGCTTATTTTTCATAACATTTCTCCTATCACCCCGGCGTCACTATCCTTAAGTGATAGCGATGTATTGTATGACAGCAGCAAGAAGCGTTTTCTTGTGAATACAGCTGATCAGGTTTTTGCAGTTGATAATGAAGAGCATACACTGACTTTGATGTTGAAATAAAAAAAGGCTATTGGATGAATGTCCAATAGCCTTTTTGTTTAGATTTCTTCTTTGTTTAGTAAACCTTCCATAAATGGAACGAGCTGATCGCGAAGCTCTTTATCCTGCATCGCAAATTCTAGAGTTGTTGTGATAAAGCCGAGCTTTTCACCAACATCATAACGCTTGCCTTCAAAGTCGTAAGCAAACACTCTTTGAATTTCATTCAGTTTTTGAATGGCGTCTGTGAGCTGAATTTCTCCGCCGGCGCCAACCTGCTGCTCTTCTAAATACATGAAGATCTCAGGCGTGAATACGTAACGGCCTAAGATGGCAAGATTAGAAGGTGCTGTGCCTTTAGGCGGTTTTTCAACGAAGTTTTTCACCTGATAACGGCGGCCTTCACTTGTCAGCGGGTCAATAATGCCGTAGCGGTGTGTTTCTTCTTCAGGCACCTGCTGAACACCGATAATAGAAGAGAGTGTTTTTTCATATTCATCCATTAATTGGCGCAATCCTGGTGTTTCAGCCTGAACAATATCGTCTCCAAGCAGTACCGCAAACGGCTCATCGCCGATAAAGTTGCGCGCGCACCAGACAGCATGTCCGAGACCTTTAGGTTCTTTTTGGCGGATATAGTGAATGTCAGCCAGGTTAGAAGCCTTTTTCACTTTTTCAAGCAGCTCAGTTTTTCCTTTTTCTTCTAGGTTTCTTTCAAGCTCAGGAGAGTAATCAAAATGATCCTCAATCGCACGCTTGCTTTTTCCTGTTACGATAATAATATCTTCAATACCGGCTTCAACAGCTTCTTCAATTATGTATTGAATGGTAGGTTTATCAACGATAGGAAGCATTTCTTTCGGCATTGCTTTCGTAGCCGGCAAGAATCTCGTTCCGAGACCTGCGGCAGGGATTATGGCTTTACGTACTTTTTTCAATTTCAAAGCACCTTCCTTGTATTATGCTTTATATTCAGCAGTGTTTACACATAGCTGATATAATAAAATAGACTTATCTTTCTATACCCAACTTTCATCTATTCTAAACACGTTAATCATATAAGAAAAACCAATTTTAAACAAGAGTTAGTCTATTATCTAAGGAAGTTAACTTAAAGTAACCTTAAAATTGTTGAAAACAAAAAAATGATATTGAGCAAATCATATGCTAAGTTTAAAATAGAACAAATAGGGTATACATATTTTAGAGGGTTACCTATTTCATTTTGAATATCAATTCTAATAAGAGGTGCACGGATGAAAACGGTTTTTATGGTAGTTTATACGATTGATGTAAACAAGGGCGGTATGACAACCGCCATGCTAAACCGGTCAAAAATGCTTGTACATAATGGATATAAGTCAGATTTAGTTACTTTTGATTATAATCCTTACTATGAGAATATAACATCTGAATTAAGACAGATTGGTAAATTAGATCCAGACGTTAATATTTTGAATGTGAATGATTACTATCGAGATTTGAATACTGAAGGCAATGTTGATCCTTCCTATTACGAAGATGAAGCAAAAACAGAACAGGAAGGGTATTTTATTCAGGATTCGGAATATGATACAAAACAGTACATCAGATACTTTAAACAAGGTTCATATGTGAAATATAAGAAATGGACTGAGGATGGATATCTTAGTCATATTGATTTTTTCAATGAGAATAGACAAAGGATTAAAAGAGAAGAATTCCATAAAAATAAGTATAAGCATAGAGAGATCAGTTTTGATCCTTCTAATAACAAAATGAATTATGAGAAGTACTATACGCCTGACGGGTTCTGTTACCTGATAAGGTGGTATAACAGCGAGACAGAGAAACAGCAGCAAGTTTTTCTCTTTAACAGAAATAGCAATAAGGTTCTAATGTTTAAAAATAATGCTGAATTTCACACATATTGGTTAAATGAAATAGCTGCAGCAGAAAATGAAAAGCCAATTTTTATTTGTGATGGACCGGGAAGCTCCGGAAAAGTCAGAGGGATGAAAAAAGAATTAGCTCATAGAATTTATATGGTGCACATCAATCATTTTGAAACTCCGTATACATACGGAAGTAAAGTAAAACAGGATCATATTGATTTTCTAAGCAATATTGATAAACTTGATGCGCTCGTAGTGCTTACAAATGATCAAAAGAAAGATATAGAAAAGCAATTTGGTGAACATGGAAACATTTTTATTATTCCTAATTCAATGCCATATACAGATTTGCCGGACATAAAAAAAGATAATAAAAAAGTCAGCATGTTTGTGCGATATCATAAACAAAAGGCTATTGATGAGGCAATTAAAGCATTTGTGAGGGTTATTAAAAAGGTACCGGATGCCAGACTTGAAATTTTCGGTCATGGGGCTGAGAAGTCTAGATTGGAACAATTGATTATTGAATTGAATCTGCAACAGAATGTCTTTATTAAAGGCTATGCCAAAAATGTAAGAGAAGAAATGGGAAGTTCACTTATTACTTTACTGACTTCTAATTACGAGGCTTTTGGTCTTTCTATCACAGAATCTTTTATGAATGGAACTCCTGTTATCAGTTACGATTGTAATTATGGTCCTCGAGACGTGATAAGTGATGGGATCGATGGCTACATTGTTCCTCAGAAGGATCAAAAAGCATTAGCAAATCAAATCATAAAGCTGTTAAATAATCCAGATCTCGCAAAAGAGATGGGATTAAAAGGACGTGAAAAGGTTCTTACCGAATATACAAATGAAGTGGTATTGAACAAATGGTTGCAGCTGTTTAATGTCCTGGAGAAAAAATAGTGAAATGAAACGTCCGAAGCTTCGGGCGTTTTTATTTACAATTTGTCTTAGCTAGAGCCTTGATTTGAAAATTGATAAAATTAACTCCTAATATTGAATGTCATTGCCTACTTTTAATAAAAAATAGGTAATCACATCTATGATGAGTATAAAGATCCTCAGGCAAAACTAGCTTTTGTTTGTTCAGCGCTTAAAATTATAAAAAACTAAAATGTAAGCACGTTCGATTGGCACTATTCTTTATATTTGTGACATTTAAATATGAACCTGATGTCTTGTCGATTTATAAAGAATCGCTAGGCATAATATGTATGACTTTTTGAATGTGCCACAACCTGATTATTCATGGATTGAACATCCAATTGAGGAAGCGGGTTTGACCTATATCAAAGTTCCAGAAAAACCAGTATACCGTTATTATGGGAAGTATGTAAAATACCAACGATTTTCATCTTCGGTGAATTGGTTGTATCAGGTTATTTTAATGACAGCACAGGCAAAGGTACAAAAGAGAAGAGTTCGCAAAACCAGAACACAGCGGATCTGAAAACAATATTTATATTATTCCTCATACATCGAAAAGACTTGAGAAGTTAAAGACTTATAAAAAGAAAAATGAGTTTTAATGGTAGCCAGATATCAAAAGGAAAGAGAAATAGATAAGGAAATAAAAACACTGGAGATTGTAAAATTGTTCTGTAGTTGTTCTTAACATATACAAATGGTGAAGGCTACGAGCATTATCAGTATTTAATCAATGAGCTCAGCTTGATAATTTTTGAAGGGATATTTGGGAAAATAAGCATCATATTATCAGGCGGCGCTTGGCACTTTATTCAAAATAATAAGGCTTCAGCCTTATCATTTGTGAATCATTTTCTTTCATAAATCCAATTATTAGTTACGTGAAATACAAAAGAGCATGAATTAGGTTTGTTAGTAGAACCTTACAATATTCAGCAAAAGGATATATATTAATTTCATTCTTGAGAAAGCAGTTAAATATGGGGGGATGCCAAAACAGTTGACGGATACTGAATACAGTAAAGAACGCTTAGTTGAAAGATAGGAAATAATATTTCATCAAAAAAAGAAATTTTTCACATGTGTTTTGTTCGTTATATACTAAAAAATTGATTTTAATATTGAACTTATACGAGAATACAGAGATAATGAAAAAAACTTGTTCTGGGTAGATTGTATTGATAGGTCTAGGAAGCCATTAGAGGATAGTAGACCTATTGATACATCAGACCAGTCAAAAGTTCTATCTATCAGCCCATTGAACAAAGAAATTAGGTGACATATGAAAAAATTAAAAGTAATGACTATCTTCGGGACCAGGCCTGAAGCGATCAAGATGGCACCGCTTGTGCTTGAATTGAAAAAATATCCTGAAATAGATTCCTATGTAACGGTAACTGCACAGCACAGACAGATGCTCGATCAGGTGTTAGATGCGTTTCACATCAAGCCTGACTTCGATTTGAACATTATGAAGGAGCGGCAGACACTGGCAGAGATTACGTCTAACGCACTTGTAAAATTGGATGAGTTGTTTAAAGATATTAAACCCGATATTGTGCTTGTCCATGGTGATACAACGACGACGTTTGCCGGAAGCCTAGCCGCTTTTTACCATCAAATTGCTGTCGGTCATGTGGAGGCGGGGCTTCGTACAGGGAATAAGTATTCCCCGTTTCCGGAAGAGCTCAATCGACAGATGACAGGGGCGATTGCTGATTTGCATTTTGCTCCGACAGGCCAGGCGAAAGACAATTTATTAAAAGAAAACAAAAAGGCCGACTCTATTTTTGTAACGGGCAATACAGCGATTGACGCACTCAACACAACGGTTAGGGATGCTTACTCACATCCTGTTCTCGATCAGGTGGGTGAGGATAAAATGATTCTCTTGACCGCTCACCGCCGGGAAAATTTGGGTGAGCCAATGGAAAACATGTTCAAGGCCATCCGCAGAATTGTAGGGGAATTTGAAGATGTACAAGTCGTTTACCCTGTGCACCTGAATCCTGTTGTCCGGGAAGCGGCTCAGAAGCATTTTGGTGATTCTGACAGAGTGCATCTGATTGAACCTTTAGAGGTGATTGATTTCCATAACTTTGCAGCGAAATCGCATTTTATATTGACAGATTCGGGCGGCGTGCAGGAGGAAGCCCCATCTCTCGGGAAACCGGTGCTTGTTCTGCGTGATACGACGGAACGGCCTGAAGGAGTGGAAGCGGGAACGCTGAAACTTGCAGGGACGGATGAGGAAAACATTTATCAGCTGGCAAAACAGCTGTTAACTGATCATGATGAGTACAAGAAAATGTCCCAGGCTTCTAATCCGTATGGAGATGGAGAGGCTTCCCGCCGGATTGTGGAAGAATTGCTGTTTCATTATGGGTATCGGAAAGAACAACCGGATTCATTTACAGGCAAATAAAAAAGAAGCTTTGCACATTGTGCGAAGCTTCTTTTTTGTTTTACTTTTCGAGGCTTTCCTTCAGCTCTTTTGTAATATCTGAAAGGGCGCTTTCATCAGCTTGGTAGTAGTAAATTCCATTGATTTTCGTGCCTGTACCTTTTAGTTCGTGCTGTTTAATATGTTTCCGCGCACCTTTGTAATCGGACTGGATATCCCACATGTTATCGAAGGTCAAGTTCGTTTTCACATTATCTTCAACAACTTTAAACATATCTCCGAATTTCGTGATGGAAGAAATATTAGCGCCTTTATTAATAATACCTTGGATGACTTGGCGCTGGCGGTCCTGGCGTCCGAAGTCGCCTCTCGGATCTTCTTTTCTCATCCGGGTATAAGCGAGCGCTTCTTTTCCGTTCAGTGTGATTTCTCCTTTGCCGAACGAATAACCGTCATAACTGAACGCGAATGTGCTGTTAACTGTAATGCCGCCAAGTGTATCAACAACGTCTCTAAAGCTTTCCATGTTCACTTTCACAAAATAATCAACCGGAACATCGAGGAAGTTCTCAACAGTGTCTACCGTCATCTGCGTGCCGCCGAAAGCGTATGAATGGTTGATTTTATCCATTGTGCCTTTTCCGATAATTTTTGTATACGTGTCACGCGGAATGCTGACCATGTCGGTTGTATTCGTTTTTGGGTTAACGGTCATATAAATGAGCGTATCGGCACGGCCCTTATCGCCGTCCCGTTCATCCACACCCATGATTAAGACGGAAAAGGGATCTTTTTTATTGATACTGACCTCTTTATCCCTCTTTTTCGATTTATCAATGCTTTCATGAATACTTGCCACGGTTGATGCTGCTTTATGCCATAAGTAGTATGCATAGCCGCCTGTTCCGAGTACAAGAAGTCCGATAATCGTTAAAATTGTCAGTAATAAAGTTTTTTTCTTTTTTCTGCGTTCATTTCTCATCCTTTGCACCTCGTCTGTTAAATTACTTTCATTATGAGTTAATCTTCCAATAAATACAACTCTATTTAATATAAGAATGAAATCCTATAATAGTCGTTTTTTAGAAAAAAAAGTTTCACTATTTCTTAATTTTTCTTTAAAATAAAATAAATAGATTGACTAGATTGACGATAAAAATAATGAGGTGAAAAAAATGAAAAAATTGATTGCTTTATTGTTCTTTATATTGCTTCTTTCAGGTTGCGGAGTTAATAGTCAAAAGAGTCAAGGTGAAGATGCATCCACAGATAGTAACATTGAAACAAAAGAAGGTACTTATGTAGGGTTAGCAGATACTCATACAATAGAAGTAACTGTAGATAAAGAGGCGGTTAGTCTTGATATCACTGAAGAATCGATGAGTGATCTTGATAAATTTAACAATGGAGATAAAGTCAAGATTACATACGAAAAAAATAATGAGGGCCAGCTTCTATTAAAAGATATTGAGCGTGCTAACTAAGATATAGTGAGGAACCTGAAACGCTTACACTGCCAAAACAACAGCTAGATACGAAATCTTTGGACTTAACGAAGCCTTCTTCTTGGTGGTCTTCAGCGACTGAAACTGATTCTGCAAGACTTTCCGGAGTTAAGAACTGGATCTTGAAAAATAAAGAAACAAGCGCTGATTCTGTCAAAATTGCAAGTATTGACGATTTAAGCTTTAGTGGAACGACACAAGGGCAGCGTGCAAAAACAGCATCGATGAAAGTGAAGTATTTTGTTAAAAGCAGTACTGGCTCCTATAACTTGAGCAAAATTACAACCATTAGTGTACCAACAAGTGAGTTAAGGACAATGATTGGAGCGACTGTATTTAAAAGTACTTATGTGACTGTAAAAAAAGATACTTCAAAGTACACAATCAGCGGTAAAGGATATGGTCACGGGATCGGAATGAGTCAATATGGAGCAAAAGCAAGAGCAGAAGCTGGAGATTCATATAGTTCAATTTTGAAATTTTACTATCCAGGTACAACTCTGACAAGTTATTGATTATTTTAGGATATAACGCCATTTAAGGAGGAAATCAATTGCGTTCTTATATAAAAGTCCTAACAATGTGTTTTCTGGGGCTCATACTTTTTGTGCCAACAGCTTTGGCCGATAATTCAGTGAAAAGAGTCGGGGGAAGCAATAGATACGGCACTGCTGTACAAATATCAAAGCAAATGTATTCAACAGCAAGTACAGCTGTAATTGTTGGTGGGAGTTCCTATGCAGATGCTATTTCAGCAGCACCCCTTGCTTACCAGAAGAATGCGCCATTGCTTTACACTAATTCTGATAAGCTTTCATATGAAACGAAAACAAGATTGAAAGAGATGCAGACTAAAAATGTAATTATTGTAGGCGGAACACCTGCTGTTTCATCTAACACTGCTAACCAGATTAAAAGCTTGGGGATAAGTATTAAACGAATTGCAGGAAGCAACCGTTATGATACGGCTGCACGGGTGGCAAAAGCGATGGGTGCGACTTCAAAAGCTGTTGTTTTGAATGGCTTCTTATATGCAGACGCTCCGGCCGTCATTCCTTATGCAGCGAAAAACGGGTATCCAATTCTTTTCACAAATAAAACATCTATAAATAGTGCGACTACGTCTGTGATAAAAGATAAGGGAATTTCGAGTACCGTTGTTGTAGGAGGCACTGGAAGTATCAGCAATACGGTATACAGCAAGTTACCTTCTCCTACAAGAATTAGCGGTTCAAACAGATATGAGCTTGCTGCAAATATCGTACAAAAACTTAATTTATCAACAAGCACCGTATATGTAAGCAATGGATTCAGCTACCCTGACTCTATTGCAGGAGCTACACTGGCAGCTAAGAAGAAGCAATCTCTTATCCTTACAAATGGTGAAAATTTATCTACAGGAGCCCGTAAAATTATTGGAAGTAAAAACATGTCAAACTTTATGATTATCGGAAACACTCCTGCCGTAAGCACCAAGGTTGCTAATCAGCTAAAGAATCCAGTTGTAGGTGAAACAATCTTTATTGATCCGGGTCACGGTGATCAAGATTCAGGAGCAATCGGCAATGGACTCCTTGAGAAAGAAGTCAACCTTGATATAGCGAAAAGAGTCAATACAAAGCTAAATGCTTCAGGTGCTCTTCCAGTACTGTCAAGATCTAATGATACTTTTTATTCTTTACAGGAGAGAGTAAATAAAGCAGCTTCTGCACAAGCAGATTTATTTATCAGTATACATGCAAATGCTAATGATAGCTCATCCCCAAATGGGAGTGAGACGTACTACGATACAACATATCAAGCCGCAAATAGCAAGAGACTGGCTGAACAAATTCAACCAAAGTTAGCGGCTAATCTTGGAACGAGAGACCGGGGAGTAAAAACAGCTGCTTTCTACGTTATTAAATATTCTAAAATGCCGAGTGTTTTAGTTGAAACTGCCTTTATCACTAATGCATCAGATGCAAGTAAATTGAAGCAAGCGGTTTATAAAGATAAAGCTGCACAAGCTATTCATGACGGCACAGTATCTTATTACAGATAATCGAAAGAGACAAATCTAATCACAGATTTGTCTCTTTTTTATATGAAATGATTAAAACAAATAGGACTTGTATATAAAATAGTAAAAGAGTATTAACAACATTTATCAGAAAAAACACGTAATTCACACTTCTTAACATACCATTTACATCCAATTAACATCCGTCTGCTAAACTGACTGGCATAGGTCATCATAACATCCCAAACAAATCGTGAGGTGTGTGTCAGTGAGTGCAGAGAAAAGCATGAATGTGAGTCGTGAATTCTCAGTTCAGCAAATACATTCTTTTACATTATCTGAAAAGACGGCTCGTTATTTGGCAATAAAGCGCGTAATGGATATTTGGTTTGCGCTCATTGGGTTGGCGATTGCGCTGCCAATGATTGCGGTATTTTCAATATTGATTTGTTTGGAGACGCCGGGGCCTGCCATTTATACGCAGGAACGCGTAGGGAAAGGCGGGAAACCATTTAAGCTTTATAAGCTTCGTTCCATGAAAATAGATGCCGAGAAGTCTGGGGCGGTTTGGGCACAGAAGCAAGATCCGCGGGTGACAAGGATCGGAGCTTTTATCAGAAGAACGAGAATTGACGAGCTTCCTCAGCTGTTTAATGTGCTGAAAGGCGATATGAGTATGATTGGCCCTCGTCCGGAACGGCCCGTATTTACGGAAAAATTCCAGAATGAGATTCCAGGCTTTACACAGCGTCTGGCTGTTAAACCGGGATTGAGCGGCTGGGCTCAGGTGAACGGCGGTTACGATATGACGCCGAAGGAAAAGCTGATATTTGATTTATATTACATTCGCAATCTGACTTTCACTTTAGAATTAAAAATTATGTTAAAAACTTGTAAAGTAGTTTGGACGGGTGATGGTGCAAGATAAAACGGGATTCCATTATTCACCATCAATCTGAGCTTAAAAAGAAGTAGGGAATATGATGCCAAGTATTACAAAACAAATCATGAGCGGTGCAAAGTGGACAAGTATTTCAACCATGTGTATTACAATCATACAAATTGTTCAGTTTGCCCTGCTTGGAAATATGATGACCTTAACAGAATTTGGGCTTGTCGGCATGATCACAACGGTTACAGTTTTCGCCCAGATTGTGCTCGATATGGGTTTTGGCGCAGCATTAATTCAGAGAGACGACGCGACGGAGCGCCAGCTGTCAACATTGTATTGGCTTAACATTATGACGGGCGTTTTGCTGTTTGTTCTTTTATATGTGAGCAGTCCTGTCATTGCGGGATTTTATCAAAGAGAAGAGCTGGTGTTTCTGGTTCGGATTCTGGCGATTATGTTTTTGATCGCGCCAATTGGACAGCAATATCAGTATATGCTGCAAAAGCAGCTGCATTTTAATACGTTAAGCAAAATAGAGATTTTTTCAAATGTATTGTCATTCGGATATTTAGCGATAGCAGTTTTTATGATGGATGCGATTTTGGCGTACGTGATTTCTCAAGTCCTGCTGCAGTCCAGTAAAGGGATTTTATATTGGGCTGTATACCGAAAAAAGTGGCATCCTGCTTTTGTTTTTGATTTGAGAGGCCTGAAGGATTTCTTTACTTTTGGAGCCTTTCAGCTTTCATCCCGTCTTGTGAACAGACTGGGAGCAAATATCGACATGATTTTGATCGGCCGGTTTATTGGTGCTGAAGCATTGGGGATTTATAACCTCGCTTATCAGATTGTCACCATTCCGGTTTTGAAGATCAATCCGATTGTCACACGGGTGGCATTCCCTGTTTTCGCAAAAAACAAATATGAAAACAGCGTGATCAGAGAAGGCTTTCTGAATATGACAAAAATGCTGGCGCTTGTTTCGTTTCCGCTGTTAATCGGGCTCGTGTCTGTGTCAGACGCCTTTATCACAGCGGTTTTCGGAGAAAAATGGCTTGCTGCTGTTCCGATCCTAAATGTTCTGGCGATTGTCGGAATACTAAGAGTGCTCATGAATCCAAATGGATCTGTGTTGCTGGCTAAAGGAAGAGCTGACTTAGCGTTTTATTGGGATTCCGGCGTGCTGCTGCTGTACGGATTATCACTGTTTGCAGCTGTACAGACGGGAAGCCTGCTGACAGTCGCATGGGTGTATGCCATTATCAGCGTTGTTAATTTCCTGATCGGGCGCTGGCTTTTGGCATATGTCATCAAGCTTAACCTTTCGGCTTATTTCCAGTCGATTATGAAGCCATTTCTGATTACTGCGGCGATGGGCATCATCGCGTTTGGTGTAAGCCTCAGTACCGAACACTTCAGTATGCAGGCAGAAATGCGGCTGGCCATTTCAGTTGCGGCCGGGGCGCTGTGCTATCTCTTTCTTTTGGTAAAAGCGTACCCTCAAACAAAAAGCAAACTACTAAGAAAAGGACGTTTGTCATGAAGATTTTGTGGATCACAAGCGTATATCCGAGCAGTATGAAACCCGGAGAGGGTGTGTTTCATGAGACACAGGTGCAAGAGCTGCAAAAACTCGGGCTTGATATCACTGTGATATGCCCACGGCCTTTTCATTCAGCACCTGTCCGCATGCTGAAAAAGACATATCGAAAAAAGGATGCCAGACCGGAGTATGAGATTAGAAAGGGAATACCGGTTTACCGGCCTTTCTATCGGGCAGTTCCCGGCCAGCTGAAGTGGGCGCAGCCTCATCGGAGAATCGCATCAGCCGTTTTAAAAACCATGAAACAGCGCGACCTATATCCGGATCTGATCCATGCGCATTTTGCCATGCCATCGGGCGGGGCTGCGGCAGTCGTGTCAAAGTCAGCGCAAATTCCTTATGTCCTGACCTTGCATGGCAGTGATGTGAATGTCTATCCGCATTACAGCAAAGGAGCGTTTAAAGCCTTCAAGCGTGCCGTAGGTTCTGCGTCAGTTGTTTTAGCAGTCAGCCACAAGCTTCAGGAAGAAGCCAAAAAGCTTTCGGGCTTTGACAGCTCGGTTTTGCCAATCGGCATACAGCTCAGCCGCTTTCAGGAGAATGAGGAGACGAAAGAGGAAATCAGAAAAAGACTCGGACTCCCGCTCGATCAGCGTCTGGCTGTCTATGTCGGCCGGCTGGTCAGAGAGAAAGGCATTTTTGAACTGTCTGAAGCGATCGAATCGCTGCAGGACTCTCCTAAGGCAGTCTTTGTCGGGGATGGTCCCGCAAAATCGACGCTGACGCAGAAGGGGCATATCGTCACAGGCCAAGTGCCGAATCATCAGGTAAGAGACTATTTACTTGCGGCAGATCTATTTGTACTTCCTTCTTACAGTGAGGGGATGCCGACTGTTGTGATTGAGGCGCTGGCGCTAAGGGTTCCTGTTATTTGTACGGATGTTGGCGGAGTGTCGTCTTTATTCGGAAAGCACCAACATCTGCTGATTAAACCGAAATCCGCTCAAGCCTTGGCAGAAGCGATCACTCGGTACGAACATGAGCAAATATGGAAGCCGGAAGTAGCAGATGACTTGTATGAAACCGTGCAAGCTCAATTTGACGCAGGGAAAAACGCCAAGGCTTTGCATCATCAGTATCAGACGGTCACGAAAACGTCCGTTTAATCGTAAGAAACTGCGACCAATATAAATAGGAAGATCATTTTACAGGAGAGGGATGAGCGCTGTGAAAAAAATAGCTGTCATTGGAACAGGTTATGTAGGACTCGTATCAGGCACTTGCTTTGCGGAGATCGGCAATAAAGTTGTTTGCTGTGATATCGATGAATCAAAAATCAGAAGTCTGAAAAATGGGGTAATCCCAATCTATGAACCAGGGCTTGCAGACTTAGTTGAAAAAAATGTGCTGGATCAGCGCTTGACCTTTACGAACGATATCCCGTCTGCCATTCGGGCCTCAGATATTATTTATATTGCAGTCGGAACGCCTATGTCCAAAACAGGTGAAGCTGATTTAACGTACGTCAAAGCGGCGGCGAAAACAATCGGTGAGCATCTTAACGGCTACAAAGTGATCGTAAATAAAAGCACAGTCCCGGTTGGAACAGGGAAACTGGTGCAATCTATCGTTCAAAAAGCCTCAAAGGGGAGATACTCATTTGATGTTGTATCTAACCCTGAATTCCTTCGGGAAGGGTCAGCGATTCATGACACGATGAATATGGAGCGTGCCGTGATTGGTTCAACAAGTCATAAAGCCGCTGCCATCATTGAGGAACTTCATCAGCCATTCCATGCTCCTGTCATTAAAACAAACCTAGAAAGTGCAGAAATGATTAAATACGCCGCGAATGCATTTCTGGCGACAAAGATTTCCTTTATCAACGATATCGCAAACATTTGTGAGCGAGTCGGCGCAGACGTTTCAAAAGTTGCTGATGGTGTTGGTCTTGACAGCCGTATCGGCAGAAAGTTCCTTAAAGCGGGTATTGGATTCGGCGGTTCATGTTTTCCAAAGGATACAACCGCGTTGCTTCAAATCGCAAAATCGGCAGGCTATCCATTCAAGCTCATCGAAGCTGTCATTGAAACGAACGAAAAGCAGCGTGTTCATATTGTAGATAAACTTTTGACTGTTATGGGAAGCGTCAAAGGGAGAACCATTTCAGTCCTGGGATTAGCCTTCAAACCGAATACGAACGATGTGAGATCCGCTCCAGCGCTTGATATTATCCCAATGCTGCAGCAGCTGGGCGCCCATGTAAAAGCATACGATCCGATTGCTATTCCTGAAGCTTCAGCGATCCTTGGCGAACAGGTCGAGTATTACACAGATGTGTATGCTGCGATGGAAGACACTGATGCATGCCTGATTTTAACGGATTGGCCGGAAGTGAAAGAAATGGAGCTTGTAAAAGTGAAAACCCTCTTAAAACAGCCAGTCATCATCGACGGCAGAAATTTATTTTCACTTGAAGAGATGCAGGCAGCCGGATACATTTATCACTCTATCGGCCGTCCCGTTGTTCGGGGAACGGAACCTTCTGACAAGTATTTTCCGGGCTTGCCGCTTGAAGAATTGGCTAAAGACTTGGGAAGCGTCAATTTATAAAAAGAAAAAGTGTTACTTGGTTGAAGCTGCCGGCTGCTAGGCTCGGCCGCCGGCTCCTGAAACATCAGGAAAGGGGTTAAACATGTGAGTATCAAACGATCAGCGGTCCATACGCTAGCGTTACTGGCCGCTGCTATATTTGGAGTCGTCCTATTGCTGGGAGCCATCCATAAAGATATAGGTTTCATGCAGATGGCTGCTGTGCTTGCGGTGTTGGCAATTGGCCTGTTTTTACTGACGCTTGCAACCGCATTTACAACAAAAGAACGGCTCTTTATGGCTGTAATCTATATTTTGATCGCCTGCACTTTTTTAAATAATGCATTTTTCGCTATTCATCTTGGATTTTTCAGTTTGTTCCTTTACCGGCTTCTGCTCATCGCAGCGGGTTGCCTTCATATTTTCGGCATGGTTCGGAATCGAACCCATATTGAAAGATGGCATGGGCTGCAAGTAAAAGGGATTTTACTCTTTTTCGCCTTTTGGTTTATATATGGCCTTGTTTCTCTGCTGTGGGCCAAGTCGGTAACAGTTGGCCTCAAGTATTTAGCCTTATTGGCAATGGGAATTTTCTTCATTTATCTTATTGTCATGTACGTGCAAAAAATGGAGCGGCTGATGATTGTTTATGCCATTTGGCTGGTGATGACGGTATTTCTGATGATCATTGGCTTTTACAATCATATCACCCACCATCATCTTGCGAGTTCCACATTGTACAGCGGACCGGAGTATAAGCAGCATTATCCGACATCGGTCTTTTTTAATCAAAATGACTTTGCGACCTTTTTATCCATCAGCTTCTTTTTTTACATCACGATGATGAAAAACATTAAGAATGGATACATCAAGGCAATTGGCCTTGTGCTCTCGCTCTGTGCGTTGTATTTAATTTTTGCCACTGGTTCAAGAGCCAGCCTTCTGGGTATTTTTGCAGGTATTGCTGTCTACATCTTCATTGTATTGCCGCCTGTTTTAAAGAAAATGGCTATATGGCTGTCGGCGGCGGGAATTGCTCTTTTCGCAGTTTTTTTCGCCAGCAAAATCTATTCAAAGTTTTGGGAGCTGTTTCTGGCTCCGCAGACGCTGCATTCATTTCATGACAGGCTTCCATCAAATGTGGCTCGGGCAAATCTGCTGAAAAACGCTTGGCATTTTTTCCTTGATTCATACGGATTCGGAGTCGGGGCAGGAAATGTATCCTATTATCTTGAGCATTATGCTGTATATGATACTGACAATGTGGCAGAGGTGCATAACTGGCTTGTTGAAATTCTTGCTAATTTTGGCTTGTTCATCATGCTGGGATATCTGTCCGTTTATGCCTACCTCATATGGGTGCTTTACAAGTTTTATGAAAGAAAATTAGAAAATCAGTCAAAACTGATCACAGAAGGACTTATTACCGCTATGGTCAGTTTCCTGGTATCAAGTATCAGCCCAAGCTCTGTTTCAAATTTATTTTTCCATTGGGTGTTTATGGCGCTCGTCATCGCCGCCGTGAATGTGTTAAGGCGATCCAGACAAATGCCTGAGCCGATGTACAGATAAACAGACTACAAAAAGCAGGGAGACTTATATGAACGATATATTGATAAGAATAGCCCGTCGCATAAAAAAAAATATCATTTGGATCATAGCGGTGCCAATTATATTAGGTGCGGCGGGGTATATCCTGCCGTCACAGATCGCTGATCAAAAGAGCTATACAGCTGAAGATACTTTGGCTGTGGGGAGCTATGATCATCCGGTTTATAACAGCACAGAAGAGATTCCGCTTCTGCTTAAGAGCGACTCTTTTTTGAAGGAGGCGCTTCCTGATGAAAAGGATGAAGATGTAGCAGAGATCAAAGAGAAGCTTACCATCAAAACGGAATCCAAATCGTTACTGACTTTAAGCTATAGCGACGAGGATAAGGATAGAACGGAATCTGTCTTAAACGCCATATCCTCCACCTTCCTCAAAAATGATCAAAAGCTGTATGCAGAAAGAGAAGCCGTTATCCGCAGCAGCATAGACGCGCTTGAAGGCGAGTCGGTGAGCGAGGATTCCAAAGTGGATAAAGAGAGATTTTTATATGAGCTCAAAAACACACAGCTTAACCTGAAAGCGGCCAGTATTACTGATTCCGAAACCGTAAGTGAGACAGCAGGCGGGGGAATGTCTCCGAAAAAGAAAGCAGTTCTCGGCGTTATGATTGGCCTTACGATTGCCTTTATGTTCGTTGTCATTCCTGAATTTTTCAGAGAATCCTTTTAAAATCATACGATGGAGATGTGATCATGACCAATTGGAAACCTCTCGTATCTGTCATTACACCTTCCTATAATGCGCGTGACTATATTGAAGACACGGTTCATTCGGTATTAGATCAGAGCCATCCTCATTGGGAAATGATTATCGTGGATGATTGCTCAACGGATGGGACCCGCGACATTTTACAGCAGTATGAAAAAATAGACGAAAGAATTCATGTGGTGTATTTGGAAGAGAACTCCGGAGCTGCGGTTGCTCGCAACAAAGCGTTGGAACGCGCTCAAGGGCGCTACGTAGCATTTTTGGACAGTGATGACAAATGGAAAAAAGACAAACTGGAAAAGCAGCTTGAGTTTATGATGGAGCGCTCCTGTGCGTTTTCTTTCACGGGCTACAGCTTAATGGCGCAGGACGGGACCCCGCTCGATAAATTTATTCATGCGCCGGAAAGCCTGACGTACGATGACGCCCTGAAAAATACAATTATCGGCTGCTTGACGGTGATGATTGACAGGGAGCAAACGGGACAGATCCAAATGCCGAATATCAGAACGAGACAGGACTTAGCCACATGGCTGTCTCTTTTAAAAAAAGGATTTACTGCCTATGGAATGAATGAATGCCTGGCTGAATATCGGCTTGTCAATAACTCAATTTCCAGCAACAAATGGAAGGCTGCGAGAAAAACGTGGTTTGTCTACAGGGAGATCGAACGGCTTCATTTTATGAAAGCAACATGGTGTTTTGTTCAATATGCAAAAAACGCGGTGAAAAAAAGATTATAGCCGCAAACAGAGAGAAAAGGTGATGAAGGTGGAAACAAAAGAAGCAATCATTCATGTCATCGTTGCCACTGCTGAATGGGGAAAAGACCAATTGAGATACAGAAGGCACCGGCTGGCAGAATTTTTAGCTGCTCAGGAGGAAACGAAGGAAGTTATTTGGGTATGTCCGGCTCCGCGTGCCCAAGGGAAAGAGTTTCAGGAAGTCCATTCTGGCATCAGGCAATTCGCTGTCAAAGACCTGCTGCAGAAAAAAATGTTTCGTTTCGGACGATATACAGATGTCTTTTACAGACATAAGCTCTCCCCATTACTCGATGAGCTTACATCTGCTTCTGCAAACGGTGAACGCTGCTGTTTATGGTACACGTTTCCGGGATTCCCGCTGCTGTCTTCGCTGTATCCTTGGGATCAGGTCATTTATGACTGCAGTGACTTATGGGCGGCGCCGATCAGCGGCCGATCAAATCTGCTGTCTGAATTCCGGCGAAAAGTCATTAAATCGGCAGAGCTGAGAATTATACAACGAGCAGATTCAATAACCTGTTCATCAGATTATCTTCACAAGGAAGTAGACAAAAAACTGACTGCAGGACGAGAAAAGGTTCATACTGTGGAAAACGGTGTGGAGTATGAGCTGTTTTCTGCAAACAAACAAGCTCCCGATCGCAGTATACTGCAGGGGAGAGAAGGAACAGTGTTAGGTTTTATCGGCGGAATTAAACCGAAGCTCGATTTTAAAATGATTGAAGAAGCCGCCCTGCAAAAGCCTGATTGGACATTTTTATGGGTTGGCCCGGATGCCACCAATGGTGACGTTTCGTTTCAAGAGCTGCTGAGGCTTCCAAATGTCATATGGACCGGCCCGGCAGATCCGAAAGAAGTTCCGCATTTTATGGAGCTTATCGACATTGGCATCATGCCTTATAAAAAATCATCGTATAATCAAGCTGTGTTTCCGCTGAAACTATTTGAATTTTTAGCGGCAGGAAAACCTGTCGTCGGCTCTAATCTTCCGTCAACCTCAAAAATGCAAAAGCCGTATGTATACGAATATGTAGAAGGTGATCATCCAATTGATTTTATAGCAGCTTGTGAAAAAGTTCTCGAACAAAACGGAGACGAAACCTATAAAGAAATGCGCCGAAACATCGCTCGCACACAAGATTGGAATTGCTTATTTAGACAAATTATGAAATATACAGGGATTCAAAAACATGCGTAGTCCTATAAATTGGGATGCGCGTTTTTTGATTATACGTGTTTCTTTTTGATGAAGCTTGTTATAATAACTAAGGAGAAGGTATAATGGAAGGAACGGTTCTCTATATAAATAAAGACTTCATTTAATTCCAAAGGAGACTTCTTTATGCTTGACGAACGCATGATCCGCATTGTTGTTGCGTTTATTGTCTCGCTGCTGACAGTTTTAATCATGACCCCAATCGTAAAAAGGATTGCGATTAAAATAGGTGCAGTTGACCAGCCCAGCAATCGAAAAGTACATGACAAAATCATGCCCCGCATGGGCGGGCTGGCCATATTTATCGGGGTGGTTGCAGGCGTGCTTGCATCCGGTATTTACACAGAAACAAGGATGACGGCAATTACAGTCGGAGCATTCATCATTATTGTGTTAGGTATTCTTGACGATAAATATCAATTAAGTGCAAAAGTTAAGTTTTTGATTCAATTAGGTGTAGCCATTATGATTGTAAGCACTGGCTTAAAAATGGACTTTTTCTCAGTACCTTTTTTAACAGAACGGTTTGAGTTAGGCTGGATGGCTTATCCGCTGACGGTATTATGGATTGTCGGCATCACGAACGCAATTAACCTGATTGATGGATTGGATGGCCTTGCTGCCGGTCTTTCTGTTATCGGCTTGTCAACGATCGCTGTCATGGCGCTATCCGGCGGAAAAGTGCTCATTCTGTCACTCTCATTAGTCGTTATTGCCAGCACGCTGGGGTTTTTGTTTTACAACTTCCATCCGGCAAAAATCTTTATGGGAGATACGGGATCACTGTTTTTAGGGTATAGTATTTCGATTCTTTCATTATTAGGCCTGTATAAAAGTGTCACATTGTTCAGTATCGTTATCCCGATTATTATATTAGGCGTACCGATTTTTGATACAACATTTGCTATCATCAGAAGAATATTAAACAAACAGCCGATTTCAGCGCCTGATAAGTCGCATATTCACCATAGACTGATGGCCTTTGGCCTTTCACATCGGATGTCGGTCTTAGTTATTTATTTAATTGGATTTATTTTCAGTATCAGTGCGATTGTACTTAAAAGTGCCACAATTTGGCTTTCTTTGTTTATTATCTTCATTTTAATTATTTTTATGCAAATCATAGCAGAAGTGACAGGACTCGTGAATGAAAAATTTAAGCCGTTTACAAAGTTTTATAAACGGCTGGTGAAAAGGAATTAAAAATTCCGGCTTATGTGCCGGAGTTTTTTTCTGCGCAAAAATGCCCGATCCTCTAAAAGGACCGGGCATTTTTTAATAGGATGAATCAGTTGTTGAATTCGTTGTACTGTTGTTTGAGCTTGTGTTGCTGTCATTCGAATAGCTGTTTCCGCTCGTCGTCCCGTCAGTTGTTGTGCCAGTGCTGCCAGAACTGCTTGAGCTGTCAGTCCCGTCTGTTGCATTTCCGGTACCGGAAATGCCAGTGCTTGTATCAGGAGTATAATCTAAATGCTCTTGAAGCGTTTTTCTGACTTTCTCGAGATTTGTAGCATCAGGTTCAAAGTAATATGTGTTGTTAGGCCCTAAATATAAATCAGAACCTGTAATGCTCAATGTGTCGATTTTTTTGCTGGTAAAGCCGCTGTAAATCTGCTGAAGCGCTAAACCTTCAGTAATGCGAATATTGGTTTCAACGTTTTCGCTTGCTTTTTCTGCGATTTTATCAATTTTAGCAATGTTGCTTGCACTTGACATTCGGTCAATCAGCGCGTTTAAGATTTGTTTTTGTCTGTCATTACGGCCAAAGTCTCCGCGTTTATCCTGTTTTCTCATCCGGGCATATGCCAAGGCTTCTTCGCCGTTCAAATGCATCTCGCCTTTTTTGAAGTAAATCCGTTTGCTTTCGTCTACATCACTTTTTTCATCGAAATCGAAAGGCACGTCTACATCAATACCGCCGACTTCATTAATCACATCTTTAAATCCGTCAAAATCAACTGTGACATATTTATCAATCGGGATTTGCAAGAAGTTTTCAACAGTTTCAACTGTCTCATCTTTACCGCCTTTGCTGTAAGCGGCATTGATCTTCGTCTTGCTTCCCGTTGTGTCACCAGCTAATTGCACACGTGTGTCACGCGGAATGCTCAGCATTTTCATGGTTTTATTTTTGGGATCCAGGGTAACAACAATAAGAGAGTCTGATCTCCCTTTTTGTCCTTTAGTCGCGTAATCCTCTATTCCCATAAATAAAATAGAAAACGGTTTTTTCTTCATGTCTACAACTTCGTTGCGAAGATTTGATTTATTCCCGCGGGATAGGGCATCGTACGATTCATCCGCAGCGTTAATTGTTTTATAAAGTTTATACCCGCCAAGCCCTACAACTACCAATAGTGCAAGGGCGAACAATAACATAATTCTTTTTAAAATTTTCCTGCGTTTGCTCTTTTTCTTTTTTCGCACACGCACTCTAACGCGTTCAGCCATTATTCAGTCTCCTTTATGTGATTGACGGCTTTTTCAAGATACGTCAACTCTCCCTCTTTAATATCACTCTTTCCATTTGTCAGTTCTGTCATCCATTCAGAAAAAGCGTTTGTTTCTTTTTCTTCGACGTATGTTTCGAATTCAACATTTTCTGAATAATGGATTTCCTTTAACAGAAATTGTGACTCCCTTAATTCATTTTCAATCTTGCCAAGCCATGTGTAATCTGCAGAAGTATGCATGATTCGCATAAGCTTCCGTTCTACAACACCTATATGATTTAATCCTTCAGACACTGATTTCCCATAAGCGCGAATTAATCCGCCAGCACCAAGCTTAATGCCTCCGAAGTAGCGTGTAACGACGGCGCAAGTATCCTTCAGCCTGCGTTTTTTTAAAACCTCGAGCATCGGCACTCCCGCTGTACCGCTTGGTTCCCCGTCATCATTGGCTTTTTGGATATGATCATTCTCGCCAATAACATAAGCCGAGCAATTATGAGTCGCATTCCAGTGCTGTTTCTTTATTTTCTGTATAAATTCCTGTGCCTCTTGTTCGGTAGAAACACGGCTTAAATGACAGATAAAACGCGATTTTTCTATAACAATCTCGTGTTCTCCTGCTTCTTTCACAGTAAAATAGCTGTGCAGCATGCTAGCTGACCCTCCTGCTAAGCATAAAAGACTGCCTATACAAATTCGTACAGTCTTTAGAATTTTTGTGCGTATTTTGGTATCATAAAGAGTAGATAGTATATAAAAATGTTTTTTTCTAGAATATACGCATTCTTTCATTATAATTCGACATAATTTGCAGATCAATTACATTTATAATAAAAATATATGACAACGCCGTGACGGAGGGAAATTATGAATAAAACAAAGATGGATTCCAAAGTGCTGGATTCTATTTTGATGAAGATGCTGAAAACCGTTGACGGGAGCAAGGACGAAGTTTTTCAAATCGGTGAGCAGTCACGCCAGCAGTATGAACAGCTGGTTGAAGAACTGAAACAAATTAAACAGCAGGTGTATGAAGTGATCGAGCTTGGCGATAAACTTGAAGTGCAAACCCGCCATGCGAGAAACCGTTTATCCGAGGTCAGCCGTAATTTTCATAGATTCAGTGAAGAGGAAATCCGCAATGCTTATGAAAAAGCCCATAAGCTGCAGGTAGAATTGACGATGATCCAGCAGCGTGAGAAGCAATTGCGCGAACGGCGGGACGATTTGGAGCGCAGATTGCTAGGGCTTCAGGAAATCATTGAGCGGTCAGAATCATTAGTAAGCCAAATTACAGTTGTGCTCAACTACTTGAATCAGGATTTGCGCGAAGTTGGACTGCTTCTTGCTGATGCTCAGGCAAAACAGGATTTCGGCTTAAGGATTATTGAGGCGCAGGAAGAAGAGCGAAAAAGAGTCTCAAGAGAAATCCATGACGGACCCGCTCAAATGCTGGCGAATGTTATGATGAGATCGGAATTAATCGAGCGGATTTTCCGTGACCGGGGCGCAGAGGACGGATTCCAAGAAATTAAAAATCTACGCCAAAATGTTCGGAATGCCCTTTACGAAGTGAGAAGGATTATATATGATTTAAGACCGATGGCCCTTGATGACCTAGGCCTGATTCCAACTTTAAGAAAATATCTATATACAACCGAGGAATATAACGGGAAGGTCAAAATACATTTTCAGTGCATTGGAGAAACAGAGGATCAGAGGCTAGCGCCTCAGTTTGAGGTTGCGCTCTTCAGGCTCGCACAGGAAGCTGTGTCTAATGCGCTAAAGCATTCTGAATCTGAAGAAATTACAGTCAAAGTTGAGATCACAAAGGATTTTGTGATTTTAATGATAAAAGATAACGGTAAAGGGTTCGACCTGAAGGAAGCGAAAGAGAAGAAAAACAAATCATTCGGCTTGCTGGGCATGAAAGAAAGAGTAGATTTATTGGAAGGAACGATGACAATAGATTCGAAAATAGGTCTTGGGACATTTATTATGATTAAGGTTCCGTTATCTCTTTGACTATGATTTGTAAAATAGAGCCAAAAGGCATATTGACCGAATGCTAGAGTATATAGAACAATAATACAAGGAGGCGTGGCTTGTGACTAAAGTAAACATTGTTATTATCGACGACCATCAGTTATTTCGTGAAGGTGTTAAACGGATATTGGATTTTGAACCTACCTTTGAAGTGGTAGCCGAAGGTGATGACGGAGACGAAGCGGCTCGTATTGTTGAGCACTATCATCCTGATGTTGTGATCATGGATATCAATATGCCAAACGTAAATGGTGTGGAAGCTACAAAACAGCTTGTAGAGCTGTATCCTGAATCTAAAGTAATTATTCTATCAATTCACGATGACGAAAATTATGTAACACATGCCCTGAAAACAGGTGCAAGAGGTTATCTGCTGAAAGAGATGGATGCTGATACATTAATTGAAGCGGTTAAAGTAGTGGCTGAGGGCGGATCTTACCTTCATCCGAAGGTTACTCACAACCTCGTTAACGAATTCCGCCGCCTTGCAACAAGCGGAGTTTCTGCACACCCTCAACATGAGGTTTACCCTGAAATCCGCAGACCATTACATATTTTAACTAGGCGGGAATGTGAAGTGCTGCAGATGCTTGCAGACGGAAAAAGCAACCGCGGAATTGGTGAATCATTGTTTATCAGTGAGAAAACCGTTAAAAACCATGTCAGCAATATTTTACAAAAAATGAATGTAAACGACCGGACGCAAGCCGTTGTGGTCGCCATTAAAAATGGTTGGGTAGAAATGAGATAGTATAATAGGAGACTTGCCTTTTTCTAGGCAGGTCTTTTTTTAGGCTGCCGTTTCCCTTACAATAGAGTTATAAAGCAATAAGGCAGGTATCGAAGCTATGAATATTGCAGTCGTAACAGACAGCACGGCATATATTCCGAAAGAAATGCGTGAACAACATCAGATACATATGATCCCTCTCCAGGTTGTTTTTAGGGAGGAGACTTACCGTGAAGAAATTGAGTTGGACTGGAAAAGCTTTTACGAAGAAGTGAAAAAACATAATGAGCTCCCGACGACTTCTCAGCCGCCAATCGGCGAGCTGGTTGCGTTGTATGAAGAGCTTGGCAAGTCTTATGATGCGGTTATCAGTATCCATCTTTCCAGCGGGATCAGCGGAACATTCAGCAGTGCAGCAGCGGCTGATTCGATGGTCGACAATATTGATGTGTATCCATTTGACTCAGAGATCAGCTGCTTGGCTCAAGGCTTTTATGCCCTTAAAGCTGCTGAATTAATCAAAAACGGAGCATCATCGCCGGAAGATATTATAAAAGAACTGGAAGAAATGAAAAAAACAGTTCGAGCTTATTTTATGGTAGATGACTTAGCTCATCTTCAGCGCGGCGGGCGATTAAGCAGCGCCCAAGCCTTCATTGGTAGTCTTCTAAAGGTAAAGCCTATCCTTCATTTTGACAATAAGGTAATTGTGCCTTTTGAGAAGATTCGCACACGTAAAAAAGCAATTTCGCGAATTTATGAGCTTTTAGACGAAGATGCGAGTAAAGGGTTGCCTATGCGAGCTGCTGTTATCCACGCTAATCGAGAGGAAGAAGCAGCGAAAATCATTGAAGAGCTTTCTGCAAAATATCCTCATGTTGAATTTTATAACAGCTATTTTGGCGCGGTAATCGGCACTCATTTGGGTGAAGGTGCGTTAGGAATTTGCTGGTGTTTTAAATAAGGCCAAATCTCCGTTTTTAGAGCGGAGATTTTTTTATATTCTTATTTTAATTGTTGGACAGAAAATATTCATTCAGGCATACTGTCTCGAAAGGAGGCGTGCTATGTGAATGTGCCAGTTGAAAAAAACAGTTCCTTTTCTAGAGAATTGCAGCAGACGCTTCGAAGCCGTCATTTGCTCAGGACTGAGCTCTCATTTTCCGATGAGATGATTGAATGGCATATCAAGAATGGATATATCACTGCTGAAAATTCTATATCCATAAATAAACGGGGATATAGATGTAATAGGTGCGGCCAAACTGATCAGCGGTATTATTCTTTTTATCACTCATCTGGAAAGAATAAGCTGTATTGCCGTTCCTGTGTCATGATGGGAAGAGTGAGTGAGGAGGTTCCTTTATATTCATGGGAAGAGGAAAATGAACCAAACTGGCAGTCAATTAAACTGACATGGGACGGCAAGCTTTCAAGCGGACAGCAAAAAGCCGCCAATGTTTTAATTGAAGCAATATCAAAAAAAGAAGAGCTCCTCATCTGGGCGGTTTGCGGCGCTGGCAAAACAGAAATGCTGTTTCCTGGTATAGAATCAGCGTTAAATCAAGGACTGCGTGTATGTATTGCAACACCTCGCACCGATGTTGTATTAGAGCTTGCTCCAAGGCTCAAGGCTGCCTTTCAGGGTGCTGACATTTCTGCGCTTTACGGAGGAAGCGATGACAAAGGGCGGCTATCTCCGCTTATGATTTCCACTACGCATCAGCTTTTGCGATATAAAGATGCAATCGATGTTATGATCATTGATGAAGTTGACGCTTTTCCATATTCCGCTGATCAAACCCTTCAATTCGCTGTTCAAAAAGCAAGAAAGAAAAACAGCACCCTCGTTTATTTAAGTGCAACACCTCCTAAAGAATTAAAAAGAAAAGCACTGAACGGACAGTTACATTCAGTTCGCATCCCCGCAAGACACCACCGGAAACCTTTACCCGAACCGCGCTTTGTATGGTGTGGAAACTGGAAGAAGAAATTAAACCGAAATAAAATTCCGCCAGCGGTGAAAAGATGGATAGAGTTTCATGTAAAAGAAGGGAGGCCTGTTTTTTTATTCGTTCCTTCCGTTTCTATTCTGGAAAAGGCTGCTGCGTGCTTTAGAGGTGTTCATTGCCGAACCGCATCTGTGCACGCGGAAGACAAGCATAGAAAGGAGAAAGTGCAGCAATTCAGAGATGGTCAGCTCGATCTATTAATCACAACAACAATACTGGAAAGAGGCGTCACAGTCCCCAAGGTGCAAACGGGTGTACTAGGAGCGGAATCACCTATCTTTACGGAAAGCGCACTTGTTCAAATTGCAGGAAGAACCGGCCGGCATAAAGAATATGCGGACGGCGATGTCATTTTCTTTCACTTCGGCAAAACAAAGAGTATGCTCGATGCAAGAAAGCATATAAAAGAAATGAATGAATTGGCAGCAAAAGTTGAATGTACAGACTAGCCATTATTTGAAAACGTGGTACAGTATACTCATATAACCGATGATGAGGAGCTGTAAAAATGCTTGTCAATTCAAAAGAAATCGTAATGAAAGAACTGCTCGACCGATATATGGACCAGCTTCATATGGCCTGTACTTGCCAAGTATGCCAAAACGATGTATTGGCACTTTCTTTAAACAAAGTGAGTCCATCCTACGTTACTGATTTTAAAAAGATCGCATATACGAAAGCTGAGCTGGTAGATAAACAAAAAAACACAGCAATGCTTGTCATTTTGGCTGAATCTGCTGCCGTAGTTTCAGAGAGTCCAAGCGATTTATGTCAAACGAAGCAGGAGGAGGCATTCATAAACTGATCTGTTTATTATGTGATTCGCAATTTTCTCAAGATGTTACATGGAGAGCCCTTTTTTTACTAAAGCCTGATGAAAAGGTTTGTTATTCTTGCAGAAGCAAATTAAAGAAAATCACAGGACATATCTGCCCCCTGTGCGGCAGACCTCAATCTGTTCATGCCGTATGCAGGGATTGCGAGGTGTGGAGAACAAGGATCAGAGACAGTTTGCTATTGCGTCAAAACCGTTCAGTTTACACATATAATGATATGATGAAAGAAACGCTCTCCCGTTTTAAATTTAGAGGAGATGCAGAAATCATAAATGCATTTAAAAGTGATTTTTCTTCAACCTTTTCTAAGGTTTACCCCGATAAGCATTTTGTTCTTGTACCTATTCCGCTGAGCAAGGAACGGGAAGAAGAGCGCGGATTTAACCAGGCACAGCTCTTGGCAGAATGTTTAGACCGGCCTTCCCACCATCCCCTCATTCGCCTGAATAATGAGAAACAGTCAAAGAAAAAGAAAACAGAACGCCTGCTGTCAGAGCGCATTTTTGATACAAAAAATAATTCAGCAGAAGGTATGAATATCATTTTAATAGACGATCTTTATACAACAGGCGCCACCTTGCACTTCGCAGCCCGCTGCTTATTAGAAAAAGGAAAAGCCGCTTCAGTGTCATCTTTTACCTTGATCAGAAGCTAAATGATTCTGTTTTTATGCCGATATAATCACTAGAAATTGACACAGGCATATTATCTAATAAGGAGAAAAAAAGATGGGAGAACTGGCTAATTGTCCGAAATGCAATGCTTTATTTTTAAAAACAAAGCTGCAAACCGTATGTCAGGCGTGTATTAAGGAAGAAGAAAAATCATTTGAGACTGTCTATAAATTTTTAAGAAAACAGGAAAACCGGCAATCAACTTTGAGCCGGATAACTGAGGAAACAGGTGTGGAAGAAGAGCTGATATTGAAATTCATCAGGCAGAAGCGAATTCAGATCACTCATCTTCCTAATTTGGCATACCCTTGTGAAAGGTGCGGGACATCGATTAGAGAAGGCAAGTTCTGCAAGGCTTGCCAGTCCGATATTAAGGATCAAATGGATCATTTGAACCACGAGGATGCTCTGAAAATCGAGAAAGAAAATAGTAAAAAAGACACATACTATGCCTATAATACCAAAAACAGCTGATTCCCTAAACTAACTGAAAACGCAGTCGATAAAAGGGTTAAGATTGTTTAAAGACTGCAACGGAAAGCGAGAGGAATCCTATGAAAATCAATCAATTTGGAACACAATCCGTTAATCCATATCAAAAAAATTATGATAAGCAAGCGGTGCAAAAAACTGCTGCACAGCCTCAAGATAAAATTGAAATTTCATCACAGGCTAAAGAAATGCAACATGCATCCGACGCAGTCACTGGTTCACGACAGGAAAAAATTGCGCAGCTTAAAGCGCAAATTGAAAACGGGTCATACAAAGTAGACGCAAATCATATCGCGAAAAATATAATTAATTTTTATAAAAAGCAGTAAAAAAGGAGAAAGCCCATGTCAGCGAAGGCAATTATTGAACAATTGAAGCGACTTTGCGTTCTGCATGAGCACCTGCTCACGCTGTCTGAAGAAAAGACGGAAGCGCTCAAAGCCGGCAAAACAAAAGAGCTTTCTAACATTTTGACAAAAGAGCAAAAATATATTCAAGCAATCACGCAGACAGAAGATGACCGGATCAAAACAACTTCGGCCTTTCTCGGATATAGCGAAAATAATACTATTTCCGCATGTATCGCCAAAACCTCAGGCAGTGAAAAGGAAGAGCTGGAACAATTATACGAATCTCTTTCTCAAGTTCTCGGACGTCTGAAAAAAGTAAATGAGATGAATAGGCAGCTGACAAGAGACGCGCTGCAATTCATCTCTATTTCGTACGATATGCTGGTTCCTAAGGAAAATAACTTCAATTACAGCAAATCAATTAAAGCTGAGCTGCCGAAAAGCAGCCAAATGAAACTGTTTGATTCAAAAGCTTAGCAGAAAGGAATTCAGAAAATGACATCTACCTTTATGGGGCTTGAAACTGCAAGGCGGGCGTTAAGCGCTCAGCAGGCAGCGTTAAGCACTACTGCAAATAACGTGGCAAATGCCAATACTGATGGTTATACAAGACAGCGGGTCTCATTGGAGGCAACTGACTATTTCCCTGCTGTATCTAAAAACGCAGAAAAAACAGCGGGACAAATGGGTACGGGCGTTCAAGGAAAATCAGTTGAGAGAATAAGAGATATCTTTCTTGACTACCAATACCGTCTTCAAAACAACAGTGCCGGATACTATGACACGAAGGCAAAAGCGCTGTCCCAAATGGAAGGCGTTTTAAATGAAACGGATGACAGCGGCTTGAACAGTGTGCTCAATTCGTTTTGGAATTCCCTGCAGGAATTATCGAATAATACAAATGAAGAAAGTGCACGTTCTGTTGTTGCTCGAAAAGGACAAGCTGTAGCTGAAACGTTTAATTATATTTCTGAATCACTTACAAATGTCCAATCGAATTTAAAAGCAGAGCTAAATACAACTGTGTTGGATGTCAATTCTCTGCTTTCTCAATTAAACAGTTTAAATAAGCAAATTGCACAAGTAGAGCCGGGCGGGCTTCTTCCGAATGGTTTATATGACCAGCGAGATTTGCTGATCGATAAATTATCCTCAATGGTTGATATCAAAGTCAGCTACAACAAATCAGGCGGGAATGCACTTGCATCTGCTGAAGGAACTGTATCAATTGAAATCCTTGATAAAAATAAACAGTCGCTAGGAACTGTTTTGGACGGTAAAAATTACGAGGTTTCAGAACTTGCAGCCAACTATGATAATGAAACTGGGTTAGTATCAAGTATTTCAATCGGGGATACAGCTGTGCAGGCGGAGTCCTTTAGCAGCAAGGGATCCCTTTTAGGATTTATAGAGTCTTATGGGTATATAACAGCAGATGGCCAAGAAAAGGGCGTATACCCGGAAATGCTTTCTGATCTTGACAATATGGCGCTTGAATTCGCGAAAGCTTTCAATGAAGTGCACAGAAATGGTGTGACCAAGAGCGGTGAACAAGGCGGAGACTTTTTTGATTTTACTGGCGGTGAAACTGAACCTGCCAAGGGCGCGGCGGGCAAGATCAAAGTGGCTGACAGCATAATAGATTCAAAAGGCGCAAACATTGCTTTCTCACTGACTGGTGCAGCCAACGATAACGCAAATGCTACAAAATTAGCAAATGTTTTAACAGGTAAAATAACCATTAACGGTAAAGAAACTAGTATTTTAGATTATTATGCGGGTCTGATTGGCGAGCTAGGGATCGAAGCTCAAGAGGCTAATCGACTGGCGTCTAATACAGAAACACAGCTGAATGATGCTGACATAAACCGTCAGCAAATGAGCGCAGTTTCTTTAGACGAAGAAATGACGAATATGATTCAATTCCAACACGCATACAATGCAGCTGCAAGAATGGTGACTTTACAAGACGAATTACTTGATAAAGTGATCAACGGCATGGGTGTTGGAGGAAGGTAGGTAGAGTCACATGAGAGTAACACAAGGCATGATACAGCAAAACTCACTGAGATATATCGGTTCGAGCTACTCGAAGCTGGATAAACTCCAGTCGCAGATTTCTTCAGGGAAAAAAATCTCAAAAGCTTCCGACGATCCTGTAGTAGCAATGAAAAGCTTAAAGTATAATACGCAACTGTCTCAAGTGCAGCAGTACAAAAGCAATGCTTCTCAAGCCTTTACCTGGCTCGAAAACACAGAAACGAACATTACAGAAGGAATTGACATCCTGTCAAAGGTCAGAGAATTAGCGGTTGAAGCTCAAAATGATACAAACGGCGAGTCGGAGCGGCAAGCGATTGGCGTAGAGGTAAAGCAGTTAAAGGAACAGCTTTTAAATATTGCGAATACACAAGTGAACGGCAGATATATCTTTAATGGCACAAATTCAGATAAGCCTCCGGTTACAGATAACGGAGACGGAACTTATACAATTTCTGATACAGCTGATGTCGTAGTCAATATATCAAATAATATGTCATTGAAAGTGAATTCAGATCCAAAGTCAGCTTTTGGAGGCACTTCTGAAAGCGGGCAAAATGTATTTGAAATGCTTGATTCTTTTGAGAAAGCACTAAATTCTGGTTCGCTAGATGGCATGGACAATGTTTTAGATGATATTGATCATTTTTCTGACGGCATGAGTGCTGAACGATCTGATCTTGGAGCGAGATATAATCGTCTTGAACTGGTTAATACAAGACTGTCAGCGCAAGAAGAAACAGCTACCAAAGTGTTATCAGACAATGAAGATGTAGAACTGGAAGAGGTAATAACTGAATTTATTGCGCAGCAAAGTGTGCACAGGGCTACTCTGGCCGTTAATGCGCAAATTGTTCAGCCTACATTGATTGACTTTTTAAAGTAAGCGGCTCTTAGGAGTTCGCTTTTTTTATAGTTCAGGAGGTAGAGTGATGCAGATTCCCAGATTGATTATGCATAGTGTTCAAGGAAAAATTGGTTTAACAACGACGCCTGCCAGCTTAAAAATGGAGCAGCCTCAAGCTGATCTAGAGATCGAACAGCCGAGTGCGGAAATGGAAATATCGGTGACACCTGGAAAACTCACGATTGACCAGACACAAGCATGGGAAGAATTAGACAGAAAGCATGTTTTCAAGAGAATTGAAGAAGCCGCCCAACAAGGGCATGAGGATGTAATGAAGGGAATAGCGCGCACGGCAGAAGAAGGCGACGAGCTTATGAGAATTGAAAATAAAGGGAACCCAATCGCTTCGCAAGCAAGGAGGAACTCTGAGATGCACCAAATTCAATTAGGCGAAAATTATGCTCCTTCTCTATCTAGGGTGAAAATACAATATACTCCGTCACAGCTTGATGTTCAGATTACGCCGCGAAAGCCTGTTATTCAGGCTGAGCCGCATAAGCCAATTGTTGAATATACGCCAGGAAATGTTAAGGTTGACATGCTCCAATACCCTGATTTAAATATAGATGTAGAATACCCGAAAGAATCACCCGAAAAGTAAAAAGAAAAGGATCGTGAACAATGATCATTCATACGAAGTACCATGGCCAAATGAACATAAAAGAAGAACAAATCATTCTTTTTGAAAGCGGGATTCCAGGCTTTTTAGAAGAAAAACAATTTGTCATACTTCCGCTTTCAGAAGACTCTCCATTCGTGGCACTGCAGTCCGTCACTTCAGAAAATCTTGCGTTCATCGTTGTAAGTCCGTTTATCTTTTTTAAGAATTATGAATTTGACCTTGATGAATCAACTGCTGAACTTTTGGATATCGATAATATTCAAGACGTAGAAGTCATGACAATATTGACCATGGCAGAGCCATTCGAAAAATCTACTGCTAATTTATTGGCTCCCATTATTGTGAATCGCAAGAACATGATGGCTAAGCAAGTCGTTTTACACGACTCCTCATATACGACAAAGCATCCGATTGGAGGAGAATCATGCTAGTTTTATCGCGGAAAATAAACGAAGCGATTCAAATAGGTGCTGATATTGAAGTGAAAGTGATTGCGGTTGAGGGGGATCAAGTGAAGCTTGGAATTGACGCCCCAAAGCATATTGATATTCACAGGAAAGAAATTTACTTGACCATTCAGGAAGAAAATAACCGTGCAGCAGCGTTATCCAGCGATGTGATCTCCGCATTATCCTCACAAAAAAAGTGAGGATTTTTTTATTTTTGTATTAACAAAATCAGAGACAATCCGATATTAATGATGTAGCCGGGAGGAGGCGCAAAAGACTCCGCCAGTTACAAAATAAGGGCACAAGGACGTGCCTTAACAACATATTCAGGGAGGAACAAAACAATGAGAATTAACCACAATATCGCAGCGCTTAACACACTGAACCGTTTGTCTTCAAACAACGGTGCATCACAAAAAAACATGGAGAAACTTTCTTCAGGTCTTCGTATCAACCGTGCGGGAGATGACGCAGCAGGTCTTGCGATCTCTGAAAAAATGAGAGGACAAATCAGAGGTCTTGAAATGGCTTCTAAAAACTCTCAAGACGGAATCTCTCTTATCCAAACAGCTGAGGGTGCATTGACTGAAACTCATGCGATTCTTCAACGTATGCGTGAACTTACTGTTCAAGCAGGAAACACAGGTACACAACAAGCAGAAGATCTTGGTGCAATTAAAGATGAAATGGATGCGCTTATTGAGGAAGTTGATGGCATTTCCGATCGCACTGAATTTAACGGTAAAAAGTTATTAGACGGATCTTCCGCTACTACTGGATTTACATTCCAAATTGGTGCAAATGCAGGCCAACAGCTTAACGTTAAAATCGCTGACATGGGAGCAGCTGCTCTAGGTACTACTGTTACAGTTGATAAACTTGACGTAACAGATTTTGCTACTACTTCTTTTGACAATCAACTAAAAGGTATTGATGAGGCTATTAACGCAGTATCAACTCAACGTGCTAAACTTGGTGCGGTACAAAACCGTCTTGAGCACACAATCAATAACTTGAGCGCTTCTGGTGAAAACCTGACTGCTGCTGAGTCTCGTATCCGTGACGTTGACATGGCGAAAGAAATGAGTGAGTTCACAAAGAACAACATTCTTTCTCAGGCTTCTCAAGCGATGCTGGCTCAAGCAAACCAACAACCGCAAAACGTACTTCAATTATTACGTTAATTTTAAAAAAGACCTTGGCAACGCCAAGGTCTTTTATTTAATATTTCTAGCTCCGAATACTTCCCCCTTGCTGTCATTAACTCGTGATATAATAACCGGATTCTCCACTAACTTTTTATAAATGTATTTCCAAACAAGAAATCTAAAACAGAAGATTTTTTTTCCAAAAATATGTGTAATCTTATCTCAATTTAGTCGATATAAACGATAGATTGGGGCATAGGGGATGATCAATTGAACATTGAAAGGCTCACTACGTTACAACCTGTTTGGGATCGTTATGATACTCAAATACATAATCAGAAAGATAATGATAACGAGGTTCCTGTTCATCAAGTTTCATATACCAATCTTGCTGAAATGGTGGGGGAAATGAACAAGCTTTTGGAACCTTCGCAAGTTCACCTGAAGTTTGAGCTTCATGAGAAGTTAAATGAATACTATGTAAAAGTAATAGAGGACTCTACAAATGAAGTGATCCGCGAAATTCCACCAAAACGGTGGCTTGATTTTTATGCGGCTATGACTGAATTTCTCGGGTTATTTGTAGATGAAAAAAAGTAGAATAGGAGTGGTTTGAGATGGTCACAAGAATAACAGGTCTGGCGTCAGGAATGGATATAGATGATATTGTATCAAAGCTGATGCAGACAGAGAGAGCGCCGCTTGATAAGCTGAAGCAAAAAAAGCAGACTCTTGAATGGCAGCGTGACAGCTATCGTGAAGTCAATACAAAAATAAAAGAATTGCAAGACTATATGTCTAATAATAAGCTGACATATCCGAGTACGTTTCAGAGCAAAACTGTGACAAGCTCTAATGAGTCTGTGTTAACTGCTACAGGAAGCGCAAGTGCACCAAACTCTTCTTCTACTGTTGAAGTGGCGAGCTTGGCAACCGCAGCAACGTATAAGGCAAACAATTATACGGGTTATACACAAGGCGATTATAATTTGGCATTTAACGTTGTTGCGCCTGGTGAGACAACGGCAAAAACAGTGAACATTAGTGTGACGAGCGCCGATACGATTGATAATGTGATTTCTAAACTTAACAGCTCAGATCTAGGAGTATCAGCTTTTAAAGATAAAATTTGGAATGGTACAGAGTACGTAGAAACCATTGCGTTTTCTTCTAAAGCAACAGGTGCAGGGGGCAGTATACAGGCAGCAGACTCTGCTACAGCTGACTTTATGTCCGGTCAGCTTGGTTTTTCTTTGGATGCTGATAATAAGCTCACTGCTTACAAAGAAGGCACAAATGCCAAAGTCACAATCAACGGCTTTGAAATGGAGAAGCTGACAAACAATTTCACGGTGAATGGTGTTACTTACTCGATTAAAAATACAACTGCAGCCACAGGCCCTGTTACCACATCTGTTTCTACTGATGTTGACGGGATTTATAACCAAATCAAAGAGTTTGTAGATAAATACAATGAAATGGTTGACAGCCTGAATGAAAAGCTGAAAGAAGAAAAATACCGAGACTATACTCCGTTGACAAGTGAACAAAAAGAAGCCATGTCCGATAAAGAGGTAGAGCTCTGGGAGGAGAAGGCGAAAAGCGGATTGCTTAGAAATGATTCCAGCATCAGCACCGGCACGAACCAAATGCGGACTGACTTTTATACTCAAGTTAATGCGGATGGGAAAACCTATCAATTGACAGAATTTGGCATAACAACCTCAAGTGCTTACCAAATGCGGGGGCATTTAGAGATTAATGAAGACAAACTGAAAGCCAAAATACAAGAAGATCCGCAAAGCGTTGCCGCTTTATTTACAAGTGGATCGAACAGCAGCGCCTATAGTGATAAAGGGATTATGAAACGCATCGGTGACACCCTGAAAAGTACGGTGAAGAGCATTGAAGCAAAAGCCGGCAACTCGACAATGGGAACCAATGATTATTCAATCGGTAAAAATTTAAACACGATCAGCACAGATATTACCAAAATGCAGGACCGGTTGACCACAATAGAAAACCGCTATTATACAAAATTCAGTGCAATGGATTCTGCGATTCAAAAAATGAACGAACAAGCGTCCTATTTATCACAGCTTCTTGTACAATAAATGTAATTTGGAGGATGACACATGGCGATCCAAAATCCTTATACAGCCTATCAGCAAAATTCAGTGAATACGGCTACACCCGGTGAGCTGACGCTTATGCTGTATAATGGCTGTTTGAAATTTATAAGACTTGCCGCTCAGGCCATTGAGAATGATGATATGGAACGTAAAAATGAAAATCTGATTAAAGCGCAAAATATTATTCAGGAATTAAATTTTACACTTAACCGTAACATAGAGCTTTCCGCTTCTATGGGTGCGATGTACGATTATATGTATCGCAGATTGGTACAGGCAAATATCAAAAATGATACGGGCATGCTGGCTGAGGTTGAAGGTTATGTAACAGATTTTCGCGATGCTTGGAAACAAGCCATTCAAAGTGAACGGAAGGACCGGCACGGATCAGGCGGGATCGCATGAATAATATAGATCAACTATACACTGAGACGAAGAGTATGCTGTCACACATACAAAATACGCCGGAAAGCGATGAACTTTTAAAGCAAATTGAAGACTTTGTGGCTACACGGTCTGAACTGATTCAGGAGATATCTCTGCCGCTTTCAGAAGAAGAGCGAAAGCAGATGAAACTTATTTTGACATGGGATCAGCTGATTGTGAAGGAAATGGAAAGACTGAAGCAGTCAATCGCAACAGAACTTCAGCAGATGAAAAGAAAACGTGTGATGCATACGACTTATTTAAACCCTTATAACAACATTACGATTGACGGCACATATTATGACAAGCGTAAATAGGTGAGTGCCTTGAAGAGCATTGAAGATTATACGCTTTTATCAGCTTATTATCATCTTCTTTTTACCATTGAAGAAGGGTTGTGTTATTTGATAGAGGCTGAAGAGAATTTATCAAAAACAGAAGGGGATCGGATCTACCAAGATCTGATCCAAGCCTTTTTTTATTTGGATTCAACACATTCAACACTTCTCTTCATTATGGATTCGCGGTGTGCTGAAATTTGTGTGAAAGCATTTGACCAAATTTTTGCGGAGTTTGATCAATTGGTCTCTTTCTCTTTTCCCTCTCATGAGTTCTGTGAGTATTTAAAGGAACATTTTCTGATTCATTATAGAAAATGGATGCTGTCTATTCATCAATGTATGGAACCCTTTTTAATCAATTAGGCGTGTGTGAGGTATTTGTTTCGTTCAATCAGCATATACATATACCTCCGAACCGCCAATAACAGAGCAAATACAAACAAAATTCGACAAAGTTCACTGAATTTTCACAAAAGATTTATGTTTCAGCAGGAATTGTAAAGGGTAAAAGAGAAATAGATACATATCCTTAATAAAAGGGAGGCGTTCTTTGATGAACTATAACATCAGAGGAGAAAATATTGAAGTGACACCCGCGTTAAAGGATCATGTCGAGAGGAAGATCGGCAAGCTGGAGCGCTATTTTGACCATAGCGTGGATGCTGATGTGAACGTCAACTTGAAGTTTTACAATGACAAGGAGTCTAAGGTTGAGGTTACGATTCCGATGACAGATCTGGCGCTTCGGTCCGAGGTGCATAACGAGGATATGTACAACGCAATTGATCTCGCAACAAACAAACTGGAACGTCAAATCCGTAAGCATAAAACGAAAGTAAACCGTAAATTCCGTGAGCAGGGCTCTCCAAAATATTTATTGGCAAACGGTCTTGGCTCTGATACAGATATTGCGGTTCAGGATGACATAGAAGAGGAGGAGAGCTTGGATATCGTCCGTCAGAAACGCTTTAATTTAAAGCCGATGGATAGTGAAGAAGCGATCCTGCAAATGAATATGCTCGGCCATAATTTCTTTGTTTTCACAAATGCGGAAACAAACCTTACAAATGTCGTGTACCGCAGAAATGACGGGAAATATGGCTTAATTGAACCGACTGAATAATGAAGAGAAGCCTTCCGTGATGTCCGCGGAAGGTTTTTGTTTTTCTTATTTGCAAATTCTTTGGAAATAACAAAAGGTATGATATGATAATGAGAGGTATACATGGACTAGTAAATTATTTATACATGCCTCTAAAATAGGCATGTGATGATAGAGGAGCGTTATAAATGCTTGGAATTTTAAATAAAATGTTTGATCCAACAAAACGTACGCTGAATAGATACGAAAAAATTGCTAACGATATTGATGCGATTCGCGGAGACTATGAAAATCTCTCTGACGACGCGTTGAAACATAAAACAATTGAATTTAAAGAGCGTCTTGAAAAAGGGGCGACAACGGATGATCTTCTTGTTGAAGCTTTCGCTGTTGTTCGAGAAGCTTCACGCCGCGTAACAGGCATGTTTCCGTTTAAAGTCCAGCTCATGGGGGGCGTGGCGCTTCATGACGGAAATATAGCGGAAATGAAAACAGGGGAAGGGAAAACATTAACGTCTACCCTGCCTGTTTATTTAAATGCGTTAACAGGTAAAGGCGTACACGTCGTGACTGTCAACGAATACTTGGCAAGCCGTGACGCTGAGCAAATGGGGAAAATTTTTGAGTTTCTCGGTTTGACTGTCGGTTTGAATTTAAACTCAATGTCAAAAGACGAAAAACGGGAAGCTTATGCCGCTGATATTACTTACTCCACAAACAACGAGCTTGGCTTCGATTATTTGCGTGACAATATGGTTCTTTATAAAGAGCAGATGGTTCAGCGCCCGCTTCATTTTGCGGTAATAGATGAAGTTGACTCTATTTTAATTGATGAAGCGAGAACACCGCTTATCATTTCTGGACAAGCTGCAAAATCCACTAAGCTGTACGTACAGGCAAATGCTTTTGTCCGCATGTTAAAAGCGGAGAAGGATTACACGTACGACATCAAAACAAAAGCTGTACAGCTTACTGAAGAAGGAATGACGAAGGCGGAAAAAGCATTCGGCATCGATAACCTCTTTGATGTGAAGCATGTCGCGCTCAACCACCATATCAATCAGGCCTTAAAAGCTCACGTTGCGATGCAAAAGGACGTTGACTATGTAGTGGAAGACGGACAGGTTGTTATTGTTGATTCCTTCACGGGACGTTTGATGAAAGGCCGCCGCTACAGTGAGGGGCTTCACCAAGCGATTGAAGCGAAGGAAGGGCTTGAGATTCAAAACGAAAGCATGACCTTGGCGACGATTACGTTCCAAAATTACTTCCGGATGTACGAAAAACTTGCCGGTATGACGGGTACAGCTAAGACAGAGGAAGAAGAATTCCGCAACATCTACAACATGCAGGTTGTAACGATCCCTACCAACAGGCCTGTTGTCCGTGATGACCGCCCGGATTTAATTTACCGCACGATGGAAGGAAAGTTTAAGGCAGTTGCGGAGGATGTCGCACAGCGTTACATGACGGGACAGCCTGTTCTCGTCGGTACGGTTGCCGTTGAAACATCTGAATTGATTTCTAAGCTGCTTAAAAACAAAGGAATTCCGCATCAAGTGTTAAATGCCAAAAACCATGAACGTGAAGCGCAGATCATTGAAGAGGCCGGCCAAAAAGGCGCAGTTACGATTGCGACTAACATGGCGGGGCGCGGAACGGACATTAAGCTTGGCGAAGGTGTAAAAGAGCTTGGCGGACTCGCTGTTGTCGGAACAGAACGACATGAATCACGCCGGATTGACAATCAGCTTCGAGGTCGTTCCGGACGTCAGGGAGACCCGGGGATTACTCAATTTTATCTTTCTATGGAAGATGAATTGATGCGCAGATTCGGAGCTGAGCGGACAATGGCGATGCTTGACCGCTTCGGCATGGACGACTCTACTCCAATTCAAAGCAAAATGGTATCTCGCGCGGTTGAATCGTCACAAAAACGTGTCGAAGGCAATAACTTCGATTCGCGTAAACAGCTTCTGCAATATGATGATGTTCTCCGCCAGCAGCGTGAGGTCATTTATAAGCAGCGCTTTGAAGTCATTGACTCTGAAAACCTGCGTGAAATCGTTGAAAATATGATCAAGTCTTCTCTCGAACGCGCAATTGCAGCCTATACGCCAAGAGAAGAGCTTCCTGAGGAGTGGAAGCTTGACGGTCTAGTTGATCTTATCAACACAACTTATCTTGATGAAGGTGCGCTTGAGAAGAGCGATATCTTCGGGAAAGAACCGGATGAAATGCTTGAGCTCATTATGGATCGCATCATCACAAAATATAATGAGAAGGAAGAGCAATTCGGCAAAGAGCAAATGCGCGAATTCGAAAAAGTTATCGTTCTTCGTGCCGTTGATTCTAAATGGATGGATCATATTGATGCGATGGATCAGCTCCGCCAAGGGATTCACCTTCGTGCTTATGCGCAGACGAACCCGCTTCGTGAGTATCAAATGGAAGGCTTTGCGATGTTTGAGCATATGATTGAATCAATTGAGGACGAAGTCGCAAAATTTGTGATGAAAGCTGAGATTGAAAACAATCTGGAGCGTGAAGAGGTTGTACAAGGCCAAACAACAGCTCATCAGCCGCAAGAAGGCGACGATAACAAAAAAGCAAAGAAAGCACCGGTTCGCAAAGTGGTTGATATCGGACGAAATGCCCCATGCCACTGCGGAAGCGGGAAAAAATATAAAAATTGCTGCGGCCGTACTGAATAGTTCGCCCCGGCAAGTTTACTGACCGCGGCGCCTGCAGGCGCCTGCGGATCTTTTAATGAGGTGAATGAAATGGAATTATCAGAAATCAGAGCAGAGCTCGAAAATATGGCTTCTCGTTTAGCGGACTTTAGGGGGTCTCTTTGACCTCGAATCAAAGGAGGCCCGCATTGCTGAGCTAGATGAACAAATGGCTGATCCGGAATTCTGGAATGATCAGCAAAAAGCTCAAACGGTTATAAATGAAGCAAACGGTTTAAAGGATTATGTCAATTCGTATAAAAAATTGAATGAATCCCACGAAGAATTACAAATGACTCATGATCTTTTGAAAGAAGAGCCGGACACTGATCTCCAGCTTGAGCTTGAAAAAGAACTAAAATCATTAACAAAAGAGTTCAATGAGTTTGAGCTTCAGCTTCTTCTCAGCGAGCCGTATGATAAAAATAACGCGATTTTAGAACTGCACCCTGGTGCTGGCGGTACAGAGTCACAGGACTGGGGCTCTATGCTTCTTAGAATGTATACAAGATGGGGAGAGCGCCGCGGCTTTAAAGTAGAAACACTCGATTACCTTCCAGGTGACGAGGCTGGAATCAAGTCAGTGACATTGCTCATCAAAGGACACAACGCTTACGGGTATCTCAAAGCAGAAAAAGGTGTCCATCGTCTTGTGCGGATCTCACCATTTGATTCATCAGGCCGCCGCCACACATCTTTCGTTTCATGTGAAGTCATGCCTGAATTTAACGATGAAATTGATATTGATATTCGTACGGAGGATATTAAAGTTGACACGTACCGTGCAAGCGGCGCGGGCGGACAGCACGTCAATACGACGGATTCAGCCGTTCGGATTACTCACTTGCCGACGAACGTAGTTGTGACATGCCAAACGGAGCGCTCACAAATTAAAAACCGTGAAAGAGCCATGAAAATGCTGAAGGCCAAGCTGTATCAGCGCAGAATTGAAGAGCAGCAGGCAGAGCTGGATGAAATTCGCGGTGAACAAAAAGAAATCGGCTGGGGCAGCCAAATCCGTTCTTATGTATTCCATCCGTATTCCATGGTAAAAGATCATCGGACCAATACAGAAATGGGGAACGTTCAAGCTGTAATGGATGGTGACATTGATACGTTTATTGATGCCTACCTGCGTTCTAAGCTTTCATAAGCTGAAAAACACACCTGATGCATACGGGTGTGTTTTTTTTATTCCTTATATCCTTGATTTCACTGCTGCTTTAGCATATTACCACTGTATTTGGGTGTTATTTACATCTAATCAGGGAAGGATTAAAATGCTATCGGAGAGCATTGGAAGAAACGGAGGATATATGATGGACGTACGGAATAAAACATTGTGGATTTTGCGGGATTATGTATACATATTGTTAGGAGCAGCGATTACGGCCGTGTCCTTTAATGTATTTTTGCTTCCGAACAAGATTGCCGCCGGCGGTGTCAGCGGGATCAGTACGATTTTACAATCATATGGTTTTGAAGCAGCGTATGTACAGTGGATTATTAATATCCCTTTATTTATTGCTGGCGTCATTTTGCTCGGCGGGAAATTTGGACTAAAGACGCTTGCAGGTTCTGTGTTTTTGCCGCTAGTAGTGTTTCTGACAAGGGATATTCAGCCCGCCACTCATCATGAACTCTTGGCGGCGATTTTTGGCGGTGTCGGGATAGGTATCGGAATTGGTATTGTGTACTTAGGGAAAGGTTCGACGGGAGGTACAGCCTTGGCTGCACAGATCATTCATAAGTACTCCGGTCTGTCATTGGGGAAGTGCCTCGCCATCATTGACGGAATGATTGTTGTTACGGCTATGATCGTATTTAATATTGAGCAAGGCTTATATGCCATGCTTGGCGTCTATGTGTCCAGCAAAACCATTGATGTTGTGCAAGTCGGCTTTAATCGTTCAAAAATGGCACTCATCATTACAAAGCAGGAGCAGGCTGTCAAGGAGGCTGTCTTACAGAAGATTGACAGAGGCGTGACAAAAATTTCTGCAGTCGGCGGATATACTGACGATGACCGTCCGATTTTAATGTGCGTGGTTGGGCAAACTGAATTCACCAAATTGAAACAAATCGTTAAACAGATTGATGAGTCAGCTTTTGTGATTGTAGCAGACGCGAGCGAGGTGCTCGGCGAGGGTTTCAAACGCGCTTAAACGAGGTTATAATATGGAAGAGATCGTAAAGGAGTTGTGCTTCTCAACATGAAATCAAAGTTATCGATACTAATGATTGGATTTGCGCTTTCTGTTCTGTTGGCTGCCTGCGGATCAAACGATGCAAAAGAAGAGAAGGCAGACACCGGCAGCAAGACGGAAGCCACTGCATCTGAAGGGGAAGAATTATATCAGCAAAGCTGCGTAGGCTGCCACGGCAAGGATTTAGAAGGTGTGTCAGGACCTAATCTCCAAGAGGTCGGAGGCAAATACGATGAACACAAAATTGAAAGCATTATTAAAAACGGCCGCGGCAATATGCCAAAGGGGCTTGTAGAGGATAACGAAGCCGCTGTTATTGCCAAATGGCTGTCAGAAAAAAAGTAAGATAAAAACATCCTTGCCGAGTGCCGGCAAGGATGTTTTTATGCCTTGACAATATGAATGAAAAGAAACTGTAATAGTATTATGTCTAAATTTGACGTATAATGAAGTGTATTGAAAAAGGGAACTTTCAGATTTTTCATCTTTTTACAAATGAATGGGTCATAAATTGTCGAATGCATTCGAAGAGTATGACCGTGTGATAGATAAAATGATATAAAAGATTAGGTGATTTCATGATAGAGATGAAGGAAGTATATAAAGCCTATCCGAACGGCGTAAAAGCGCTCAATGGGATTTCTGTTACCATTCATCCCGGCGAGTTTGTGTATGTTGTTGGTCCGAGCGGAGCGGGTAAATCTACTTTTATTAAAATGATTTACAGAGAAGAAAAACCGACAAAAGGACAAATTTTAATCAATCATAAAGATCTCGCGACAATTAAAGAAAAAGAGATTCCTTTCGTGCGCCGCAAAATAGGCGTTGTCTTTCAGGATTTCAAGCTTCTTCCGAAACTTACTGTTTTTGAAAATGTGGCATTTGCCCTTGAAGTGATTGGAGAACAGCCGTCTGTCATTAAGAAACGGGTGCTTGAAGTGCTTGATCTCGTGCAGTTGAAGCATAAAGCGCGACAATTTCCTGACCAGCTTTCAGGCGGGGAGCAGCAGCGTGTATCTATTGCAAGATCAATTGTGAACAATCCTGATGTTGTCATTGCTGATGAACCGACAGGAAACCTTGATCCGGATACGTCTTGGGAAGTCATGAAGACGCTGGAGGAAATTAACAACCGCGGGACAACAGTCGTGATGGCGACACATAATAAAGAAATCGTAAACACCATGAAGAAACGTGTCATTGCAATCGAAGATGGTATCATTGTGCGTGATGAGTCAAGAGGGGAGTATGGTTCATATGATTAAAATTCTCGGGCGCCACTTGCGTGAGAGTTTTAAATCTCTCGGTAGAAACACATGGATGACATTTGCATCCATTAGTGCTGTAACCGTTACGCTGATTTTAGTCGGCGTGTTTTTAGTGATTATGCTGAATTTGAATAACATGGCCACGAATGCTGAAAAACAAGTTGAAATCAAAGTGCTGATTGATCTGACTGCAGATCAGAAGGCACAGGACAAGCTTCAGAACGATATTAAGGAACTGAAGGGCATTCAGAGTGTTACTTTTTCATCTAAAGAAAAAGAGCTTGACCAGCTGGTTGACAGTTTTGGTGACAGCGGAAAATCTCTGACAATGAAGGATCAGGAAAACCCGCTTAATGATGCGTTTGTCGTCAAAACGACAGATCCGCATGATACGCCGAACGTGGCGAAAAAGATCGAAAAAATGGATCATGTTTATAAAGTCACTTATGGAAAAGAAGAGGTCAGCCGTTTGTTTAAAGTGGTCGGCGTTTCCCGCAACATTGGAATCGCGTTAATTATCGGCCTGGTATTTACGGCGATGTTCTTAATTTCCAACACCATTAAAATTACAATTTTCGCAAGAAGAAAAGAAATTGAAATCATGAAGCTTGTCGGCGCGACAAACTGGTTTATCCGCTGGCCGTTTTTCCTTGAAGGATTGCTGCTAGGCGTATTCGGTTCTGTGATTCCGATTGCATTGGTGCTGAGCACTTACCAATACGTCATCGGATGGGTCGTTCCAAAGGTTCAAGGATCATTTGTCTCTCTTCTTCCTTATAATCCATTTGTATTCCAAGTTTCGCTAGTGCTGATTGCAATCGGCGCAGTAATTGGAGTATGGGGAAGTCTGACTTCCATCCGCAAGTTTTTGCGAGTATAAAGTGAAAAAGCCGTTCCGCTTTCGGGACGGCTTTTCATTTGCCTTCTTTTTCTTCTATGATTACATGAAATCTCCATCCTTTACATATACTATCTCTAGGTTTTGGTAAAGACAGTCTGGCATACAGGAGGAGTAAAGGATGAATCAAAAAATAATGGCTGTGATAGCAGCAGGGAGCATGCTGTTCGGAGGCGCCGGTGTATATGCGGGAATCAACCTGCTTGAGATGGATAAGCCCCAGACTGCAGCAGTTCCCGCGACGGCACAAGCTGACTCTGAACGGGATAAAGCTATGGACAAAATCGAAAAAGCGTATGAGTTAATTTCGAATGAGTACGTAGAAAAAGTAGATAGAGAAAAGCTGCTCGAGGGAGCCATCCAGGGAATGCTGTCTACGCTAAATGATCCTTATTCTGTTTACATGGATAAGCAGACAGCTAAGCAATTTTCTGATTCTCTTGATTCCTCATTTGAAGGCATCGGGGCTGAGGTTGGCATGGAAGACGGCAAAATTATTATTGTTTCTCCATTCAAGAAATCGCCAGCGGAAAAAGCCGGGTTGAAGCCTAATGATGAAATTATCAGCATCAATGGAGAATCGATGGCCGGCAAGGATTTAAACCACGCTGTGTTAAAAATAAGAGGAAAAAAAGGGTCCAGCGTTTCAATGAAGATTCAGCGGCCTGGAACGAAGAAGCAGCTGTCATTCCGGATCAAGAGAGCTGAGATTCCACTCGAAACGGTTTTTGCATCAGAGAAAAAAGTACAGGGGCATTCTGTTGGATATATTGCCATCTCTACTTTTTCTGAGCACACCGCAGAGGATTTTGCAAAAGCGCTGAGGGAGCTTGAGAAAAAAGAAATAGAAGGACTTGTCATTGATGTACGCGGCAACCCGGGCGGATATCTTCAAAGTGTGGAAGAAATTCTTAAGCATTTCGTTACAAAGGATCAGCCGTATATTCAGATTGCTGAACGCAATGGGGATAAAAAACGTTATTTTTCAACATTGACCCATAAAAAAGCGTACCCTGTCAATGTGATTACGGATAAAGGAAGTGCCTCTGCATCAGAAATTCTTGCCGGTGCATTAAAGGAAGCTGGCCATTATGATGTTGTAGGCGATACGTCTTTTGGAAAGGGAACGGTTCAACAGGCTGTGCCAATGGGGGACGGCAGCAACATCAAATTAACGCTTTACAAGTGGCTGACGCCAAATGGAAACTGGATTCATAAGAAAGGAATTGAACCGACCATTGCGATTAAGCAGCCCGATTATTTTTCCGCCGGGCCTTTACAGCTGAAAGAGCCGCTTAAAGTGGACATGAACAATGAAGACGTCAAGCATGCGCAGGTATTGTTAAAAGGTCTCAGCTTTGATCCGGGACGTGAGGATGGCTATTTCAGCAAAGACATGAAAAAAGCGGTTATGGCTTTTCAGGATCAAAACAAGCTGAATAAAACCGGTGTGATCGACACTCGCACTGCAGAGACATTAAACCGGCAGATAGAAAAGAAAAAATCAGATGAAAAAAATGATTTGCAGCTTCAAACAGCATTGAAATCATTATTTGTCAATTAAAGGAGATGGTATTCCATCTCCTGTTTCTTTGTGCTTAAAGAGATTATGGATCATAAGTCACATAAAAAATGAGTTTTTGACAAGAAATTAAAAAAATTTTCACAAATAAACATTTATAAAGGACTGTTATTACCCGATATCAATATATGAGAGAGACTTTCTAACGAGTTAATATGCATTTAAAATGAAACTTTTGCAAGTTGCCTAGTCTTTGTTTACTTCATACAATATAAGAAGGTTCTAAAAAGAACAGTAATCAGGTTAATGGCAGCTGAACGACAGGTATTTAAAGAGTAACGTTAGCGAGAATGCTTGTTAGCACTCCAGTACTGCTGCTTATACTGGCCCGTGCTTATCTGTATAAAGAAAATGGGGGTTCACAATTGAAGAGGGCAAGTATTGTGCGTGAAAAAAAATATTATGAATTAGTGGAACAATTAAAAGACAGAACACAAGACGTAACATTTTCAGCTACAAAAGCACTAAGTCTTCTTATGCTGTTCAGCAGATATTTGGTCAATTACACCAATGTCGAATCAGTAAATGACATTAATGAGGAATGCGCCAAACATTATTTTAACTACTTAATGAAAAATCATAAGCGATTAGGAATTAATCTGACAGATATAAAAAGGTCGATGCATCTAATCAGCGGGTTATTGGATGTGGATGTAAACCACTATTTAAAGGATTTTTCACTATCGAATGTCACGCTGTGGATGACGCAAGAGAGATAAACTCTCCTGAGGATATCCAAGCCATTTAATATTTGATAGAATATGAGTAACATGTTTGGCTTGAGGCGGTGAGAGATAGTGTCTGTTCAATGGGGAATTGAACTGTTAAAAAGCGCGGGCCTGTTCTTCTTACACCCGCTTTTCTGGTTTTTTATCATCATAACCTTGGCTTTCGGCTATGTAAGAATCAAACGGGAACGAAAAACCTTTCATACAAGAATAGCAGATATTTATGATGATCTGAAATTTACATATACAAAGGGACTGATTCCAGGTCTTCTTTTGTCAGTTATTTTAGGTGGACTCGGATTATCGATTCCTCTCGGTTTACTTGCGATTATTGCCGTTATCACTGCAGCGGCAGCGTTCACTCTTCGCGCAAACTGGATGTCTGCTGCATATATCGTCAGTGTGAGTATGCTGATAGGTTTTGGACTGCAAATATATCAGGCGGAGCCCTTTCTGGAGAGATTTCCGCAAGGATTTGCAGTTGTTTGGCCGGCTGTAGCTGTGTTTCTAGGTTTGCTGATTATCACTGAAGGAGCGGTTGCTTATCGTTCTGCGCATGTGAGAACATCACCGGCACTTGTCGTAAGCAGCCGCGGTTTGCCGATCGGACAGCAGCTGGCAAACCGGGTTTGGCTTTTGCCGCTGTTCCTTCTCGTGCCCGGTAATGGTTTAGAATCGCACCTTAGCTGGTGGCCCGTGTTTACTGTTCCCGGCGGCTCATTCCATTTTCTATGGATTCCTTACTTTGTCGGATTTGGACAAAGGGTACAGGGATCGCTGCCTGAAACGAGTATAAGGATCACAGCGAAACGCGTTTGTATTCTCGGTCTTGCCGTCGCAGTTCTCGGTGCAGCGAGCTTACTGTGGACGCCGCTTGCGGGTGCAGCGGTCTGTACTGCTTTGTTAGGGCGCATTTTTCTGTCCATAAAGCAAAGAGTGAATGATAACGCGGCTCCGTTTTACTTCTCGAAAAGGGATCAGGGCTTAATGGTGCTTGGGATTATCCCCAATACGCCGGCTGAGGACCTGGAATTGAAAATCGGGGAAATCATAACGAAAGTCAATGGCATACCGGTTAAGAACGTTTCTGATTTCTATGAAGCGCTTCAGCATAACCGTGCATATGTGAAGCTTGAAATTATCGGTTTGAATGGAGAAATTCGTTTTGACCAGCGAGCTTCTTATGAAGGAGAACATCATGAATTGGGCATCCTCTTCGTAAAGGATGACCGTGAAGACGAAGCAGCCGCTTCTGGATCATAAAAGGCAGCCCGGCACCGCAGGAAGATGCGATGCCGGGCTGTTTTGTGTTACGCTGAGTTTTTTTCTATCCGTGCCGTTTCATCAGATTTGATGCCCAATGAAACAAAAACGCCGATGATGGATACAGCAAAGAGAATCATAAATAGGATGTGATATCCCGAAATCAGGCCAATTAAGGCTGATGAAATGATGCTTCCGAAATAACGGAAGGTCGAGAAAATACCGGATGCCACTCCTGACATTCCGGGGTCTACTGTGGCAAGGGATGACACCTGCATGCTGGTCAGACCGACTCCGGAAGCGAGCCCGCCAAGGATAAGAGAGAGCATGAGGAACAAGACAGAATGCGAGCTGCTTAACAGCAAAAATAATAGATTCGCACCAGCCATCATGGCAAATGAAAGAAAAATGATTTTTTTGGCTCCCCATTTGTGATGGAGCTGCGCGCCCACCCAGTTGCTGGCTGACATGAAGATTGAAAATACAGAAAGCGCCATCCCGCTGTTAGACGTATTAAGCCCAAATTGGTTCGTCATAAATAACGGCATAATCAATAAGACGGCATACATCATCAAATTGCTTAACAAGACTGATAAATTCGCATTTGTAAAGGTTGAGCTTTTAAACAGTGCAAAGTCAATGATAGGGTGCTTGGTACGTTTTTCTCTTCTGAAAAAAAGCGGAACAAAAAGAAGTATCAATACACTGTATACCGCATATCCCCATGGAGCCTCATTTTTCGTCAGCAGGATAATGGAAACGATGCTGCCTGCAAGCAAGAGAGAGCCGATGATATCCAGCGGCGCGTCAGATTTATTTTCTTTATATTGAGGAAACATCGTTAATGCCGTAAATAAAGCAATAGCGAGGAACGGGATGTTGACCCAAAAAATCGAATGCCAGCTGAAGCTGTCAATCAGTATAGAGCCGATAAAAGGCCCGAGTGCTGCACCAAGTCCCGCACCCAGTCCGAAAAATCCAAACACTTTCGGTAGGCGTTTTTCAGAAACAACATGCCGGATAATGGCAATGCTGTTTGGCGTAAGCAATGCCCCGCCGACAGCCTGCAATGCCCGAAAAACAATTAACAGGAGCAGACTCGGTGAAAGGGCGCAGCCTAGAGATGCGATTAGAAAAAGGCCGACTCCCCATAAGTACATTGTTTTATTGCCGTACATGTCACCCAGCTTTCCTGCAATCGGCTGTGTGACTGCCATCACGATTAAATAAACGGTAACCACCCAAGTGATGCTTGCGATGGACTCGTTATACGTATGGGAAATAGATGAGAGCGCGACCGCGATCATCGTTGAATTAATGGGAGCCAGAATGGCCCCCAATAATAGCGAGACGATCAGCGCCCATTCTTTTCTTGAGCTCATTGGGATCCTCCTTTTTATTATGCCAAGGAGTTAATCAGCAGAAATTCCTTTGACAAATAGAGCTGTGCTGTGCTCCAGCATTTTTTCCTGGGGCATTGATATGACCCGGTCTCCTAAGTGGAGACGGTGAATGAAATAACCGAAGATAATCGACATGAACACGTCGGCATGCTCCGCTTCATTTCCTGTCTGAATAACCCCTTTCTCACCCATTGTTTTGAGATAATCAACCAATAGCTGTTTCATAGATTGGGGATATTCAGTGACGTGGTTAATGACATCCTGAAACATGGCCGGTTCACGAAAGCTGATTTTAATGATATCTTTTCTATGTTCGAGCTCCTCCAAGAGACAGGTTCCGATATGAAGCAGGTCTTTGTACAAATCCCCTTCTGTTTGTTCCAAAATGCTGCCTCTGTTTGAAGAATGCTGAGAAAGCAAAGCCTCAACCAGTCCTTGTTTGTTTTTAAAGTTCCTGAAAATCGTCGCTTCACTTACATTTGCTTTTTCTGCAATTTCTTTTGTAGTTGTTGCGCGATATCCTTTTTTGACGAGCAGCTGCATGGCAGCGTCAAGGATTCTCTTGTTTGTCGGTCTCAATACGTTTCACCTCACGAGTATACTGGCAGGACAAGTATACACCCGCCCCGCTTGTATAAGAAAGAGGGGGACGCATCAGGACCGGCTGACAACTGTGATTTTGCCGCTGCTTCCGTCAACAGTGATGATGTCACCGTCTCGCAGTCTTTCGGTTGCCGTGCGTGTGCCGAGAACGGCTGGAATGCCGTATTCACGGGCAATTATCGCAGCGTGAGACAAAATGCCGCCTGTGTCTGTAATAATCGCTTTGGCGTCTTGAAACAGGCTGGTCCATAGCGGTGTGGTCATCTTGCAAACGAGTACGTCCCCAGGCGCGAATTGAGAAAATTCATTGGCGTCCCGAATGATTTTCACCGGACCTGTCGCAATGCCGCTTGATGCCGCAATGCCAAAAATATGATTCTCTGTGTTTTTTTCATCCTCTATCACAGCGCCGACAATTTCTTCAGCTGCTTTGAGCTGTTCTTTTGTCGGGGTGCCGAGGTAGGCAGGGGCTTGGGCCAGCTCATACTCATGAAAAATCTGTCTGCGTTTTTCAGCCTTTTCTTGCAGGGATACAGGGTGAAGAAGCGCTTGTTCCACTTCGTCGTCATATAAAAACCAAAGGTCCTCACGATCTTGAATGACACCGTTTTCCGCCAGCAATTCACCTATCTTCAGCAGAAAGATTCTCGCCTTGGCATCCAGCATGGCGTCAATATAAAAGTGGTGATCATCTTTTATATTTGCAGAGTTCAGTGTCCATTGATAATAGCGGTCAAATTCGGTGCGCAAACCGGGATCTTCTATGTTTTCCAAGAATTCATTGTATAATTTCTCTCGTTTTTCTTTCGTTTTCTGAAATTCATTGTCAAAATGATAGCCATTACGGACATAATTTTGAATATTGGCCAGAGCGAAATACGGATTTTCCACCCAGATTTGTTCAATCAGATCATGACTTTTAACAGATCTCCATCCGTATTCTTGCAAGAATTCATGGACGTTCTTCAGGAAGTGTCTTCCCTCATCTGTTTGTTCTAATTTCTCCTGGAGCTGTTCAGGCTTGTTGTTTTCAAAAATGGTCAGAAGGTTCGGGTTCTCCTGAACTTCCATAGAAAATAGCCATAAGCAACGGTCCGTTTCCAGTGATTTGTTCATTTTTCCTGTCAGCATCTCATAAAAATGAGCGTTTTCGGACTCTCCTTGAATGTCCTGATACATCGCTTGCAGTTTGTTTGTTAAAAGGATTTGCGGGAAAACGATATTGAAGTGCTCTTCATAAGCCGTGAGATAAAAGGCCTTTAGTTTTTGAAAAGCATCCAGTGCGCTTTCTGCGGTATGCTCAGTTTGTGCGAGCTGGTCCAGTGTCCGGTAAAAAGGGAGGTATGTGTGATTGATGATGTCATACATATGCTCCGATAAAATCGGGAAAAGCTCTTTGCCGCAGTCTTCAGAAGGAGGCTGCTGTCCACCTTGGTTTTTGGAATAAATATGTCCGCGATAAAGTTTTACTTCATCAACAACTACACCAATCGGAAACTTTTGCATGCTCTTCTTCAAGCCATATTCCAATGCCGGCACGATGAAGGATGAAAATAACGGACTCACCGGACCTTCAATATTAGATTCCATGTTAAGCCAGAAATCATTCATATCAGTGTCGGTAATCATGAAGCTGCGTTTTTCTTCTGCCGCCTTTTTGTCCTGATCAATGGTTGTAATCGGGCGAGCTTGCAGAAGGTATATTTGATGATCAGCAATTCCAAATTCTATATCGACAGGATATCCGTACAGGTCTTCGGTTTTTTTTGTGATTTCAGCCAATTCAATCACTTGTTCATCTGTAAGGCAAAAACGGCTGCGCATGTCTTCACTCGTTTCTTTTTCAGCAATTCCTTCTGCCGCAGACTCCATGTAGATTTCCTTTGCACCTATTTCTTTCTGAATCTCAAACGAAGATTTATTAACAATGAACGTGTCTGGGGTAACACTTCCTGAAACAACAGCTTCACCCAGCCCGTAGCTGGCGCTGATTAAAAGCTCTCTATCATCATGGGTAACAGGGTTGCGGCTGAAGATAACACCTGACATTTCTGAATCGATCAGCCCCTGAACGACTATTCCCATTAACGGCTCTGCGATTTGATTGTTCATTTTTTTCTTATAGCTGCTGACCCGCCCAGAAAAAAATGAGGCCCAGCATTCTTTCACTTTAGCCAGAAACTCTTCCTCTGTTTTGATATTTAAGTAGGTTTCATATTGACCCGCGAATGAGGCGCCTTCTAAATCTTCCGAAGCAGACGAAGAACGCACGGCTACGGATCGATATGATTCTCTAAGCTTATAAAAGGAACTAGTCAGCTCATATTTCAGCTCATCCGAAAATGTTCCAGAAATGATCCCGCTTTCGACGTTTTCACTAGTCTCTTGAAGCTGGTTGTCCTCCATAAAACGTGCGAGCGCATTCGTTTGAATAATAAACCCGTCCGGAACAGGAAGACCGTGTTTGGTCAATTTAATCAAATTCATTCCTTTTGCTCCAGCCAGCTGGCTGGACTCTTCTGCCTGGCGAAATAAAACAGAATACATATTTGAAACCCCTCTTTTCTTCATTCATTTTGTTTTTCTCTCTAGTCTTTTTATTGCGGAGCCTGTGTTTAAAAAATGATAGTAAACACTATCATTCAATTGTAGGTTTTCAGGAAAATGCTGTCAAACGCAGAAAGTCCTGAATAAAATGAATAGTTAAGTTGGTTATATTATCCTGAAAAATGCGGCCGTACTGGTACTGTATGCCTATTTTCTTTTATTCTCGGAAGCTGGCGGCGGACTTGATGATGTAATAAAAAAAGTGCCGCTGATTAGAACAGCGGCACCATGGAATAAGTTTTGACCGGCACCAAAATGCAAATATGGTGATTGATTTTGGCTGAAAAGGGGTATGGTGTAGGAGAGGGAGCGAATGCACGATTGTCCGATTCTTCATTTTTTACTATAATCAGATCAGATGAAGAATCCCTGAGGAGGGTTTTTGTTGATTACAAAAGCCGTTTTTGCATTGTTTTTCCCTTTTATGCTTGTTGTTCTATTTACTAGAGTCACCTTTAATCATTATGTGGCGATCGCTTTAACAGCTGCATTGCTGTTTGCCTCTTATTTAAAAGGCTATACAGAAACGTATTTTATTGTAGGATTGGATGTTGTGTCTCTTGTGGCTGGCGGACTGTACATGGCCAAAAAAGCTGCAGAGAAAAAAGAAGAATAAATCGGACATAATGAATATAAAGACTGAATACCTGCTTTTACGATTTAAAAGCAGGTTTTTTATACACAAAAACAGCTGGAAATAAAAAACCACCGAACTTTAGTTCGTATTTTTAGTGATTTTGCTTTCCATTGTGTTACTATATCTATAGGAAGATTTCGTTAAAGAAACGGAGGCTTATTTTTGTGAAAGATCGCTTTGAGTTAGTCTCGAAATATCAGCCCCAGGGAGATCAGCCGAAAGCCATTGAAAAGCTTGTAAAAGGAATTCAGGAGGGCAAGAAGCATCAGACTCTGCTGGGTGCGACAGGAACTGGGAAAACATTTACGGTGTCTAATTTGATTAAAGAAGTCAATAAGCCGACTCTCGTGATTGCCCATAACAAAACCCTTGCTGGACAGCTTTACAGTGAGTTCAAGGAATTTTTTCCGAACAATGCTGTCGAGTATTTTGTCAGCTACTATGATTATTATCAGCCGGAGGCGTATGTGCCTCAAACGGATACATTTATAGAGAAAGACGCTAGTATTAATGATGAAATTGATAAACTGAGACACTCCGCCACATCAGCTTTGTTTGAGCGCAGAGATGTCATTATTATTGCGAGTGTGTCTTGTATATACGGCCTCGGTTCGCCTGAGGAATACCGGGAAATGGTCGTGTCACTGCGGACTGAAATGGAAATTGAGCGCAATGAGCTGCTCAGAAAACTTGTAGACATCCAATATGCCCGCAACGATATCGACTTTCAGCGCGGTACATTTCGTGTGCGCGGGGATGTAGTGGAAATCTTTCCGGCATCCCGTGATGAGCATTGTATCAGAGTTGAATTTTTCGGTGACGAAATCGAACGGATTCGGGAAGTGGATGCGCTGACAGGAGAAATTCTCGGCGACCGAGATCATGTTGCGATTTTCCCGGCATCCCACTTCGTAACGCGGGCCGAGAAAATGGAGAAGGCGATTCAAAATATCGAGAAGGAGCTTGAGGAGCAGCTGAAGGTCATGCACGAAAACGGAAAGCTCCTTGAAGCGCAGCGTTTAGAGCAGCGGACAAGATATGATCTTGAAATGATGCGTGAAATGGGTTTCTGCTCCGGCATCGAGAACTATTCAAGACATTTGACTCTGCGGCCTCCAGGTTCAACGCCGTATACGCTTCTTGATTATTTCCCAGACGATTTTATGATCGTGGTGGATGAGTCGCATGTGACAATTCCCCAGGTGCGCGGCATGTTTAACGGAGACCAGGCGCGGAAACAGGTGCTCGTGGATCACGGCTTCCGGCTTCCATCAGCGCTTGATAACCGTCCGCTTCGTTTTGAGGAATTTGAAAAGCATATGCACAATATCGTGTATGTATCAGCAACACCAGGGCCGTACGAGATTGAACATACAGATGAAATGGTCGAACAGATCATTCGTCCGACGGGGCTTCTTGACCCGCTTATTGACGTCCGTCCAATCGAAGGTCAGATTGACGACTTGATCGGCGAAATTCAAGCAAGAATCGAGCGAAATGAACGGGTGCTTGTGACAACTTTGACGAAGAAGATGTCAGAGGATCTGACCGATTATTTAAAGGAAATCGGCATTAAAGTAAACTATCTGCATTCTGAAATCAAGACGCTTGAACGGATTGAAATTATCCGCGACCTGCGCCTTGGCAAGTACGATGTGCTTGTCGGCATCAACCTGCTGAGGGAAGGTTTGGACATTCCCGAAGTATCCCTTGTTGCGATTTTGGATGCGGATAAGGAAGGTTTCCTTCGTTCGGAGCGGTCGCTGATCCAGACCATCGGACGGGCAGCGAGAAATGCGGAAGGCCGCGTCATTATGTACGCCGATAAAATAACGAAGTCTATGGAAATTGCGATTAATGAAACAAAACGCCGACGCGAGCAGCAGGAGCGGTTTAATGAAGAGCACGGCATTACGCCGAAAACGATAAATAAAGAAATTCGCGATGTCATTCGTGCCACAGTAGCAGCTGAGGATAAAGCGGAATACAAAACAAAAGCTGCGCCGAAGCTGTCGAAAATGACGAAGAAAGAACGCCAGAAAGTCGTTGAACAGATGGAGCATGAAATGAAGGAAGCCGCCAAGGCGCTTGACTTTGAAAGAGCCGCGGAGCTTCGCGATTTACTTTTAGAGCTAAAAGCGGAAGGATGATGAACAAATGGCTATGGATCGGATAGAGGTGAAGGGAGCCAGGGCGCATAACCTGAAAAATATAGATGTAACGATTCCGAGAGATCAGCTTGTCGTTGTCACGGGTTTGTCCGGATCAGGTAAATCCTCCCTTGCCTTTGACACGATATATGCTGAAGGACAGAGACGGTATGTCGAGTCGCTGTCTGCTTATGCCCGCCAGTTTTTAGGGCAAATGGATAAGCCTGATGTGGATGCAATTGAGGGGCTCTCTCCCGCCATCAGCATTGATCAGAAAACAACGAGCCGCAATCCGAGGTCTACTGTCGGTACGGTAACTGAGATTTATGATTATCTGCGTCTTTTATATGCGAGAGTAGGGAAGCCTCATTGTCCGGAACACGGAATTGAGATTACATCCCAGACCATCGAGCAAATGGTGGACAGAATTCTGGAATACCCGGAACGGACGAAGCTTCAGGTGCTGGCGCCGATTGTCTCGGGCCGAAAAGGCGCTCATGTCAAAGTGCTTGAACAGATTAGAAAACAAGGCTATGTCAGAGTCAGAATTGACGGCGAGATGGCTGAGCTTTCCGACGATATCGAATTAGAAAAGAACAAGAAGCATTCCATTGAGGTTGTCATTGACCGGATTGTCGTGAAAGAAGGCGTGGCAGCCCGGCTGTCAGATTCATTGGAAACGGCGCTCCGTTTAGGGGAAGGACGGGTTATGATCGATGTCATCGGTGAGGAAGAGCTGATGTTCAGCGAGCATCATGCCTGTCCGCACTGCGGATTTTCAATTGGTGAGCTTGAGCCGCGTCTGTTTTCGTTTAACAGTCCGTTCGGGGCGTGTCCGACGTGTGACGGTCTCGGAATGAAGCTTGAAGTGGATGCCGATCTTGTCATCCCCAATCAAGATTTGTCATTGAAGGAGAATGCGGTCGCCCCTTGGACACCGATCAGCTCACAATATTATCCTCAGCTGCTTGAGGCAGTCTGCACCCACTACGGGATTGATATGGATGTGCCGGTCAAAGATTTGCCGAAGCATCAACTGGATAAAGTGCTGTACGGCAGCGGGGATGACCTGATTTATTTCCGATATGAAAATGATTTTGGACAAATACGCGAAGGTGAAATTCAATTTGAAGGCGTATTGCGCAACATTGAAAGACGCTATAAGGAGACAGGCTCCGATTTCATACGTGAGCAAATGGAGCAGTATATGTCTCAGAAGTCTTGTCCGACGTGCAAAGGCTATCGGTTAAAGAAAGAGGCGCTTGCCGTACTGATTGACGGCCGCCACATTGGAAAAATTACCGAGCTGTCTGTCGCCGACGCACTTGCCTTCTTTAAAGACCTTACCCTTTCTGAGAAGGATATGCAGATCGCCAATTTGATTTTGCGCGAAATTGTGGAGCGCTTAAGCTTTCTGGACAAAGTCGGTCTCGATTACCTGACATTGAGCAGGGCAGCGGGTACATTGTCCGGAGGAGAGGCGCAGCGCATCAGGCTGGCGACTCAAATTGGCTCGCGTTTATCCGGTGTGCTTTATATTTTAGATGAGCCGTCTATCGGTCTGCATCAGCGTGATAACGACCGCTTGATCAGCGCTCTGAAAAATATGAGAGACCTCGGGAACACGCTGATTGTTGTCGAACATGATGAGGACACGATGATGGCAGCAGATTATTTAATAGACATTGGACCGGGAGCCGGCATTCACGGCGGACAGGTGATATCTGCGGGTACGCCGGAAGAAGTGATGGAAGATCCAAACTCATTAACGGGCAGCTATTTATCAGGGAAAAAGTTTATCCCATTGCCTCCTGAAAGAAGAAAGCCGGACGGACGTTACATTGAAATTAAAGGTGCTTCAGAAAACAACTTGAAAAAAGTGAATGCCAAGTTCCCGCTTGGGACGTTTACAGCAGTTACAGGTGTTTCTGGTTCAGGAAAGAGTACACTCGTTAATGAAATTTTGCATAAGGCGCTGGCGCAAAAGCTTCATAAAGCGAAAGCGAAGCCCGGCAGCCATAAAGAGATTAAAGGTTTGGATCACTTAGACAAAGTCATTGACATTGACCAGGCGCCAATCGGAAGAACGCCGAGATCCAACCCTGCGACATACACCGGTGTATTTGATGACATTCGTGATGTATTCGCGCAGACAAATGAAGCGAAGGTCCGCGGCTATAAAAAAGGCCGTTTCAGCTTCAACGTGAAGGGCGGACGATGTGAAGCCTGCCGCGGAGACGGGATTATTAAAATTGAAATGCACTTCCTTCCTGACGTATACGTTCCATGCGAGGTGTGTCACGGCAAACGCTATAACCGTGAAACGCTTGAAGTGACGTACAAAGGAAAAAGCATCTCTGATGTGCTTGATATGACGGTTGAAGATGCTCTTTCTTTCTTTGAAAATATCCCGAAAATCAAACGAAAGCTCCAAACCCTTTATGATGTTGGTTTAGGTTATATCACGCTCGGCCAGCCGGCGACGACCTTGTCAGGCGGAGAAGCGCAGCGCGTGAAGCTCGCATCTGAGCTGCACAAACGCTCGACCGGACGCACGCTCTACATTTTAGACGAGCCGACGACAGGTTTGCATGTCGACGATATCGCCAGGCTTCTTGTCGTGCTGCAACGGTTGGTAGACAACGGAGACACTGTACTGGTTATTGAGCACAATCTTGATATCATTAAGACGGCCGATTACATTGTGGATTTGGGCCCGGAAGGCGGAGCCGGGGGCGGAACCATTGTCGCGTCAGGAACGCCTGAGGAAATCACTGAAGTGGAAGAATCGTATACAGGCCGTTATTTGAAGCCTGTTATCGAACGTGACAAAACACGCATGAAATCGCTCTTGAAAGCGAAAGAAACAGCTACATCTTAAAACCCTCTGTTAAGAGGGGACAGCTTGTCAGCAAGTCCATCCTTGGGCTTAGCAGGCAAGCTTTTTCTTTACGGCATAATAGGTTTAGATTCGTCTTTGGTAAAATTTCTTTGGGAAAACGCCTAAACATTTACAAATTGCTGTCGATATATGAATTGAAAGGCGGATGATGATTTCCAAATTAAGCAGACAAACCCTATTAAAGGGCTTAAAGGCATCCTTAAGCAATAACTGAATCTACATAGGTTAGAAGCTTTATTGGAATCTGATACGCCAGAAATCAAAGAAAAGGAAGTCTTTGATTTCAAAAACATATACACATGGAGGTATTTTTCACATGAGAATCAACCACAATATTGCAGCGCTTAACACACTAAACCGTTTGTCTTCAAACAACAGTGCGAGCTCAAAAAACATGGAGAAACTTTCTTCTGGTCTTCGCATCAACCGTGCGGGAGATGACGCAGCGGGTCTTGCGATTTCTGAAAAAATGAGAGGACAAATCAGAGGTCTTGAAATGGCTTCTAAAAACTCTCAAGACGGAATTTCTCTTATCCAAACAGCTGAGGGTGCATTGACTGAAACCCATGCAATCCTTCAACGTATGCGTGAACTTACTGTTCAAGCAGGAAACACAGGTACACAGCAAGATGAAGATCTTGGTGCGATTAAAGATGAAATGGATGCGCTTATTGAGGAAGTTGACGGTATTTCAAATCGTACTCAATTCAACGGAAAGCAATTGTTAGATGGAACTGAAACTAATGGTTTCACATTCCAAATTGGTGCGAATGCTGGTCAACAGCTTAACGTTAAAATTGATAGCATGGCAGCAAAAGACTTAGGTAGTGATACTGTTAAATTGAATACTCTTGATGTAACAAAATTTGATACTACTTCTTTTGATGATCAGCTTAAAGGCATTGATGCAGCCATCAATCAAGTTTCTACTCAACGTGCTAAACTTGGTGCGGTACAAAACCGTCTAGAGCACACAATCAACAACTTAAGCGCTTCTGGTGAAAACCTGACAGCTGCTGAGTCCCGTATCCGTGACGTTGACATGGCGAAAGAAATGAGCGAGTTCACAAAGAACAACATTCTTTCTCAAGCTTCTCAAGCGATGCTTGCTCAAGCAAACCAACAGCCGCAAAACGTGCTTCAATTGTTGCGTTAATTTTGAACGGCTATCTCTTTCTGATAGTTACAGCTTGCCGACAGAGTCCATTAACTGGATGTGCCGGCAGGCTTTTTTTGTTACAATCATTTTGTGACAGCCAGGGAATCACTTGTTTTTTCAAAACAAAAAAGGCAAGATATTGTCATCTAACCTTTAGCTTTGTTTCAGTTATAATGAATGATATGTTTTCCGCAATTACAAAGTCTTCTTATACAGCTGCTTACTTACACTCATTAAATCTTGAACAATATGCGTGTTGCTGCTGTCGAGCAGCACTTTTATATATTGGATATCGTGAGAGATCGGGAAGGGTCCGTGAATCTGCTCAAGCTCGGCGATCATTTCACGATTCATTCTTTTTTGTTCATGAATCAGCTTTAACACTGATTCTTGTGTTACTGTATAGTCACTGGGATCTTTCTCCATTGCTTGTCCAGCCTCCTTGGTTGCCGTAAGCTTTTTACATATTGTAATCGGTATAGCCGGAAGATTCTACTTCTAAAACTTTTTAAAATCCAATTTCCGTAAATCGGAGCATGTCTAAAGAATGAATTTGAAACCTGAAGAGATTTTAAACGTATAAATAAGTAAAACGTCCCTGATCTTTTGTCATGGACAATTCACAATAGGAGTGTGGAATGAATTGAACCGTAATCAAGCTATTATTGCATCACTTTGTTATTTCAGTGTGTTTATTGCGCCAATCATTGTGCCGATTGTCGCTTATTTTGTTGTAAATGAGAAAGAAACAAAACGCCATGCGATACGCTCTCTTATTTCTCACATAGTTCCGTTTGTCGGCTGGCTGTTCCTTTTTATTGCTTTACTTGGCGGAGCCGTTGCGATTGATGGAGACAGCTTGCTTCCTGTATTTGTAATCATCGGGGGAGCGGTTATTTATTTCTTAGTTGTCATTGGCATTATTATTTGGAATGTGATTCAGGGCATTAAGGTCCTGCGTGAAGCATAAGTAGACAATGGGGAGGAGATCGTAATGAAGCAAGAAAAGGAACGAATCCTTAAGCTTGTTGAGGAAGGAAAGCTTACAGCACAAGAAGCTTTGACACTGATTGAAAAGCTTGACAGCGACTACAAGGAAAAAGAAGAGAAAATCACAGCGCTCTCAGTTCACGTTCATGACGAGGAAGAGCCATTTACAACGGCAAAAAAAGAAAGCGGCAAGCCGTCTTTAGGAGCCAAGCTGTTTGACTGGATTGATTCTGCTGTAAAAAAGGTCAAGGAAGTTGACCTTGATTTAAACTTTGGCCATGCGTATGATGTTCAGCACATTTTTCAATTTAAAGATACTGATTTTTCCAGTGTTGAGCTGCAAATTGCCAATGGCAGCGTGAATATCGTCCCTTGGGAAGATGACGATATCAGAGCGGAATGCCAGGCGAAGGTATATCGCGCTGACAGCCAGGATGCGGCGAGACACGCATTTCTTCAGCATATTGAATGTGAAATCAAAGGTAATAAGTTTTTTATCCGTACTGAGAAAAAGACGATGAAAACGAATGTCACTTTGTATATTCCTCAGAAGGAGTATGATAAGATTCGAGTGAAGCTGTTTAACGGTCCGGTCAGAGGGGAACATTTACATGTAAAAGAGTTCTCAGCGAAAACGACAAACGGCGTGCTGTCGTTCTCGCACTTAACAGCCGAAAAAGCCATAGCTGAAACGGCCAACGGGCAAATTAAGCTCGCCAGCCACAGCTGCGGAACGATAGAAGCGGAAACCATTAACGGATTGATCGATCTCAGAGGGAAAAGCGAATCCATTGACGTTCAAAGCTTTAACGGAAATATTGCGATTAACGTAACAGAATCAGACTGCCGCTCCATTTATGCAAAAACAACGACTGGAAGTGTGGAGCTTGCGATTCCGGACGATCTCGCAGTGAAGGCAGAGCTGAAAAGCAATCTTGGTTCGCTGTCCCATGAATTAATGGATGTTGAGATGCTGAAGGAAAAAAATGATACCATTCAAAAAGAAATGATGTTCACTTCAAATCAAGCACATGATCAAAACATAACCGTCTTCTCAGAATCACTAACAGGCGCCATCAAACTAAAGTACTCACAGAGGTGATCGAATGAATAAGCTTTATCGCTCAGAAAAAAATAAGAAAATCGCCGGTGTTATCGGAGGTCTCGCGGAATATTTCAATTGGGACGCATCACTCCTCAGAGTCATAACTGTCATCTTAGCCATTATGACAAGTGTCTTGCCGGTTTTGCTCATTTATATCATTTGGATTTTTATCGTCCCGTCAGAAAGGGATATGAAATAACATGGTAAAATGGGCAGTCAGCATTTTAGTCAATGCATTGTTATTAATCGTCATTGATGGATATATTGACTCCATCCATATCAGCAGCATTGGGGCAGCGATTATCGCCAGCCTCATTTTATCGATCTTAAACGTGCTGATTAAACCTCTTTTAATTATCTTTACACTGCCGGTCACTATGGTGACGCTTGGGCTCTTCTTGTTTGTGATTAACGCCATCACGCTTATGATGACCGCGTCCATTATGGGTGACAGCTTTCAAATCGACGGCTTCGGCACAGCGATATGGGCATCCGTTATCCTGTCGGTCTTCCATTTGCTGATTCAAAAAGGCATTTTAGAGCCGCTTAGAAAAAAATAAAAAAAGCTGCCCGCAAAGGCAGCTTTTTTACATGTTCTGCAGCCTCCTTAAAAAATGTGAAGTAAAGTGTTCGCTTTTTGTTCAGCAGTCCCGCGTATATGTCGTATACCATCTGCTTTGTCAGATTGGACATTGTTTAAAAATGAACTCATAAGCTTCCCTGTTCAGACGCAAAATACATGAAAAGGGAGGTGCTTTGATGAGGAAATACACGGTTATTGCTTCTATATTACTGTCTTTTCTTTCCGTTTTGTCTGGCGGCCATCATGAATCGAAAGCTTTTCCTGTTGTACAGCAGGAACTATTTCAAACGCCTCATTACATACCCTTGCTTGAAAATCCTCCTCAAATTGATGTGAAAGCTGAAATGAGAAACAATCTAATGATTGAGGCTCAAGTTCGCGATAATTCGTATCAAGCATTTTCCGCCTTTCTTTTTTATAAACAAAGTAATGAGCTGGGCTACAAAATGGTGCCGATGGACCCGACCCCCGGAGCGGTCCGCAAGTTTTTGGCACAAATTCCGAAACGTTTGATTTGGAACAGCGAGCTTGAGTATTACATTGTGATGTCGAATGGGAAGCAGCGGGTGGAGTCGGAGACGAAGAAACTGAAGCTTGAAGGATACCAGGCTGACCTTGCCCATATTCCGGAGCTTCTGATCACAGAGCTGGCGGTTGATACGAAGAATATAGGACGTGCAGACGGTTATGAATTTATTGAGATTTTTAATACGACTGACAGAACGATTGATTTTAAAGACTACCATATCCGTTACCGCTACCCAAAAGAAGGGCCTGACTCCGATCTGATTTGGAGACCTGATGAAAGGATCTTGATACCATCCGGCGAAACGTTTGTCGTCTGGCTGAAGCCTGCCGGGCATCCAGAATTGACGTCAGAGGATTTCAATCGTTATTATCAGACACAACTTAAAGAAGGAAAAAATCTCGCGGTGATAGACGAGACAGAGGGTATGGCCAATACGAGGCCGCGGGCCGTTGTGATATCAACGAATACAGGAAAGGACATTTCGGTTGCGCATTATCGGAAACATGCGCTGCGCCGGCTGTCATCAGTGCTTTATAAGTATCCGTTGAACGGAACCGCAGAACTTCTGAACATTTCAATCGGGGAAAAGAATCCGTCTCCCGGAACCGTATTACAGGCACAGGTGCCCGAGCAGAAACGGAAAATCAAGCTCGATAAAGAAAAGCCGGTCATTGAGGATTTGACTGACCGCAAGCCTGTCCGCCCTGCTGAAAGCATTGAGCTGCGGGCTGACATACGGGACCGAAGTCTAGTGAAAACAGCGGCCTTTTACTACCGGACGGATGAGAACAAACCGTTTAAGCGAATTCTTGCTGAAAAAGACCGCAACGATAATCTCTACCATTATATTGTGTATTCGCCTGAATTGATCGGGAAGGATCAGCTAGAGTATTATGTGGCGGCCGGGGACGGGATCAATGAAGCGAGAACGCCGGTCAAAATGATTGATATTAAACAAACAAGCAAGTCGCACGGTCTGCGGATGAATATTGAAAACAGAGACACGCTGTCGGGAACTCAATTTCTCAAAGCCACGACAGAAGGGCGAGCTGACCGCATTAAGCTATGGATTGACGGGAAAAAACAAGTGACAGAGCCCGCGATGGAAAAAGAAGTATATTTTGCGTTCGATACGAGGAAAACGAACCTTTATTTTAAAAACGCGGTAACGATGGAAGGCAAAGTGCTGAAGGTGTTCGATGATACAACAAATAAATACCGCACCTATTCTGTTCCATTGCCAGAGACACTGCTTCGGAAAGGGAAGCAGCTGCAGCGTATTACAATACGATCGGGTTCGAAGGTGTCTCCGTTTGATACGGCTGAAAACCGTGATGACTTCTTAGTCAAAAACGCCCGATTGGTGTTATCAGATGGAACGGTGATCAGGGATCAGAGGGTGTCCCCTGAGAAGGAACTCTTTATTGGCGATAATCAGCGCTCAAATAAAAGCTGGCAATTTCAGTTCAATCTGCCTGACGGACTATTTACATCACAGCTGCTGGAGTGGGATACATCAAAGCTTTCTGAAGGCGCTCACCATATTCAAGCAAGCGACGGCAAGGAAAATGTCAGCCTGGTTGTACGGGTAGATAATTCAGGACCTCACATTGAGCCGAATATCACCGAGGGGCAAACGTATAAAGGAAACCTTATCCTGCAGGCGGATATGTATGATAAATGGAGCAAAATTGAGGAAGCGGAAGCGTCTTTAGATGGAGAAAGCATTACACTCCCATATCATACGTCCTCTTCTGATCTTTTGCCGGGAAAACATTCTCTAAAAGTGACAGCAACGGATCTCGCGGGCAATAAAACAGTGATTGAGAGGATATTTAAAACCGAACGAGAGCATCCGGACCAGCCGGAGGTTATAGACAGCGAAGCCGACACGCATAAGGCCAAGCTTTCTGTACGGGTGAAAGATCCGACGAATGATGCCATGGATGTTGGTTTTTATAGGGGATTTCAATATACAGCGCGAAATCATGTGAAAATATTTAAGCACGCGTCACTGACTGAACCGCCGAAAAGCTTTGTGCCGGAAAGGGAGACCCCATTTACGAATAAAGAATTGGAGCGGGTATCTGCTGCTGATGGAAAAACAGTATCGACAGAAAACAAAGAGCTTTTCCCTTATCATCGCTTTGAAGTGACGGTTGATCCATCAATTGATGAGAATGATCTGGCAGAAGCAGTCTGGAAGGGCAGTTCTTTGCCGGGGAGAAAGGTGACGATGTATGCTTGGAATTATCGGACAAACGAATGGCAGCCTGTTGACAGCTTCGTCGCGAAGGATGACAAACCGTTTACGCTGAAAGCGTCTGTGATTGCCGCCGATTTTGTACGGGAGTCGAAAATGAATGTGATTGTACAGGATGAAATTCCCCCTGCGAAGGATATGTACACATTTGTCTGGATGTCTGATACACAGTATTACGCCGAAAGCTATCCGCATATTTTTGATAAACAGACCGAATGGATAAAAGATAATCAAAAGCAGCTCAATATCAAATATGTGTTCCACACGGGTGATATTGTAGATGATTCCGCCGATATCAGACAGTGGAAAAACGCTGATCGGTCAATGTCCGTTCTGGATAAGAGCGGAATACCTTACGGCGTGCTGGCCGGCAACCACGATGTCGGGCATAAGGACGGCTCCTACAGGGCGTTTGGCAAATATTTTGGCAGCGATCGTTTTGATAAAAAATTGCATTATGGCGGTTCCTATAAAAACAACCGCGGACATTATGACCTGATTTCTAGCAACGGCAATGATTATATCATGCTGTACATGGGATGGGGCATTACGAATGAAGACATCGCGTGGATGAATCAGGTGCTGAAGAAACACCCTGACCGGATGGCCATTTTAGCTTTTCATGAGTATTTGCTGGTCAGCGGAAACAGAAGCCCGATCGGAGAGAAAATATTCAAAGAAATCGTAAAGCCGAACCCGAATGTCGTGATGGTATTGAGCGGGCATTATCATAGTGCGATGAGAAAAACAGATGAGCTGGATGATGATGGTGATGGGAAGCCGGATCGTCTTGTGCATCAAATGCTGGCCGATTATCAGGGCGGGCCAGAAGGCGGGCAAGGATATTTGCGTTTGCTTCAATTTGACCAGGCCCATGACATGGTACACGTATCGACGTATTCTCCGTATGTAAAGGATAAGAATTACTATGATACGGATACCTATGGCAACAAGGATGAATTTTCCCTTTCGCTTGATTTGAAGCCAAGAATCAAAAAGGTGGAAACCGATTATTTTGAATGTAACGTATATACCAATGAAGAGCTCGGAAAACGGGAGCAAGTGAAGAGCGGGGATACAGCTGAATTCCGCTGGGATCATCTTGAACCGCAGTCTGTTTATTATTGGTACATTATAGTGGAAGACAGTTTTAACGGCAAAACGAAATCACCGATCTGGAAGTTCAAGACGAAAAAAGAAACATATCGTCCGGCACCAGACCAGTTTGATTTTCGCCATGTCTCCAATCCTTAAAAAGGGTTGGAGGCTTTTTTTTATGAAAGACGATCCATATAGTGGACAAATGTATAACGGTCGCCTCTGTATACGGATTTTGCATGCTCAAAAGCAGTTCCGTTCTGCAGATATGTCGTTCGTTTAATTAATAGGACTGGCGCTCCCTTTTGAATACCAAGAATGTTCGCTTCTTCCGTGGTGGCAGCGCTTGGCTCAAGCTCCTGTTTTGCACGGGAAATCGGTATGCTGTTATACCTTTCAATATGATCATAGATCGACGACTGAAAATGCGATTCGTTCAATTCACCCGCAAGCTCAAACGGAATATGTGAGGACTCAATCGCCATTGGAATATCATTTGCCAGCCGCACCCGAGTGATTTTATGGATAGAGGAGGGGTGCCCGCAGCCTAATATAGCCGCGAGCTCCTCAGTTGAATCAATAAGCTGATAATCAATGAGCCTGCTGCCCGGTGTCATCCCGCGGCTTTTCATATCCTCGGTAAAGCTTGTCAGCCCTTGAAGTGCTTGTTCCATTTTTGGCTTGCTGACAAAGGTGCCCCGCCCTTTCAGGCGATAGAGCAAGCCTTCATTAACTAAATTAGAAAGCGCCTGGCGAACTGTCATCCGGCTGATCCCGAATTGTTCGGCATATTCGCGCTCCGAAGGAAGAGGCATATCCGGCTGCAGCTCTCCGCTCTTAATTTGGGTTTTTAATTGCTCCATAATCTGATAATAAATCGGAATAGGCGATTGTTTATTGATATTCATAAGTCAGCATGTTCCTTTCAAGGTCTTAATGACGCGGCTTCACGATCAATCAAAACCGTAACATCGGAATGCAGGTGCAAAGCAGATGCGGGAAAATCTTCGCTTATGTTTCCTTCTAACAGCTTACGAACAGCTTCTGCTTTGCTTTTCCCAGAAATAAGCAGCAGAATGCGTTTGCTTGAGAGAATCGTTCGAATTCCCATTGTCAGTGCTTTTTTCGGCACGCTGTCTATGGAAGGAAAATATCTGGCATTCGCTTGGCGGGTTTGCTCATTTAATGTCACAACATGAGTTCGCGACTTGAAAGAGGTTCCCGGTTCGTTAAAGCCGATGTGTCCGTTTCGGCCGATGCCGAGAAGCTGAATGTCAGTGCCGCCGAGGGAATCGACTAGCTGTTCATACCGTCTGCATTCGGCCTCCAAATCGTCTGCATTTCCATTCGGAATAAAATGCCGGCTAGGCTTGCTGTCGATATGCTGAAAAAAACGGTCGTTCATATAGAAGTGATAGCTGTTCGGGTCATCGCTTGAAAGTCCGGCGTACTCATCCAAATTAACTGTAGTGATGTTTTGAAATGAGAGATTCTCAGTTTGGTGCATGCGGATCAGCTCGCGATACGTGCCTTCCGGTGTGCCGCCCGTCGCTAAACCGAGAACGGCATCAGGTTTTTCTTTGATTGTATCTGCCGTTATTCTGGCTGCTATTTGGCTTAGCTCTTCATACGTTTGACATTCCATTACTTTCATATCTGGTCAGCCTCCTTGGATATAAATGCAATGTTTCCGCGGCAAATGGTGAGAATCACCTCGCAATCACTGCTGACAATCACCAAATCTGCATCTTTTCCCACAGTCACACTGCCTTTTCGGTCAAAGATGCCCAGCTGTTTGGCCGCGTTTGCAGAAGTTATATTAGCTATATCCGTCCAAGAGCAATTTGTAAACTCACGCATATGCCGTGCGCCCTCGTTCATTTTGAGGATCGAACCGGCAAGGGTTCCGTCTGAAAGAAGAGCTGTTCGTCCACTTACCGTCACACTTTGGCCGCCGAACTCATATACGCCGTCTTTCAGTCCTTTTGCCCTCATGGAATCGGTAATTAAAATGAGCTTGCTGCTGCCTTTCGCCAAAAAAGCAAGCTTAGCCGCTAAAGGATGGGAGTGGATGCCATCGGCTATTAGCTCTGTCACAAACCCATCATGGGCCAGCGCCGTTCCGATCACTCCGGGTTCTCGGTGATGAAACGGGCTCATCGCGTTGTACAGATGGGTCATATGGCTCGCCCCTGCTTTTGCGGCATCCGACAGCATTGCGGAATCGGCATCCGTGTGCCCCATGGACGCGATAATCGATTCTTCTTTCAAATGGCGGATCAGTTCAAAATGCTGATCCTCCTCCGGCGCAAGTGTAACAATTTTGATCAGTCCGCCCGCCTCCTGCTGCCACTTTCTGAAAAGCGAAACATCCGAAGGCCTAATCCACTCCTTTGGCTGCGCTCCGGCTCTTTTAGGTGAAACAAAGGGGCCCTCTAAATGAATGCCGAGCAGTTCTGCACCTAATAAAGAGGACTCTTCAGCCGCTTTCCACTCTCTTGCGTTCACCAAAGCTTGAGAAATGTTCCCATGTTCCTGGGTAATCGTTGTGGCTAAAAAGCTCGTCGTGCCTTCTTCGGGAAGTCTTGACGACATGATGTCGAGCGCAGAAAAGCTTGCATCCATCGTATCTGCGCCATAGCCGCCGTGGATATGAATGTCAATCATGCCGGGAAGCAAAACGGAATTCGCAGGTGCTTGAATTTCTTTTGAATATGACTCCTTGGGCCGTTCTGTTGAGACTGTGCTGATTTTTCCGTCATTGATTCCGACATAGCCGTTTTTGATTACTTCATTTTCTGTCACGATCGCAATGTCTTTGATAAGAAGACTCTCTGCCATAGATGATCCGCCTTTCTGGAATTTGAATACCTTTATTTTACTCTTTTTCAGACTAGTGATCTAGACCAGCTGAGGTGTTTTCCCGCCTTTTATAAAATCTGTTTTAGGTTCAAGCCTGAAAGTGATAAAATGAAAGTATTGTGAGCAAGCTCGGGGCAGCCCGGAACAGGAGGAACATATCGTGGCAAAGGTTCGCACAAAAGACGTAATGGAACAGTTCAATTTGGAATTAATCAGCGGAGAAGAAGGAATTAACCGCCCGATTACAATGAGTGACCTATCAAGACCAGGCATTGAAATTGCCGGATATTTTACATATTACCCGAGAGAGCGCGTGCAGCTTCTCGGAAAAACAGAGCTTTCTTTCTTTGAACAGCTTCCTGAAGAGGAGAAAAAACAGCGAATGGATTCTCTGTGCACTGATGTAACACCAGCTATTATTCTTTCTAGAGATATGCCCATCCCGCAGGAGCTGATTGACGCCTCCGAGAAAAATGGGGTGCCTGTCCTCAGATCGCCGCTGAAAACGACAAGACTGTCAAGCCGTTTAACCAACTTCCTTGAGAGCAGGCTGGCGCCTACCACAGCAATTCATGGCGTTCTTGTCGATATATATGGTGTCGGCGTGCTGATCACAGGAAAGAGCGGCGTCGGAAAAAGCGAAACAGCGCTGGAGCTTGTGAAAAGAGGGCATCGCCTTGTTGCCGATGATTGCGTTGAAATACGGCAGGAGGATCAGGATACTCTTGTGGGAAACGCTCCGGAATTAATTGAGCACCTTCTTGAGATCAGGGGCCTTGGCATTATCAACGTGATGACGCTATTTGGCGCTGGCGCGGTCAGAAGCAATAAACGAATCACGATTGTCATGAATCTTGAACTCTGGGAGCAGGGCAAGCAATACGACCGGCTCGGACTTGAGGAAGAGACCATGAAAATCATTGATACAGAAATTACAAAACTGACGATTCCCGTCCGCCCAGGCCGAAATCTTGCAGTCATCATCGAAGTGGCAGCAATGAACTTCAGATTGAAGCGGATGGGGCTGAATGCCGCTGAACAATTTACCAACAAGCTGGCGGACGTCATTGAAGACGGTGAACAAGAAGAATAGGAGTTGGCGTTAAATGAATGAAGCGATAGAACCACTCAATCCGATAGCATTTCAGCTGGGGCCGTTAGCCGTCCATTGGTACGGAATCATTATCGGTCTCGGCGCTTTGCTCGGGCTGTGGATTGCGATGAGGGAAAGTGAAAAACGGGGGCTGCAGAAAGATACGTTTATTGATCTTGTCCTGTTTGCCATTCCGATTGCGATTATTTGCGCGCGAATTTATTACGTTGCCTTTGAATGGGACTATTATGCGGCACATCCGGGAGAAATCATTAAGATTTGGAAGGGCGGCATTGCCATTCATGGCGGATTAATCGGCGCCATTTTAACGGGTTATGTGTTTTCGAGAGTGAAAAAACTTTCGTTCTGGAAGCTTGCGGACATTGCCGCGCCCAGCATTTTGCTCGGCCAGGCGATCGGCCGCTGGGGGAACTTCATGAATCAGGAAGCGCACGGCGAGGCTGTCAGCAGAGCCTTTTTAGAAAACCTGCACCTGCCTGAATTTATTATCAATCAAATGTATATCAATGGGCAATATTATCATCCTACTTTTTTATATGAATCACTATGGAGTTTTGTCGGCGTCATTGTTTTACTGCTGCTTCGCAGAGCGAATTTGCGTAGAGGCGAGATGTTCTTGATCTATATCATTTGGTATTCAATCGGAAGATACTTTATTGAAGGAATGCGGACTGACAGCTTAATGCTGACAGATTCACTTCGCATCGCTCAGGTGATTTCAATCGTATTGATTGTTTTGGCTGTGGCAGCCATCATCTTCAGACGCGTCAAGGGATACTCGAAGGAGCGGTACGCGGAGTAGACGTCAACAAAGGGGGATGAGGCATGAAGAAAATCTTTCTGGCCGGTCTTGCAGCAGGTTTTCAAACAACATGGACGCTGGGTAAAGTGATTTTCCCGGTAACGCTATTGGTCACTTTGCTTCAGCATACCCCTGTCATGGATTGGCTTGTACGGCTGATCACACCGGTGATGGGTCTCTTCGGGCTTTCTGGTGAAGCGGCCATTCCGCTTGTACTGGGAAATATGCTGAATCTGTATGCGGGAATTGCCGGGATTTTAACATTGGATTTATCTGTGAAAGAAGTCTTTATTTTAGCTGTTATGCTTTCATTCTGTCATAACTTGATTATCGAATCGACAGTTGCCGCAAAGGTTGGCATCAGAATTGGCGTCATATTGGCCGTGCGCATCGGTTTAGCCGCTGTGTCAGCCATCGTCATCAACCTCATTTGGCATGGCGGACAGGAAACGGCGCAGTATGGTTTTATTGCTGCGAAGAGCGCGGCGCCAGACAGCTGGCTAGGAATGCTGGCAGAAGCCTTAACGAAAGCCGGACTTGGTGTTTTGCAGCTGGCGGCAATTGTCATACCTCTGATGATCATCATCCAGTTTTTAAGAGATTTAGGCTGGCTGCATCGGTTCTCCAGGTGGCTGTCTCCGTTTACGCAGCTGCTTGGCATGAATAAAAATACGTCTATGACAATGGTGGCGGGACTGACGATTGGTCTGGCCTACGGAGCGGGTGTCATGATCAAAGCTGTCGAGGATGACGGCGTGAGCAGGCGGGATATGACATTGGCATTTATATTTCTCGTTGCCTGCCACGCGGTCGTGGAAGATACACTTGTCTTTATTCCGCTCGGCATACCGGTCTGGCCGCTTCTTTTGATTCGTGTCACCACAGCAGTTCTGCTGACAATGGCTATTGCGCACACGTGGAAAAAATGGAAACCCTCAGCGGTTGGAAAGGAAGCAATATGAGTGACAAACAAGTAACGACGATTCTGTTTGATTTAGACGGAACGCTTATTAATACGAATGAATTAATTATCGCGTCCTTTTTGCATACACTGGAGCATTATTATCCGAGCAAGTATAAACGAGAAGATGTCCTTGCATTTATCGGGCCGTCTCTTTTTGAAACGTTCTCTTCGATGGACCCTGATAAATGCGAGGATATGATGGCTATGTACAGAGCGTACAATCATGACATGCATGATTCACTCGTGACTGAATATGAAACGGTATATGAGACCCTGGATGCATTAAAAAAAGCCGGCTTTACATTAGGAATTGTGACAACAAAATTAAGAGATACTGTCAATATGGGCCTCAAGCTCACGGGAATCGGCGAATTCTTTGAAACGGTTGTCACCCTTGATGATGTGACGAATGCAAAGCCTGATCCCGAGCCTGTGCTGTTAGCGCTGAAACAGTTAGGAAGCAAGCCCGAGGAAGCCATTATGGTCGGAGATAATTACCACGATGTGCTGGCAGGCAAAAACGCCGGTACAAAAACGGCGGGAGTCGCATGGACGATTAAAGGGCCGGAAATGCTGGCGAAGCATGAGCCGGATTTTATGCTTGAGAAAATGAGTGATCTATTACAAATCGTTGGAGTGAAGTAATCTGTGAGAAAAACAGATCGTCATCCGGTCTCGGGGGCCAACTCACTGTGGCATGTCTATCAAACGGTACCTTTTCTAAAGGTCGTCAAAAATTTTATTGTCATTCAAATTGCGAGATATACGCCGTTTATAGGGATGAAAAACTGGCTGTACCGTACATTTCTGCGGATGAAGGTTGGAAATCAGACATCCTTTGCCCTCATGGTGATGCCAGATATCATGTTTCCGGAAAAGATCTCAGTCGGAACAAATACAATCATCGGGTACAATACGACCATTCTGGCCCATGAGTATTTGATTCACGAATACCGGATCGGCAAAGTTCTGATCGGAGACGAAGTGATGATTGGTGCCAACACGACCATTCTGCCCGGGGTGAAAATAGGAGATGGCGCAGTTGTGTCCGCCGGAACACTTGTCCATAAAGACGTGCCTGCCGGCGCATTTGTCGGCGGAAATCCGATGAGGATCGTCTATACGAAGGAAGAAATGCAAGAAAGATTGAAAAAGTCCGCTGAATAACATCAGCGGACTTTTTTGGTTAAAATTGAGTGTTGTTGTTTTCGTAAATATGCTGAACACCAATCCATTTTTGACCGACATTAGAGTAGCGTGTATTTGTCATTCTGACCGTGCTTGTTTTGCTGTCCGTCCGGAATATCGCTTCCTTCATGTTTGTGATGGTGCACTTATCGATGATCACATCAACGTGGAAGGTTGAACCGCCAAGCTGTCTTATGAACTTTCCGCCATTGTCTGCCGTGAAGTTTTTCACTGTGAATGTACTGGCTTTATTGATTTGGAATATCTTATCTGACGCTTTTTGAGCAGAACCGCCGTCGATCGTCACTTTTCCTTCCTTCTTCACCGTTAACGCATCCTCACCAACATCTTCCCATTTCACATTCTGAATGTTAACGTTTCCATAAGTGTGCACGCCATCAGCAGCAGGGGCGCCAAGCACCACATTTTTCAGGGTTGCTCCATCTTCCACACGAAAAACAGGGTCTTGGTTTTCTGACTGGCTTCCGTCGCCTAATTCTTTCCCTGCCACAAACCGCTGTCCTTTCCCGTCATATGTTGTATTTTTTGGTACGATAATTGTTTCGTGCACCACTTTGTCTGCTGCAAAAGCGGTTGATGACTGAAACTGGCTGAACACCATAACCAAACCGAACATAAATAGGATAGACACGAATTTTTTCAATGATAAATCCTCCCCGGATATCTTTCATTTTTTGCAAGAGAAGCGTCAGCGACTTGCACCGGCTTCTCTCACATAGATCGGGGCAAGGCTGAATCTGCTTTAATCATAAAAACAGATAGCCTGAAAGTAAAGACAATTCTGGATGATAAATGGAAAATGAATCGATCTTACCGATTGAAACAAAAAGCATGAATATTGTCGTATTTGCTCAGGATAGAGCATAGTGAGGCTTCAGGTGTTTACTTTTGAATAACTACGGCCTGGCTGCCCATTTGTTTCCACGCTTTTTCAAAGCTTGTTCTATCGGTTTTTCTGTTTTTATAGCCATACGGATCATTGAGATACACATATTTATCATCATATCCCGTAACGGCGACGCTGTGTTCGCTGTACGTAATCTCTATCGTTCCGTTTGGCGTTTTCCATGTCTGCATGTTGTCAACTGGCGTAAAGTTGGCTGTCGTAATAACCCAAACTGGATTGCCTTTTTCAAGCTGTTCATAAACAGCAGAAATGCTTTTTCCAGTCAGATCAGACACTTTGTCTCCCGCATAGGTTTTCGCCAGCTGATAGATCGGTCGATGGTAGACACCGAGACCAGGGCCATTCGCCATATCCCCGACAAATCCGTCATTCGGATCACCCTTTAATCCGCTGCTGTATGTCAAAGGCACTGTGGCAACCTGATTTGCCAGGGTGTTTTTTGTCACGTCGTATCCTGCGTAATTCAGCACCATCGCAAGGCTTGTTACTTCACAGCCGTTATAGAGCCGGGGTGCGTCCATTTGATTGTAAAGGATGACATCCAGCGGTTTTGCGCTTCCCTTCAGCTCCTTTTTGCTATTCGCACCTGTATCTGTATCGCTATCAGAAACCACTTTTTTAAGGCTGTTCAAAAAAGGAATATCTATATCTTTTGCATCTATTTTAAGTCCGAAAAAAATAACGCCTGAAAGAATCATCAGGACACATAGAGTTCGCAGTGTTTTCATCTTTATCTCCTTGTTCTCTATTTGATTTGTATTATAGCATGCCAAACATAAAGAATTTGAGATATTACGTACCTTTAATACATTGTTCATGATTTTTTCATAATGAGGAGAAGGATATTTGAACTAAAAAAATCCTTACTGAAGTTAAGCGTTGATTTTCATTCTTTCATCTGCTAACATATTATCATATTAGCGAACTAAAGGATTCGGAATTTTCCTTCATAAGATAACAGCGGAGGTGCTCGGGTTGATGTTTATGTTTGAAAAACCGCACGGCATGAGAGATACACTGCCCGGTTTATACGAAACGAAAAAAAAGGTGAGACGATCGTTAACCGATTTGATCAATAAATGGGGATATCAATTTATGGAAACGCCGACACTGGAGTTTTACGATACGGTTGGCGTCCAGTCAGCAATTGAAGAGCAGCAGCTGTTTAAGCTACTTGATCAGGACGGCAAGACATTGGTGCTTCGCCCGGATATGACGGGGCCGATTGCAAGGGTGGCGGCATCGAAGCTTCTGAAACACGGTCATCCGCTAAGAGTCGGCTATGCGGCAAATGTATTCAGGGCTCAGGAGCGTGAAGGCGGACGTCCGGCTGAGTTTGAGCAGGTCGGAGTGGAGTTAATCGGTGACGGCACGACGAGCGCGGATGCGGAGGTCATTGCTTTAGTCGTCGGGGCATTGAAAAACGCTGGGCTGGCATCCTTTAAAATTGCCATTGGCCATGCCGGCATTGCGGATGCTTTGTTTGTTGAGGTGCTCGGGAACGTTGAACGAGCTGATGTGCTGCGGAGGTTCTTATATGAAAAGAACTACGTCGGCTACAGAGAGCATGTCAAGTCTCTCCCGCTTTCCTCCATTGATAAAAGCAGGCTGCTTGAGCTCCTTGAATTGCGGGGCGGTATAGAAGTATGCGGACGTGCCGAGGAAATCGTCGATTCTGCGCAAGGAAAAAGCGTGGTTGATGAGCTGAAGGCGCTGTGGGACATTCTTGAGGATTACGGATGTACGGAAAATGTCCGCCTGGATCTGAATATGGTCAGCCACATGAGCTATTACACAGGGATTTTATTTGAAGTGTACGCCGAGAATGTCGGTTTTGTCATTGGAAGCGGTGGCCGTTACAACAAGCTGCTGGGCCATTTTGATTCACCTGCACCGGCAACAGGCTTCGGGCTTCGGATCGACCGGCTGATTGAAGCCCTTCATATGAAAGAAGAACCTTGTGATATAGACGCTGTTATTTTCAGCAAAGAGCAGCGGGCGCAAGCCATCGCTTATGCGAATGAAGAACGCATGAAAGGGAACAAAGTGGTTCTTCAAGATTTATCGGGAATAGAAAATATCGACCAGATGACAAAATCTTTTGCAAACGTCACTTATTTTATCGGTGCCAGAAAGGAAGAGCAAAATGGGTAAGTTACTCACAATGGCGATGCCAAAGGGCCGGATATTTGAAGAAGCGGCAGGGTTGCTGAGGCAGGCAGGCTACAGGCTCCCTGAGGAGTTTGAAGATTCGAGAAAACTGATCATCGATGTGCCGGAGGAAAATCTTCGTTTCATATTAGCGAAGCCGATGGACGTAACCACGTATGTGGAGCATGGCGTGGCAGACGTCGGAATTGCGGGCAAGGATGTCATGCTGGAGGAGGAACGCGATGTGTATGAGGTACTTGATTTAAAAATCAGCAAATGCCACTTAGCTGTCGCCGGACTTCCGAATACAGACTGGAGCGGCGTAGCGCCAAGAATCGCGACAAAGTATCCGAATGTGGCTTCCAGTTATTTCAGAGAGCAGGGAGAACAAGTCGAGATTATTAAGCTCAACGGTTCAATTGAACTGGCTCCGCTCATTGGGCTTGCAGATCGGATAGTGGACATTGTTTCCACAGGACAGACGCTGAAGGAAAATGGGCTTGTTGAAACGGAGCACATTTGTGACATTACCTCTCGCTTTATTGTTAACCCGGTAAGCTATCGCATGAAAGACGATGTGATTGACGAAATGGCATCCCGCCTATCTCTCGTTGTGGAAGGAGAGACGGCAAAATGAAGATCAAAACCATCAGCGGAGCGGAACGGCTTTCTCTCAAGCGTTCCATCGATGCCGGAACGGAAGAGCAAAGAAAGACGGTCCGGTCCATTATTGAAGATGTTAAAGCAAACGGTGATCAGGCGGTTCGCAGCTACACGGCGAAATTTGACGGCATCGAAATAGACAGCCCGCTGGTCACAAAAGAAGAATTTGAGGAGGCATACACCTCACTGGATCCACGTCTTCTTCAGGTGATTAGGCAGGCAATCGAAAATATTAGGGAATATCACGAAAGACAGCTTGAATCCTCCTGGTTTTATCACAGAAAGGACGGCACAATGCTGGGGCAGAAAGTGACGGCGCTGGATTCCGCCGGTGTATATGTGCCGGGGGGAACGGCCGCATATCCTTCATCTGTTTTGATGAATGTGATTCCGGCGCTTGTAGCGGGCGTTGAAAGAATCGTTCTCGTCACGCCTCCGGGAAAAGACGGTCTGCTGTCTCCTGGAGTTTTGGTTGCTGCAGCCGAGCTGGGCATAAAAGACATTTACAAAATGGGCGGCGCTCAGGCGATTGCGGCGTTAGCATACGGAACAGAAACCATTGAGCCAGTGGATAAAATCACGGGTCCGGGCAACATTTATGTCGCGCTTGCCAAACGGGAGGTGTTCGGCGATGTCGATATCGATATGATTGCCGGACCTAGTGAAATCGTCGTGCTGGCTGATGAAACAGCGATTCCGAGCGAAATTGCAGCCGATCTGCTGTCACAGGCGGAACACGATAAACTCAGCTCATGTGTGTTTGTCACAGATTCCATGGCGCTGGCCGAGGCGGTTTCAGCCGAGGTGAGTAAGCAGCTGAAAACCTTGCCGCGAAGAGAAATAGCGGAAGCTTCAGTGAGAGATTACGGTTGTATATATGTGGCGGAAACAATGGTGGAAGCGATTGATACTGTCAATACACTCGCGCCAGAGCATTTAGAAATCATAACACAGTCTCCGGAAGCTTTGCTTGGGAGTATCAAACATGCGGGTGCAATTTTCTTAGGCAGATACAGCCCTGAGCCTGTCGGTGATTATTTTGCCGGACCGAACCATGTGCTTCCGACAAACGGAACAGCCAGATTTTCAAGTCCATTAAACGTAACTGATTTTCAAAAGAAATCGAGCATTATTTCTTACAGTCAATCAGCCTTTGAAGAACATGCCGAAAGCATCGCGGCTTTTGCCAGACTGGAAGGGTTAGAAGCCCATGCCAGATCAATTGAAGCGAGAGAACGGAGGATTTCTAAATGAGAAAAGCGGAACGCGTCAGGAAAACAAACGAAACAGATATTGAGCTGGCATTTACAATAGACGGCGGGGGACAAGCGGATATCAAAACAGATGTGCCGTTTATGACACATATGTTGGATTTATTCACGAAACACGGCCAATTCGATCTTTCCATTAACGCAAAAGGCGATGTTGATATAGATGATCACCACACGACTGAAGATATCGGCATCTGCTTAGGGCAGGCGCTGCTCGAAGCGTTGGGCGATAAAAAAGGAATCAAACGCTACGGATCGGCGTTTGTGCCGATGGATGAGGCACTTGCTCAAGTTGTAATTGATTTAAGCAACCGGCCGCACTTAGAAATGCGCGCTGACTTCCCGGCTGCTAAAGTCGGAACTTTCGATACGGAGCTTGTACATGAATTTTTGTGGAAGCTAGCGCTCGAAGCTCGAATGAACCTGCACGTCATCGTTCATTATGGCACAAACACCCACCACATGATTGAAGCCGTTTTTAAAGCACTGGGACGTGCGCTTGATGAAGCGACAACGATCGATCCGCGAGTTAAAGGAATACCGTCAACGAAAGGGATGCTGTAAATGATCGGCGTGATAGATTACGGAATGGGGAATTTATACAGTGTCTCAAAGGCGCTTGAACGTGTCGGCGTGCCGTATTTTGTTTCTGAAAAGCCGGAGGAGCTGAAAGAAGCTGATGCCTTCATTTTGCCGGGAGTCGGTTCATTTGGAGACGCGATGGACAATTTGCGCTACACGAAGCTTGATCAATTGATTCACGATATGGTCTCAGAGGGAAGGCTGCTTCTCGGGATCTGCCTCGGCATGCAGCTTTTATTTGAAGAAAGCGAAGAAAACGGCACCGCTTCAGGACTCGGGCTGTTAAAAGGAAAAGCAGTCAGGCTGAAAGCAGAAGATGAAAAAGGAAACAAGCTGAAGGTTCCGCATATGGGCTGGAATCGTCTTTCTTTTCATAATGAATCTCCGCTGCTGGCTGAAGCAGAAGAAGGCTACGCTTATTTCGTGCATTCTTATTACATTGACGGGATGCAGGAGGACTCGCTCCTGGCAAGCGCTGATTATGGTGTGCGAGTGCCTGCTGTAGTTGGAAAAAGGAACGTCTTCGGCGCCCAATTTCACCCGGAAAAAAGCAGCACGGTCGGAATGTCTATCTTAACCCAATTTACGAAAATGGCAGCAGAACAGAAGGTGAAAAAATGAGTGCTTTTACATTATATCCGGCAATTGATATGAGAAATGGCAAATGTGTCCGCCTTGTTCAAGGGGATTATAATAAGGAAACGATATATGGCGATTCACCGTACGAGATGGCTGAGTTATTTGCGAGAGAGGGTGCCGAATGGATCCATCTCGTTGATCTCGACGGGGCCAAAGAAGGGAAAAGAGTGAATGACCGCCATGTGATTGAGATTGCGCAAAAGCTGAACCTGAAAGTCGAAATCGGCGGCGGGATCCGTTCAGAAAAAGACGTCTACGAATATTTATCAGCTGGAGTCGATCGGGTGATCCTAGGAAGCTCAGCAGTTTCTGACCCTCCGTTTGTCAAAAAAATGCTGAAACAATATGGCGAGAAAATTGCAATCGGACTGGATGCGAGAAACGGTTTTGTTTCAACAGAGGGATGGCTGGAAACATCAACCCTTAAGGCAACTGAACTGGGCAAAGAGCTGGCCAATGAAGGTGCGGAAGTCTTTATTTTTACTGACATCGCGACAGACGGAATGCTGTCAGGCCCCAATGTTAAAAGCACGGTCGAGCTTGCTAAGGAAACGGGGAAATCGGTGATCGCTTCAGGCGGAGTCAGCTCCGTCACGGATCTCGAAGCCCTCGCCCGCTATGAGGCGGACGGCGTCTCTGGAGCAATCATCGGAAAAGCGTTGTATACCAATCAGTTTACGCTGTGTGAGGCGCTTGAAAGGGTGAAGCGCAAATGATCACAAAACGGATTATCCCATGCCTTGATGTCAAAGAAGGACGCGTTGTCAAAGGAATTCAATTTCTCGAATTGAAGGATGCTGGTGACCCAGTTGAACTCGCCGAAGTGTACGACCGGGAAGGTGCGGATGAACTTGTTTTTCTTGATATCTCCGCCTCACATGAAGGACGAAAGACGATGATTGACGTTGTGGAGCAGGTTGCCGCGAAGCTTGCGATTCCGTTTACAGTCGGCGGCGGCATCAATCAGCTCAGCGATATGAAAACGATACTGCGTGCCGGAGCGGACAAAGTGTCGGTGAACACGGCAGCTGTTCTTCGCCCTGAGCTGATTGCAGAAGGAGCCGAGTTTTTCGGTTCGCAATGCATCGTTCTTGCCATTGATGCCAAGTATGACAAAGAATCTGACACATATAAGGTCTATACGCACGGCGGCAGAAAGAAAACAGATTGGGAGGTCACCGCGTGGGCAAAAGAAGGCGTCAAACGCGGGGCAGGAGAAATATTGCTGACAAGCATGGACTCTGACGGTGAGAAAAAAGGCTTCGACCACACGCTGACAAAGCTTGTTTCCGAAGCTGTCCCCGTCCCTGTTATCGCTTCGGGAGGCGCGGGAAACGCACAGCATATGCTTGAGGCTTTTACAAAAGGAAAAGCTGACGCCGCGCTGGCCGCCTCAATTTTTCATTATAAAGAAACATCGATTAAAGAAGTGAAATCATACTTGAAAGAATACGGGGTGAATGTGAGATGAAACAGGCAGATGAACTGCGTTTTAACGAGGACGGATTAATTCCTGCCATCGTGCAGGATGCGGCAAGCAAAGAAGTGCTGACACTTGCGTATATGAACAAGGAATCGTACGAAAAAACGCTGGAAACGAAGGAAACATGGTTTTACAGCCGCTCACGCCAAGCGTTATGGCATAAAGGAGAAACCTCAGGGAACACGCAAGCCGTCAAAGGTATCCGGTATGACTGCGACCAGGACGCATTGATCGTACTTGTAGAGCCATCCGGCCCGGCATGCCACACTGGCAGCTACAGCTGTTTTATGAAGGAACAAACAGAAGAACAGGCCGCAGGCCGATTCGGCATCATAAACGAACTGGAGCGTGTGATAGCGGAACGCCAAGCGGAAATGCCTGAGGGAGCTTATACTACTTACCTTTTCCGTGAAGGCGTCGATAAGATTTTGAAAAAAGTCGGTGAAGAAGCATCCGAAGTCATCATCGCCGCGAAAAATCGGGACCACGAGGAACTCAAATGGGAAGCGGCAGACCTGCTGTATCACCTGCTTGTCCTGCTCAGAGAACAAGCCTTGCCGCTGGATGATGTGCTTGACGTATTGAAAAAACGCCATTCTGAGAAAGAAGAGTAAAGAGCCGTATGATACGGCTCTTTTTGTTTTGTGAAAAAAGTAATAGGTATTTAGATTTATATGAGGTGTTATATATGATTAGTTAATAAAAGGAGATCAAAACCGAGTCTGATTTCCTATTTATCCAAATTCCGCCATGATGTAACATGAAAAAGGATGAAATAATCATCTCTTAACCAGGTCAATAGAATTATTTTTGATATAAAAATAGAATACTATTCTCACAAAACCCGTGGAGGTTCGTAATGAAAAAGATCATCTATATTTGCTTCAGCTTATTACTTGCCCTGACAGGAGGATGCAGTATGAATGACAATGATAAAAACACCACAAATGACAATAAAACAGAAGCGGTAAAACCAAAAGACATGGATCCCAAGGATCTGCCTCAAGTACCTGCGTTTCAGGATGAGAAAACGAGAGAGTACATGGTGTCAACAAAAGAAGAGGAACCAGGATATTATTTGCTGGAATCTAAGCTGAAAGGGTTTAGGATGTTGTTTCCGGAAGATGGGGAGTATTCAAGTTATTTGTCTAGCCATGATGAAAATGAAGAAATCATAGCATTTGATAGCTATAAAAAAACAAAAAATAAAATGCTAAATGCACAAATAGAGTATTATCAAGGAGTAACTTTTATTAACAATCCTGAGACAATGTTAGACCAAATTAGTAGTGAAAATGGCTATAATGGTAATTTTGAAAAACTAGAGAGCGAAGGTAAAGATATTTATATTGCTCACAAGAAAAATAATTTTGAAAATGATAAAAATAAATATAATTTTTCGTACAGATACTTCGGTTATATTAAGTCTACTGAGAAAGACCAAATAGGTATTGTGTTTTCGTTTATGTTTAGATGCCCAAATAATGATAAGCCTTGTACGTTAGATAAAGATAACTTAGGAGATCAGGTTAAAAAGCTCGTAAAATCCATCACCTTTTTAAATAAGGAGGGGTAAGATGGCTAACTATAATATATTTTCAAATGAAAATGTAAAACTGCGGTTAATAAATTTAGAGTATGATTATAAAAAAAAGTTTGCATCAAACAATCCTAAAGAAATAAAGGAAGCAAAAGCAGAATTTGTAGCGGAAGTCCGCAGGATCTATAAAGAAGAAACTAATCAAAATCTTCCTAAGGATATTGAGATATATACATCTAAAGAACTGATTAAGAAAAATAACCAAAAAGATAAGTCAATAAAAGAATCGGGTTATGATGGTACGGCAATATATATAAAAGATAGTGAAAATCAAATAGACCAACTTCATATTATTTCAGAAGGTAGTGCTGATAACGAGGATTGGTCTTATAATTTTTTTGGCCTCTTCTTAGGGATCGACAATAGCCAATACAGAGCAACGAGAGAATTTACTAAGGAAGCAAAGAAAAGAGCTGGAAATTCTGATGAGTTACATACTTATGCTCTTGGGCATTCACTTGCAAATAACAACCAGGTAATGGTTCAGTTAATAGATGGAGAATTTGATGAAGTATATGGGGTAAACGGTGCTCAGGTTAGTGTAAATCATTTGTTACAGGCTGATAAAGATTTACTTGATGCTATGATCAATAAATTTAATGTTCTGAATACTGATGAACTTGAAAACGTCCGCAAAGAAGACCTTAAAAAAGCAATCACCCAATACTACAATGACAAAGGCGTCACAGCAAAGATCACCCAGCGTATTTCTAAAGATGACCCGCTCTATGGTGTCAGCGGAAAGGCCAATTTTATTACATTTGGCAATGTAAAGATGAAAGATACAAATACAGATGTCAAAGGAATCAGAAGTATTATAGATAAGATTCCTGATGAGGAAGTCCGTTCTATCCAAACTTTTTTACGAAAGTATTCGGATGAATATAAAAAAGGCGGGCTAAACGGATTTATCATGGCTTCGACCGGGATAGATGCAGAGCTTGTCGGCAGTATATTTAGTGCTGATGGAAATGTGGCGAAAGGGAAAATAGTGAAAGACCGGTTTGGTGATATACAGGTAATGGTTAAAAATATCGGGGAAAAAATGCCGGCCTTTATCAAATTCTTTCATACTATCTTGAATAATAGCGGAACAGTTGTGGATCAGCTTGAAGAGAATGGGTATATTGATGAGGCGCAAAGGAAGAGTAACAAAAAACAGTTAAAAATTGTTAATAGTAAGATAGGCGATATAGAAATTCAATATCAACAGTTAAAATACGCACTTTCTACTAATAATGTAGTTGCAATTGTTTATTATGTCTGTGAGTTAATAGGCAGTGTTAATGAATTAAAAGATGCATTTGAAACACTCGACACAGAAACAAAAGACGCACTAAAACTTATCGTCGACGGCCACAGTATCGTTCAAATGCTCAACGCCTTGTCAAAGGAAAAAGGCTTCAGCTATAAAGGCTCCGATATTTATTTTACAGGGAAGAGCGGCTCGGGAGAAACGATTCAAGTCAATCTCTCATCCGCTGTCAGAATCTATCAAAACGGTATGAAAATCGTTGAAGATATGGAAGATGCGATTTCTAAGTACCAGAAGGTTTACAGTCAGGAAATCGATGAAGACTTCATAGATAAAAAACAGGCGATCACCACGGCGATTCATCATATGGAAGAAAACCCTTCGCATTATGCCTTCGATCTTCAATTCCGGCTTGCAGCTGGTTTCAGCCACACATTCGATAAATTGGAGAAAATCTCAGTTCATGAATCATTCCACACAGGTGCGCTTCCTGCTAATGATGGAATTGTTGCTGAATTAAAAAAACAGACAACAGAAAAAAGAGATTTTATCAAAAATATCCGCGAGAGTATTGAAAAGCTGTTTGAAAAAGAAGAAATGATTTCTCAGTTATTTGATTTTCAGCCTTAGGAGGAATATGAAGAGTGACTTCCTTATTTTCAGAAAGTGAAACAGAAATTGTATCAACAACCTATATGTTTCTTACCCAAGATGAAATGAAGGGGAAAGCGGGCACCCTCAATCAACCGATCAACGACTTTCTCAGCCTGACAAAGAAATTTGAGTCTTCATTAAAAGAGGAAATCAAAGGGCAAAAAGGGTTGATTGTAAAAAAAATAAAAAAAGAGCTTGAGTCTAATAGCGAAAAACGAAAAGCCGCCCTTGAGATGATAAAAGAAGAACATACTGCAAAAGTTGATCGGTACAAAATGATAATAGAAGACCTGCGACAGCAGGATGTAACATTGACTTATAGAAAAAAGAAGCCTGTGAAAGATGTCTAACATAAAAAATCTCCTATTCAAACAATGAGTGGGAGATCTTTTATTTTCATCACGGCAAAAATATACTGAAAAAGTCTCTCGCCATTGATATGATTGAGAAAGAGTAAAAATCATCCTTTTGCTATGACTTTTCACCTTTCTGAACGCTGAAACAGGAGGAAAATATATGCCAAACCAGAAACAAAAATCTAAAAGTAAATTGAAACCCTTTTTTGCCTTAGTAAGACGGACCAATCCTTCTTATGGAAAGCTCGCCTTTGCGCTTGCCCTCAGTGTTGTAACCACACTGGTCAGCCTGCTCATTCCATTATTAACGAAGCAGCTTGTCGATGGTTTTTCTATGTCAAATCTGTCAGGCACGCAAATCGGGTTGATCGCGCTGGTGTTTTTCGTTCAGGCGGGTTTAAGCGCTTATGCCACCTATGCCCTTAACTATAATGGACAAAAAATCATTTCCGGGCTGCGGGAGTTACTATGGAAGAAATTAATTAAGCTTCCTGTCTCTTATTTCGATACAAATGCTTCCGGAGAAACAGTCAGCCGTGTAACGAACGATACGATGGTGGTCAAAGAATTGATTACAACCCATATCAGCGGATTTATTACAGGCATCATTTCTGTCATTGGATCATTGACAATCTTGTTTATTATGAACTGGAAGCTGACACTGCTTGTGTTAGTGGTCGTTCCGCTGGCCGCTCTTATTTTGGTGCCGATTGGACGGAAAATGTTCTCCATTTCACGGGAAACACAAGATGAAACGGCTCGTTTTACAGGCCTGCTGAATCAAATTCTCCCGGAAATCAGACTTGTCAAAGCTTCAAATGCGGAGGATGTCGAATACGGCCGCGGGAAAACAGGGATTTCCTCATTATTTAAGCTTGGCGTTCGAGAAGCTAAGGTTCAATCACTTGTCGGCCCGCTTATCTCACTCGTGTTAATGGCAGCCCTTGTCGCAGTCATCGGATATGGCGGCATGCAGGTATCTTCAGGCGAGCTCACGGCCGGAGCGCTCGTGGCTTTTATTTTATATTTGTTCCAAATTATTATGCCGATGGGCCAAATTACAACATTCTTTACACAGCTGCAAAAATCAATCGGTGCAACAGAACGAATGATTGAGATCTTGGCAGAGGAAGAGGAAGATACAGTGACGGGAAAACAAATCGAAAATGCACATCTGCCTATCCAGCTTGATTGCGTGTCTTTTGGATATAAGCCTGATCAGCTGATCTTAAAAGAGGTCAGCGCCGTCATTGAAGCAGGTAAAGTCACAGCGATTGTCGGTCCGAGCGGCGGGGGGAAAACGACGCTGTTTAAGCTGCTTGAACGTTTTTATACTCCGACTGCAGGGGCCATTCGGCTGGGGGACGAGCCGATTGATACTTATTCGCTTGAATCGTGGCGGGAGCACATCGGGTATGTATCGCAGGAAAGCCCGTTAATGTCCGGGACAATCAGAGAAAATATTTGCTACGGGTTAGAACGAGATGTGACGGATGCTGAGATCGAAAAAGCCGCGGAGATGGCATATGCGCTCAATTTTATAAAGGAGCTGCCGAATCAGTTTGATACAGAAGTAGGTGAACGCGGCATTATGCTGTCAGGCGGACAAAGGCAGAGAATCGCAATTGCGAGAGCGCTTCTCCGTAACCCAAGCATTCTTATGCTCGATGAAGCGACCTCAAGTCTCGACAGCCAATCTGAAAAATCAGTTCAGCAGGCGCTTGAGGTGCTGATGGAGGGCCGCACAACGATTGTGATCGCTCACCGCCTATCTACCGTTGTAGATGCGGACCAGCTTTTGTTTGTTGAAAAAGGGGAAATTACCGGTCGTGGAACACACCATGAGTTAATGGCTTCCCATGGTCTTTATCGGGATTTTGCTGAACAGCAGCTGAAAATGAATGCGGACTTAGAAAACAAAGCTGAGTAAATTTTGGTCGAATCAGCCAATAAAAAAGAGGAGGGATTTTCCCAATCCTTCCTTTTGAACTATTGAGGGGCTTACGATTTATGGTATACTACTGACGGTAATATTGTATAAAACGGAGGGTAGTTGTGGGAAAACACACTTCTGAACATAAAAATCACGCACAAATTGTCCAGCTGCTTCAAGATGGACAATATTTTTTTCATAAAGGCTTGAAAGCGTATAAAGAGCGCAATCTAAAACGGGCAAGCAAACTGATTCAGCGCGCGGTTCATTTGGATCCGGAGGATTCAGAGATGCTTTCACAGCTTGCGGTCATTTATTCGGAAATGGGCCAGTATCAAGAGTCGAACGATCTTCTTGACTATATCATGGCAAATCTGGAGGCCGAAATGCCGGAGTGCCATTACTTTAAAGCGAATAACTTTGCCCATCTGGGGCTCTTCCAGGAAGCTTATAAAGAAGCGGCCGCTTATTCTGATGCGGACCCGGATGGTGAATTCGCCGAAGAAAACGATAGTCTGCTTGATTTGCTCGATTTAGGAGACGACGGCATTGAGGATTCGTTGTATGATCAGGATGAACTGCTGGTGAAACAGGATCGGGCAAAGTCATTGCTGGAAAGCGGCCAGCTTGCTGAAGCGGTTGCGGCGCTTGAGGAAATCACAGCTGAATATCCGGAGCTTTGGTCAGCATACAACAATCTCGCGCTTGCCTATTTCTATTCAGGAAACGTTGTAAAAGCGAAGCAAACCGCTTATGAAGTGCTTTCTCATAATGAAGGAAATCTTCACGCCTTATGCAATCTTCTCGTTTTCTACTATTATGAAAGAGAAGACGAAAAAGTGGCGGAATTGAGTGATCAGCTCTCCAATGTCTATCCGATGCTATTGGAGCAGCGTTATAAATTGGGTGCTACCTTGGCACTTGTCGGCCGCTACGAGATCGGATATAAATGGCTCAAATCATTATATAAAATCGGCTTTGAAGGTGACGACACCTTCTTTTACTGGCTTTCATGCTCTGCTTATTTTACGGGACATACCGACTTTGCCGAGACGATCTGGAGAAAAGTCGAGTCGCAATATCCCGGCGAAGACCGCCCGGCGCCTTGGATTGAGCGGAGGGAAGCTCTTCCTTCATCTGTGGAACAGCGTCTCGCAGCCTATTATATCAGCAGCACAAAGGGAGAAACAGAGCATCTTGAAGCGGTGATACGCTCAAAGAGAATAACCGCTCCTTTTGAAAATCATTTTGTAAAGCTGCTTCTAAATGGAGATTCTGGGGCTGCTGACGTTTCAGAGGATGCACTTTTCGCCTATCAAACGGTCAAACTATTAGAGCAAGCTGAAAAAGAAGAGATGAAAACAGAAGTCATGAGCTGCTGGGTTTTCCATGTCATCCAGCAAATTCGTGCAGTTGCTCCGTTGAAAAATGAGAAAGGCTGGGCAGCAGCCATCTGTTATATTTGGAAAGAAGCCCATGGCAAGCAAGACACGAAAAAAGACACAGCGGCCCGATTCGGCATCTCTCCGGCAACTTTGACGAAATATATGAAATATATTGATGATATTCTAGAATAGTAAATTTTAAAGAGTCGATTTATTTAATCGACTCTTTTTTTGTTTGATAGATTATATTAAGAAAATAATATCGACAGTTTTTTTACACGCTTAAGAAAAATGACAAATGATGTGTGACTTGACATCTGTTTGAAACATAAATGTAATAAAATTTATCGCTAATTTGTCGAAACTTGATGGTATAATGATTCTCGTACATAAGGAATTAGTGTTTTTTACATATGATGTGAAATAAACGCTATACAACCAGAATAAGAGATGCACAGAATAATTAACCATAAACAACCATCATTCCTCGTAGAGTATGAGGAACGAAACTTGATGTTCAAAATACGATTCCAAATGAGGACAGGTTCACAGTAAAAGGGAGGATATAAAAAGTGAGAAAGAGTTTAATTACACTTGGTTTGGCTTCCGTCATCGGGACAAGCAGTTTTTTGATCCCATTTACAAGTAAAACTGCATCGGCGGAAACATTAGATGAAAAGAAACAAAAAATCGAAAGCAAGCAATCTGAGGTTGCTTCCAGCATTGAAGCGAAGGAAAAAGAATTAACTGAGCTTCAGGAAAATCAATCAAAGATTGAAAAAGAACTGAAAGACATTAACGCTAAGGCGCTTGATACAAGTAACAAGATCGAAGATAAAAAAGAAGAAAATGATAAAACAAAAGAAGAAATCAAAAAACTGAAAAAAGAGATTAAAGAAACAGAAGCACGCATCGAAAAACGCAATGAAATCCTGAAAAAACGCGTTCGTTCTTTACAGGAAAGCGGCGGATCTCAAGGATACATAGATGTTCTTCTAGGATCAACAAGCTTTGGTGACTTTATCTCTCGTGCGACTGCGGTTTCATCTATTGTGGACGCAGACAAAGATTTAATCAAACAGCAAGAGCAGGATAAAGCGAAGCTCGAAGATTCCGAAGCGGATTTGAATGACAAGCTGAAAGAAGTTCAAGCTGCATTGGCTAAATTAGAAACAATGCAAAAAGACCTTGATAAACAGCTTAATGAAAAAGACAAGCTTTTCGACGAAGCAAAAGCAAGCCAGAAGAAAACGGCTAAAGCGATTTCTGAATTAAAATCAGAGGCGTCTGAACTTGCAAATCAAAAAGCAAATACTGAAGCTGAACAAGCACGCATCAAAAAAGAACAAGAAGCAGCGGCTGCTTTGATCAAAAAGCAGGAAGAAGCACAAAAAGCATCTGATGAAACACAAACAGATGACAGCCAAACGGCTACAACTGAATCAGCAAAAGCAAGCTCATCTGATGATTCTTCAGACAATTCTTCTAACGGTTCATCAAACAGTTCGTCTAACGGCTCATCTTCTAAGAAGAGCAGCGGCTCAAACAGCAATTCAGGCGGCACTGTTATCAGCAACTCCGGCGGAATTGAAGGCGCGATCAGCGTTGGTTCAAGCATTGTAGGACAATCTCCATACAAGTTTGGCGGCGGACGCAGTCAGTCTGATATCAACAACCGTATTTTTGACTGCTCATCTTTCGTACGCTGGGCATACGCTTCTGCAGGTGTTAACCTTGGACCTGTAGGCGGAACAACAACTGATACGTTAGTTGGCAGAGGACAAGCTGTCAGCGCGTCTGAAATGAAACGCGGAGACCTTGTGTTCTTTGACACTTACAAAACAAATGGACACGTAGGAATCTACTTAGGAAACGGTACTTTCCTAAACGACAATACATCTCATGGCGTATCTGTTGACTCTATGAGCAATCCTTACTGGAAAGCAGCATTTAAAGGCGTTGTAAGACGTGTTGTTCAATAATAAATATGACAAGGGCCTTCTATAAACAGAAGGCTCTTTCTTTATTAGCATATACCCTTTTCGAATACATTTAATCGTGTTGAGCAAAAAAATAGCGTATCACCATGAGATTTTATAGGATATGGGTAAGGAATACGTTTGATGGGGATTCTTATCTTATAAGAAAGAGCCCAAACTTGAAAAGATGGTTTAAGGAGTGAATAGTGTGTCAGAAGAAAAAATTTATGACGTGATTATAATCGGCGCAGGCCCTGCTGGGATGACGGCCGCTGTATACACATCAAGAGCGAATTTATCGACATTAATGATTGAAAGAGGAATTCCTGGCGGACAAATGGCCAATACGGAAGATGTAGAAAACTATCCTGGATTCGAAAGTATCCTTGGGCCTGAGCTTTCTAACAAAATGTTTGAACACGCGAAAAAATTCGGCGCTGAATACGCTTATGGCGATATTAAAGAGGTCGTTGACGGCAAAGAGTACAAAGTAGTCAAAGCTGGTTCAAAAGAATATAAAGCCCGTGCTGTCATCATTGCTGCTGGTGCGGAATATAAAAAAATCGGTGTGCCTGGCGAAAAAGAATTGGGCGGCCGCGGTGTATCTTATTGTGCAGTATGTGACGGGGCTTTCTTTAAAGGCAAAGAGCTTGTTGTTGTTGGCGGCGGAGATTCCGCGGTTGAAGAAGGCGTGTATCTGACTCGTTTCGCTTCAAAAGTAACAATTGTTCACAGACGAGATAAACTCCGTGCTCAAAGTATTCTTCAAGCGAGAGCATTTGATAATGAAAAAGTTGACTTCCTGTGGAACAAAACCGTGAAGGAAATTCATGAGGAAAACGGCAAAGTCGGTAACGTAACGCTTGTCGATACGGTAACCGGTGAAGAAAGTGAATTCAAAACAGACGGCGTATTCATTTACATCGGCATGCTTCCTCTGTCTAAACCGTTTGAAAACCTGGGCATTACGAATGAAGAAGGCTATATCGAAACAAACGACCGCATGGAAACTAAGGTTGAAGGGATTTTCGCTGCCGGAGACATCCGCGAAAAATCACTGCGCCAAATCGTAACGGCTACAGGAGACGGAAGTATTGCGGCACAAAGCGTACAGCATTATGTCGAAGAGCTCCAAGAAACGCTGAAAACCTTAAAATAAAAAGGGATGTCATACGAGTTTCACATTACGTTACTGGGTTTTAATTCCGTTGTAACACATGTGTAATGCTTTTCGGTTATGATTAATAAAGTAATTGACCCCCTTTTTATAATGAATACACTTTTTTGGCACGGATTCTCCAGTTATCCGTGTCCTTTTTTTGTCCATAAATAAAAGATGAATGCCAGTTACAGCAAAATCATCTGAATTAAGGAATGAATATGCTGTAAAATAGAAGAAAAGATTGTCAATGTCTCTTCATTGTGGGAGGCATCTTGAAGCGGTATAATAAAGAGACGATGACAGGACGAAGGTTAGGTGACGTACTTGCAAAGAGTGACAAATTGTGTGCTTCAGACGGATGACAAAGTTCTTCTGCTTCAAAAGCCGAGACGCGGATGGTGGGTCGCGCCGGGAGGCAAGATGGAGAGCGGAGAATCAGTTAGAGACTCCGTCATCAGAGAGTACAGAGAAGAGACTGGTATCTATATCATAAATCCTCAATTAAAAGGCGTTTTTACCTTTATTATTAAAGACGGTGACCACATTGTCTCCGAGTGGATGATGTTTACGTTTGTCGCTGATTCATATACAGGACAAAATGTATCAGAATCAGAGGAAGGCAAACTGCAGTGGCACGATGTCAATGACATTCAGAACCTGCCTATGGCCCCTGGAGACGGCCATATCCTTGATTTTATGATGAAGGGACAAGGGCTGCTGCACGGCACATTTACGTATACACCGGAATTTGAGCTGCTCAGTTATCGTTTAGACCCGCAGCACATCAAATAGAAAGACAAGTCAGGGGGGAGAAAGATGAGTGCTAGTGAATCACATGATATTCAGCTTGTCATTATAACCGGAATGTCGGGAGCGGGGAAAACGGTCGCGATCCAAAGCTTTGAAGATCTCGGCTATTTCTGCGTCGATAATCTTCCGCCTTCATTGCTTCCGAAGTTTTTAGAGCTGATGAAGGAATCAAATTCGAAAATGAGCAAAGTTGCGCTCGTGATGGATTTGCGCGGCCGCGAATTTTTTGACCGGCTGATTGAAGCGCTGGATGAAATGGCCGAAAATCCGTGGATCACACCGCGAATTTTATTCCTGGACGCGAAGGATTCCATTCTCGTCACAAGATATAAAGAGACGAGACGCTCGCATCCGCTGGCAGCGACTGGCCTGCCGCTTGAAGGCATCGCGCTGGAACGAGAGCTGCTTGAGGAATTAAAAGGCCGCTCTCAAATCATTTACGATACATCTGACATGAAGCCGCGTGATTTGCGTGAAAAAATCGTGAAGCACTTTGCGACAAACCAAGGAGAGACATTTACCGTGAATGTCATGTCATTTGGTTTTAAATACGGTATTCCAATTGATGCAGATCTCGTCTTTGATGTCAGATTTTTGCCGAATCCGTACTATATCGAAAGCATGCGGCCGCTGACTGGCAAGGATAAAGAGGTTTCCTCTTACGTCATGAAGTGGAATGAAACGCAAAAGTTCAATGAGAAATTAATTGATCTGCTGAGCTTTATGCTTCCATCTTATAAAAGAGAAGGAAAGAGCCAGGTTGTCATTGCGATCGGCTGCACAGGGGGCCAGCACCGCTCTGTGACATTAGCCGAGAATTTAGCTGATTATTTCAAAAAGGATTACTATACTCATGTTACTCACCGGGACATTGAAAAGAGAAGCCGGAAATAAGATGGGACAAAAGCCGAAAATTGCAATCTTTGGCGGCGGTACAGGTCTTTCTGTATTGCTTAGGGGCTTAAAGCATAAACCTGTTGACATCACGGCCATTGTAACAGTTGCCGATGATGGGGGAAGCTCTGGCCGTCTGCGGAATGAACTGAAAATTCCGCCTCCTGGAGACATCAGAAATGTGCTTGCCGCTTTATCCGATGTGGAGCCGCTTGTTGAAGATCTTTTTCAGCACCGCTTCAATAAAGGGAATGACTTAACAGGCCATTCTCTCGGGAATTTGATTTTGGCAGCGATGACAAATATAACCGGTGATTTTTTTCACGCTGTCACTGAAATGAGCAAGGTGCTGAATGTAAGAGGAAAGGTTTTGCCGGCTGCCAATGCCAGTGTCGTTTTGCATGCTGAGATGGAAGACGGCCGCGTGGTCTCAGGCGAGTCAACGATCCCAGAATACGGACAGCGCATTAAGCGTGTTTTTCTCACGCCTGAACAGATTGATCCGCTGCCGGAAACAATAGACGTGATCAGGGAAGCGGATTTGATTATTATCGGCCCGGGAAGCCTCTATACAAGCATTCTTCCCAATTTGCTCGTCCCAAAAATCGGGGAAGAAGTGATAAAGGCGCCGGCGAAAAAAGTATACATTTGCAACGTGATGACTCAGCCCGGCGAAACGCTCCATTACACCGCTGCTGATCATGTGAAAGCGCTCAATCAGCATATGGGCTGCGGTTTCATTGATACGATATTAGTGAACAGTGAAGACATTCCCGACGAAATAAAACGTAAGTACGAAATGGAATCGGCGCGTCCTGTTGATTTTGATATCGAAGAGCTGAAAGCGATGGGGCTTGAAGTCATCAGAGATCAAATTGTAACGTATAAAAATGACGTAATACGTCACGATACACATAAAGTGGCCTCTCTTCTTGTTGATTTACTGAAAGAATGAAGCCTTGAAATGAGGTGGCTATATGTCATTTGCATCAGAAACAAAAAAAGAATTAACGAATCTGGAAGTGAAGGACTGCTGCATTAATGCCGAGCTGTCTGCACTCATTCGGATGAATGGAGCTTTATCATTTACAAACCGCCATCTCGTACTCGATGTTCAAACCGAAAACGCGGCGATTGCCCGCCGCATCTATACATTGCTGAAAAAACAATATGATGTGTCGGTCGAGCTGCTGGTCAGAAAGAAAATGCGGCTGAAAAAGAATAACGTCTATATTGTGCGTTTTTCAGAAAATGCAAAAACGATCTTAGAGGATTTAAAAATACTCGGGGAGAATTTTGTGTTTGAACGAAGTATTTCGAAAGAGCTGGTCAAAAAGAGATGCTGCAAGCGTTCTTATATGAGAGGAGCATTTTTGGCAGGAGGTTCGGTCAATAACCCGGAAACCTCCTCGTATCATTTAGAAATCTTCTCTCTTTATAAGGAGCATAACGATTCATTATGCGACCTGTTAAATGAGTTTCAGTTAAACAGCAAAACGCTTGAACGGAAAAAAGGCTACATTACCTATTTAAAAGAGGCTGAGAAGATTACAGAGTTTCTGAACGTAATTGGCGCTCACAATTCGCTTCTGCGATTTGAGGATGTCAGAATCGTCCGGGACATGAGAAATTCGGTCAACCGCCTCGTCAATTGTGAAACAGCCAACTTAAACAAAACGATCGGCGCATCGCTGAGACAGGTGGAAAATATTAAATACATCGATGAAAGAATCGGCCTGGAGGCGCTGCCTGAAAAACTTCGGGAAATTGCGCAGCTGCGGATTGATTATCAGGAAGTGACGCTGAAAGAGCTGGGGGAAATGGTAGCAAGCGGGAAAATCAGCAAATCAGGGATCAATCACAGGCTGAGAAAACTTGACGAAATCGCAGAACAGCTGCGGACAGGGCAAACCGTCACTTTAAAATAACCGTAAAGAAAAGGGGAGATCTTATGGTTCAACAGAAAGTGGAAGTTCGATTAAAGACAGGACTGCAAGCACGTCCTGCTGCTTTGTTTGTACAAGAAGCAAACCGGTTTACGTCAGATGTGTTTCTTGAGAAGGATGGGAAAAAAGTAAACGCCAAAAGCATCATGGGGCTGATGAGCCTTGCGGTAAGCACAGGCACTGAGGTTATCTTGATTGCCCAGGGAGAAGATGAACAAGAGGCGCTGGAGAAGCTGGCTGCTTACGTTCAAGAAGAAGTTTAGGTGATAAAAATGAGTGACTTTCTAAAAGATTGCTTTCAGAAAATTGGCTGGGAGAAAGATCATGTCAGCTTCGGCGATCTTCCCCTTTTTCTCAAAGCAATGGCATACCGTTTTCCATTCGAAAACCGTGCCGTACTTGCAAAAGAGAATTATAAGATCACAAAAGAAGAGCTATGGCGACGTCTGCTCAAAGATCAGCATGGCGGCCTATGCTACGATCTAAATGGTTTCCTTTATTTTGTCTTGCATGAGGCCGGGTTTCATGTGAAGCTCATTCGAGGAACGGTTTATGCAGGCAATCAAGAGGGATGGGCACTAGAAGGGACGCATGCTGCTGTATGGCTGTCTGCGGAAAACGGCGATTACATCGTTGATATCGGCTTCGGCATCAACCTGGCGCTCCAGCCGATACCGCTTTCCGGAGAAACGGTACAGTCACCAGTCGGGTCATTCCGAATCAAAAAAGAAGAGACAGAAAAGGGCAGCCATGTTCTGCTGATGGACAAAGGAGAAGGCTGGCAAATTGGGTACGCCTTTACTCTTGAAGAGAGTGATCTCGGTGATTTAGATAACATGAAGGACATCATTCACTCTCATGAAAAATCTCCTTTTAACAAATCCCCGCTTGCCTCAAAGCTGACGCCGAGCGGAAGGATGGTCATGTCAGAGCGCCATTTTACGATTCATGAAAACAGCAGTGACATTCAAAAAAGTGACATTGGCCCTTCAGAATTTGAAGAGAAATTAAATACTCATTTTTTGTAACGTGAAAAGCTTGCAGGTTATCTGCAAGCTTTTTCTTATGAACAAGTGTAGATTGCTGTATCAAATGCATCTTCTGGGATATACAGTTTTCCCTTTTCGTATTTATAAGGAATTTCATTCTCTTTAAAACACTCTTTTTCATATTCAGTTAGTGTATCCCCAATTTCTATGTATTTCCCGGTATAGTTGGGCTGACATGCTGAAAGAATTGACGTAATTGCCAGAAACAGCATGATTTTCTTCATCACGACACCTGCCTATTATGAAAATTTTACCTTTATCATTCTATCATAACGAAAAGAAAAAGACCGATTTACTATTCCGCACATGCTATAATAATTTTGGAATCTTCTAGAAAAATCATCGTGATGTACATATAAGGGGGATAAACGTGTATCGGATTTTGCTTGTGGAAGATGATGAGCGGATTGCTTCTTTGCTGGGCGGTCATCTTCAAAAATACGGATATGAAGTGAAAATTGCTGAACAGCTGAATGATATAAAATTGGAATTTGCAGAAATGAAGCCTGACCTTGTGCTGCTTGATATCAACCTGCCTTTTTTTGACGGGTTTTATTGGTGCAGGCAAATCCGTACCATTTCCAATACGCCGATTATCTTTATATCGGCACGGACCGATGAGCTGAATCAGGTAATGGCGATTGAAAATGGCGGCGATGATTATATCACAAAGCCGTTCCATCTAGAGGTAGTGATGGCCAAAATCAAAAGCGTCCTGCGCCGCACATATGGTGAATACTCGCCCTCTTTGCCGCAGGAATCAAGAATAGTGGAGCTTGGCGGGCTAACGATTTATCCTGATCAAAATGAAGCGGAGTGGAACAGCGTCCGGATTTTGTTTTCCCAAAAAGAATTCCAGCTTCTCTCGATTTTTGTGAGGGAGCATAAAAAAATTGTCTCTCGTGATGAACTATTGGAGGCGTTATGGGATGACGTTGATTTTGTCGATGACAATACGTTAACGGTCAATGTCAATCGGCTGCGGAGAAAACTGGAGAATGCAGGACTGACAGATTGCATTTCCACAATCAGAGGACAAGGCTATCAATTTCAAGTCAATCGGAAGGATGAAGCGGAGTGTTAAAAACTTATCTCATCGACCGCTTAGCCATTATTCTATTTTCATTATTAGGGATAGGGTCCGCCATGCTGATTGCGTATTTAAGCATTGTAGAGAGCGGCGCAGAACCTTCCAAAGAAAATATGATGTACATATGGATTTTGCCCGGTACTCTTTTAGCCGCAGGTTTTGCTGCTGATTATGTTCGGCAATTTTCCTTTCTCACATATGTTAAAAAGCTTGCAGAACAAGCCTCTTCTTCGAATGACATCGGACAGTCTTTGAAAGCCCGAAAGCCAAGAACAGGAGAGCAAGCGCTTTGGACGAAAATGATCAACGCACTCGGGCAGCAATACGAAAGCAGGCTCTCACAATATATCAATCAGCAAAAACAGCATTATACCTTCACCAACCAATGGGTCCACCATATGAAAACACCGGTATCCGTCATATCCTTAATGATTCAGGAAGGAAAAAACGGAACCTCATCCTCTTTTCCGACGTTTTTAGAGGAGCTAGAGGATGAGAATGAGAGATTTCGCCACGGTCTTGATATGATGTTGCAAACGGCTCGGCTGGAGGAATTTGCATTTGATGTAAAACCGCAAACCTTTGATTTGGCAGAAATGGTTCGTTCACTGATCAATCAGGAAAAACGTCAGTTTATCAAGCGGCGCCTTTTTCCAACATTACATGTGCCGCCAAATGCCGTTCAGATTTCCAGTGATCAAAAGTGGCTTTCCTTTGTTGTCGAGCAAATCCTTTTCAACGCCTTAAAATATTCAAAGCAAGGTGTGGGAGACTCTATTACAATCCGGATTGAAACACAGGGACATGAGACGCGATTGTCGGTTGCCGACGAAGGAATCGGCATACCGCCGCAGGATCTGCCGCGGATTTTTGACGCGTTTTTTACCGGAGAAAATGGACGAACCATGAAAGAGGCAACTGGAATGGGCCTTTATTTAGCAAAACAGGTGTGCAGCCGTCTCGGCCATAAGCTGTATGCGGAATCAAAAGAAGGGGCTGGCACTGTGATGACCATCGTGTTTTCAAGTGACACCCTCGTGAATGTGACAGCATTGTAAGGTTGGGGAGCGAAATTGCAAGAAAGTTCGATGGGAGGATGCTGACTTCCTTTTTATAATAAAGAAAAAGGAGGAGCAGAACATGAATGTGTTGCAAACAACGAACCTATCGAAAACGTACTATTCAAATAAAGGAACAATATCATACCAAGCGCTCAGCGCCTTTGATCTCAGTGTGTCAAAAGGAGAATTTGTCGGGATTATGGGGCCGTCGGGAAGCGGAAAAACCACGCTTTTGAATTTGCTGGCTACCATTGATAAGCCGACCCAGGGCGAGATGATGATCAACGGCATTCAGCCGAAAACGTTAAAGGACCAAGAGCTGGCTTTGTTTCGCAGAAGAGAACTCGGCTTCGTCTTTCAGGATTTTAATCTGCTTGATACGCTGACGATTCGTGAAAATATTCTCTTGCCGCTCGCATTGGATAAGGTAAAGCTGAGAGAAATGGAAGCCCGATTGGATGAACTGGCGGATACGCTGCAAATCAAGCATATTCTCGATCACCGCACATATGAGGTGTCGGGCGGACAGCAGCAGCGGGCAGCCTGTGCCAGAGCGATTATTCACAATCCGGCGCTCATTCTTGCCGATGAACCGACAGGAAACCTCGACTCAAAATCGGCAAAGCAAGTGATGAACACACTGGCTCAGCTGAATGAGGAAAAGGAAGCGACGATTCTGTTGGTTACGCATGATGCCACAGCAGCAAGTTTCTGTAAACGAATTGTTTTTATTAAAGACGGACGTTTCTTTTCAGAGATTCACAGGGGAACAAACAGGCAGGTGTTTTATCAAAGTATATTGGATACCTTGAGTGTGTTGGGAGGCGATTTTCATGAATTTGAGAACTATCGCCCGTAAAAACATTCTTGGGAATCTGCAACGGTATGTGGCCTACTTTTTAAGCTGTGTGTTTGCCGTTTCGGTGTTTTTTGTCTTCACATCATTTATTTTTCATCCTGATGTCAATGAAGACAATATATATGGCGGAAGCCTTGTCAAAACATGCTTGAGCGCAGCTCTTGTCGTCATCATTGTGTTTTGTATATTTTTCATCACATATTCCAATTCAGCGTTTTTGCAGGCAAGAAAGAAAGAGTTTGGGCTGCTGACACTGTTTGGCACATCAAAGCAGCAGCTTCGGAAGATGATTTATTATGAGCAGTCACTTATTTCTCTTGCGGCGATTGCGGCCGGCATTGGAGCAGGCCTGTTATTTTCAAAACTGTTTTTTATGATCATGACATGGATGCTCAGCGTGAAGGTGCCGATTTCGTTTGCCATTGTGCCGAAAGCGTTTGTGATGACAATTGCCGGCTTTCTCATCCTGTTTCAGACGCTGCTCATTTTATCACTGGGACGGATTCGGAAGCTGGAAATCATTGAACTGATTAAATCGGCCAAAAAGCCGAAAAGCTTGCCGGTTTATTCGAAATGGCTCACTGTATTGTCTTTGCTATGTCTTGGCAGCGGTTATTATCTATCTGCAACAGCCAATGCAATTGACATGATGTTTCGGGTATTTCCAATTTTGATTTTAGTGTTAATTGGCACGTATTTCTTTTTTACACAAAGCAGTGTGGCGTTTTTCCGCATGCTGTACCGAAAGAAACACAGCTTCTACAAAGGCACAAATATCATTGTGCGTTCCAACATGATATTCAGGCTGAAGGATCATGCACGCATGCTGTTTTTAACCTCTGTCATTACAGCGGTCATACTAACAGCTACAGGTGTCATCTATATGTTTTATTCCGATTTACAAAGGCAGGAGGAGCAAAGCATTCCTCAGTCTGTTTCCTGGGTGGAAAAGGATGCTTCCCGCTTTCAGGTCATGAAGCCTGAGACGGCTGAGAATACATTGAAAAAAGCTCATGCTGTTATCAAGTATAAGGTGGATGCCACTGGGATTCCTGTCACTTTTCAGTCAGACTTGCCGTATGGAAATAAGAAGATGGAAGCGGAAGCTTTGCTGATTTCAGAAAAGGTCTATAATCAAGTCGCAAAGGAAAAAGGGTTCCCAGTTATTCATTTACAAGAAAATGAAGCATTTATTAATGTTTCTTTTCAAATGATGGTGAAAGACACATTTGGAGAAGGGGAAACAGCAGCATTTCATATGAAGTCAGGAAAAACCCTTTCCTACGTCATGAAAAAGCAGCAAAACAAAGGGATATTGATGTCTGTCGATGGAGTCAGCCGTTTATTGGTTGTCAGCGAAAAGAGCTTTGACAGTCTGTCACAGGATGTGCCGCTGAAGGAACAGATGAGAATGGTAGGTTATGAGCTTGAGCATTGGCAGGAGACGGTGGATGTCTCTGAAAAGCTTGAAAACATGGTGCCGAAAGAACATACATCTGATTTTCAAACACGTGCTCCTAGTTATCAAATTGTGAAGCAGGGAGTTGCATTAATGCTGTTTATTGGTCTGTTTGTCAGCGTGCTGTTTTTTATCGTGCAAGGAAGCATGCTGTATTTGCGGATGTTTACGGAAATAGAAGATACGAGAGTGCAGGTGTTAGCCTTAAAAAGGATAGGGGTTACGGACAAAGAGATTCACTCGATCCTTGGAAAGCAAATAGGATTTTTATTCTTCATCCCATTTATCGCAGGTACGATTCACGCCGGCTTTGCGTATGCAGCGTTAAGTAATATGCTGAATTCCAATTTATTTCTTGAGGCCGTAATTGTCATCTTCATTTATTTTGTATTCCAGGCTGTTTATTATATCGTCACCCGCCATATTTATAAGCGTGCTGTTCTTCAGCGTATGTAATAGAAATCCGGTCTGTTATCAGACCGGATTTTTGATTTATTGAAATTCTCTTGTGAGATTTTTCGGTGTTTGTCCTTGAATGGCTGCAATCATATTTTCGGCGGCCTGTTTGCACATGTTGAAGCGCACTTTAGCTGTTGCTGAACCGATATGAGGAAGCAGCGTGACATTATCCAGCTGCAGAAGCGGATTATCTCGGGTGACAGGCTCTTTTTCGTATACATCTAAGCCGGCTCCCCTGATCCAGCCTTCCTGAAGAGCGCGAACCAGTGCTTTTTCATCGACTGTCTTTCCCCGGGAAATATTGACGAAAATTGCTGAATCCTTCATTAACTTAAATTCACGTTCTCCTATCATGTGATAGGTTTCATCAGTCAGCGGCGTAATGAGAAGAATAAAATCAGATTGCTCCAGCAATGTATCAAGCTCTGCATACTTAACGCCGATGCTGTCTTCTGTTTCTTGTTTGCGATGTCGGTTATGATAAAGCACTTCCATATCAAAACCAAATTTGGCGCGTCTCGCTGCTTGTTCTCCAATTCTGCCCATGCCGATAATGCCTAACGTTTGATGATGAACATCAATTCCGAAAAGCGCTTCCTCTTCCACGGTTCCCCATTTTCCTGCTCTGACAAAACGGTCCAGTTCGGCAACACGTCTGGCGGAAGACAGAATCAGTGAAAAAGCCAGATCTGCAACTGTGTCATCCAGTGTATAAGGTGTATGAGTCCCGACGACTCCTCTTTCTTTCATTGCTTCTATATCGAAGTTATCGTAGCCTACTGATTGGTTGCTGACCACTTTGAGTTTAGGCGCGTGTTCCAGCAACTCACGATTGATTGACGGCCCGGAAGTCCCTGACGTTAAAAGCCCTTCCGCATCTTTTAATTTTTCAAATAGCACGTCACTCGGAAGCGTATCCTCCTGCCATACTTCATAACGGCAATGTTCACCGATGAATGCTTCAATCTCTTCAGGAATCGGTTTTGTGATAAATACAAATGGTTTCAACAAGGCTCCCCCTTTATGGCTGTTGTCTATTTCATTATATCGGAAATAAATAGATGTTAAAAATATAGCTGCGTTCTTTTTATTTTCTGGTTCTTTTGAACTTAAAATGGAGATCGAACAGCTAAATCTGCTTAAAAAAGTTTTTTAATTATCAGAATTCACCCATATTTTTTGTCAGACAAATCATCAATATGCGAGCAGCAGCCGGATTATAGGATTCATTAAATATAAATTTTATTATCTTTGAAAGATATAAATGTTTATGTTTTGATTCTACAGTCCAATTATAGTGTCTTTTTTTGAAATCCTTTTCTTGGCTTATTCCTATGCTATAATTCCTTACTGTAAGCTGGGTAAGAAGGCTTGCAAAATCATATGGATGGGAGATGAATCAAATGGTTTCTTTAACATCAATTTTGGAACACAATCAGCGGTTTGTCAGAGAGAAGAAGTATGAACCGTACAAAACGACAAAGTTTCCTTCAAAAAAGCTCGTCATTGTCACCTGTATGGATACAAGGCTTACAGAACTTCTTCCGCAAGCAATGGGGCTTAGAAACGGTGATGCTAAAATTGTAAAAAACGCGGGAGCCATCGTTTCTCACCCATTTGGAAGCGTGATGCGAAGCATACTGGTCGCGATTTATGAATTGCAGGCTGAAGAGGTATGCATTGTCGGCCATCATGAATGCGGAATGTCTGGGCTGAATGCGTCCTCGATTCTTGAGAAAGCAAAGGAACGCGGGGTGGAGGATAGCTGCCTGAATTTGCTGACGAGTGCCGGACTCGATTTGAAAACGTGGCTGACCGGTTTTCACAGCGTGGAAGAAAGCGTTTCCCACAGTGTGAACATGATTAAGAATCATCCGCTGCTTCCGAAAAAGGTGCCGGTTCACGGGCTTGTCATTCACCCTGAAACAGGAAAACTTGATGTGGTCATTAACGGTTATGAAACTGAGCTAATAAACAATCACTCATAAGGGAGGTTATAACAAAATATGCGATTCTCAGGGAGATTCAAGGGATACAATTTACAGAAATTTCAGAAAGACTTAATTGCAGGTATCGTAGTAGGTGTCGTGGCAATTCCTTTAGGAATGGCGTTTGCCATTGCCTCGGGAGTCGAGCCCGAATACGGGCTGTACACTGTTGTTATAGCGGGGATTTGTATCTCTTTGTTCGGAGGATCTAAATATCAAATTGGCGGTCCGACAGGCGCCTTTGTCCCGATACTGTTCGGCATTATCATGCAGTACGGATTAGAGAATCTGCTGATTGCGGGGTTTATGGCAGGGGTAATGCTGGTGCTGTTTGGGCTGTTTAAGCTCGGAAAAATAATGAAATTTGTGCCTAAACCCGTTATCGTCGGTTTTACAGCAGGAATTGCCGTGTTAATCTTTACGGAACAAATCGCTAATTTTCTCGGATTGAGAAATGTTGAAAAACATGAGAACTTTCACCACAACATGTTTGAAATTGTGCAGCAGCTCGGCACCTTTAACGTGTATGCCATTTTGACAGCTGTGATCGGGCTCGTCATTTTGCTTGTATCCGCCAAGGTGATGCCTAAAGTGCCGGGCGCTTTGTTGGCGCTTCTTATTTCCACAGTGGTCGCGGTTGTCTTTTTCCCTGACCGCATGGCAACGATCGGGTCAACTTATGGAGAAATCCCCCGCCATTTGCCTGAATTTCAGTTTCCTGAGCTTACTCTGGATAAAATGGTTATGCTGTTTCCGGCTGCGCTTGTCATCGCGCTTCTTGGAGGACTTGAGTCGATTTTGTCCGCAATGGTCGCCGATAACATGAAGGGCTCAAAGCATGACAGCAACAAGGAGCTTGTCGGCCAGGGAATTGCGAATATGGCAGCGCCCCTGTTTGGCGGAATCCCGGCTACAGGAGCGATTGCGAGAACGGCGACCAATATAAAAAACGGAGCGGTTTCCCCAGTTTCCGGCGTCGTTCACGGCGTAGTCGTTCTCCTTGTCCTGCTTGTATTTGCGCCTTATGCGTCCCATGTGCCGCTCGCCAGTATGGCACCGATTCTCATGGTGGTCGCATGGAATATGAGTGAGCGCAAGGAAGTCGCAAACATGCTGAGACTGAAAAACGCTGATTCCTTTATTTTGGCGGCGACCTTCGCCCTTACGGTTCTGTTTGACTTAATCATCGGTGTGGCAACCGGATTGCTGCTCGCATTTGTGTTCTTTATCAGAAGAATGAGCGAAGCGACCCGCATCCACAATCAGGAATCGCATCCTGTTCTGGCGAAGAGAGAAGATCCATCTGTCAGCATGTATGCCATAGAAGGGCCGCTGTTTTTCGGGTCAATTGATTCCCTTGAATCGTCATTGCTGGAGCATGTACAGAAAAAACCGAAAACCCTCATTCTGCTTATGAATAAGGTGCACTATATGGATACGTCAGCTGAAGCGGTGCTTGGGAACATTATGAATCGAATTAAACGCCACAATGGAAAGCTGATGATTGTAGGATTGCAATCGCAGCCGAAGGAGCTGCTGCATAAAACAGGCCTTTTTCACAAAATAGGAAAGCAGCATTTCTTTGATCACCATGATGAAATCACAGGTTAAAAAAAGCGGCCATCGCGGCCGCTTTTTTATGCATGTTCAAATCGTTTTGTCAGTTTTTCTTGGTGGGCCTTCATGACGTCTTCTAAAGAGACACCATACATATCAGCAAGAATGGCGATATTTCCGATGACATCTCCCATTTCTTCAATCAATTCTTGTTTTTGCTCAGCGCGTGACGATTCTTTCTCATCCGGCCGGTCTCTGCCGATTTCATACGCCCTGACAGCCCGGGCCAATTCTCCGGCTTCCTCCATTAAAAAGCCGACGCGAATAAAAGGTCCGTATTCTGTCCAGCCTCTTTTTTCGTAAAACTCTTTCATCCATTTTTCTGCATCAGCCAGTTGCAACCCCATCACTCCTGCATTCTTTATGTATTTCATATTGATATTATCACATGAAGATGGGACAATATATAGTGTGTTTTTGAATATTTAACACGATATATAGATGCGGAGATGACAAGATGAAAACCATTTGTGTATTTGCGGGATCAAACCCTGGGGGAAATGAAGCGTATAGAAGAAAAGCGGCAGAGCTTGGCGTGTATATGGCTGAGCAGGGAATCGGCCTTGTCTATGGGGGCTCCCGCGTAGGCTTGATGGGCACGATTGCTGACGCGATTATGGAAAACGGCGGAACTGCAATCGGGGTCATGCCGAGCGGTTTGTTCAGCGGAGAGGTTGTCCATCAGAATTTGACTGAGCTGATTGAAGTAAACGGGATGCATGAACGAAAGGCTAAAATGAGCGAGCTGGCTGACGGCTTTATCTCGATGCCGGGCGGCTTCGGTACATATGAAGAATTATTTGAAGTGCTGTGCTGGGCACAGATCGGCATCCACCAAAAGCCAATCGGACTGTACAATGTAAACGGATATTTTGAACCAATGATGAAAATGGTGAAATACAGCATTCAAGAAGGGTTTTCTAACGAATCGCACCTAAAACTGATTCACAGCTCGTCACGGCCGGATGAGTTAATTGAGCAAATGCAAAATTATTCTTATCCGATTTTAGAAAAAAAGTGGACAGAAATTTAAAAAAGAGACTTTCTCGTGGAAGCGGAGAGAATGAGTCTGCCACCTAGCGTATGAATTCATGAAAAATCGAGTGTTTTTAACAAAGTGAGGTTTCCTTAAGGGAAATCTCTTTTTTATTTCTCTTTTGCCTGCATCGTATATTTAGCAGTAATAGAGGACTTTATCACTAGTTTGGATAATAAGCACAGATAAGGAGGGGATGAAAATGGCAACTTTGTCAGATGTGGCGAAAAAAGCAAATGTTTCAAAAATGACGGTATCACGAGTGATCAATCACCCTGAGACGGTGACAGATGAATTGAAAAAGCTTGTTCATTCTGCGATGAAAGAGCTGAATTACATCCCTAATTATGCGGCGAGAGCGCTCGTGCAAAACAGAACACAGGTTGTGAAACTATTGATACTTGAGGAAATGGATACGACAGAACCATATTACATGAACCTGCTGACAGGAATCAGCAGGGAGCTGGATCGCAATCACTATGCTCTCCAGCTTGTGACAAGAAATTCTCTTAATATTGGCCAATGTGACGGCATTATTGCCACCGGCTTGAGAAAGAACGATTTTGAAGGTGTAATAAAAGCTTTTGAGAAGCCGCTCGTCGTATTTGGACAAAATGAAATGGGCTATGACTTTATCGATGTGAATAACGAGAAAGGCACTTTTATGGCAACCCGCCATGTTATGGGGCTGGGGGAGCGGGAAGTTGTCTTTTTTGGCATTGATTTAGATGAGCCTTTCGAACGTGCAAGAGAACAGGGGTATATGCGGGCGATGAATAAAAGATTTAAAAAATCGAATATGTTTCGGATCGACAACAGTTCTAAGAAAAGTGAAGGCCTTGCAAGAGAACTGCTGAAATCCATGGACAATCAGGCCGCATTTGTCTGCGCATCTGATCGAATCGCGCTCGGCGTCATTCGTGCGGCGCAATCCCTTGGAAAGCGAATTCCAGAAGACGTTGCGGTTACCGGAAATGACGGTGTGTTTCTTGATCGCATCTCCTCGCCGCGCTTGACTACGGTCAGACAGCCTGTTGTTGAAATGGGGGAAGCCTGTGCGAAAATGTTGCTGAAAAAAATGAATGAAGACGGTGCTGCACAAGGAAGTCTATTTTTTGAACCAGAGTTAATTGTACGAGAATCAACGCTGTAAGCGCCTTATTCTGTTATCGGTAACAGGGTGAAAAGGATTGTTCCCACAATTTCATCATGATACTTTCAAACTATGAGCAGGCTTCAATAAAACGGAAATCAAAGGGGGAAACATGATGGAATATGCAGCGATTCACCACCAGCCATTCAGCACAGATGCTTATTCTTATGATGGGCGGACTGTGCATATCAAGATTCGGACGAAAAAAGGTGATGCAGATCACATTCGATTCATTTGGGGTGATCCCTATGAGTACAATGACGGCAAATGGTCGGCAAACGAGCAGCCGATGAGAAAAATTGCTGCAACAGAAATGCATGACTATTGGTTTGCTGAAGTGGTGCCGCCATTTAGGCGTTTACAATATGCGTTTGTTGTAACAGACGATCATGAAGACATCTTTTTCGGAAGTTCGGGTGTATGCCCTTATAATGAAAAAACACTGGAAACGATTCATTATTACTTTAAATTTCCGTTTGTTCACGAGGCTGATACATTTCAAGCGCCTGAATGGGTCAAGTCAACGGTTTGGTATCAAATTTTTCCGGAGCGTTTTGCAAATGGAAGAGAAGACTTGTCACCGAAGAATGCATTGCCGTGGGGGAGCAAGGACCCGGGCGTCAATGATTTTTTTGGAGGAGATTTGCAAGGGATTGTTGACAAGCTTGATTATTTAGAGGATTTAGGGGTGAACGGCATTTATCTGACGCCGATCTTTTTCGCGCCTTCTAATCATAAATACGACACGCTTGATTACTTTTCTATTGATCCGCATTTCGGGGATCCAGAGATTTTTCGTATATTGGTCAGCCAGCTTCATCAGCGGGGGATGAGAATTATGCTAGATGCGGTTTTTAACCATATAGGAAGCGCGTCTCCGCAATGGCAGGATGTCGTCAAAAACGGAGCTCGATCCCGCTATAAAGACTGGTTCCATATTCACTCTTTTCCCGTCACAGACGACAATTATGACAGGTTTGCTTTTACAGCTGATATGCCGAAGCTAAACACGGCTAATCCCGAAGTGCAGAAATATTTGCTTGATATTGCTTTGTACTGGATTCGCGAATTTGACATTGACGGCTGGCGTTTGGATGTCGCAAATGAAGTGGATCACGTGTTTTGGAAGACATTCAGGCAGGCTGTATCAGCAGAAAAGCCTGATGTTTATATTTTAGGTGAGATCTGGCATTCTGCCGAACCCTGGCTTAGAGGGGATGAATTTCATGCGGCGATGAACTACCCTTTTACAGAGCCTATGATTGAATACTTTGCTGACCAGACGATCTCAGCTTCACGTATGGCCTACCGTGTCAATGCACATTTGATGAATGGGATGAAGCAGGCCAATGAGGTGATGTTTAATTTACTGGATAGCCATGATACAAAGCGCCTTTTGACCAGATGCCGCAATGATGAGAAGAAAGCACGCGCGTTGCTGGCCTTTATGTTTGCCCAGACAGGCTCACCATGCATTTATTACGGAACGGAAATCGGGCTGAACGGCGAAAATGATCCATTATGCCGGAAATGTATGGTTTGGGAAAAAGAGAAGCAAAACCAAGACATGCTGCAATTTATGAAACGGTTAATTGCTTTACGCAAGCAGGAAAACACTTTATTGACTGAAGGAAATCTTGAGTGGAATCTGCTGGATGACCAAAACGATTTTATTAGCTTTTCACGGACTCTTGATAAAAAAATACTGATTTATTTCTTTAATCAAGGGAATGCGGTTCAACATGTCAGTTTACTGGATTTGAATATTGAAAGGAATAAGAGGATCTGTGATGCATGGACAGAGCAGCCGCTTCAGCATCACGATGTCATTACCGTTCAGCCGGGAGAATTTTTGATTTTGAGTGCTGCTGCCCCAGTATAACATTCTGTTATCGGTAACAAATCAAAAGTTGTTGTAACCGCTTTCTATAGGACAATACAATTGTTATAGTTTCGTAAATAGAAGGGGGAAAAGAGATGGTTCTTTTAAAAAAGGGGTTCGCCATATTGGCGGCATCATTCCTGGCAATCGGCCTTGCCGCCTGCTCAAATTCAAAAAATCCAGCAAGCTCTGATGGCAAAAAGGTGCTGACTGTGTCTGTCGAAGAAACGTATAAAGAATACATTGAAAGCATAAAAACAAAGTTCGAAAAAGAAAATGATGTCACAGTAAAAATTGTTGAAAAGCAAATGTTCGAACAGTTAGAAGCGCTTCCTCTTGATGGCCCGGCGGGTAATGCGCCTGATGTTATGCTTGCTGCATATGACCGGATCGGCGGTTTGGGACAGCAAGGACATTTGCTTGACATTAAGCCATCTCATACAAAAAGCTTTGGTGATAAAGAAATGCAGCAGGTGACAGTTGACGGCAAAGTGTACGGAATGCCGCTAGTCATTGAGACACTTATTTTGTATTACAACAAAGATCTTTTAAAAACAGCGCCAAAAACATTTAAAGACCTTGAAAAGTTAACGGAAGATCCTCGATTCGCGTTTGCTTCGGAAAAAGGAAAATCAACCGGATTTTTAGCAAAATGGACTGACTTTTATATGTCGTACGGCTTATTGGCTGGATACGGCGGATATGTGTTTGGAAAAAACGGCACAGATTCCGGGGACATCGGCCTGAACAATAAAGGGGCTGTAGAAGCGGTGAAATATGCGGAGAAATGGTTTGAGACATATTGGCCGAAAGGAATGCAAGACAATTCAAGCGCAGACGACTTTATTCAGCAGATGTTTTTAGAAGGCAAAGCGGCTGCGATCATTGGCGGTCCTTGGTCAGCTGCCAACTATAAAGAGGCTAAATTGAACTACGGAGCGGCTCCCATTCCGACATTGCCAAATGGAGAAGAATACGCCCCTTTTGCTGGCGGGAAGGGCTGGGTTGCCTCGAAATATACAAAAGAGCCCGAGCTGGCTGAAAAATGGCTTGAGTATGCTGCAACTGATGCCAATGCTTACGGTTTTTATGAGGATACAAACGAAGTTCCGGCCAACACGGCTGCAAGGAAGAAAGCCGATGAGCAAAAGAATGAACTGACGTCAGCTGTGATTAAACAATATGAAACAGCAACGCCGACTCCAAATATTCCGGAAATGGCTGAAGTATGGACAGGAGCGGAAAGTTTAATTTTTGATGCAGCTTCAGGAAAAAAATCGACACAAACATCAGCGAATGATGCTGTAAACGTCATAAAGGAAAATATTAAAGAAAAGTATGTGAAATAAAACGGCGGGATAGCGTCCGGAAGAATAGAGGGCGGAAAAATGAATAAACATCACACACTTACAAAGCAAAAACGAAAGGCAGGGCTTTTATCGATCATTCCAGGACTTGGGCAGATTGCGAATCAGCAGTTGTCAAAGGGGCTCTTATTTCTTGCCATCACAGGCTTGTTTGCTTTTGAATTATGCGTTTTCGGTATACAGGCGCTAACCGGATTGATGACATTGGGAAGTGTTCCCGGTGAAGATCACTCGCTGTTTATGCTGATTGAAGGCACGCTGCAATTGATCGTGACAATGATTTTCCTCATGTTCTATATCTTTAATATTCATGATTCGCGTAAGACCGCCGCAATGAAAGCGGCGGGTTTGGAAGTCAATACAACAGCCAAGGATATGATCTGTCATGCGGGCGATAAAGGGTTCCCATATCTATTTACACTTCCGGCATATATCATGATGGTGTTTGTGATTATTTTTCCGGTTTTGGTGACTCTGTTTGTTGCATTAACAAACTATGATTTTTATCATATTCCGCCTAATCGTCTGATTGACTGGGTCGGGTTTAAAAATTTCTTAAATATTTTTTTCCTTGGCTCCTATCGTGAAACATTTGTGAATGTACTGGGCTGGACGGTTATCTGGACAATCTGTGCAACAACGCTGCAAATCATTTTAGGTATTGTGACGGCACTTTTCGTCAATCAGGATTTTATAAAAGGCAAGCGGATATTTCGAATGATTTTCTTATTTCCATGGGCTGTTCCGGCGTTTATTACAATCATGAGTTTTTCCAACATGTTTAACGACAGCATAGGAGCGGTGAATGCACAGGTGATACCATTATTCAATCACCTGCCGTTTGTCGAGCTGCCTGCGATCGCGTGGAAGACCGATCCTTTCTGGACAAAGACAGCCCTCATTATGATTCAAACGTGGCTCGGCTTTCCATATATATATGTCATGGTAACGGGAGTGCTTCAGGCGATTCCAGGTGAATTGTATGAAGCGGCAAAGATTGACGGGGCCACTTTTATTCAGCGTTTTCGGCATATTACATTCCCGATGATTTTATTTGCCACAGCACCCGTGATGATTACTCAGTATACGTTTAATTTCAATAATTTCTCGATCATCTATTTATTTAATGAGGGAGGGCCAGGCAGTGTGGGAGCCGGGGCCGGATCGACCGATATCTTAATTTCGTGGATTTATAAACTGACAACAGGCACATCACCCCAATATTCCGTTGCGGCGGCTGTGACACTGTTAATTTCTTTCATTGTCATTGGAATTTCACTGATTGCTTTCAAAAAATCGAATGCTTTTGGCAATGAGGAGGTTATGTAGGTGAACGCGAGCACTGCCAGAATGCTTAATAAAATCTGTACGTATTTATTTTTGACGCTTTTAAGTATTGTCATTATATATCCGTTGCTGATTACGGCATCATCAGCCTTCCGTGTGGGGAATTCGGCGGCTTTTCAGCTCGATTTTTCGGGTCCTTGGACATTGGATCATTTTAAGCGGCTATTTGACGAAACGCTTTATCTCAATTGGTACAGCAATACACTTGTCATCGCGCTATCGGTCATGGTTTTGCAGGTTACGATTGTGACACTTGCCGGGTACTCGTACAGCCGCTATCGGTTTGCAGGCAGAAAAAAGAGCCTGATATTCTTTTTAATCATTCAAATGGTGCCGACAATGGCGGCGCTGACTGCTTTTTATGTCTTGGCGATGCTAATAGGCGCACTCGATCAATACTGGTTTTTAACAGCGATCTATATCGGCGGCGGGATTCCGATGAACACGTGGCTGATGAAAGGTTATTTTGATACTGTGCCGAGAGAAATTGATGAAGCCGCGCGAATTGACGGAGCGGGACATCTGAGGATTTTCGCTTCAATTGTTCTACCGCTTGTTAAGCCAATGCTCGCGGTACAAGCGCTTTGGGCGTTTATGGCACCGTTTGGCGACTATTTGCTGGCGAAATTTCTGCTTCGCTCACCGGAAAGGCTGACCATCGCTGTAGGATTACAATCCTTTATTTCTAATCCGCAGCAGCAAAAAGTAGCTCTATTTGCAGCCGGTGCCATACTAGCCGCACTGCCGATATGCGTTCTATTCTTTTTTCTCCAAAAGAACTTTGTGTCCGGTTTGACAGCCGGCGGAACAAAGGGGTAATGCCAATGAAGAATCTGGAGAATAAAAGCTTTATCATCCGCTGCCTGAAGGCGGCTGCATCCCCATCAGGTGTTTGCCGTTACGGGAATACCTTCAGCTGGCTGCAGCTCTCTTTTCTCTTTCTGTTTTTAACGGCCTGCTTAATGGCGCCGTTAGCGGTTTCGTTTGTGAAAATGGATCGCTTCAGCGTTGCATCTTTCATGCCGTCAGCGATTCAAGGAGTTAATGATCAATTTGCTGATCAATTGCAGGGTTTTCAAATCAGGAACGGAAAACTAACAGGCGGGAAGAGCTCTGAGAGGATTGAAGATGGGCAGAATGTGATGGCAGTCGATATGAAGCATGAATATGAGACAAGCGGTGAAAATGGGCGATTGAAAGTAACTGGATTTGAAAACGCCATCATATTTCAACCTGATCAACTGGTGATCACCGATCAAAACGAAACGGGGTTTTCTGTTGGCTATGCGAAAATGGACGTTAAGCTCGAGAAACCAAACGTCCATGATGTAGAGGTCTTGATCGATACATTGTGGTTGGCACAGTATAAGCCGATGATCATGATGCTGGCATATACGGTAGTTTCTATGATCCAGCTTTTGTTAACGTTTGTTCTTGCCGGAGGTCTCTGGATCACAAAAATATCAAACATGGTCTCTATTGCATCATTCAAGGAAGCGGCCTCTATAGCGATTTGCGCATCAGCACTGCCGGCATTTGCGGCAGCTGCTATCGGCATGGTTCATTTTGATTTGATTACTGTATTGATGATCCATTCGTGTGGCGTTACTTTGATGATCTCTTTTGCATTTAGATATTTGACCAAAATCCGCCGTGATAATGGAAACTTACATTCGGGAGGAAATGATGATAAATCAGCGGTTATTTGAGATTGATGAATGGAAAATCAAAACAAATACATTTAATAAGGAGCATACACGGCTGCTGGAAAGCCTGACGTCTCTTGCCAATGGCTATATGGGGGTCAGAGGGAATTTTGAAGAAGGCTATTCAGGCAACAGTCACCAAGGCACATATATTGCAGGCGTGTGGTTCCCCGACAAAACGCGAGTAGGCTGGTGGAAAAACGGGTATCCAGAATATTTCGGAAAAGTGATCAATGCGATGAACTTTATGGGCATAGGCCTATATGTTGACGGTGAAAAAATCGATCTCCATCAAAACCCAATCGAATTATTTGAGGTAGAACTCAATATGAAAGAGGGGATTCTGCGGCGAAGCGCTGTTGTCCGCATTCAAGATAAAACCGTCAGAATCAGGTCAGAGCGGTTTCTTAGCCTTGCTGTAAAAGAACTCTGTGCGATTCATTATGAAGCGGAGTGCTTGACGGGAGATGCTGTCATTACGCTTGTTCCTTACCTGGATGGAAATGTGGCAAATGAAGATTCTAACTACCAAGAACAGTTTTGGCAGGAGGAAGCGAAAGGTGCTGATTCTCACAGCGGCCATTTAGCGGCAAAAACGATCGAAAATCCATTTGGAACACCGCGCTTCACGGTATTAGCCGCAATGGCAAACGAGACGGAGGGTTTTGTCCATGAAAGCTTTAAAACGACTGAAATGTATGTCGAGAATCGCTACAGTTATCAAACGAAGGCATCATTGAAAAAGTTTGTGATTGTCACGACTTCCCGTGATTTTCGGGAGGAAGAGCTTTTATCGAAAGCCAAGGAGCTTTTGGCGGATGTGGTAGAGAACGGCTATGAAGATGCAAAACGGAGGCACACTGATCGATGGAAGGAAAGATGGGCAAAAGCGGACATTGAGATTAAAGGAGATGAGGAGCTTCAACAAGGAATCCGCTACAATATCTTTCAGTTATTCTCGACATATTACGGGGGCGATGCCCGTTTGAATATCGGGCCGAAAGGATTTACTGGCGAGAAATATGGAGGTGCCGCATATTGGGATACTGAGGCGTACGCCGTTCCGATGTATTTGGCGACAGCCGAGCCGGAGGTGACGAAAAACCTGCTTTTGTATCGCTATCATCAGTTGGAGGCTGCCAAACGAAACGCTGCAAAATTGGGGATGAAGGGGGCACTTTATCCGATGGTGACGTTCACAGGTGATGAATGCCACAACGAATGGGAAATCACCTTTGAAGAAATTCACCGCAATGGCGCGATCTGTTATGCGATCTACAATTATATCAATTATACAGGCGACCGTAACTATATGGAAGAATACGGGATAGACGTACTTGTGGCAGTCAGCAGATTTTGGGCCGACCGTGTTCACTTCTCGAAACGAAAAAATAAGTATATGATCCATGGCGTCACAGGGCCGAATGAATACGAAAACAACGTTAACAACAATTGGTATACGAATGTCATTGCGGCTTGGACGTTGGAGTATACTCTACAAAGTCTCGAAAGTATCTCAGCGGAGAAACGCCGCCTTCTGGATGTACAGGAAGAAGAATTGAAAGTCTGGAGAGAAATCATCCAGCACATGTACTATCCGTATAGTGAAGAACTGCAAATTTTCGTTCAGCATGACACGTTCTTGGATAAAGACCTGCAAGCAGTTGACGAATTAGATCCAGCGGAACGGCCTCTTTACCAGAATTGGTCATGGGACAAGATTCTCCGCTCCAATTTTATTAAGCAGGCAGATGTTCTCCAAGGCATTTATCTCTTTAATGACCGTTTTACAATGGAAGAAAAACGGCGAAATTTTGAATTTTATGAGCCGATGACTGTTCATGAATCAAGCCTATCGCCCTCTGTCCATGCGATTCTCGCAGCCGAACTCAAGCTGGAAAAGAAAGCGCTCGAATTATATAAGCGCACAGCAAGGCTTGATCTTGATAATTACAATCATGATACGGAAGAAGGCTTGCATATTACTTCAATGACGGGTAGCTGGCTGGCAATCGTTCATGGCTTTGCAGGCATGCGCACCGCGAATGAGACGCTGTCATTTGCTCCGTTTTTGCCGAAAGAATGGGACGAATATTCATTCAACATCAATTATCGAAATCGATTAATCAATGTGACGGTTGACGAAAAGCGCGTTATTTTTGAGCTTGTAAAAGGCGAGCCGCTGCACATGAACGTTTATGAGGAACCAGTTGTCCTACAGGGACGATGTGAAAGGAGAACGCCTAATGAGTGAATGGTGGAAAGAAGCTGTCGTTTATCAAATTTACCCGCGCAGTTTTTATGATGCCAATGGAGATGGATTCGGGGATTTGCAAGGTGTGATTCAAAAGCTGGATTACATCAAAAATCTCGGGGCGGATGTCATCTGGCTCTCCCCGGTATTTGATTCCCCGCAGGATGACAACGGATATGATATCAGCGATTACAAAAGCATGTACGAAAAGTTTGGGACAAATGAAGATATGTTTCAGCTGATTGATGAAGTCCATAAACGCGGAATGAAAATCGTCATAGATTTGGTCGTGAATCACACATCAGATGAGCATGCTTGGTTTGCTGAAAGCCGCAAGTCGAAGGACAATCCTTACCGGGATTATTATTTTTGGAAAGATCCTAAACCGGACGGCTCAGAGCCGAATAATTGGGGATCGATCTTTTCAGGCTCAGCGTGGACATACGATGAAGGAACAGGGCAGTATTATTTGCACTACTTTTCGAAAAAACAGCCTGATTTAAATTGGGAAAACGAAGCCGTTCGCCGGGAAGTTTATGATGTAATGAGATTCTGGATGGATAGAGGCGTTGACGGCTGGCGGATGGATGTGATTGGCTCTATTTCTAAATACACCGATTTTCCGGACTACGAAACGGATCACAGCCGCAGCTATATTGTCGGCCGTTATCACTCTAACGGCCCACGTCTTCATGAGTTTATTCAAGAGATGAACAGGGAAGTGCTTTCTCATTACGACTGCATGACAGTCGGAGAGGCAAATGGCTCTGATATTGAAGAGGCGAAAAAGTACACAGATGCAAGCAGGCAAGAGCTGAATATGATCTTTACATTTGAACATATGGATATTGATACAGAACAAAACTCGCCAAATGGGAAATGGCAGATCAAGCCGTTTGATTTGATTGCTTTAAAAAAGACGATGACAAGGTGGCAGACCGGGTTAATGAATGTCGGCTGGAATACCCTGTATTTTGAGAACCATGACCAGCCGAGGGTTATTTCCCGCTGGGGCAATGATGGGAAGCTGCGTAAAGAATGTGCGAAGGCATTTGCAACGGTTTTGCACGGCATGAAAGGAACGCCGTTTATTTACCAGGGAGAAGAAATCGGCATGGTCAACAGCGATATGCCGCTGGAGATGTATGATGATCTTGAAATAAAGAATGCATATTGTGAACTAGTCGTCGAAAACAAAACGATGTCAGAAAAAGAGTTTCTCAAAGCCGTGATGATAAAAGGAAGGGATCATGCGAGAACACCGATGCAGTGGGATGCCGGAAAACATGCGGGATTCACAACCGGAGACCCGTGGATACCGGTAAATTCCCGCTATCAAGATATCAATGTGAAAGAGTCCTTGAAAGATCAAGATTCGATTTTCTTTTACTATCAGAAGCTCATTCAATTACGAAAGCAATATAAGATTATGATATATGGCGATTATCAGCTTTTGCAGGAGAATGATCCGCAGGTCTTTTCTTACCTTCGAGAATATCAAGGGGAAAAGCTTCTTGTCGTTGTGAATTTATCGGAAGAAAAGGCTCTGTTCGAAGCGCCTCCAGAACTGATTCATGAGCGTTGGAAAGTGCTGATTTCAAACTATCCGCAGGAGCGGGCTGACTTAAAGAGTATTAGCCTCAAACCTTATGAAGCTGTGATGGGCATTAGTATATGAAAGCGGTCATTTTTGATTTAGACGGAGTGATAACAGATACTGCTGAATATCATTTTCTCGCTTGGAAGCACATCGCAGAACAAATCAATATCCCCTTTGACAGAGACATGAATGAAAGGCTAAAAGGAATCAGCAGAGAAGAGTCACTTGAAAGCATATTGATCTCTGGCGGTGCGGAAACAAAGTATACAAATGCGGAGAAACAAGAACTTATGCATCGGAAAAATCACGATTATCAAACGTTGATCGGCAAATTGACGCCGGAAGATCTTTTACCGGGGATTGGCAGGCTCCTATGTCAATTGAAAAACGAAAATATAAAAATCGGGTTAGCATCTTCAAGTCGCAATGCTCCTAAGATTTTAAGACGTTTGGCAATTATCGATGATTTTGATGCCATTGTTGATCCGACGACTCTTGCGAAGGGGAAGCCTGATCCTGACATCTTTTTAACAGCTGCAGCGATGCTCGATGTTTCCCCTGCTGATTGCGCGGCAATAGAAGACGCAGAAGCAGGCATTTCTGCAATCAAATCTGCGGGGATGTTTGCGGTTGGTGTCGGTCAAGGACAGCCGATGCTTGGTGCTGATCTAGTTGTGAGGCAGACGAGTGATTTGACGCTTGAGCTGTTACATGAGGAATGGGAGCAGTTTAGAATCAAAAGTGTTTAAATGAAAAAACCTGCAAGAGACGCAGCTCTTGCAGGTTGTGTTATTACTTTTTGTCTTCTGTGTGAGTCAAAATTTTGTCAATCAGGCCGTATTCAAGCGCTTCTTCAGCAGACTTGAAGTTATCACGGTCTGTGTCGCGTTCGATCACTTCAAGCGGCTGGCCAGTACGTTCAGCAAGGACTTTGTTTAATTTGTCGCGAAGCAAGAGAATGCGTTTCGCGGCAATTTCAATTTCTGTCGCTTGACCTTGCGCACCGCCAAGAGGCTGGTGAATCATGACTTCACTGTTTGGAAGCGCATAGCGTTTGCCTTTTTCGCCGGCTGCAAGCAGGAACGCGCCCATTGACGCAGCCATACCGATACAAATTGTAGATACCTTCGGCTTAATAAACTGCATGGTATCATAGATCGCCATACCGGCTGTAATAGAGCCGCCCGGGCTGTTGATGTAAAGAGAAATTTCTTTTTCAGGGTCTTCTGCTGCTAAGAATAAAAGCTGTGACACGATGGAGTTCGCAACGTTGTCATCAATCGCAGATCCAAGCATGATGATACGATCCTTTAATAGACGAGAATAAATGTCATACGCTCTTTCCCCGCGGTTCGTTTGTTCAATGACTGTAGGTATTAAATTCATAATGCTCCTCCTTCACCTTTTAGGTAAGTATGTAGTTACATGATACATTTTTGGTCAATAAAGGTCAAACAAAAAGCTGGCCTGATATGCAAAGTCGTCTCTTTTTCCCATTTTCCCCAAAAATACAGGGGTTCAAACCATCGTATGTCAGATTGCCAATTAAGATGCTTTGTCTATTTAAAAAACGGCCTCTCACAAATAGAGGGTTGTTATTTGAATGGAATTATCGTATAATTAGTTGTGCTGACGTTCTCATAACGCAGTCATTCTGCGCTCGTAGCTCAGTTGGATAGAGCGGTGGTTTCCGGTACCACGTCTGTCGGGGGTTCGAATCCCTCCGAGCGCGTCCAATAGAACAACAGGAAAGACAAGGGTTTGGCGATTTGCCGCTCTTGTCTTTTTTGTTTTGTTTCATAAATCTCTCACGCTGAAACATAAATTTTCCTTCTCTCGGGCACGTTATGGAATGTATGCGATATTGAATTTGCGAGGAGGATGAACATGGGTATTTTAAGCGGAAATCCGCAGGATGAACCGATGCATTATGGTGAGGTATTCGGCTTATGGAGTTATGTGATGGCGGGCAATAAAATGGTCGGCAATTACCAAATGCTATTGAATCATGTCGGTGATGACGACCTGAAGAAGCTGCTTCGTGAGTCCATTGAGAAGTGCCAAGATGAAATCAAACAGGTCAGCACGATCCTGAAAGAAAACGGGGTGGCGCTGCCGCCGGCTTCTCCTGAACCGCCGACAGCAGATCTTAACGACATTCCGCCTGGCGCACGGTTTCTCGATCCGGATGTGGCGGCCTCCGCGGCAGCACAAAATGCTGCAGGTCTTGTGACATGCAGCAAAATGATGGGGCAATCGATTCGTGAGGATATTGCCATGATGTTTGGGCAATTTCATATGTCGAAAGCGGCAACTGGCGCAAAATACTTAAGGCTGCTAAAAAACAAAGGCTGGCTCATCCCGCCGCCGCTTCATCTTCAAAAACATCACGAAGCTTAATGGCAAAGGCATATACAGCTGTATATGCCTTGATTTTATGAAGATGACGTAAGACGCAGGCCGATGACGCCAGCTAGGATAAGGCAAAGTGAAATCACCTGTGAAAGCTGAAACCGCTCCTTAAACCAAATGAACCCGACCGCCGAAACACCAATGCTTCCAATGCCAGTCCAGACGGCATATGCGACTCCGGCAGGCAGGACGATCATCGCTTGGGAAAGGCAGTAAAAGGATAAGCCGAATCCAACAGTCATCACAATGATCGGCCATTTTTTTCTTGTTCCGTCTATATATTTCATGGCAATGGCAGCTATAATTTCTTCTATGCCGGCAATCACTAATAAAAACCATGCCATTATTGTTCACCTCCCGGCTGAGATTTGCTTTCTTTCGTAAATAATTTCATTCCTAAAATGCCAGCCAGCAATAAAGCTAAAAAGAACATTTGGGCTGCTGAGAAGGATTCGCCCAGAACAATTCCAGTCAGATATGTTCCGACGGTTCCGATTCCCACAAACACAGTGTACGCGGCGGCCATCGGGATTTTTTGATAAGAGCGGATCAACAGGATAAAGCTGACCGCGATTAAGATAAAAATGATGATCCAATCCAAAAGCGAATCGGCATGTTTGAGGGAAGAGGCCCAAACAACTTCTAAAAGCCCTGCAATAAAAACAAGAACCCAATTCAAATGAAACACCTCTCTATTTTATGAATGAACGTCAGTCATTTTTAGGGCATTAAAAAATGAGCGGTGTTACCCAGTCATTTTTTAAGCTGTGCCTAAACTCCGTTTTAAGAAAGAAAAAATCTCCTTTTTATACACTTCAACATTCTCATCTTGTTCAAATCCGATATAGAATCGTTCCGCAGTGTTCTCGACCAAGTTGATAATTGTTCTGGCCGTCCATTTTGAATTGATTTCTTCCGTTACCTCAAGGTTTGCAATGGCCTTGTTGATGATTTTTTCAAGCCAGGAATAATAAGGCTGATAGATCGTCTCCCATTTTTCCATGGAGTGGTCGATCGCAAGCCCGGAATAACAGAGGACAATAATATCCTTATGGCGTTCTGTAATGAGAAATGTCTCATCAATTAATATATCTAAAACGGTCCAAAAATCTTCGTCCCCATGCAGCCTACCTTTGATTTGATCAAGTGTATGGGTGAGGAGATTTTCTGCAATGGCCGGTATGAGGGCATTTTTAGATGAAAAATACAAATAGAATGTTCCTTGGGCAGTGCCGGCCTTTTTGACAATATCAGAAATAGAAGCTTTGTCGAGGCCTTTTTCAGAAATGACTTCTATGGCAGCCTGCAGAATTTTTTCATATTTGCCCGATGTTTGTTTTGGCATGAGGAACACCTCCGATAATGACTGACTCTCATTCATTTTATCGCGTGTATGTATGTTTGTAAAGAATAAAGAAGCAAGAAAACCTCTTGCTTCTTTATTTATCGTAATCAATGGCGGCTTTTGGGAGCCCGGTATACTTTGCCCAGTAATAAATCGCAAGTGAGCCGATCGCGACTAAAATGAGGTCGACGGGATTGCTGATAATCCCTAAACCATGTCCGAAAGAACCGATGTAGGAAAAGATCAGCATCATAATATAAAACCCGATAAGCCACCAGGCTGATTTCAGCTGCTGAGCGAGGCTGACATCTTCTTTAGGCGTATATTTGCTGAAACAGAGATAGATCAAAAACATCACGAGCTGTGAACCGAGCAGCCAGGAGACTGTTTTCCATCCTGACCAGTACACGATAAATGCTGTAAATATAAAGGAAAGCGGCCCGATAATGCTCATTCCCTTTAAATAAAACGGCCTGTTTAAGTCCTTCGCGTTGACCCTCAGCGCAGCTGAAGAAATGGGTGCAATCGCATATGAAAGAATGAGCGCGACTGAACAGACATTGACGAGCGCGTTCCACGAAGGAAAGGGAAGTGTCCAGAAAATGGACAGGGCAAACGAAAGCCAAAGCGAAGCGCGGGGTGTCCCCGTATCTTTATTGACCTTTGAGAATATGCCAAATAATGTGCCGTTACGCGCCCAGGCGTAAACAAGGCGGGATGTCGTATTCATAAAGATATTCCCGTTTCCACCGGGAGACAGAATGGCGTCTAAAATGACAAGCGTTGCAAGCCAGCCTAACCCGAGCATGACCGCAATATCCTTAAACGGCAATGAGAACTCCCGGCCAATTGCCGGCCAGCCATGTTTCAGTGTTTCTGTCGGGATTGCACCAATAAAGGTGACCTGCAAAACAGTATAAATGATGGTTGAAACGATGATGCAAATGATTAAAGCGATCGGGATATTGCGTTTTGGATTTTGGACTTCACCTGCTACAGATACAATCGGGTGCAGGCCGAGATACGCAAACATGACGCCGCCTGTCGAGATGGCAGCCTGAATACCTGTAAATCCAAACGGTGCAAATCCTTGAACGGATAAATTCTCCGGCTGAAAATGAAAGATCAGCACAATAATGATGGTAATCGGCACAATATATTTAAAAATCGATATGATGAAATTCGCCTTAGCGAAGGTTTTGACGCTCCAATAATTCAGCAGGAAAAACAAGCATAATAGGGCAAACTGCAAGATCCAGCCGGAAATGGTCGGTGAATCAGACCCTTTAATGGTCAGGCCGGGAAACCAATAGGCCACATACTGGCGCACAGCTGTCACTTCAATTGAAATCAAGCTTGTATAAGCGACAATCGTGACAAACGAAATTAAGTAGCCGACAAGGTGGCCATGTGAATAAACGGGGTATCGAATGATGCCTCCGGTACGGGGCAGAGCGGCTCCGAGCTCTGCATATACGAGCCCGATTAACAAAATAATGGCTCCTCCGAGGATCCAGGAAAAAGCGCCGGAGGGCCCTGCTTTTGAAGCGACATTACTGACAGCGAACAGCCACGCTGATCCAAAGATGGCTCCCATCCCAATCAAAATCAGATCAAACAGCGACATTGATTTTTGAAAATTTCCTTGTTTAGACATTCGCTTCCTCCTTTGAAACCAGCCTTATATTTCTTACAATGCCCAATATGTAACAGAGAATACCGCTCCTAATAAAAAAACAGGGCAGCTTGCGCCGCCCCTGTTTTTATTTATGAATCGAATCAAAGTGTTTCACTGTTATATTTTTGAAGGAGGCTGTGCCACCATCAGAAAAAAGGGTAATGCCTTTATCTTCAGGCTTTGGGAAGACTTCATTTGAAAAAATGGTTTTCCCGTCGCCAACAAATACTTCTATCGTTGTTTTATCGACAAGTATTTTCAAATGCACCTTACGTTTGCTTACATCATAAGGAGCTTTGCTTTCGACATAGGTATTGCTTTTGTCAGGCTGATTTGTGGCTGCTCTATTGACATAAGAATAGCCGCCTTCAGCGAAAATACCGACATCAATATGGCGTTTTTGGTCTTCTGATTCTCTGAGCCTGACGCCTGCATTCTTTAGCTCTGACCAAGAAAGATCCGTATCAAGCTGGTACGTATCACCTGTTATCGACAATGTTTTTGATCCGTTCACATCCTGATCCTCTATTTCTTCAGTTGAAACAGTCAGCTGCTCCAAAGCTTCAATCGGCTGTGAGACGAGGCTGTATGTTCCATCCTGCTCCTTCAGCCGGAGTTCGCGTATGACAGAATCTGTGCCGTTAAAGCCGTTCTTCATTGTCGGGGTGTTGTTGGCATAATCCCAATTGTTCATCCAGGCAAGCGCATACCGCTTTTCTAATGGATCTGTGCTTTTGCTGTCTTCGAACGTCACACCGCCATACCAGTCGAAGCCATAGTCAAGCCATTGGGCTTCAGTCTGATCCGCTTTGAATTCTTTTCCGTCGAAGCTTCCGGTCCAGTAGGCGTACGTATTTGGTTTGCCCCACGGTTTGCCATTCGCGCTGGCACCGAGAACCCACTTATTCGCTCCGTCGCTTGCCCGCATCATGTAGAGGTCGGGACATTCCACCATTCCCGCCTGTTCTGGGAAGAATCCGCTTGTGTAATGCCAGTCCTTAAGATTATCGGATTCATAAAAGCCGATTTTTGATCCTTCAGCCATGACCATGACCCATTTGTTATCCTGGTCATCCCATATGACTTTCGGATCTCTGAAATCGTCTGTGCCCGGATTAGGCATAACGGGGTTGCCACTGTAGAATTTGAATGATTTTCCCTTATCTGTGCTGTACCACAAATATTGTTCCTGTTTTTTGTCTTTGGCTGAGGGCTGTGTCACAATCGCGACAAGCGCATTTTTCCCGAAGCCGGCTGTGTTCTCTTTATCAACCACGACGGAACCGGTCCAAATGTCACCGTCCGGGTTTGTATATTTCGGAATCGCCACGCCTTCATCGGTCCAGTGCACCAAATCCTCTGAGACGGCATGGCGCCATTCTGTGCCGTTGCCTTTTGGGTAATCCCGGTTATATAGATAGAAATAATGATACTTGCCATCAAAATAGATCGGTTTTTGAGGGTCATTTTTCCATTTATCCGGCGTCGTAAAATGATATGCCGCCCGGTAGTCCGGCTTCTGTTTTGATTTTGTTTTTTGGTCATGTTCTTCTTTTGGAAATAAGTCGATAAACAGCAATATTCCTAAAAAGGTTAGGAATACGGTTAGCCATTTGCCTGCTTTTATATAGTTCATATGGGATTCACCTTTATGTTGATAAGAAATAAAAGAAAATGCCAATAGGATATCGGCATTTTCTTTTGCGTTTTTATTTGTTAACTGTTAATTGTCCTTGTTCAAGGATGCTGTCTTTGACAACAGATGTTTTCTTGCCTTTGATGTTCAGCAGGAAGCTTGGCGCAAACGTTGATTGTTTGTCTGCGTAGAATCCTCTGTTTGTCATATAGCTTGTAATCACGACATTGTTTCCTTTCGCTTGAGGTACAGCGAAGTGTGAGTAAGTAAAGGTTACATCGTTAGGATCAAGATCCATTTTTAACACAAGGCCAGTTTTGTTCAGCGGCTTGTATGGGCCAGTTAAAGAATTAGAAACATAGCCAAGCATATAAATATCGTTAGACGTGATGCCGTCAATCGTCATTTTTGACCCGCGGGAGTCAGTGAACAGGTACCATTTGCCGTTCATTTTAAAGACGTTCGCACGTTCAATTTCATCTGTTACTGTGTTAGATGCAATCAGCGGTTTCATCACTTTTTTCAGTGTGTAATCATCGTTTAGCTCAATCATGCCGAGAGCGCCGTTTGCTAACTCAGCCGTGCGTTTTTTATCGCTTTGCAGAAGTTTTTGACTTTCTTGACGGAAGAATGATGTGCTTTTGCCATAGTATGCTTTGTTAAATAAAGATTCTTCGCCTTGGTAGCCATCTTCAGTTCCAGTGTTTGCTTCAAATACTAAGTATTTGTGGCCTTTATCTTCTACGTAGTGAGGATCTCTCAGCGTATGGTTGTCGCCTGAGCTGTAGTTGCCTTCATCGATGAACTGCTGTACATTTTGATACGTTTTGCCGTCACCGTCAAAGATTGATTTATAATCCTCTACACCGTTGATGTTCAGAGAGCTGTCTGATGCTGATACGTTTACCTGTGCAGTTGTTAGTGTTTGTTTGCCGTAATGTTTACCGGAGAAATCAGTGTAGAATAAACGGATTTTTCCGTCAGATGTATATGTGGCTGAACCTGACCATTCTTGCGTTTGGTCTTTTAGGATAGAATCATTTGCATCGAATTTGTCGCTGTCTTTAAAGACGCGGCCAGCGTTTTTCCAGCTGTCAATAGAAGTCTCGCCGACTTTTTGATAGAACATGTAAATCGATGTGTCATCCGCATTTTTAGGATCTCCGGCTAATGCAAAGACGATGTGGTAGCCGTGATAATTTGCGACAGTGCCGTCAGCGTTTTGTAATGGCCAGCTGTCCCAAACGTCCAGGCCTTTTGCAGAAGAGATATTTTTAATTGTGGACGAATCGAATTCAGGCACTTGATATTTTTCATTTTTTTGCTGTTCAGGGATTTGCAGCATATCATGGCGTGTAATATGGGAAATGCCGTATGTTTCCTTATATGGCTTTTGGTTCGTTTCTTTCGCAAACGCTTGAGTTGCGCCTCCTGCCAGCAGTGCGGTAGTAAAGGTTAATACTGTTGCTTGTTTTGCAAACTTTTTGATGTTCATCGTTCATGTCTCCTTTTTTATGTACTGTGTTAGCGGTCTGCTTCTTCCAGCCCTCCTGTTTGAAGATGGCAAGTTAGTTACGCACAATAAAAAAAGACCTAAAATATGTAAGGGGCGACGCCAAAGTATACACTTTGCCCTTTACACATTTTAGGTCTTGCCTGCTTTATCAGTAACAAACCCGCGCGATTTACTTTTCGACCTCATTCTATTAGACTCTCGTTTGGATTGCAACTGGTCTATTTTCCTCTTTTGTTTGATAGAAAATCATAAAAGGATTTGCGGGATACGGGCCTAAAGAACTAAAAAATCTATCTGTTTCTTTTCATTCTCCGTATTTTTTATAGCTTCTGTTGCATGGGCATAAAGTTTCCTTTTTAATCATAATTCAGAAAATATCATAATATCTCATTTCACTAAATAGTAGTGAACGGCAGGTATATGTGATGGGTTAAAAAGGATCTCTAACTGAAGGATTTTTCAAAATATTTGAAACGTTAGTAGGTTAGTAACGTACAGAGATATGGGAGGTGGAGGAATGAAGCAGAATAAAAGAAAGAATCTTCAGACGTTATTTGAGACATTAGGCGAAAAACATCAGTTTAACGGGACGGTTCTAGCTGCGGAGGGTGGCGATATTTTATATCACCACTCTTTTGGCTATGCGGAAATGACGGAAAAACGCCCGTTGAAAACCAACTCTTTGTTTGAGTTAGCGTCTTTGTCAAAGCCTTTTACAGCATTGGGAATCATCTTGCTGGAGGAGAAGGGGATTCTTGGCTATGAAGATAAAGTGGATCGCTGGCTGCCCGGTTTTCCGTACCAGGGTGTAACGATTCGGCATTTATTGAACCATACGTCAGGGCTTCCTGATTATATGGGTTGGTTTTTTGCTAATTGGGATCCGCACAAGATTGCGGTGAATCAGGATATTGTCGATATGCTGATGAATGAGGGGCTATCTGGTTATTTTGAACCGAATGAAGGCTGGATGTACAGCAATACGGGGTATGTGCTGCTGGCGGTTATCATTGAAAAAGCATCTGGCATGAGCTATGCGGATTTTATGAAAACAAGTATTTTTTTACCGGCAGGCATGAATGAAACAAGAGTGTATAACAGGAGGCTTTCGCCTGAGCGAATTGATCATTATGCATATGGATATGTGTATGATGTACATTCCGAAACATACGTCCTCCCTGATGAGCTGGAGGAAACGAACTATGTTGTGTATCTCGATGGCATACAGGGAGATGGGACGGTGAACTCTGTCACAAGCGATTTGTTTCGATTTGATCAGGCTTTATATCAGGACGATTTCATCAGCAAGGCTTCTAAGGAATCCGCGTTTTCTCCAGTGCGCCTCAACAATGGAGAAACAATTGATTATGGCTTTGGCTGGGTACTGCAAAACAGTCCTGAAAAAGGGCGGATTGTCAGCCACAGCGGAGGGTGGCCCGGCTATTCGACGTTGATGATCCGATATATCGATCATCGTAAAACACTGATCTATTTGAGTAATAAGGAAGAGGATACTGAATATGAACAAGCGATTCTGAAGGCGGCGGAACATATTCTATTTGGCTAGCCATATGAGGTCCCGGAACGTCCTGCTGATAAAAAGAAAAAAGCAATTGATACGGCGATATACAGCCGCTATGTTGGCAGCTACCTGTTGCAGGATGGGACGGCTGCACAGGTGACTGCCGAGAATGAACGGCTTTATTTGGAGATCGCCGGACAGCTGAGACTGGAGTTATTTCCTTCTTCGGAAACCCGTTTCTTTCTGCGAGCATTGTCTGTTGAAGTCGAGTTTACATTAGGTGTGGATGCTGCGAAAAGCTTTATCCTCTATGAGGATGGCTCAGAGGAAGAAGCGGTCCGTACGAAGTAGAAAGGAATGAATTTGATGATCGGAATATTAGCCGGAATGGGGCCGAAATCGACCTCGCCGTTTATTGATAAGGTGATTGATTACTGTCAGAAGCTGTATGGGGCTTCAAACGATATTGACTACCCGCACATGATGATCTATTCATGCCCGACGCCCTTCTATGCAGATCGTCCAATTGACCATGACGAGATGAAAAAAGCAATTATCGACGGAGCGGTAAAGCTCGAGAAAACAGGCGTGGATTTCATTGCGCTGCCTTGTAATACGGCGCATGTCTACTATGAAGAGATTCAGCAGGCATTGTCGGTTCCTATGTTGCATATTGTTGAGGAAACGATAAAAGAGATTCCGCATCTCGCAAAAAAAGCGGTGGTTTTAGGAACAGAGCCAACCATCCAATCCGCCATCTACCAAAAAGTTCTGAAGGGAAATGGACAAGAAGTTATTCACAAGGACCATTGGCAGCAGGCTGTGAACCAGCTTATCGCCGCAATCAAACAGCCAAATCATATGCAGCATACACAAGCATTGTGGCAGACGCTATATGAAGAAATCAGTCAGCATGCAGACATCATCATTTCAGCCTGCACGGATTTAAATGCGGTGTTAGATCATATTCAAAGTGAGATTCCGATTATAGATTCCTCTGCCTGTCTTGCCAAAAGCACTGTCAGCACATATCTTGCTTATCAAAGCTAGCTTCAGACAAGGACTGTCTTCAAACAGTCCTTGTTTTTTTATGTTCCTATTGTTTGACAGTTAACTGCAATGGTGTTAAAGTAAACATGTAAATAGTTACATGATTTTTTTCTGAAGGTGAGGTGGTTCTCGTGAAGAAGCCGGTTTTAAAACCATTCGCCTCTTTAGAAATCAAGGTTGATCCGCCTATCACGATTGGTGAGACAAGCCTGGGACTGAGACGATTCATTCCGATTCGTTCGGGAACAATAACCGGGGAAGTAAAGGGACGTATTTTGCCGGGCGGTGCCGATTCACAAATGATTCGCGCTAACGGCAGAACAGATTTATCTGCCAGGTATGTGATTGAAACAGCAGATCATGAACTGATTTACATTGAAAACAATGGAATACGGCAAGTCAGCGAGCCGTTTCGAAAACAAGCGGCAGCCGGGGAAATTATTGAACCGGAACATGTTTATTTTCGTACGGTACCGACGTTTGAAACAGGCAGTGAAGTCTATCAATGGCTCCATGACCGCTTGTTTATCGGTTCCGCAGAAAGAACCCCTGATTACGTTCTACTAGACATTTATGAAGTACAGTAAAAGACTAAGGAGAGTGTGTAAGATGGAAAACTTTATCGGAAGCCACATGATTTATACGTATGAAAACGGATGGGAATACGAGATTTATATTAAAAACGACCATACAATTGATTATAGAATTCATAGCGGAATGGTTGCCGGACGCTGGGTTCGGGATCAGGAAGTGAATATTGTCAAACTGACAGAAGGCGTATATAAAGTGTCTTGGACAGAGCCGACTGGCACGGATGTTTCATTAAACTTTATGCCAAATGAAAAACGCATGCATGGCATTATTTTCTTCCCGAAATGGGTACATGAACATCCTGAAATTACGGTTTGCTACCAAAATGACCACATTGATTTGATGAAAGAATCCCGCGAAAAATATGAAACGTATCCAAAATACGTTGTACCTGAATTTGCGGAAATTACATTTCTGAAAAATGAAGGAGTCGACAACGAAGAAGTGATTTCGAAGGCTCCTTATGAGGGAATGACAGACGATATTCGCGCGGGAAGATTATAATAAACATAAAAACCCAGAAAAGAGAATTACTTCTCTTTTCCGGGTTTTCTTTTTGCTGAGTATGCGGGAACCATCACAATTCCCGCGAAAAACAGTATGATGCCAGTCCAGCGCATAGGCTGGTAATAGACTGTGTCTCGTAAACATACCACGGCCGACAAAATAATGATACAAGCTGCCACAACAATGGCAGCACCAATGTATCCTGTTTTCCCCATATTTATTCTCCTTTTGAAGGGAATAGCTTCTGCCTTTTTTCAGATTCGGGATCGTTTTCGATCGTAATCTCTGAGTCTAAAATCAGCGTCTCTCTCGTTTCTTCATGATACGCAGGCCAATTCACAGCTTCGGTGCTTGGGTTTCCTGTTTTAGCGAACGTGATCCACGCTGATTGTATCGTGTGAGAAAGCTGTTTCACCTCATCCGTAATCTCCGCTTTTGCCATTCGTTCCAATCCGTCCAGATTTCCAAAGACAAAAGGAAGCTCTAATGCGTGAAACGCTTTATTGTACGGCGGCTTCTTCGGGTGCCAATCGAACCTGTACATCCAGACAGGGGCGTAATGAGACTGTGCGGATGCATAGGCGACGGCAGGGCGCCAAAATAATAAATCAGTCATCATATGAATTTGGCTTTCCAGAGAACGCGGATACAAATCGGCAACTTTCTCTGCCAGCGGCTTCCCTAGTAAATACTCGAGCGCTGCATCAAGCGTTTCCTGAGAATGAACGTCTGAATCCGGGGTGAAAAATAAATATCCTTCATCACGGGTTGTTCCAATTAATAGCGGAATACCGGAAGCAGCCCCTTCTGCGATCGCTTTTTCTGGTTCTTCAGGCAGCGTTTTCGGATCAAGGGCGGGCTGGAAGAACAGCTGAAAGATATTTTCTTTTTCTGCAATCCGAAGCTGATCAGCCGCTTTTAGCAAATCTTCCGCAGAAACCGTATGCAATTTATCCAGTTGGCCCTCGTTAATCCCAAGGACCTGTAAAAAGGCTGCCGAGGTGCTCGCCGCTTGTTCTTTCGTCATCGTTCGAGAAGCGCCGCTTTCCATGATTGCTTTCTGGAACAGGCCTTTTGCCGCAGGCATAGCGAGAAGCGCGGCAATGCTCATCCCGCCGGCGGATTCTCCAAATACTGTTACGTTATCGGGATCACCGCCAAACGCTGAAATATTCTCCCGCACCCATTTCAGCGCGGCGGCTTGGTCTAAAAGCCCAAGGTTATCGGAATACGCCTCATCAAACGAAGACAAGTGCAAAAAGCCAAACGGCCCCAGCCGATAGTTCAATGTAACGACAATGACTTCTCCCTGTGCCGCAAGTTTTGATCCGTCATACAATGGCTCACTGCCCGCTCCTAGATAAAAAGCGCCTCCGTGAATCCACACCATGACAGGAAGATTTTGACTTGGAGTGTCAGGCGCAAATACATTGACATACAAGCAATCCTCGGACTGGCGGGGCAGCTCTGTATACGACAGTGACAGCAAATCAGACGGCTGCGGGCAAATAGGGCCGTACGCTGTGGCATCAAGCACATCTTCCCACACTTCAGGCGGCTCAGGTGCTTTAAAACGCCATTGTCCGAGAGGCGGCTTGGCATAGGGGATGCCTTTCCACTTATGTACACCGTTTTCCGTTGTGCCTTTTACTTTGCCGTATTGAGTCGTTACTATTTGATGAGTCATTGTGTTCTCTCCCTTTTTCCCCCATTATAAACAGATTTCCCCTAAAGATGCGAACGTTAGCCCACTAATCGATCATCATCTTCCCATTGTTTTTAAAAAGGATTTGACTTCATGGACAGACAAGCCGATTTCTCTTGCCTCCGCCATCAGCGCTTTCCATTCTTCTATATTGGATTCCGTCAGTTTGCGGTTGCGGTAAGAGGCAGTTTCAGGCTGTTCTTTCTTCAGTCTGTTCGTAAAAGTGAACAATTCTTCTTTTTCCATCCCGGCTTGTACGGCTTGCACTAAATGTACGCGCCATTCTTCTTCACCGCCGCTGATTTTTTCATACATCATTGTTTCTGCGTCAAATAATTCTGTTAATTCAACTTCCAGTGTGGCAGAAACCTTTTTTAAAAATTGAACGGACGGATTCGTGTGAACGCCTCTTTCAATCTTGCTTAAATAGGATTTGGATACGCCTGACTCAACAGCCAGCTGATTAATAGAATAGCCTTTTCTTTTACGGTACAAACGGATAATTCTTCCAATCATAATATGAAATTCTCCTCTATTCCTGTCGTTATTTCGTTCATTATAAGGAATTTTTCGTTCTTTATAAAATTTAAAATAATAAGGGAAGTGCAGTAAATTAGAGGAAAATCATGATTTTGTTCTCTAAAGAGAACTTATTGGCTTATTTTGCAATTTTTAAATAATAACGTTTTCTTTTATAATCCAATCATTAACAGAAAGGGGCGCGGGAAGCCAGCCGCGGGAAGGCTGAAGGCTATGAATACATGAATGAGAATATGAGTTTCAAAGAATTATATGCGATTGTCAGACACAGATTCGTGCTGATTCTGCTCATCACAATCGGCGTCACCCTTATGATGGGTTTTGTGCAATTTAAGGTCATTTCACCGACCTACCAGGCGTCGACACAGGTGCTGGTTCATGAATCAGACGGTGAAGAAAACTCGAATCTCAGTGACATCCAGCGAAATCTTCAGTATAGCAGCACGTTCCAATCGATTATGAAAAGCACTGCCTTGATGGAAGAAGTTAAGGCGGAATTGCACCTATCTGAATCGGCTTCCTCGCTGAAAGGAAAAGTAATCACCAGCAGTGAAAATGAATCAGAAATTATCAACGTTGCCGTCCAGGATCACGATCCGGCGAAAGCGGCTGAGATTGCGAACACGTTAGTGAACAAGTTTGAAAAAGAAGTAGATGAAAGAATGAATGTACAAGGCGTACATATATTATCAGAGGCGAAGGCTTCTGAAAGCCCGATGATCAAGCCGGCCAGGCTGCGAAATATGGTCATGGCTTTTGGCGCTGCTGTCATGGGCGGCATTACACTGGCATTTTTTCTGCATTTTCTCGATGATACGTGCAAAAGCGCACGGCAGCTCAGCGAGAGAACCGGATTGCCATGCTTAGGCTCCGTTCCTGATGTCCACAAAGGGCGGAATCGCGGGATAAAACATTTCGGGGAGTGAAGCGAGTGATCTTTAGAAAAAAGAAAGCAAGGCGAGGTTTGGCTCAAATATCTGTTTTACACAATAAATCAGTTGTTGCGGAACAATATCGCACCATTCGGACAAACATTGAGTTCTCATCTGTCCAGACCAACTTGCGATCTATCCTCGTCACCTCCTCTGTGCCTGGTGAAGGTAAATCGTTCAGTGCAGCGAATCTTGCGGCTGTCTTTGCGCAGCAGCAGGAAAAGAAAGTACTGCTGGTGGATGCCGATTTAAGAAAGCCGACCATCAATCAGACGTTTCAGGTTGATAATGTAACCGGGCTGACAAATGTGCTGGTCGGTAATGCTTCACTCAGTGAGACGGTGCAAAAGACGCCGATCGATAACTTATATGTACTGACAAGCGGGCCGACCCCGCCAAACCCGGCAGAACTGCTGTCTTCAAAAGCAATGGGAGATTTAATATCTGAGATCTATGAACAATTCAGCCTCGTCATCTTTGATTCCCCTCCGCTTTTGGCTGTTGCAGATGCTCAGATTCTAGCAAATCAAACAGACGGCAGCGTGCTCGTCGTTTTAAGCGGAAAAACAAAAACCGATACCGTTCTGAAAGCAAAAGATGCACTGGAACAATCCAATGCGAAGCTGTTAGGCGCTCTTTTAAACAAAAAGAAAATGAAAAAATCGGAACACTATTCCTACTAGTTTTTGTAAAGGTGATGTCTCCTGACCTGTATCAATGGAGGCACTCGGCTCTGCTGTGGGCAGCTGAAGTTGCTGCCTTAGATGCTGGTCGTCGCTGGCGGGGCGTGAGGATGGGTTAAATGCCCACTTATCTGATATATACATAGGACGTATTGTCGGTTTAGCTGCTGCCGATTTTTTGGAGAGACGAAAACCGCCGCAGCTAAACCGATAAAAGAATTAGGGGGGAAAAGGTTGAGTTACCGGAGAAGACTGTCAATGATTATTGCGCTGGATACTTACCTCGTTTTAAATTCAGTTATTGCAGGATATCAATTTTTAAAAGATTCCTATCAATTTTATGACTCCGGAGCATTACTGCTTACCGCTGTCAGCTTGCTCCTCAGCTATCATGTGTGTGCTTTCCTGTTCAATCAGTATAAACAGGTGTGGACATACACCGGGCTTGGCGAGCTGATTGTCCTGCTTAAGGGCATTACGCTTTCAGCCGCTGTGACTGGTATCATTCAGTATGCTGTGTATCACACGATGTTCTTCCGACTGTTAACCGCGTGTTGGGTGCTTCAGCTTTTGTCTATTGGAGGGACCCGTATTTTATCCAGAGTATTAAACGAAAGCATCAGGAAAAAACGCTGCGCCTCGTCCCGCGCGCTGATTATCGGGGCGGGCTCAGGTGGGACTCTGATGGTCAGGCAGCTGCTTTCGAAAGATGAACCAGATATCATACCTGTCGCTTTTATTGATGACGACCAAACGAAGCATAAATTAGAAATTATGGGGCTGCCCGTAATCGGCGGAAAAGAAAGTATCATGCCTGCGGTGCAAAAGCTCAAAATTAATTTTATTATTATTGCCATTCCTTCACTCCGCACCCATGAGCTTCAGGTGTTATATAAAGAATGTGTGCGAACCGGAGTAAGCATTAAAATTATGCCTCATTTTGATGAAATGCTGCTTGGCACACGAACTGCCGGACAAATTAGAGATGTAAAAGCTGAGGACTTGCTCGGCAGAAAGCCGGTAACCCTCGACACTAGCGAAATTTCGAATCGCATCAAAGGAAAAACAGTTCTCGTCACGGGAGCGGGCGGATCAATCGGCTCAGAAATCTGCCGGCAGATCAGTGCGTTTCAGCCTAAGGAAATTATTCTGCTCGGCCATGGGGAAAACAGCATTCATTCAATTTATACAGAGCTAAACGGACGATTCGGCAAACACATTGTGTTCCATACGGAAATCGCTGATGTGCAGGACCGCGATAAAATGTTTACATTGATGAAAAAATACGAGCCGCATGTTGTCTATCATGCAGCTGCCCATAAGCATGTGCCTTTAATGGAACATAATCCTGAAGAGGCGGTCAAAAACAATATTATCGGAACAAAAAATGTCGCGGAAGCAGCCGATATGTCGGGAACAGAGACATTCGTGCTGATTTCATCGGACAAAGCGGTGAACCCAGCCAACGTAATGGGGGCGACAAAACGATTCGCAGAGATGATTATTATGAATCTTGGGAAAGTCAGCAGAACCAAATTTGTCGCTGTTCGCTTCGGCAATGTACTCGGGAGCCGAGGCAGCGTCATTCCGATTTTCAAAAAACAGATTGAAAAAGGCGGCCCGGTGACAGTAACACATCCGGCAATGACCCGCTATTTCATGACGATTCCCGAGGCATCAAGGCTTGTGATTCAGGCTGGGGCACTGGCGAAAGGGCGTCAGATTTTTGTTCTCGATATGGGAGAGCCCGTAAAGATTGTAGATCTTGCCAAAAACCTCATTCATTTGTCCGGCTACACGACAGAGCAGGTTCCAATCGAATTCACAGGCATTCGTCCGGGCGAAAAAATGTATGAAGAATTACTGAACAAAAATGAAGTCCATGCTGAACAAATCTTTCCGAAAATTCACATCGGTAAAGCGGTGGACGGTGATTGGCCGGTGCTGATGCGCTTTATCGAGGATTTTCATGAGCTGTCGGAAGCCGACCTGAGAGCGAGGCTGTTTGCGGCAATCAATACATCAGACAAAATGACGGCTGCCAGTGTTCATTAGGGGGAGTGAAAATGACGAAAAAGATCTTGTTTTGCGCGACTGTTGATTATCATTTTAAGGCCTTTCACCTCCCTTATTTTAAATGGTTTAAACAAAGGGGCTGGGAGGTTCATGTCGCCGCGAACGGACAAACCAAGCTGCCGTATGTAGATGAGAAATTCTCCATCCCGATTCGCAGGTCACCTTTTGACCCTCAGAACCTGGCCGTTTATAGGCAGTTGAAGAAAGTGATCGACACTTATGAATACGACATTGTCCATTGCCATACACCGGTCGGCGGCGTTCTCGCCAGACTGGCGGCGAGGCAGGCACGGCGGCACGGAACAAAGGTGCTGTATACAGCGCACGGATTTCACTTCTGCAAAGGAGCACCAATGAAAAATTGGCTTCTTTACTATCCGGTCGAGAAATGGCTTTCAGCATATACGGACTGCCTGATTACGATTAATGAAGAGGATTATAAACGGGCGAAAGGACTTCAAAGGCCGGGCGGAAGGACGCAGAAAATTCACGGCATTGGCGTCAACACCGAGCGTTTCCGGCCTGTCAGTCCGATAGAGCAGCAAAGACTCAGAGAAAAGCACGGGTTCCGTGAAGATGATTTTATATTGGTTTATCCGGCTGAGCTCAATCTGAACAAAAACCAGAAGCAGTTAATTGAAGCCGCAGCCTTGCTAAAAGAAAAAATTCCCTCGCTCCGCCTTGTGTTTGCCGGGGAAGGGGCAATGGAACAAACGTATCAAATGTTAGCTGAAAAGCTTGGTGCCTCCGCCAATGTCTGTTTTTACGGCTTTTGCAGCGACATACATGAGCTGATTCAGCTTGCGGATGTATCTGTCGCATCCAGCATTAGAGAGGGCCTCGGCATGAATGTGCTTGAGGGAATGGCGGCAGAAAAACCGGCGATCGCCACAGATAATCGCGGGCATCGGGAAATCATTCGCGACGGAGAAAACGGTTTTCTGATCAAAATCGGTGACAGTGCTGCTTTTGCCCGCCGGATTGAACAGCTTTACCATAAGCCGGAGATCTGCCGAAAGCTGGGACAGGAAGGCCGAAAAACAGCCTTGCGCTTCTCGGAGGCGCGAACGGTGGAAGAAATGGCAGATATTTATTCCGCGTACATGGATATGGATACAAAGGAGAAAAGCGTATGAACTCAGGACCGAAAGTTTCTGTCATTATGGGCATTTATAATTGCGAACGCACTTTGGCAGAAAGCATAGAATCCATTCTCAGCCAATCCTATAAAAATTGGGAGCTGATTTTGTGCGATGATGCGTCAACAGACGGCACGCTCCGTATCGCGAAGCAGTATGCCGCTCATTACAGCGACCGCATCAAACTGATTCAAAACAAAACAAATAAGCGGCTTGCCGCATCATTAAATCATTGTCTTTCGCATGCGACAGGCGATTATATCGCACGTCAGGACGGAGATGACCTTTCGTTTCCGCGCCGTCTGGAAAAGCAGGTCGCGTTTTTAGAAAAGCACCGACATTATCAGGTGGTTGGCACCGGCATGCTTGTGTTTGATGAATTTGGCGTAAGAGGCACCCGCATTCTGCCTTCTGTTCCGGAGCCGGGCATCATGGCAAAAGGGACTCCATTTTGCCACGGCACGATTATGATGAGAGCGAGTGCCTACCGCACGCTGAAAGGCTACCGGTCGGTGCGGCGGACGAGACGAATGGAAGATATTGATTTGTGGCTTCGCTTTTTTGAAGAGGGCTTCAGGGGCTATAATCTTCAGGAAGCCTTGTATAAAGTGAGGGAAGACAGCGATGCATTCAAACGGCGGTCATTTACGTATTCAATCGACAATGCCATTCTTGTCTATCAGGCGTGCAGACGCTTGAAGCTTCCTTTATCTGATTACATATATATCGCAAAACCGTTAATTCCCGCCTTTATGCCTGCAGCTGTGATGAATCGCTACCATAAAAAAAGAGTGATGAACCAAAAGGAAGGGCTTGTCAAGCATGAATAGCAGCCAAAAGCGCGTGCTCCATGTTCTCAGCGGCATGAACAGGGGCGGCGCGGAAACCATGGTAATGAATTTATATCGGAAGATGGACAAAAGCAAAGTGCAATTTGATTTTTTAACGTATCGAAATGATCCGTGCGCTTATGATGAAGAGATTTTATCTTTAGGCGGGCGGCTTTTTTATGTCCCGAGCATTGGGCAAAGCAATCCCCTTACATTTGTGAGGAATGTGAGAAACGCGATAAAAGAAAATGGGCCGTTCAGCGCCGTTCATGCGCACACGGATTTCCAAACGGGTTTTATCGCCCTTGCGGCAAGGCTCGCCGGAGTGCCGGTCAGGGTATGCCACTCCCACAATACGTCTTGGAAGACCGGCTTCAACTGGAAGGATCGATTGCAGCTGCTCGTGTTCAGGCGGCTCATTTTGGCAAATGCGACAGCGCTGTGTGCCTGCGGAGAGGATGCGGGCAGGTTTTTATTTGGACAGTCCAATATGGAGCGGGAGCGTGTTCACCTTCTTCCTAACGGGATTGACCTTGAGTTGTTCGCCCCAAATGGGCAGGCGGCTGATGAAGAAAAAGCAGCACGCGGCATTGCAGCCGACCGGCTCATCATTGGCCATGTGGCCCGGTTTCATGAAGTGAAAAACCACGCGTTCCTGTTGAAGCTTGCCGCACATCTCAAGGAAAGAGGCATTCGCTTTCAGCTCGTTCTGGCGGGAGACGGGCCGTTGCGCGGGGAGATAGAGGAGGAGGCGCGGCAGCAGAATTTGCTATCAGACGTCCTCTTTTTAGGCACGGAAGAACGGATCCATGAACTGATGCGAACATTCGATGTATTTGTCATGCCGTCTCTGTACGAAGGCTTGCCGGTTGTGCTTGTGGAAGCGCAGGCGTCGGGGCTTCCATGCATCATTTCAGACAGCATTACAGAAAAAGTCGACGCCGGTCTCGGGCTTGTCACAAGATTAAGTCTTTCTGAGCCGATCAGCGTCTGGGCTGAAACCATTGCAAGGGCGGCCGCCGCAGGCAGGCCGAAGCGTGAGTTCATCAAAGAAACACTCGCTCAACTTGGCTACGATGCACAGCAAAATGTAGGAGCGCTGCTGAATGTATACAACATCAGCACGGAAAAGGACCATAACCGATGATTGTATATGCCGTCAATATGGGGATTGTATTTATTTGGTCTTGGTTCGCTAAAATGTGCGGCGGCCGTGATGATTCGCTTGCCACGGGGTATCGGCCGAATAAGCTTTTGATCTGGATTCCGCTCGCTTCACTTGTGCTCGTGTCAGGTCTCCGCTATCGAGTCGGCACGGATTTTCAGACGTACACGCTGTTGTACGAATTGGCGGGCGATTATCAAAATGTGTGGCAGATATTCGGTTTCGGCACAGCGAAAACAGCGACAGATCCGGGGTTTACCGCACTCCTTTGGCTGATGAATTTCATCACGGAAGATCCTCAAATCATGTATTTTACGGTGGCGGTCGTGACCTACAGCTTTATTATGAAGACACTCGCCGACTATGGCAGGCCGTTTGAGCTGAGTGTCTTTTTATTTTTGGGAACCTTTCATTATTACGCATCTTTTAACGGCATCAGGCAATACATGGTGGCAGCTGTTTTGTTTTGGGCGATCCGTTATATCATTAGCGGGAACTGGAAGCGATATTTCCTGATTGTGCTGGTCAGCTCGCTCTTTCATTCGTCGGCGCTGATTATGATTCCAGTGTACTTTATTGTCAGAAGAAAAGCCTGGTCACCGGCGATATTCGGCCTATCCGCTTTATTTCTCGGCATGACATTTTTATATCAAAAATTTATTTCTGTGTTTGTCGTTGTACTTGAAAACAGCTCATACAGCCATTATGAAAAATGGCTCATGACGAACACAAATGGAATGAATGTGATCAAAATCGCTGTTTTGGTTCTGCCGCTGTTCCTTGCATTTTGCTATAAAGAACGACTGCGGAGTCTGTGGCCGCAAATTGATATTGTCGTCAATTTGTGCCTGCTAGGTTTTTTGTTCGGCCTTTTGGCCACAAAGGACGTGATTTTTGCCAGATTCAATATTTATTTCGGTCTGTATCAAATGATCCTAGTCCCTTATTTCGTCAGGATATTTGATGAAAAATCGAACGCTCTTATCTATATCGCTATCGTTGTTTGTTATTTTCTTTACAGTTATTTGCTTATGCCGGTCGATTCATCGGTTCTGCCTTACAGAACGATTTTTTCCCGGTAATTTATGCACGAGGAGCCGGTCATTATGGAAACACCTGCGGTTAGTCTGTTAGTCGCTGTTTATAACACAGAAACATATATCAGAACGTGTCTCGAATCACTGCGGAACCAGACAATGGACAATATTGAAATCATCATTGTCAATGACGGTTCAGCTGACGCCAGCCCGGATATCGCAGAAGAATACGCCAAAATGGACAACAGGTTCAAGGTGATTCATCAGGAAAACCAGGGACTCGGTGCGGTTCGGAATAAAGGCATTGAAGCTGCACGCGGCGAATTTATCGCGTTTATCGATTCAGACGATTGGATTGAGCCTGATTATTGCGAGCAGATGCTCCGGGCAGCAGGCGATGAAACTGATCTGGTCATTTGCAATTACGCCGCAGAGTTTGAGGACACTGGCAAAACCATGGACTCAGACATTGCCCAAACCTATCAGGATCAGCCGAAGGAGCACTATATCAAGGCGTTATTCGAAGGGAAGGTCAGAGGGTTTTCATGGAACAAACTGTACAGAAGAAGCATGATTGATGCCCATCGGCTGTCGTTTCCGCTCCGAGGCGAGCTGGAGCATGTCGAGGATCAGTTTTTCAGCTTCAGGGCTCACTTTTTCGCCCGCTCAGTATCCTACGTAAAAACGCCGCTCTATCATTATCGAATTCACCTTTCCTCCATTGTGCAGCGCTATCAGAAAAAATTGTTTGAATCAGGACTTGCGCTGTATGAGGCGAATGCGGCGTTTTTACAGGAGAACAACAAACTGGAGGAGTATCGCAAGGAGCTTGATACCTTTATCGTTCTTCACAGCAGCATCTGTATGCTGAATGAATGGAAAACGAGCGGCAGCCGCCGGCTGTTCGAAAAGCTTAGAAATGTTGGCGTGATATGCGCGGACCCGGTGTTTCAAGAAAGTCTTTCAAAAACGGGTACCGCTCCTTTTGACGCAAAACGGTCATGCCTGCTTCTGATGGCGAAATACAGAATGATTCCGTTCGTCGCTATGGCATCGGCTGTGTATCAGCGGGTGATCGAGTACAAAATGAGAAACAGAGGGTGAGGACATGTCGTTACAATCGTTGAAAATCAATTTTGCAGAATGGCTGCTGCTAAAGGTCAAATACCCGTCCCAATATTGGCTGGGAGCGGCAGATCAACCGATAAAGGCCGCAGCACATCAGAAAAAAATCATACTGACCCTGCTGCCGTCCCATGACAATTTGGGAGATCACGCAATTGCTTATGCCAGCAAGGCATTTCTTGAGCAAGAATACCCGGACTTTGACATCGTCGAGGTCGATATGAAGGACATTTACAAATCAGCAAAAAGCCTGATCCGCTCGCGCCATCCGGAGGATATGGTCTTTATCATCGGCGGCGGAAATATGGGGGATTTATACCGTTATGAGGAGTGGACGCGCCGCTTCATCATTAAAACATTCCATGACTATCGGGTTGTCCAGCTTCCGGCAACGGCTCATTTTTCTGACACGAAAAAGGGGCGCAAAGAGCTGAAACGGGCACAGAAAATTTATAATGCGCACCCCGGCCTATTGCTCATGGCACGGGATGAAACAACGTATCAATTTATGAAACAGCATTTTCATGAAAAAACAATTTTGAAGCAGCCGGACATGGTGCTGTATTTAGACAGAAGCAAGCCCCCCGCAGAACGCGAAGGGGTTTATATGTGTTTGCGCGAGGATCAGGAAAGCGTGCTTCAGGAGGACCAGAGGAACCGGGTCAAGGCTGCGCTATTTGAGGAATTCGGCGAGATCAAATCCTTTACGACAACGATCGGCCGCCGGGTCAGCCGGGATACACGCGAACAAGAACTTGAAGCACTGTGGTCTAAGCTGCAAAGCGCAGAAGCCGTCGTCACTGACAGGCTTCATGGCATGATTTTTTGCGCGCTGACAGGAACGCCGTGTGTTGTCATTCGCTCCTTTGACCATAAGGTGATGGAGGGCTATCAATGGCTTAAAGACATCCCGTTCATGAAGCTGATAGAACATCCGGAGCCAGAGCGCGTAACAGCCGCAGTCAATGAGCTTTTAACAAAAGAAACACCCCGTGCAGGCTTTCCGAGAGATGTGTATTTTAAAGGTCTGCGTGACAAAATCAGCGGTGAAGCGCAATGACCCCGCTCGTCAGCATTATTGTCCCGATGTATAATGTTGAACCATTTATAGAAGAGTGCATTGATTCTTTGCTTTGCCAAACGCTTTCGGATATTGAAATCATCCTCGTGAATGACGGAACACCGGATCGTTCAGGCGAAATTGCAGAGGACTATGCAAAACGGGATGCGAGAATCCGGGTCATTCATCAGGCAAACGGCGGGCTTAGTTCAGCGCGAAATACGGGAATAAAGGGCGCGCGGGGCACTTACATCGGCTTTGTAGACGGAGACGATTATGTATCATCCGCCATGTTCCAGAGGCTGACTGAAGAAGCGGAGCAAAATCAGCTTGACATCGTCGGATGCGGTTTTTACAAGCAGTCATCGGACAGGCGGACATATGTGCCGCCGCAGCTTGAGGCAAACCGCGTGCTGACGAAACCAGAAATGACTGAACAGCTTAAACATGCTCACGAAACGAGATTTATCTGGTATGTATGGCGTTATCTTTACCGTCGTGAGCTTTTTGAAAGGGCGAATCTGTTGTTTGATGAAGACATCCGTTTTGCTGAAGACTCTCCCTTCAATTTGTCCGCTTTTTGCGAAGCGGAGCGGGTGAAAATGCTGGATGAAGGCTTGTACATCTATCGTGAAAACCCGAACAGCCTGACAGAAATCCCTTATAAGCCGGCGATGGATGAACATCTTCAAAAACAATATCAGGCTAAAATTGCATTCTACAATCACTATGGCTTAGCAGGCGCATGCAAAGAAGATTTGAATGTGTACATTTGCAGGCACCAGCTTCCGATGCTTTTGGCAAATGCCTGTGCTTCTCAGAATTCGCCGAAAGACATCAAAAAGAAGATCAGACAGATTTTATCCTATGACATGGTGCGGCAGGCTGTCAGACATACACCGATTCAGCATGAGAAATTATTAAGAGGAGAGCGTTTGGTATTAGCACTGTGTAAATGGCGGCTCACTTTTCTCATCAAGCTGTTTTTCGAGCAGCGGGGGACAATGAAAGGCAGTGCGAAGCAGGCATGAAATTCACGATAAACTTCAGCGCTAATCTCACGGCTTTTCTCTTGTCCGTTTTCCTATCGGTTTGGATGACGCCTTTTATTGTCAAAACGCTTGGTGTGGAAGCGTTTGGCTTTGTTCACTTGACACAAAATGTGATTAATTACTTTTCGATTATTACCGTGGCGCTCAGCTCGGTTGTCGTTCGGTTCTTTTCTGTTGCTGCCCACAGGGGAGAGCGGGAGAAAGCAAATGCGTATATCAGCAATTATTTAGCGGCCTCTGTTTTGATTTCATTGCTGCTCTTGCTGCCGCTTGCGGGTTCGGCTTTTTTTATTGACCGCGTCATGAATGTGCCGCAAGCGCTTTTGGCAGATGTGCGTTTGTCGATTTTAATCGGCAGTGTGCTGTTTATTTTAACGTTTCTGATGGCGGGTTTCGGTGCTGCACCATTTTATGCCAACCGCCTTTATATCACCAGTTCCATTCAGGCGGTGCAAATGCTTATACGGGTGCTGTCTGTGCTGCTCCTGTTTGCATGCTTTGCGCCGAAAATCTGGCAGATCCAGCTTGCAGCTTTAGCTGGTGCTGTCATGGCGTCTGTGCTGTCTTTCTATTTCTTCAAAAAGCTGATTCCGTGGTTTTCGTTTCGTATGAAGGATCTTTCATTCCGCACAAGCAAGGAGCTGTTTCAAGCGGGCGCATGGAGCTCCGTCAATCAAATCGGCGTCCTGCTTTTTTTGCAGATTGATCTGTTAACCGCCAATTTGATGCTTGGGGCATCCGCATCCGGGAAATACGCGGCGATTATCCAATTTCCGCTGCTTTTGCGCAGCTTGGCCGGAACGGTCGCATCCCTGTTTGCGCCTATCATGACTTCATATTATTCAAAAGGCGATATGGACGGATTGATGAATTACGCCAATAAGGCAGTGAGGCTCAATGGTGTTTTGCTTGCACTTCCTGCTGCATTATTGGGCGGATTGGCGGGACCTTTTTTGACAATCTGGCTCGGACCGTCCTTTTCGTCGATAGCACCGCTTTTATTTATTCATGCCGGATACTTGGTTGTCAGCCTCGCCTTTATGCCGCTGTTTTATATATGGACCGCTTTTAATCAACAAAAAACACCGGCGATTGTTACCCTGCTGTTAGGTGCGGTGAATGTGGTGCTGGCGGTCACGCTGAGCGGGCCGGCTCATCTCGGTCTGTACGGCATAACATTGGCAGGGGCCATTTCTCTTATTTTAAAAAATGCCATCTTTACGCCGCTTTACGTATCCCGCATTACAGGCTACAAAAAGCACGTGTTCTTTAAAGGCATCATCGGGCCTCTTTCAGCCGCTGTGTTTGCCTGGACGGTCTGTAAGGCAATTCAGTTCATTGTGAAGATTGACAGCTGGCCGTCATTGATAGCGGCGGGAGTGACAGTCAGCTTTTTCTACGCTGTTTTCGCTTTTATGCTCGTTTGTACAAAAGAGGAAAGACAGCTGGTATTAAAACGGTTTCGAAAAACGAAAGGAGCTGTGAATCTTTGATCCTGAAACGACTTTTTGATCTGACGGCCGCCATTTTTTTGTTGTGCTGTACAAGTGTGATCATTCTGTTCACCATCGCCGTTGTCAGGCTGAAAATAGGATCACCTGTCTTCTTTAAGCAAGTAAGGCCAGGCCTGCACGGCAAACCGTTCACCCTATATAAGTTCCGGACAATGACGGATGAACGGGACGGTGAGGGAAATCTGCTGCCCGATGAAGTCCGGCTGACGAAAACGGGCAGGCTGATCAGAAAGCTGAGCATTGATGAGCTTCCGCAGCTCCTGAATGTCCTGAAGGGCGATCTGAGCCTTGTCGGGCCGCGGCCGCTTTTGATGGACTATCTGCCTCTTTATACAGAAAAACAGGCACGGCGCCATGAGGTGAAGCCGGGTATCACAGGCTGGGCGCAAATCAATGGCAGAAACGCGATTTCCTGGGAAAAGAAATTTGAATTAGATGTTTGGTACGTTGACAACCGATCATTTATTCTCGATTTGAAAATTTTATGTTTGACGGTGCGAAAGGTCCTTGTTTCAGAAGGGATTCAGCAAACGAATCATGTGACCGCGGAACGGTTTACCGGAAGCGGAGATGTGTCCTCATGAAAAACGTGGCCATTGTGGGTGACGGCGGACACGGAAAGGTGATCAGAGAGCTGATAAACGCCCGCTCAGATACGCGCTTAGCCGCGGTGCTGGATGATAAATTCAAAACGTTCGAAGGCGGAAAAGAATGGTACACAGGACCGCCGGAAGCCGTTACTGAACTGCGCAGGCTCATTCCTGATGTGCTGTTTCTGATTGCTGTTGGGAATAACAGTGTCAGAAAACAGCTGGCGGAGCGACTGGGACTGAGGAAAGATGATTTTATTACATTGATTCACCCGTCAGCCATCGTCAGCAGGTCGGCTGTCATTGGGGAAGGGACAGTAATTATGGCGGGCGCGATCATTCAGGCGGATGCGCGCATCGGCGCTCATTGCATCATCAATACGGGTGCAGTGGCAGAGCACGATAATCAAATCAGCGATTACGTTCATCTGTCCCCGCGTGTCACGCTGTCAGGAGCGGTTTCCGTTCAGGAAGGCGCTCACGTCGGAACTGGTGCATCCGCCATACCGCAGATCACAATCGGGGCTTGGAGCATTGTCGGTGCCGGCTCCGCGGTGATCCGTCCCATACCGGACAGGGTAACGGCGGCCGGTGCTCCGGCACGCATCATTTCTTCCATTCAAACATCAAACAAAGGATGATTCTATGCATAAAAAAATCTACTTATCTCCCCCTCATATGAGCGGCAGGGAGCAGCACTATATTTCAGAAGCCTTTCGCTCAAACTGGATTGCGCCGCTTGGGCCGCTCGTGAATTCATTTGAAGAACAGCTGGCAGAACGAGTCGGTGTAAAAGCAGCTGCTGCGGTCAGCTCAGGAACGGCGGCGATTCATCTCGCGCTGCGTTTACTTGAGGTAAAAGAAGGTGACAGCGTGTTTTGCCAGTCCTTCACATTTGTAGCAACCGCCAATCCGATTCTATATGAAAAAGCGGTGCCCGTCTTTATTGATTCTGAGCCTGATACGTGGAATATGTCGCCGACAGCCCTTGAAAGAGCATTGGAGGAAGCGAAAAGAAACGGAACACTGCCAAAAGCGGTGATTGCCGTCAATCTATATGGGCAGAGTGCGAAAATGGATGAAATCGTAAGCCTGTGTGATGCATACGGAGTTCCTGTCATTGAGGACGCAGCCGAATCTCTCGGCACAGTCTATAAAGGGAAGCAAAGCGGAACTTTCGGGCGCTTCGGCATTTTTTCATTTAACGGGAACAAAATCATTACCACATCAGGGGGAGGGATGCTCGTTTCAAATGATGAAGCAGCAATTGAAAAAGCAAGATTTCTCGCTTCGCAGGCACGAGAGCCGGCTGTTCATTACCAGCACAGTCAAATTGGACATAATTACAGGCTGAGCAATATCTTAGCCGGCGTCGGCATTGCCCAGCTTGAGGTGCTGGATGAGCGAGTGGAGAAAAGAAGGACCATTTTCACGAGATACAAAAATGTGCTCGGTCACATAGCCGGAGTCCGCTTTATGCCGGAGTACGCAGCAGGCGTATCCAATCGCTGGCTCACCACGCTCACACTTGATAACGGGCTCAGCCCATATGACGTAGTTCAATGTCTTGCTGAAGAAAACATTGAAGCCCGTCCGCTGTGGAAGCCGCTCCATACCCAGCAGCTATTCGATCCGGCTTTATTTTATTCTCATGAAGATACAGGAAGCGTATGCGAAGATTTGTTCAAGCGAGGAATCTGTCTCCCATCGGGGTCCAATATGACAGAAGATGAGCAAGACCGGGTCATTGAAGTGCTACTGCACTTATTCCAAACTGCCGAGGTGAAGAAATGGACAGCAAGCATTCGATGATCAGCCTGAAACAGAAACTGTCCGGGCTGCTCGACGTCATTCCGAAACAATCAGAGATTATATATGCTGACTATCCTCTATATGGGAATGTAGGGGATTTATTTATTATGAAAGGAACAGAAGCCTTCTTTAAAGAACACGGGATTCGGGTCAGAAAACGCTGGAATCCTGACAATTTTCCAGTCGGGCGAAAGCTGGATCCTAATCTCATCATCGTCTGCCAGGGAGGCGGAAACTTCGGGGATCTGTATCCGTATTATCAAGGCTTTAGAGAGAAAATCGTCCAAACCTATCCGAACCACAAAATTGTGATCCTGCCGCAATCGATTTATTTTCAAAACAAAGACAACCTCAAACGGACGGCAGAGATATTTTCTAAGCATGCGAACCTTCACATCATGACAAGGGAAAAAGCCTCCTATGCTACGGCACAGGCTTATTTTTCAAAAAATCACATTCAGCTTCTGCCTGATATGGCTCATCAGCTGTTTCCCGTCATTCCCACGCAGCAGCCGTCCAATCAAAAGCTGAGATTTATCCGAACAGATCATGAAGCAAACCAGGCGCTTCAGGAACACACAGAAACGGAAAGCTACGACTGGCGCACGGTGCTGTCAGCTTCAGACCGCCGGACGATTGCTTTTCTCCAAACGCTGAACGTCCTGAATAAAAAAGCAGGCAACCCTTTACCCATTGCGTATATATGGGGAAAATACTCGGATTATATCGTCCAAAAAGCCATTCGGTTTTTCAGCCGTTACGAATCGGTGGAAACGTCAAGGCTGCACGGACACATCTTGTCCGCTCTTCTTCAAAAAGAAAACACGGTCATTGATAATTCCTATGGGAAAAACGCCAATTACTTTCATACCTGGATGGAAGGAGTGCCAGGCACCCGGCTCATCCAGCACGCCTCAAAGAAGGAAAACCTTCCTGCTCACATGTGAGCGGAAGGTTTATTTTGATTCTCCACGTTTGACTTTGTTGTATGCTTCATCTAAATGCTGAATCCGTTTCAGGACAACTGCGTTTTTGGTCAGCTGGTCCTGCACGAGCGTTGAGACGACGGAACGGTAGTAGCTGTTCATCGCGTGGATTTTATCCTCAGACTGATTCATTTCAATATGCTGTTTTAAATTCTCAATAAAATAAGGGACGGAAAAAAGTTCAGACATTTCTTTGGCAGCTCCTTTTTCATAAATGTATACGGTGTGATCTCAATCATGTACAATGAAGAAAGGGGAGTGAGCATGATGGATATGAAACTTCAGCAAGTACAAGTATTAAAGCCTCAACTGACACAGGAGCTCAGGCAGGCCATCACACTGCTTGGCTATCATTCGGCAGAACTCGCCGAGTACATTGATGAGCTCTCACTGGAAAACCCTCTTATTGAACGAAAGGAAACAGACACACCGCCACTATCTTACCATAAAACAAACAAAAACAGGATGAATGCACAGGAAGCGGGCCTTCAATTAAGTAATCCGCAAAAAACATTGCAGGATGCGTTAAAACAGCAGTCACTCGATATGAATCTGACCAACACTGAAAAAAAGATTTTTAATTATCTGATTCATTCGCTTGATTCAAACGGGTACTTGGAAGAAGATGTGGAGGAGGCAGCACGGCGCCTATCTGTATCGGCTAAGGAAACGGAGGCTGTTTTGGCAAAACTCCAGTCATTAGAACCGGCTGGAATCGGTGCGAGATCTTTGCAGGAATGCATCCTTCTTCAATTACAGCGGCTGCCGAACAGAAATGAACAAGCAGAAATGCTGGTTTCAGCTCATTTTGATGCTTTTGCGCAAAAAAAATGGAAAGCGCTTTCAGTAGAGACAGGAATTCCGCTTCATACCATTCAAGATATCTCAGATGATATCGCGGCTCTTCATCCTAGACCTGGCCTTCTGTTTGCCCGGCCAGAGCAAGATGTGTATATTGAGCCTGACATTTTTATCACCGTAAAAAACGGGCACATCGCAGCGGAACTGAATACCCGCTCGTTTCCCGAGATCGATTTGCATCCGCAGTACAGAACGCTTTTATCATCCGGCTCTTGTCAGGATACTGTCTCCTATTTATCTGCGAAATATCAGGAGTGGCGCTGGCTGAGCCGCGCTCTGCGGCAGCGAAAACAGACAATCACGAGAATTATCAATGAACTGATCACACGCCAAAAGGATTTCTTTCTGAAAGGGCGAAGCGCAATGAAGCCGCTGACTCTCAGAGAGGTGGCGGACTGTCTAAGCCTTCATGAATCAACTGTGAGCCGGGCCATTAAAGGGAAAACAATACAAACGCCTTACGGGCTGTTTGAGATGAAACTCTTTTTCTCAGCAAAAGCCGAGGCTTCAGGAGAGGGAGATGCGTCGAATTATGCAGTCAAAATGCATCTTGAAGACCTGATCAATCAAGAGGACAAAACAAAACCGCTTTCAGATCAAAAGCTTGTCGATTTGCTGTATGAACAACACGGCATCCAAATCTCGAGACGCACCGTGGCAAAATATCGCGATCAAATGAAAATTCCGTCATCGGCAGCGAGAAAGCGATATAAATAAAATCCTCCCTAGACGGGAGGATTTTTTTAAGGAATCATCCAGCTGAATACGTGATGCTGCAAAAAGGTGATGATACAAACGAGCAACAGCAAAAACAGACTGTGTTTAATGGTAAAGCGGAAAAGATCTGATTCCTTTCCGGCGAGTCCTACCGCGGCGCACGCCACCGCTATCGACTGCGGTGAAATCATTTTTCCTGTGACACCGCCTGAAGAATTGGCGGCCACAGACAGAACGGGGTCCATGCCGACTGATAATGCGGTGACTTTCTGCAGGTTGCCGAACAGCAGGTTGGCGGAAGTATCCGAGCCGGTAATGAAGACGCCGAGCCAGCCGAGGACGGGCGAAAAGAAGGTAAACATCGAACCTGTCAGCGCGAGTGTCATCCCGAGTGTCGTGCTCATTCCCGAGGAGTTGGTGACATAGGCAAAACCAACGACAGAAGCGATGGTCAAAATCGGAAGCTTCAATTCCTGGACTGTTTCTTTAAAAACGGTTCCCCAGTCTTTCCACGAAATCGCCGTGATGAACTTTGACAGCACTGCGGCAATCAATATCGCGGTGCCGGCTGAACCAAGCACCTCAAGCTTGTAAACCGCCTCAATCGGCGTACCGTCAGCATTGACAATCTGATTGTTCAAAAAAGGCACACCGGGGGCAAAAGTCAGTTTTTCTCCAACAGCATTCAGCCACTTCAAGAACACCGCAGAGCCTTCATAATGCCCGGTTAGTGCAGATTTGACAGATGGAATGCCCCATACGGAAATCATCGCCGTCAGCAGCAGAAATGGCGACCAAGCCTTAAAAATCTGTCCGCCGCTGTACGCAGGCGCCGCCGGATTTGTGCGCGCCGTTTCAATTGAGGCGGCCGACTCTTGTTCACCGGCAAACCGGAATGTTGTTTTCGGCTTCCACCATTTCAAAAACACAGCAAGTGCAGCCATTGAAACAAGAGCTGACAAAACATCGGGCAGCTCAGGCCCTAAAAAATTGGAACTGAGATATTGAACAACAGCAAAGGAAACACCGGATACGAGAATCGCCGGCCAGACCTCCAAGGCTTTCCTGAACCCGCTCATGATGATGATTAAATAAAGAGGAATAAATACGGATAAAAACGGCAGCTGCCGCCCGACCATTTGCGAAATCTCCATCGCCGGAATCCCTGTCGGCCCTTCTACGGCTGTAATTGGAATCCCAATTGCCCCAAAGGCAACCGGCGCCGTATTGGCGATCAAACAGATCCCCGCAGCATAAAGAGGATTAAAGCCGAGACCGACCAGCAGCGCGGCAGAAATGGCGACCGGCGCTCCGAAGCCTGCTGCCCCTTCTAAAAAAGCCCCGAATGAAAAAGCGATCAAGAGAGCTTGAAGCCGTCGGTCATCAGTAATCGAGAGAACAGAGCTGCGAATGATATCAAACTGTCCCGTTTTCACAGTGATTTTATACAAAAAAACAGACGTCACAATGATCCAGCCGATCGGCAACAATCCGTATACGGCTCCTTGTGTCGCGGACATCAGCGCTTTTTCCGCCGGCATACGATAAACCAATACAGCAATGATAAGGGCGATCCCCAATGTGGCCAAGCCTGCTGTATACCCCTTCATCCGTTTAATCGCGAGTGCCCAAAAAAAGAAAATAATCGGTACAAGTGCGGCAAGCGCTGATAATAGCAAATTTCCCCCTATAGGCGTATATGCCTGTGTCCATTGCATCCCAAACCCCTCCTTGAAACATAAACTGGCGCCATATGTAAGCGGTTTCTATAGATGATATGATCATCTGATGACTGGGTAATAAGACCAGTTACCTAGCATTATATTTTGAAAAAAATCAAAGTACAAGACTTTTTGACAAAATAGTCAAAATCTTTTGGCGGCCCACAAAACAGAGTATAATAGATCGTAAACAGCCAGACCTACAAGTTACGGGGTGAATTGCATTGAAATACAAACAGATTAAAACAAAAAAAATATATGAAGAAGTAGCGGATGCCCTATTAGATATGATCAAAAACGGCGAATTGAAGCCGGGGGATAAACTGGACTCTGTTCAGGCGCTTGCTGAGAGCTTTCAAGTCAGCCGTTCAGCGGTTCGCGAAGCACTTTCTGCGCTAAAGGCGATGGGGCTTGTCGAAATGAAACAGGGAGAAGGCACGTATCTGAAGGAATTTGAGCTCAATCAAATCTCTCAGCCGCTCTCAGCGGCCCTTCTGATGAAAAAAGAGGACGTCAAGCAGCTGCTCGAGGTCAGAAAACTGCTTGAAATCGGCGTGGCTTCACTAGCGGCTGAAAAAAGGACAGAAGCAGATCTCGAAAGAATTCAGGATGCACTAAAGGAAATGGGCAGCATTGAAGCGGACGATGAGCTGGGAGAGAAAGCAGACTTTGCATTTCATCTTGCGCTTGCGGACGCTTCTCAAAATGAACTTCTTAAACACTTGATGAATCACGTGTCATCATTGCTGCTGGAAACAATGAGGGAAACGAGGAAAATCTGGCTGTTTTCCAAGAAGACCTCCGTTCAGCGGCTGTATGAGGAGCACGAACGGATTTACAATGCTGTGGCTGCCGGGAACGGTGTACAGGCGGAAGCCGCCATGCTGGCGCATTTGACGAATGTGGAAGATGTGCTTTCGGGATATTTCGAGGAAAATGTGCAATAACCAACTCATTTCCCGGGCAATTCCGCCGGTTCCGAATGATACGAACAACTGAGACTGAGCCGCAAATGGTTCAGTCTTTTTACATGGAAGCCAGAGGGCTTTGTGCACTTGACATTTGTGAAAAATAAAGTAAAATATTTTACTAAAACAATCCGAGCTGAATAATGGAGGCAGATACAATGGCGACAATTAAAGATATCGCGCAGGAAGCGGGATTTTCAATCTCAACCGTTTCCCGCGTTTTAAATAACGATGAAAGCCTTTCTGTTCCTGATGAGACACGGGAGAAAATCTATGAAGCGGCGGAAAAGCTCAATTACCGCAAAAAAACAGTAAGGCCGCTGGTGAAACATATTGCGTTTTTATATTGGCTGACAGATAAAGAAGAATTAGAAGATGTCTATTTTAAAACGATGAGATTAGAAGTAGAGAAACTGGCGAAAGCATTCAATGTCGATATGACCACTTATAAAATAGCGGATGGAATCGAGAGCATTCCTGAACATACGGAAGGGTTTATTGCCGTTGGCACATTTTCAGATGAAGAGCTGGCTTTCCTCAGAAATCTCACTGAAAATGGCGTGTTCATCGATTCAACTCCTGATCCCGATCATTTTGATTCGGTAAGGCCCGATTTGGCACAAATGACAAAGAAGACGGTAAACATCCTGACTGAGAAGGGGCATAAGAGCATCGGTTTTATCGGCGGCACATACAAAAATCCGAATACCAATCAGGACGAAATGGACATCCGTGAACAAACCTTCAGATCCTATATGAGGGAAAAAGCCATGCTGGACGAGCGCTATATTTTCTGTCATCGCGGATTCTCTGTAGAAAACGGCTACCGCCTGATGTCAGCAGCGATCGACATATTAGGCGATCAGCTTCCGACTGCTTTTATGATTGCAGCGGACCCGATTGCAGTGGGCTGTCTGCAAGCCCTGAACGAAAAAGGAATTGCTATACCAAACAGGGTAAGCATTGTGAGTATCAACAACATCAGCTTCGCGAAGTATGTCTCGCCTCCTCTGACGACGTTTCATATTGATATACATGAATTATGTAAAAATGCTGTTCAATTACTGCTTGAACAAGTGCAGGACAAGAGAAGAACGGTAAAAACATTATATGTGGGCGCAGAATTAATCGTCAGGAAGAGTATGAATGAAGGATGACTTAGGACACTAAGTCATTTTTTATTTAGGTAAAAAAATTTACTCTAGGAGGTAAATAGTTTGTTTACACATTTTCTCAGGCGTGCTATATTATCTTTAAAGCGCTTTCATTCCTACCGAAAGGGTGACAATCAATGAAAATGGCAAAAAAGTGTTCCGTATTCATGCTCTGCGCAGCTGTCAGTTTATCCTTGGCGGCTTGCGGCCCAAAGGAAAGCAGCAGCGCCAAATCGAGTTCAAAAGGGTCAGAGCTTGTTGTATGGGAGGATAAAGAAAAGAGCATCGGCATTAAAGACGCCGTTGCTGCGTTTGAAAAAGAGCATGATGTGAAGGTCAAAGTCGTTGAAAAACCGTATGCCAAGCAGATTGAAGATTTGCGAATGGACGGACCGGCCGGCACAGGCCCTGACGTGTTAACAATGCCAGGGGACCAAATCGGAACCGCTGTCACGGAAGGATTACTCAAGGAATTACATGTCAAAAAAGACGTTCAATCACTTTATACTGACGCTTCCATTCAGTCTCAAATGGTAGATCAAAAGCTTTATGGACTGCCAAAAGCGGTCGAAACGACTGTCCTTTTTTACAACAAAGATCTCATCTCCGAAAAGGAATTGCCCAAAACGCTGGAAGAGTGGTACGACTATTCCAAAAAGACTGCTAATGGCAGCAAATTTGGCTTTTTAGCCCTATTTGATCAAATTTATTATGCAGAAAGTGTGATGAGCGGATATGGCGGATACATTTTTGGAAAGGCCAAAGATGGGAGCTATAACCCGTCAGACATTGGAATCAATAATGAAGGAGCTGTCAAAGGTGCGGCGCTGATTCAGAAGTTTTACAAAGATGGCCTGTTCCCGGCTGGCATTATTGGAGAACAAGGGATTAACGTATTGGAGTCGCTGTTCACAGAAGGAAAAGCCGCCGCAATTATCTCTGGGCCATGGAATGTAGAAGCTTTTTCGAAAGCAGGAATCAATTATGGCATTACGAAACTGCCGAAGCTGGAAAATGGGAAAAACATGAGCTCCTTTATCGGCGTCAAAAGCTACAACGTTAGTGCATTTTCAAAGAATGAAGAGCTGGCGCAAGAATTAGCCGTTTTTCTGGCAAATGAAAAAAATTCTAAAACACGATATGAAGAAACGAAAGAAGTTCCTGCTGTGAAATCCCTAGCCAATGACCCGGCTATTATGAAAAGCGGGGCGGCACGGGCTGTTACTGAACAATCCCGTTTCTCAGAGCCAACACCAAATATTCCGGAAATGAATGAAATATGGACGCCGGCTGATTCAGCATTACAGACGGTTGCAACAGGGAAGGCAGATCCGAAACAAGCATTGGATCAAGCAGCTGAAACGGCCAAAGGACAAATTAAGGCAAAGCACAGCGGAAAATAAAGAGAAAGCTAGATTTGTATTGTAAGAGAGGTGAAAACGGTGCAGCATCGTCAAGTCGCTTTGTTGCTTTCTATCATTCCGGGACTCGGGCAATTTTATAACAAGCAATGGATAAAAGGTATTGTCTTTCTTTTCTTAGGCGCATCGTTTTTTGCGGTCTTTGGAGATCTGCTCAATATGGGGTTTTGGGGAATCTTTACACTGGGAACAGAAGTGCCGCGGGATAATTCCGTTTTTCTGCTGGCGGAAGGGATTATTGCTGTCATCGTGACCTGCTTTGGCCTTGCGGTGTATTATGTAAATCTTCGCGATGCGTTCCAAAGCGGAAAACAGCGTGATGAAAATAAGCCATTAAGTTCCTTAAAGGAACAATACCAGCATATCATTTCTGAGGGCTATCCTTATGTCGTCAGCGGCCCATCGTTGTTTATTTTAATTTTCGCCGTGATCTTTCCTATCTTATTCAGCTTTGCATTAGCGTTTACAAACTATGATTTGTATCATTCTCCTCCTGCAAAATTAATTGATTGGGTCGGTTTTCAAACGTTCGCAAATATTTTCACAGTTGATATTTGGAGGTCGACTTTTTTTGATGTACTGGCTTGGACGGTGGTTTGGACACTTGCTGCATCCACACTGCAAGTCAGCTTGGGGATTTTTCTCGCGATCATTGTTAACCAGAAAGACCTTCGGTTTAAACGTTTTTTTCGGACGATTCTGATTTTGCCATGGGCCGTTCCCGGTTTTGTGACGATTTTAATTTTTGCGGGACTGTTTAATGATAGCTTCGGTGCGATGAATCACGACATCTTGGCTTTCTTCGGGATAGATCCGCTTCCGTGGATGACAGATGCCAATTGGTCGAGGCTTGCATTGATTCTCATGCAGGGCTGGCTCGGATTTCCGTACATCTTTCTCGTCTCAACAGGCGTATTGCAATCCATCCCGGACGATCTGTATGAAGCAGCTACGATTGATGGCGCTTCTGTCTTTTCAAAGCTGAGATACATCACGCTTCCGATGGTGTTCATTGCAATGGCTCCGATTATCATTACCCAGTTTACGTTTAATTTTAATAACTTTAATATTATCTATCTATTCAATGGCGGAGGTCCGGCTGTAACCGGATCAACAGCCGGCGGGACAGATATCCTCGTTTCATGGATTTATAAATTGACAATGCAGTCAAGCCAATATTCACTTGCTGCGGCTTTAACCATTTTATTATCTGTATTTGTTATCTCCATCGCATTGTGGCAGTTCAGACAGACAAAGTCTTTTAAAGAGGAGGCATAAGGCATGCTGGCAGATATGAAGGTCAGAAAATATATCCGTCTCCTTTTCTCTTACTTGTTGCTAGCCTTTATGGCGGTCATCATTGTTTATCCTCTCCTTTGGACGGCAGGCGCAAGCTTTAATCCCGGCAACAGCTTAATCAGTACATCCATCATTCCGAAGCATCCGACATTCGACCATTACAAGGAATTATTTGCGGGCAAAGAAAGCCTTCAATATGTGCAGTGGTATGTCAACTCAATGAAGATCAGCCTGTTTACAATGGCAGGGTCTTTGCTCTGTGTGACGTTTACGGCCTATGCGTTTTCGCGCTTTCGCTTCAAAGGCAGGAAATACGCTTTAACGCTCTTTTTATTGCTGCAGATGATTCCTCAGTTTTCAGCTTTAATTGCCTTGTTTGTGCTGGCGCAAATCTTGGGAATGATCAATAGCCACTGGCTGCTAATCTTGCTTTATATCGGCGGCCTGATCCCGATGAATACGTATTTGATGAAAGGGTACATGGATTCCATTCCGATGGATTTAGACGAAAGCGCCAAGATTGACGGAGCCAGCAGCACCAGAATCTTCTTCCAGATCATTCTGCCATTATCAAAACCGATGGCGGCAGTCGTGGCCATGAACGGCTTTACCGGTCCGCTCGGAGATTTTGTGCTGTCCTCAACCATATTGAGAACGCCTGAATCATATACATTGCCCGTCGGTCTATTCAATTTAGTGAATGATGTCATGGGGGCCAGCTATACGACATTTGCGGCCGGGGCCCTGCTTATCAGCATACCGGTTGCCGTCATCTTTATTATGCTGCAAAAGAATTTTGTGTCCGGATTAACCGCAGGCGGAACGAAGGGCTAAGAGAACAAGGAGGAGAATGTGATGTCAAAGCTTGAAAAAACGCACGTAACAAAAGCAAAATTTATGCTCCATGGGGGAGACTACAACCCCGATCAGTGGCTGGATCGGCCCGATATTTTAGCTGACGATATCAAACTGATGAAGCTTTCTCATACGAATACGTTTTCTGTCGGCATTTTTGCATGGAGCGCACTTGAGCCGGAGGAGGGCGTATATCAATTTGAATGGCTGGATGATATTTTTGAGCGGATTCACAGTATAGGCGGCCGGGTCATATTAGCAACGCCGAGCGGAGCCCGTCCGGCCTGGCTGTCGCAAACCTATCCGGAAGTTTTGCGCGTCAATGCCTCCCGCGTCAAACAGCTGCACGGCGGAAGGCACAACCACTGCCTCACATCTAAAGTCTACCGAGAAAAAACACGGCACATCAACCGCTTATTAGCAGAACGATACGGACATCACCCGGCGCTGTTAATGTGGCACATTTCAAACGAATACGGGGGAGATTGCCACTGTGATTTATGCCAGCATGCTTTCCGGGAGTGGCTGAAATCGAAATATGACAACAGCCTCAAGACATTGAACCATGCGTGGTGGACCCCTTTTTGGAGCCATACGTTCAATGACTGGTCACAAATTGAAAGCCCTTCGCCGATCGGTGAAAATGGCTTGCATGGCCTGAATTTAGATTGGCGCCGGTTCGTCACCGATCAAACGATTTCGTTTTATGAAAATGAAATCATTCCGCTGAAAGAATTGACGCCTGATATCCCTATCACAACGAATTTTATGGCTGACACACCGGATTTGATCCCGTATCAGGGCCTCGACTACAGCAAATTTGCAAAGCATGTCGATGTCATCAGCTGGGACGCTTATCCTGTCTGGCACAATGACTGGGAAAGCACAGCTGATTTGGCGATGAAGGTCGGCTTTATCAATGATCTGTACCGAAGCTTGAAGCAGCAGCCCTTCTTATTAATGGAGTGTACGCCAAGCGCGGTCAATTGGCATAACGTCAACAAGGCAAAGCGCCCGGGCATGAATCTGCTGTCATCCATGCAAATGATTGCCCACGGCTCGGACAGCGTTCTCTATTTCCAATACCGCAAATCACGGGGGTCATCAGAAAAATTACACGGAGCGGTTGTGGATCATGACAATAGCCCGAAGAACCGCGTCTTTCAAGAAGTGGCCAAGGTAGGCGAGACATTGGAACGGCTGTCCGAAGTTGTCGGAACGAAGAGGCCGGCTCAAACCGCGATTTTATATGACTGGGAAAATCATTGGGCGCTCGAGGATGCTCAGGGGTTTGCGAAGGCGACAAAACGTTATCCGCAAACGCTTCAGCAGCATTACCGCACATTCTGGGAACACGATATCCCTGTCGACGTCATCACGAAAGAACAAGACTTTTCACCATATAAACTGCTGATCGTCCCGATGCTGTATTTAATCAGCGAGGACACCGTTTCCCGTTTAAAAGCGTTTACGGCTGACGGCGGCACCTTAGTCATGACGTATATCAGCGGGGTTGTGAATGAGCATGACTTAACATACACAGGCGGATGGCATCCGGATCTTCAAGCTATATTTGGAGTTGAGCCTCTTGAAACGGACACCCTGTATCCGAAGGATCGAAACGCTGTCAGCTACCGCAGCCAAATATATGAAATGAAGGATTATGCAACCGTGATTGATGTAAAGACAGCTTCAGTGGAAGCGGTGTATCAAGAAGATTTTTATGCGCGCACGCCAGCGGTCACAAGCCATGAGTATCAGCAGGGCAAGGCGTATTTTATCGGCGCGCGTTTGGAGGATCAATTTCAGCGTGATTTCTATGAGGGTCTGATCACAGACCTGTCTCTTTCTCCAGTTTTTCCGGTTCGGCACGGAAAAGGCGTCTCCGTACAAGCGAGGCAGGATCAGGACAATGATTATATTTTTATCATGAATTTCACGGAAGAAAAACAGCTGGTCACGTTTGATCAGAGTGTGAAGGACATAATGACAGGAGACATATTGTCAGGCGACCTGACGATGGAAAAGTATGAAGTGAGAATTGTCGTAAACACACATTAGGCTGATGCTCCGCTCGATATGGGCGGATTCTTTTTTCTATAGAATGAAAACGCTCACTAAGTCTTGGGGGGATGAAATCATGAAAAGCAAAGTGAAATTGTTCTTTGCGGCTGCCATCGTGTGGAGTGCATGTAGTTTAACAGGATATGCCGCTGCCATTGAGAAGGAGAAGCACGTGTCAGAGCTTCGGGCAGAGGATCTTTTTGTTAAAAAAGTAGAGGGGATGAACAAGGACTTTATCAAAGGGGCAGATGTATCCAGCGTTATTGCTTTGGAAAACAGCGGTGTCACCTTTTACAATACAAGCGGAAAACGCCAGGATATCTTTACAACTTTAAAACAGGCTGGGGTCAACTATGTTCGCGTCCGCATCTGGAATCACCCGTATGATTCAAATGGCAACGGGTATGGCGGGGGAAACAATGATGTTCAAAAAGCCATCGAAATCGGAAAAAGAGCGACAGCGAACGGAATGAAGGTGCTGGCCGACTTTCACTACTCTGATTTCTGGGCCGATCCAGCGAAACAAAAGGTGCCCAAAGCCTGGGCGAATCTCAGCTTTGAAGCAAAAAAAGGAAAGCTCTATGAGTATACGAAACAAAGCCTGCAAAAGATGATCAAGGAAGGCGTTGACATCGGCATGGTTCAGGTCGGAAATGAAACAACAGGAGGATTTGCCGGTGAGACTGATTGGACGAAGATGTGCCAATTATTTAATGAAGGAAGCCGAGCGGTCAGGGAGACAAATTCAAATATTTTGGTCGCCCTGCATTTTACCAATCCTGAAACGGCTGGAAGGTATTCATTTATTGCGGAAACACTCAGCAAAAACAAAGTGGATTATGATGTGTTTGCGAGCTCCTATTATCCTTTCTGGCATGGCACATTACAAAATTTGACCTCCGTGCTGAAGGCTGTTGCCAATACGTACGGCAAAAAAGTCATGGTGGCGGAGACATCGTACACCTATACCGCTGAGGATGGCGATGGGCATGGAAATACAGCACCAAAAAGCGGGCAGACGCTGCCATATCCAATTTCTGTTCAAGGCCAGGCAACTGCAGTAAGAGATGTAATGGAGGCAGTGGCGAATACGGGCAAAGCAGGACTTGGTGTTTTCTACTGGGAGCCGGCGTGGATTCCAGTCGGGCCGAAGACACAGATAGAGAAAAACAAAGTGTTATGGGAAACATACGGGTCAGGGTGGGCGTCCAGCTATGCTGCTGAATACGACCCTGAAGACGCCGGGAAGTGGTATGGGGGAAGTGCTGTAGATAATCAAGCTTTATTTGATTTTAATGGACACCCGCTGCCTTCCTTGCAGGTGTTTCAATATGCGGAGTCAGGACATATTCCAAAGAAACGCTGAAACAAAAAAATCCATGAGATGTAACAAATCATTGTTATGTCTCATGGATCATTTTATTTTACATCAACTAATATAAAACATTCGTCATCACTCTTATGATGAGCTTCCTTTTGATGCTGCAGTGATGTAAGGATTTTCTCCTTCAGGTCAGCGATTGGCGAATCAGGATGATCCTTTAGTAAATCAAATAAATAACATGAAGCCGTAGGATCCATCACGCCATCCGTATACAGAAGCAATCTTCCGTCCTCCGTGTATGAAAGGCTGCTTGACTGAAACTCTAAGTCTTCAAACATCCCGATCGGAGGCGAGGTCGCGTGAAGCAGATGTTGAGTTCCGCTATCGTCCTGCCAAAGTGCCGGCGGATGCCCTGCGTTGACATAATCAATTCTTTGCCGTGCTATATCAATCTCGAGATAAATAGCAGTGCAATAATGTCTTGCTTCCTCATCATTTTGAAACAAGCTGTGAAGGTGCCGGTCCAATTCCTTCATAACTTTAACGGGGCTGAGACCTTGCGTGATCTGGCGCTGGAACAAAGGATGAAGAGACATCGTAATCAATGCAGATGAAATTCCGTGCCCCATCACATCAAGGATAATAATGCCGTAACGGTGTTCATCGATTTGATAATATCCGTAAAGATCACCTGACAATTCACTCGATGCGTTGTAATAAGAGTCAATCTGAACCTGATCGTTTACAATCGGTTCAGTCAACGAGTTTTTCTGGATCTTTCTGGCGAGTTCAAGCTCTCTTTTGGTGTTTAATTTAAATTGTTGATTTTGTTTATTGATCTCAAGAAGTTCTTCTTGTTTTGCTTTCAGCGTTTCCAAGGCAATTTCTAACTCCGCATTGGCTTTCTGTTTGGCAAGCAAAGCTTCCTGAGCCTCATTTCTGGCTATCAGCAGCTCATTTTCATATTCATTTCGCTTTCGCATTGGAATCAGAACACAATCAAAGACAGAAGCCCCGCTATCGTGTCTCGCAATAGCATTGATAAGGACTGGAATTTCTTCTCCATCTCTTGCTTTCAGGGAAATGTATATTTCTTCGATGTGATGCTCCAATTTCAAAAGCGGAAAAAAATAAAGCTGGCAGAAAAGCTGCGCGGGAATGGTCAACATCATATTCATGTGCTGGCCGATAACCTGCTCCGGTTCATAATCCAGAATCTTGATAAGGGTGCGGTTGGCAGCTATGATCGACCCCTCTTCTGACAAAGCGAGGAAACCGCATGGTGCATCATTCAATTGTTTGTCCATCTAAGAGGGTCACCTCTATCCCTTTCGTTCCTATATCACACGTGTGCTTTTAAATAATCGCCGATCAGCTGTATCGTCTCATCTGGATGGCTCATATGAGGGCAATGTCCGCGAGCCTCCATTTGTTTCAGACTGCTATAAGGCAGATGCTGATGCATATACTTACCTACAGTTGCAGGTGCGATGATATCATCTGCACATTGGAGAATAAGAGAGGGAACCGTTACCTTCGAAAGATCCTCTCGGTGATCAGAAAAAAACGCCGCTTTCGCGAATTGGCGGGCAATGACAGGATCAGTAGAACAAAAACGGCTTTCAAGCTCTTCCTTAATTTCAGGCCGATCTGGCTGATTCAGAACGGTTGCCGCAAATACAGTTGCCCAGCCGATATAATTTTTCTCCATCATCTCCAGCAAGCCAAGGAGCTGCTCCTCTTCAAATCCTCCGTAATACTCAGGCGGATCATTCAAATAGCAAGGAGAAGGCCCCACCATCACCAGATGGGAAAAAAGCTCCGGGCGGCGGATGGATGCAAGCATCCCAATCAAGGCCCCGACGGAGTGCCCCACAAACACGGTTTCCTTCAGATCTAAAGCTTCACAAACATCAAGAACATCCTGGGCATAGCCGTCAAGTGTCTGGTAACGATTCATGTCATATGCGCGCAAATCTGAATGTCCCGAACCGACGTAATCAAATAAAATCACCCGATGATCTTCTTCAAAGGCAGGTGCCACGGCATTCCACACACTTTGATCGCATCCAAAACCAGGTGCGAACATGATAGATGCTTTGCCGCTGCCTTTCACCTTCACATGATTTCTAGACAAAATCGCTTCGTTCATGATTGGCTCCTTTCAGCCGGAGAGTAATATAAAGTTCAATATGTCTATCATAACACTCGGATGGTTTGAAGAGTGTATCTTTCTATGAATGTCACAGCAGTTTAAAAGAAAGAGGACATGGGAGATAGAAAAGATGGATGAATTGGAAGATGCAGGAGGAGGATTACCTAGACACCGGGGTGAGAAAGAAAATGACATTTGTCACTTCATCATCATGACACCCCATACTAACATCGTCTTCTCCGTCATTTTACAATCAATGTAAACGATCAGGAGGTGCTCATGTGATGAAAGAAGCAATAACAGTAAGCAACGTGTCAAAACATTTCCATCGAAAAACCGCTGTAAACCACATCAGCTTTAGTATTGAAAAAGGAGAAATTGCAGCCATTCTCGGGCCAAATGGGGCAGGGAAGACGACCGTCATCTCTATGATATTAGGATTGCTGAAGCCGAGTGAGGGAGAAATCAAACTATTTAACCGGGTTCCCGATGATCAACAGGTTCGTGAAAAAATAGGTGTAATGCTTCAGGAAGTAAGTGTCATGCCGGGCCTTAAGGTGGATGAAATCCTTGAACTCTTCCGGAGCTATTATCCGAATCCATTGTCCATGAAAGAACTCGTTTCGTTAACAGCACTCACCAAAGAAGATTTGAAAACAAGAGCAGAAAAATTATCCGGCGGACAAAAACGCCGTTTGAGCTTTGCTTTGGCTCTTGCCGGGAACCCGGAGCTGCTTATACTTGATGAACCGACAGTCGGCATGGATACTTCATCAAGACATCGATTCTGGCAGACCATTCACGGACTGTCGGACCAAGGAAAAACAATTATTTTTTCAACTCATTATTTACAAGAAGCAGACGATGCCGCACAGCGAATCCTATTTTTTACTGAAGGACGGCTTGTTGCAGACGACTCACCAATGCAAATCCGCTCAAGAATTCAAAAACAGTCTGTTTCCTTTACGCTTCATTCAAGTGAATCATTGGAAAGGCTGTCTTGTCACCCGGAAGTCGAGAGAGTGATCCATGAGCATGAGAGAACCATCATCCAGACATCAAATACAGATAAAGTGTTGGCGCTGATCTTTCAAGAAAACATCCCAGCACGAGATATTCGAATTGAGCAAGCGACGCTCGATGAGGCATTTCGCCAGCTGGCTGACGGCAACAGGGAGGCGATGTGAGTGAACATGCTGCAAAAGCAAAGCATCGCTGAAATGAAAAGGGTGATTAGGAACAAGTACTTTGTGCTTTGGTCTCTGATCATGCCGATTGCCTTTTATTATTTCTTTACAAATGTAGTGAATACCAACGTCCCTGATCAACGTGCATGGGAAGCCCATTACCTGATGTCGATGACAGTCTTCAGCGTGATGGGTTCCTCTATCATGACGCTTGGCATCCGAATGGTACAAGAGCGGTCACAAGGCTGGACCGCCTTTATCCGCCTTACGCCTCTTCCGGATCATATCTATTTATCAGCTCAGATGATCGGCCAAAGTGTCATTCACGTTTTATCGATTACCGTCATATTTCTGTTCGGCGCAATCATCAATGATATTGCCTTGTCACCGTTTGAATGGATGATGAGCGGACTGTGGATTTTGTTTGGCGCATTGCCTTTTTTAGCATTAGGCACACTAATCGGCCTCATGAGAAAAGTAGAAACAGCGGCCGGAATCAGTAATGTGCTTTATATGCTGCTGGCTTTAGGCGGAGGGATGTGGATGCCGTTTGAGGTCATGCCTGACATGATGCAGAGCATTGGCCAGTGGCTTCCGTCTTATCATTTCGGGAGCGGAGCGTGGGAACTTGTCCGGGGTGGGAGTCCGACTTGGAAAAATATTCTGATATTAATCGCTTATATGATGCTCTTCATGCTACTATCTAAATATATAAGAAGAAAACAAGAAGCGGTGTAATACATGAAAAAGGCAATATCTATTTTCCCGAAGGAATTCGGGTTTTTCCCTTATATCTTTCTGGTGTATACGATTATGCCGTTCCTTTCTTTATTAAAAGAATCAGGTGTCAAACAGGGGATCGGATATGGCATGCTGCTCCTTTTTGTAGCGGCATATCGCCAGTTATTCTGCAGCGTTGGCAGAGCTTCGTTTACATATTGGCTTATCGTGCAAATGGCGGTTATTTTGATATATAGTGTGTTTTACAATATCACCTATATATACTTAGGTTTTTTCCCGGCAAACTTTGTTGGTTATTACAAAGAGAAAACGAATTTTAACCGTGCGTTCTGCGCTTTAATCTTTATACTGCTTTTTCCATGCCTATACCAATTTAGCGCGAATTCGGTCTCGCTTCGGGAGCTTTTTTCTGTTCTCCCGTTTCTCGTCATTATGCTCATTTCTCCATTCGGCATTCGTTCTATGTTTCGGAGGATTGAGCTTGAAAATAAGCTTGCACAAGCCAACGAACAGATAAAAGAACTCTCTAAAAGAGAGGAGCGTGTTCGAATCGCCCGTGATCTTCACGATACCCTTGGCCACACCCTGTCGCTGCTTACATTAAAAAGCCAGCTCATTCAGCGGCTGGCTGCATCTGATATAGAACGGACCAAGCTTGAGGCAAAAGAAATGGAAACCAGTTCACGCTCCGCACTCAAGCAAGTTCGAGAGCTGGTTTCTGATATGAGAACGGTCACGATAACAGAGGAGCTCGTAAACATTCAGCACATATTAAGAGCGGGGAACATTACCTTTCAATACGAAGGAGCCGACGACTTTTCAGCGATATCTCCCGTCACTCAAAATATTATCAGTATGTGTATGCGGGAAGCCGTGACTAACATTATCAAGCACAGCAAAGCAACCCATTGTGCCATCATCATTTCTCAGTTTGCTGACAAAATGAGGATCGTGATACGGGATGACGGAAAGGGAGCGGCGAAGGAGAAAATGTTTGGGAATGGCCTGCGGGGAATGGAGGAACGGCTCATGCTCATTGAAGGGGGATTAACGGTTTCAGATCAAAACGGAACGGTTGTGGCACTGACGATTCCGCTTATTAAAAAAGCAGAATGATTGGAGGACGAAAAGAATGATTCGTCTGTTTATTGCTGAGGACCAGCGAATGCTTTTAGGCGCTTTGGGATCTTTGCTTGATTTAGAAGAGGATATGACAGTCATCGGACAAGCATTAAACGGGGAAGAGGCGCTACATGCTATTTTGAAGCTGGAGCCGGATGTATGCATTATGGACATTGAAATGCCGGTTCGAAGCGGGCTGGATGTGGCAGAGGAATTAATGAAAAAAGGCTGCGTCAGCAAGGTCATTATTTTAACCACCTTTGCCCGCCCCGGATATTTTGAACGCGCCGTAAAGGCCGGTGCACATGGCTATCTGCTGAAAGACGGCGAAATTGACGATCTGGCCGATGCCATTCGAAAATGTGTAAAGGGAAAACGTGTCTTCAGCCCCGAGCTGACGTTTAATATGATGCGAGACGAAAATCCGCTAACCGTTAGAGAGCAAGAAATTCTGAGGCTTGCGGCTTTAGGCAAGACAACAAAAGACATTACGCTTGAGCTCTATTTATCTCAAGGCACAGTTCGAAACTATATCTCAGAAATCATCCAAAAGCTTCATGCGAAAAATCGGACAGAAGCCGCCAGCATCGCTGAGGAAAAGGGCTGGATTTAACCATATACTGCACTCCTGGAAGATCGGGAGTGTTTTTGATATGCCACAAATGAAAATATCCCTAGAAAACCCTTTCCTTCCATTGTCAGAATAGTGTACGATATTCATATAGTTATTTTAACTCAGGTCATCAGATGACCTGATCATATATTGGGGATGAGAGAGGGGTTCATCATGAAAGTCTCACTTTTTGTCACTTGTCTTGTTGATATGTTTCAAACAAATGTCGGAAAAGCAACGGTTGAGCTGCTGGAGCGGCTTGGGTGTGAGGTTGATTTTCCGGAAGGGCAGATTTGCTGCGGGCAGCCGGCTTACAACAGCGGCTATGTAAATGACGCCAAAAAAGCAATGAAACGGATGATCGAAACGTTTCAGGATTCCGAATATGTTGTCAGTCCTTCCGGTTCCTGCACAACGATGTTCCGGGAGTATCCGCACCTGTTTCAGGATGATCCGAAATGGGCCGATAAAGCGCAAAAGCTGGCGGATAAAACGTATGAACTGACAGATTTTATTGTGAACGTACTTGGAGTAGAGGATGTCGGCGCGACCCTTCATACAAAAGCGACCTTACATACGTCGTGCCATATGACAAGGCTGCTGGGTGTTCGGGAGGAGCCGATGAAGCTGTTGAGTCATGTGAAGGGCCTGCAGTTTACAGAGCTTCCGGGCAAACATAACTGCTGCGGATTCGGAGGAACGTTCTCCGTCAAGATGGCGCAGATTTCTGAGCAGATGGTCGATGAAAAAGTCGAATGTGTGGAGGAAACGGGAGCAGAGGTGCTGATCGGTGCTGACTGCGGCTGTTTGATGAATATCGGGGGACGGCTTGGCCGAAAAGATAAGAATGTCAAAGTGATGCACATCGCCGAAGTGCTCAACAGCAGATAAAACTGGATTCAGAGGGGGAAAGGATCATGGCGATGAAAATCGGTACTGACGCTTTTAAAGAGCGGGTATCACAGGGGATTGATAATGAATTTATGAGAGGCGCTGTTTCAGGTGCACAGGAGCGTCTGCGGACGCGGCGCCTAGAGGCAGCAGAAGAACTGGGAAACTGGGAGGAGTGGCGCTCATTATCAGAGGAAATCAGGCAGCATGTCCTTGAAAACCTTGATTTCTATCTCGGACAGCTTGCCGAAAATGTGGCGAAAAGAGGCGGACATGTCTATTTCGCGGAAACAGCGGAAGAGGCGTCTTCTTATATTCGTGATGTCATTCAAAAGAAGAACGGGAAGAAAATTGTGAAATCTAAATCAATGGTCACAGAGGAAATCAATCTGAATGAGGTGCTGGAGAAGGAAGGCTGTGAAGTCGTAGAAACCGATCTCGGCGAGTATATTTTGCAGATTGATGATCACGATCCGCCGTCACATATCGTAGCGCCCGCCCTTCATAAAAATAAAGAGCAGATACGCGATGTGTTTAAAGAAAGACTGGACTATCAACATACAGAAAAACCGGAAGAGCTGGTGATGCATGCGCGCGCCATTCTCCGAAAAAAGTTTCTGGAAGCGGATATCGGCATTACCGGCTGTAACTTCGCCATCGCTGACACGGGTTCCGTCAGCCTTGTGACCAATGAAGGAAATGGACGGCTTGTGAGCACCTTGCCGAAAACACAAATTACCGTCATGGGAATGGAGCGGATTGTCCCGTCATTTTCTGAATTTGAAGTGCTAGTCAGCATGCTGACAAGAAGTGCTGTCGGACAGCGGCTGACAAGTTATATTACAGCTTTGACGGGTCCGAAGCTGGAAGGTGAAGTGGACGGTCCGGAAGAATTCCATCTTGTCATCGTTGATAATGGACGATCCAATATCCTTGGAACGGAATTCCAGTCTGTGCTGCAATGTATCCGCTGTGCAGCCTGTATCAATGTCTGTCCTGTGTACCGCCATGTCGGCGGACATTCATACGGCTCAATCTACTCGGGGCCAATCGGAGCGGTTTTATCGCCGTTGCTCGGCGGTTATGACGATTATAAGGAGCTGCCGTACGCATCTTCACTGTGCGCTGCTTGTTCAGAAGCCTGCCCGGTCAAAATCCCGCTTCATGAGCTGCTACTCAAGCATCGTCAGAATATCGTCGAAAAAGAAGGCAGAGCGCCGATCAGTGAAAAGCTTGCAATGAAAGCATTCGGACTTGGCGCATCCTCCTTATCGCTTTACAAAATGGGCTCAAAATGGGCGCCGGCCGCCATGACGCCTTTTACAGAGGACGAAAAAATTTCGAAAGGGCCCGGCCCGCTTAAAAATTGGACCCAGATCCGCGACTTCCCGGCACCGCATAAATCGAGATTCAGAGACTGGTTTGCGGACAGAGAAACAAGTGAACGCACGAAGGAGGAGCAGTGATGACAAAGGGAACCATTCAGAATCAAGAGAGCTTTTTAAACCGAATCGCATCCAGCCTGGGCCGTGAAAGAAGAACAGGAGGCGTGGCAGTTCCTGAGTGGGCGCATCAGCCGCAATATAAAACACTTGAAGGATATTCAGCTGATGACTTAGTCACAGTGCTCAAAAACCATTGTGTCAAAATCCATACAGAGCTGATTGAAACGGATTCAACCGGCCTTTACGATGCCCTGCGCGAGCAAGTCAGCCGCTTTTCCGGAGGCCCTGTCATCATTCCGAAGGACCCCCGCTTTGAAGAATACGGACTGAAAAGCCTGCTCACCAAGGACTGGCCGAGCGAGGGAACGCCGGTCTGGGAGTGGGATGCTGACAAAGGCGAGGAAAATATCAAAAAAGCGGAGCAAGCCAATGTAGGGATTACATTCAGCGAAATTACATTGGCTGAGTCGGGGACGGTTGTCCTCTTCTCATCAAAAGACATCGGCCGATCTGTCAGCCTTCTGCCGACGACTTATATTGCGATCGTGCCGAAATCAAGCATTGTACCGAGAATGACACAAGCCAGTGATATCATCCGCCAAAACATTGCGGACGGTGTCACTGTTCCTTCATGTATCAACTACATTACCGGACCGAGCAACTCAGCAGACATTGAAATGGATTTAGTTGTGGGAGTGCACGGACCTGTAAAGGCAGCATATATTCTCGTCTCTGACCGCTGAACTCAGGAAGCCCGGCAGGCATATGCCGGGCTTTTTGCTTGAAAAAACTTCAACTTCCAATTATTTGGCCGATGAGAAGAGTATGACTTGAAATAGGAGGAAATGCGATGAAAAAATGGCTGATCATAGCGATTTCACTGGCGATTGCGATTGTTCTGTTTATGTATACAAAAACAGAAGCGAAGGCAGCCGGAATGACACTAGGCTACACGACTGGGGATACGGCTTCATACAATTCTCTCACGAACTATCATACATACATGAATGCCATCGCAACCGATACGTTTGCGTTTGAAAAAAACGGACATGTGATTGGCGATGCCCCAACTAAGCAGCTGACATATGCCAAAAAGAAAAAAATCAAGACATGGGCTGTCATTTCAAACTATAATAATGCCATTTATGATTTTGACGGAGATTTAGCGAGTCGAGTCATGAGTAATAAAACAGCGAAAAAACGATTCACAGATCAGTTAATAACACTGGCCAAAAAGCACTCATATTACGGAATCAATATCGATTTTGAAGCACTAAATCCAGAAGACCGCGCTGCATACTCGAACTTCATTCAATATGTCTCACAGGCTTTGAACAAGAAACATATTAAAACAATGGTATCCGTTCCGGCCAAAAGCGCCGATGATAAAAATGATGACTGGAGCTGGCCGTATGATTATGCGAAAATCGGCAAATATGCCGACTTCGTACAAGTCATGACCTACGATGAACACGGCATTTGGGGTGAGCCGGGGTCAGTGGCAAGCACAAACTGGATTAAAAGCTCTCTGCAGTTTTCAGTTAAAAAGATCAAAGCCAATAAAGTCATCATGGGAATCCCTGCGTACGGCTATGACTGGGATGTAAAAGACGGAAGTGCCAGCACAATAAGGGAATGGAATGAGCTCAAATCCCTCATCAAAAAACAAAAAGCAAAGCCGGCATTCAACAAAAAATCAGGTTCGATGACATTTTCTTATGTTGACAAAAAGAAGCATAAACATGTCGTGTGGTATGAAAACGAAAAAACCGTTCAAACGAAAAGCCATCTGGCAAAGCAATATAAAATAGCAGGTGTTTCAGTTTACGCATTAGGAAACGAGTCAGAATCCTTTTGGAAAGCCATTCGAAAAGGGACAAAATAACAGTTTCTTTTTTCTCTGAAGTTATTGACAGTTAAAAGAGAAGCACGTATATTATGTTAATATATTCAGATCATAAAATTTGAGTTTTTCAGAAAACTAAAACACATAGATTGGGAGCAGTAAAAGAAAGTGATCAGAACAGAGAACTGCGGGGTGGTGCGACGCAGCCTGATTCTTCTTTGAACTCGCCCGGGAGTGGTAAGACGGAACGGAATAGATTGAATATTCCCTATGTTTTAACGGCTAACCTTCGTTACAGGTCAAAAGCAGGATTCTTCATGAAGAATCAACAAGAGTGGTACCGCGGTCAGCCGAAGGCTCGTCGTCTCTTTATCTATTAGATTAGGTAGGAGACGGCGGGCTTTTTTGTTTTTGAAAACGAGAAGGAGAGGTAGAAGAGGATGAAAAACGACAATCAAACGTTAAAACGCACGATGACGTCCCGCCATATTATGATGATGGCGCTGGGCGGAGCAATCGGCGCAGGTTTATTTAAGGGGAGCAGCTCAGCGATCGATGTGGCAGGGCCATCTGTCATTATCGCATACCTGCTCGGCGGGATTATTTTGCTGTTTATTATGCAGGGGCTGGCGGAAATGGCTGTTCGAAACCGTAACGCCAGAACCTTCCGTGATCTTGTCCAGCAGGTATTGGGAAACTACGCCGCTTACTTTTTGGACTGGATCTACTGGAAAATGTGGGTGCTTAACATTGCGGCTGAAGCTGTTGTAGCTGCGATTTTCATTCAATATTGGCTGCCGGGCTGCCCGATCTGGGTGTTGGCATTAGGAATTTCTCTTATCGTCACGATTGTAAACTTGCTTTCTGTTAAAATCTTCGCCGAAACTGAATATTGGCTGGCAATGATCAAGATTACCGTTATTATTATCTTTATTATTCTCGGATTGCTGCTCTTATTTGTATCATTCGGTGATCATACAGCATCCGGATTTTCCAACCTGACAGACCACGGCGGATTTTTCCCGCACGGCGGCACAGGGCTGATCACGGCGATGCTTGTCGTCATCTACTCTTACGGCGGTACAGAAATTATCGGTGTAACGCTTGCAGAGACAAAAAATCCGGAAAAGGTTGTCCCGAAAGCTGTCCGCAGCACACTGACACGGATTGTCGCGTTTTACCTGCTGCCGTTTTTCATCATCGTCAGCCTGATTCCATGGAACCAAGTCAATTCCGTTCCGGAAAGTCCTTTCGTGATGGTCTTTAAAATGGTAGGCATTCCGGGCGCGGATCATATCATGAATGCAGTCATCCTGCTGGCGATCATTTCTTCTATGAATTCAGGTTTATACGGATCATCACGCATTTTGTATACACAGGCAAGTGACGGAAGGCTTCCAAAGGTCTTCTCGAAGCTTTCATCGAAAAACGTACCGATGTTTGCGATTCTGATGTGCACTTCTTCTCTCTATATTGGCGTATTGATTTCTCTGTTCGCAGGAAGCCAAACATTTAATTATTTAATGGGATCATTGGGATATACCGTTTTATTCATTTGGCTGATCATCGGATTCGCTCATTTAAAATCGAGAAAACAGCAAACGGAAACACCGGCCTATTATGTAAAATGGTTCCCGTACACGACATGGTTTGCGATTGTGGCATTACTCGCCATTCTGATCGGGGTCATCATGACAACATCAATTGTCATTACCGGCATTACTGCGGCGATCTACCTTTTGATTACAGTTGCATATTTGGTCAAAGGACGCAAGCATCAGTAAATAAGAAACCCTCTTGCCGCATCCGGCAAGAGGGTTTTTATTATTGTGCAGCTTTCTCGTTTATACCAATCGCCGCAGCTTTCTGCGCTTTTGTTTTTGTATTCACGAGACAGATGCTCGTGACAATCAGCAGCAGCCCTGCTAAGAGGCTAAGGGTGAGCGGTTCATGCAGGAAAATGGAGCTGGCCACGATTGATATGAGCGGAATCAAAAAAGTATAAGATGCGACCTTGCTTGCTTCGCCTGAACCGACAAGCGTAAAAAAGACAAGCCAGCCGAGCGCGATAACGAATACGGAGATGAACAGCAGGCTCGTGATAAACGGAGCTGTCCATTGGATCGCCGAAAAGCTTTCTGTCCAAAAGCCGGATATAAGCAGAAACACGCTTCCGATCGTCAGCTGCAGAGCGACCATCCAGATGGAATCGACGCGGCTGCCTGTTTTTTTCATATATACCGTCCCGAGCGCCCAGCTGATTGCGGAGCCGAGAGCCAGCAGAACCCCCATGACAGAAATATGCCCGCCAAAGCCCGCAGCACTAATGACGGCTACTCCCGCAAAACCGAGGATGAGGCCGATCACTTTCATTACAAACATGGATTCGCCGAGCCACAGCCAAGAAAATACACCCATCAGAACAGGCTGGAAGAAGACGATTGCAGAAAACAGGCCGGCCGGAAGATAATTCAGCCCGATCGTTTGCAGGCCGTAGAATAACGTAATATTTAAAAGAGCAGAAACAAGATAAATCGGCCACGTTTCTTTTAAGCGTAATTTATGAATACGCGGCAGTGCGACAATGACTAATAAAAGCCCGCCGATCAGCGTTCGGATGCCCGCGAACAATAATGGCGGAGAATAGGCGAGCGCGGCTTTGGACAGCGGCCAATTGACGCCCCACATGATGACGAGAAATGCGAGCAGGAGAGCTGTCCGCGTTTTTGAGAGCTGCTTCATTGTTCATTCACTCCTTGTAGAACTTTTCCATCATATGATACGGTAGAACATAAGATAAATAAAATGAATCTTTTTTATAAGGAGCATAAGTAAATTGTTATGACCATTACACAATTAAAGGTTTTTGTGAAAATAGCTGAAACGGGAAGCTTTACAAAAGCGGGTCAGGCGCTGAACATGACACAGCCGGCTGTCAGCCATGCGATTTCTGCGATCGAAGCTGAGCTTGATGTAAAGCTGATCATTCGTGACCGCCGCAATGGCCTGATGCTGACAGATACGGGAAAACAGATCTTAGTACACATCAGAGAAGTCTTAAAAGGCATTGAAAAAGTTGAGCAGGTAGCAGCAGCGGAAAAAGGGCTTGAACTGGGAACGATCCATATCGGCACATTCTCAACTGCCTCGGCTTATTTTATGCCGAAGCTGATCAGTGAATTTAAACAAAAATATCCGAAACTTGAGCTCGTGCTGCACGAGGGAACTGTAAATGAAGTCAAGGAGTGGCTTCATACGCGGATGATAGATGTCGGCATTCTTCTGTATCCAACAGAGGAGATGGAGTACATCCATTTGAAAAAAGACAAAATGGCTGTCGTGCTCAGGGACGATCACCCGCTTGCCAGTCTTTCGGCCATTACGCTGAAAGATCTTGACCATGAACCGATGATCGTCTGTGACGGAGGCTATGAATCACCATTTGTCGATATGTTCAGGCAGGCGGGCGCTACGCTGCACCCAGCTTTCACGGTCTATAACATCAACACCTCGATCAGTATGATCAGAGAAGGCCTGGGTCTCGCGATTTTATCAGAAATGTCCATGTCGGGGATGCCGCTTCCGGAGCATGTGGTGACCCGGGAATTGGACCCGCAGGTATACCGTGATGTGCAGCTTGCTGTTCCGTCGCTAAAGGAGGCTTCTCTGGCGGCTAAGCTCTTTATTGAGATGGCTAAGGAGCTGTTTGGAGCAGAATAGCGGGCCAAACCGTTCGTTTTACATTGTTCGAATTTCATCGAATCAAATTCTTTTATTCCTGAATGCAGTTGTGTTATGGTGTGATAGAAGTTCTTTCAATCATGACCTGACAGCTTTGGGCTGTTTACTGATAACACATTTGCAAAGGAGAACAATATGTCTAACAACCAACGCAAAGATACCTTGCTTTCTGTCTTGAATTTATCTCCGGTTGTTCAGGGAGGAACGATTGCAGAATCATTCCGAAACAGCATGGACTTGGCGCGCCGGGCAGAGGAATGGGGCTATCACCGTTACTGGCTTGCTGAACATCATAATATAGAAGGTGTTGCAAGCTCCGCCACTGCAGTTTTGATTGGCCATATTGCCGGAGGCACGAAGAAAATCCGCGTCGGTTCCGGCGGCATTATGCTCCCGAACCACTCTTCATTAGTCATTGCTGAACAATTCGGCACACTGGAAACACTGTATCCCGGGCGGATAGATCTGGGGCTTGGACGTGCGCCGGGAACAGACCAATTGACAGCCAGAGCGCTCCGCAGAAACATCAACAGCGGGGAGGATTTTCCAGAACAATTAGAGGAACTGCGCAATTATTTTAAACCGTCAGGAAATGTGCGCAATCAAGTTCGCGCCATTCCCGGAGAGGGCATAGATGTGCCGATTTGGCTGCTGGGCTCAAGCGGCTTCAGCGCCCGTCTGGCAGGTGAACTAGGTCTTCCGTTTGCCTTTGCCGCTCATTTCTCACCAGCGAATACGGTTCCTGCATTGGAGCTTTACCGCAATTCCTTCACGCCGTCAGACGTGCTCGACGAACCGTATGCGATGGTCGGTGTCACCATTATCGCGGCAGATACAAACGAGAAAGCGCAGCACCTTGCGACTTCGCATTATCAAAGGTTTCTTGATCTTGTCCGCGGTACGCCGAACCAGCTTAAACCGCCTGTTGAGGATATGGATCAAATCTGGAGCCCGTATGAAAAAGCGATGGTCAATGAGCAGCTGAGCTCCACGATTGTCGGAGGTCCGGAAGAAGTGAAGGCGAAGCTTGAAGATTTCGTCAAAACGACACAGGCTGACGAAATTATGGTTAACTCAGAAACCTTTGAACACGCAGACAGAATGCGTTCGTTTGAAATCATCGCTGACGTTTGGAAAAACAGATAACAGCTATAAAAAAAAGCAATGTAGCGGGGAGACCCATACATTGCTTTTTTTATTCATTCAGTTTTCGTGCGGACTGGCGAATGATCAACTCAGGCTCAAATATGACATCCTCTTGCTTCGGCTTTTTATGCTCTAAGCAGTCAATGACATATTTGGCGGCTGCTTTTCCAAGCACTGATTTCGGATGTTTGACAGAGGTTAGTTTCACTTCTGAGATTTGGGCGAAATGTGAATCATCATACCCGACGATAGACATATCTTCCGGCACTTTAAGATCCATCTCCCTCAGCATATCAATCACCTTTAGCGCAATTTCATCGTTATAACAAAGAATGGCTGTCGGCATGTGCTTGCTGTTTTTCTCCAGTGTGGCTTTTACTTTCTCCAGAAGTTTTGATTCTTTTTCTTCCGTTGTAAATGTCACGATCATATCCGGAGAAGGAAATAACTCACGCTCCCGGTGCGCCTGTATAAATCCGTTCATCCGTTTCACGCCTTGTGTGTCATCAGCTTTAAAAATACCCATCATATGCGTGTGGCCGAGAGAAAGCAAATGCTCCGCCGCCATCATCCCGCCTTTCACATCATCCAAGGTAAAACTTGGCGCGGCAAGCTCGGCATATGACGCGTTAATCATCGCAAAAGGAATGCCGTTTTTCTCCAAGTTCAGATAATAGCCGATGTTTGGGGTTTGAAGGGCGCTTTTTGTCGGTTCTACGATGAGTCCGTCAATATGCTGGGACAGCAGGTTTTCTAAGCCTCTTCTTTCATTGTCCGGGTTGTTGTTTGTGCTTGTCAAAAGCATAGAATACCCCTGCTCGCTTAAATAGGACTCGATTCCTCTGATGATGCTCGGGAAAATATAGTCTGATATGTAAGTTGTCAAAACACCGATCGTTTTATTGGAATGCAGCGCTGACTTAGCAGAGCGTGAAGCGACAAAGGTGCCTCCGCCTTGCACGCTGTACAGCAGACCTTGTGATACGAGGTCTCCGATCGCTTTGCGGATGGTATGCCGGCTGACGCCGAATTGCTGCATTAATTCGTTTTCGGTAGGGATTTTTTGATCGGGCAGTATTTTGCCTTGATTAATCCAAGAACTGATTTCTTCTTTTACTTGCGCGTATTTTGGTAACATATCCATTCCTCCAAAATGTATACGGACAAATTTCAGTATATCACAGCGTTCTTTGTAAGAAAACATTGACAGAAAATGCAAACAAGATTATTCTATATTTGTACGTACTAATTAAATGTAATTTTCGTTAAATTTTAATATAAGTACGTACAATTGAAAAGCATAATGTAAACGCTTTACTCAACATTCGGGAGGGCAGGGAAATGAAGAATACTCCAACACAATTAGAACCAAATGTTCCTGTAACAAGAAGCCATTCAATGGGATTTGTCATTTTGATCTCATGTGCGGCGGGGCTTGGCGGCTTATTGTATGGCTATGACACGGCAGTGATTTCTGGCGCCATCGGTTTTCTGAAAGATTTATACAGCCTGAGTCCGTTTATGGAGGGACTTGTCATTTCAAGCATTATGATTGGAGGAGTTGTGGGCGTCGGGATATCCGGATTTTTAAGTGACAGATTCGGCCGGAGAAAAATTTTAATGACAGCCGCTTTGTTATTTGCGATATCAGCAATCGTTTCAGCACTTTCTCAAGACGTGTCCACCTTAATCATTGCAAGGATTATCGGGGGGCTGGGAATCGGGATGGGCTCATCGCTCTCTGTTACGTATATTACAGAAGCGGCACCGCCCGCCATACGCGGAAGTTTATCTTCCTTATATCAGCTCTTTACGATACTGGGTATTTCCGCAACATACTTTATTAATCTAGCTGTGCAGCGGTCCGGAACATACGAATGGGGCGTGCACACCGGCTGGAGATGGATGCTTGCTTATGGAATGGTGCCGTCCGTCATCTTTTTCCTTGTCCTTCTCGTCGTCCCGGAAAGTCCGAGATGGCTGGCGAAAGCGGGCAAAACAAATGAAGCTTTAAAGATCCTGACACGTATTAATGGAGAAACTGTTGCAAAAGAAGAATTAAAGAACATTGAGAACTCATTAAAAATAGAACAAATGGGGTCGCTCTCCCAGCTGTTTAAGCCGGGTCTCAGAAAGGCGCTTGTCATTGGAATCCTGCTGGCGCTCTTTAACCAAGTCATCGGCATGAACGCCATTACTTACTACGGGCCGGAAATCTTTAAAATGATGGGATTCGGGCAAAATGCCGGATTTGTGACAACTTGTATCGTCGGGGTTGTAGAAGTTATTTTTACCGTTATTGCGGTGTTGCTGATCGATAAAGTCGGACGAAAAAAACTGATGTCCATCGGTTCTGCTTTTATGGCTATTTTTATGATTTTAATCGGGACGTCGTTTTATTTTGAGTTAACAAGCGGGATCATGATGATCGTCCTTATATTAGGTTTTGTCGCTGCTTTCTGTGTCTCGGTCGGACCGATCACATGGATTATGATTTCTGAAATCTTCCCGAACCATCTGCGTGCGCGGGCCGCGGGCATTGCGACCATCTTTTTATGGGGAGCAAACTGGGCGATCGGACAGTTTGTGCCAATGATGATCGATTCTTTCGGGCTCGCCTATACATTTTGGATCTTTGCGGTGATTAACATCCTTTGTTTCCTGTTTGTCGTTACGATCTGTCCGGAAACGAAGAACAAATCGCTCGAGGAAATTGAAAAGCTTTGGATAAAATGAAAACGCTTTAATGAAACAGCCCTTTCTACGGGAAGGGCTGTTTATATTGGGATGCACCATTTGGCGCTTTCTGTATAAGATAAAGATATATAGGATAAAATATTGCTGGATAAAACGACGCGGCATGAAAACTCTGCGAATATTGTCGATGAATTGGCTCTTAACAGTTGAATAAACAATTCCACCCTGTTAAAATAATTAAAGAAAGCAGAAATGATTTTTTTTGGCTATGACGGGACGTTTTTTGTCATAGCGGGACATATAATGTCCAGCAAAAAAGGAAGGAACGTTTGAGTCATGAACCAGTTAATACAAGCTCAAAAAAAATTATTGCCTGATCTTCTGCTCGTTATGCAAAAGAGGTTTGAAATCTTGCAGTATATCAGGCTGACAGAACCCATCGGGCGAAGAAGCCTGTCTGCCAGTCTCGAAATCAGCGAGCGTGTGCTGAGGGGCGAGGTTCAGTTTTTAAAGGAACAGAACCTGGTCGATATTAAGACAAACGGCATGACATTGACAGAAGAGGGCTATGAACTGCTTTCTGTTTTGGAAGATACGATGAAAGATGTTTTAGGTTTGACTCTTTTGGAAAAGACATTAAAAGAACGTTTAAATCTGAAGGATGCCATTATCGTATCCGGAGACAGCGATCAATCCCCATGGGTCAAAAAAGAAATGGGAAGAGCGGCTGTCGCATGTATGAAAAAAAGATTTTCAGGCAAAAATATCGTCGCTGTAACTGGCGGTACGACAATTGAAGCTGTCGCCGAAATGATGACGCCGGATTCTAAAAACCGCGAGCTTTTGTTTGTGCCTGCAAGAGGCGGTTTAGGCGAAGACGTGAAAAACCAGGCGAACACCATATGCGCGCATATGGCGGAGAAGGCTTCAGGCACTTACCGGCTTTTGTTTGTTCCGGGACAGCTGTCACAAGGCGCCTATTCATCTATTATTGAAGAGCCTTCTGTCAAAGAGGTGCTGAACACCATTAAATCAGCGAGTATGCTGGTTCACGGAATCGGCGAAGCTAAAACTATGGCTCAGCGCAGAAACACGCCTTTAGAAGACTTAAAGAAAATAGATGATAACGACGCGGTGACAGAAGCGTTCGGCTACTATTTTAACGCGGACGGCGAAGTGGTTCACAAAGTGCATTCTGTCGGAATGCAGCTGGATGACATAGACGCCATTCCCGATATTATTGCGGTAGCGGGCGGATCATCAAAAGCCGAAGCGATCGAGGCTTACTTTAAAAAGCCGCGCAACACGGTTCTCGTCACAGACGAAGGAGCCGCAAAGAAGTTATTAAGGGATGAATAATCCCTCAATATAAATATCTCTCACTTATTTAAAGGAGGAAACAATCATGGCAGTAAAAGTCGGTATTAACGGTTTTGGTCGTATTGGACGTAACGTATTCCGCGCAGCATTAAACAATCCTGAAGTTGAGGTAGTAGCGGTTAACGATTTAACAGATGCTAACATGCTGGCTCACCTTTTACAATATGATTCTGTACACGGAAAATTAGACGCTGAAGTTTCAGTTGACGGTAACAACCTTGTTGTTAACGGCAAAACAATTGAAGTTTCTGCAGAACGCGATCCTGCTAAACTTAGCTGGGGCAAACAAGGCGTTGAAATCGTAGTTGAATCTACTGGTTTCTTCACAAAACGCGCAGACGCTGCGAAACACTTAGAAGCTGGCGCGAAAAAAGTAATCATCTCTGCTCCTGCTAACGAAGAAGATATCACAATCGTTATGGGTGTTAACGAAGATAAATACGATGCGGCTAACCACGATGTTATCTCTAACGCATCTTGCACAACAAACTGCCTTGCGCCGTTTGCAAAAGTACTTAACGATAAATTCGGCATCAAACGCGGTATGATGACAACTGTTCACTCTTACACAAACGATCAGCAAATCCTTGATCTTCCGCACAAAGACTACCGTCGTGCGCGTGCAGCAGCTGAAAACATCATCCCAACATCAACTGGTGCTGCTAAAGCAGTTTCTCTAGTTCTTCCTGAACTAAAAGGCAAACTGAACGGTGGAGCAATGCGTGTTCCAACTCCAAACGTTTCTCTAGTTGACTTGGTTGCTGAACTGAACCAAGAAGTAACAGCTGAAGAAGTAAACGCAGCTCTTAAAGAAGCGGCTGAAGGCGACCTTAAAGGAATCCTTGGCTACAGCGAAGAGCCATTAGTTTCTGGCGACTACAACGGAAACAAAAACTCTTCTACAATCGATGCTCTTTCTACAATGGTTATGGAAGGCAGCATGGTAAAAGTAATCTCTTGGTACGATAACGAAAGCGGCTACTCTAACCGCGTTGTTGACCTTGCAGCTTACATCGCAAAAAAAGGTCTTTAATTTATAGCTGAAAAAGGACCTGACTTGGTTCTTTCGAATAGAAGCGCTATAATGAAAGCGGACAAGGGAAGGGGACGGACTCCCTTTCCCTTTTTCCATGAAGACCGGCTTTCAGAAAACGCTCTGTGATAGAGAAACGACCGCGTTTTAAGCAGCTTTGCCGGCGCTTTCGCCTAAAGCCGCTGCCCTGGCTTTTAGACGAACTGCCCTGTGCCGAAAAAGACTGCGATCTGCCCTAGCGGAGTTATCGCTTGAACAGACGGTTTCACGTTTTTCGTGCTGTATGCAAACCATTTTGAAGGAGGATCTCCTAGGCATGAATAAAAAAACTCTCAAAGACATCGACGTAAAAGGCAAAGTTGTATTCTGCCGCGTTGACTTTAACGTTCCAATGAAAGACGGGGAAGTAACAGACGATACACGTATCCGTGCTGCGCTTCCAACAATCAAACACCTTGCAGACCAAGGCGCAAAAGTCCTTCTTGCGAGCCACTTAGGCCGCCCGAAAGGCGAAGTGGTTGAGGAGCTTCGTTTAACTCCTGTCGCTGCACGTCTCGGCGAACTGCTTGGCAAAGAAGTGAAAAAAGCGGATGAAGCATACGGCGATGCTGTAAAAGCACAAATTTCCGAGATGAAGGACGGAGACGTTCTTGTATTGGAAAACGTACGTTTCTATCCTGGTGAAGAGAAAAATGACCCTGAGCTTGCAAAAGCATTTGCTGAGCTTGCAGATGTATATGTAAATGACGCATTCGGTGCTGCCCACCGTGCTCACGCATCTACAGCTGGAATTGCCGAGCATCTGCCAGCAGTTGCAGGTTTCTTAATGGAAAAAGAGCTTGATGTACTTGGAAAAGCGGTTTCCAATCCTGACCGCCCGTTCACAGCGATCATCGGCGGAGCGAAAGTAAAAGACAAAATCGGTGTAATCGAGAGTCTTCTTGATAAAGTAGACAACCTGATCATCGGCGGAGGTCTTGCTTATACTTTCGTAAAAGCGCTTGGCTATGAAGTCGGTAAATCTCTTCTTGAAGAGGATAAAATCGAGCTTGCGAAATCATTTATGGACCGCGCTAAAGAAAAAGGCGTTAACTTCTACATGCCTGAAGATGTACTCGTTGCAGATGATTTCTCTAACGATGCAAACGTGAAAATTGTGCCGATCTCTGAAATCCCTAGTGATTTAGAAGCAATCGACATTGGTACGAAAACACGCGAAACGTATGCTGACGTCATCAAAAACAGCAAACTTGTCGTGTGGAACGGACCAATGGGCGTATTCGAAATCGACTTGTTCGCTCAAGGAACAAAAGCGGTTGCGGAAGCATTGGCAGAGGCGAAAGATACATACTCTGTCATCGGCGGAGGAGACTCTGCGGCAGCGGTTGAAAAATTCGGCCTTGCTGACAAAATGAGCCACATCTCAACAGGCGGCGGCGCATCCCTTGAGTTTATGGAAGGCAAAGAGCTTCCAGGGGTAGCTGCACTGAACGATAAATAATCTCAAAACTGCTATAAGGAAGTGGAACAGATGAGAAAACCAATTATCGCCGGTAACTGGAAAATGAACAAAACACTCGGCGAAGCTGTCAGCTTCGTTGAAGAAGTGAAATCTTCCATTCCAGCAGCAGACAAAGCTGAAGCTGTTGTTTGCGCGCCAGCGCTTTTCTTAGAAAAGCTTGCTTCTGCTGTGAAAGGCACTGACCTAAAAGTCGGCGCTCAAAACATGCACTTCGAAGAAAGCGGCGCGTTCACAGGCGAAATCAGCCCGGTTGCTCTGAAAGACCTTGGCGTTGACTACTGCGTCATCGGCCACTCTGAGCGCCGTGAAATGTTCGCTGAAACTGATGAAACAGTTAACAAAAAAGCACACGCAGCTTTCAAACACGGCATTGTGCCGATCATCTGTGTAGGTGAAACGCTTGAAGAGCGTGAAGCCGGCAAAACAAATGATCTTGTTGCTGACCAAGTGAAAAAAGGCCTTGCTGGTCTTTCTGAAGAACAAGTTGCTGCTTCTGTTATTGCGTATGAGCCAATCTGGGCAATCGGAACAGGCAAATCTTCTACAGCGAAAGATGCGAATGACGTGTGTGCGCATATCCGTAAAACCGTCGCTGAAAGCTTCAGCCAAGAAGCTGCAGACAAGCTTCGCATCCAATATGGCGGAAGCGTAAAGCCTGCAAACATTAAAGAATATATGGCAGAGTCCGATATTGACGGTGCTTTGGTCGGCGGCGCGAGCCTTGAGCCACAGTCATTCGTTCAATTATTGGAGGAAGGTCAATATGAGTAAAAAACCAGCTGCACTCATCATTCTTGATGGGTTCGGATTACGTAACGAAACAGTAGGGAACGCAGTCGCTTTAGCGAAAAAACCGAATTTTGACCGCTATTGGAACCAGTATCCTCATCAAACATTGACTGCTTCAGGCGAGGCTGTAGGTCTTCCTGAAGGGCAAATGGGGAACTCCGAAGTAGGTCACTTAAATATCGGTGCGGGACGTATTGTGTACCAAAGCTTAACACGCGTAAATGTTGCCATTCGCGAAGGAGAGTTCGAACGCAATCAAACATTCCTTGACGCGATCAGCAACGCGAAAGAAAACAACAAAGCCTTGCACCTGTTCGGTCTTTTATCTGACGGAGGCGTGCACAGCCATATCAACCATTTATTCGCACTGTTAAAGCTTGCGAAAAAAGAAGGGCTGACAAAGGTTTATATCCATGGCTTCCTTGACGGCCGTGATGTAGGTCCGCAGACAGCGAAAACGTACATCAACCAGTTGAACGATCAAATCAAGGAAATCGGTGTAGGTGAAATCGCCAGCATTTCCGGACGTTACTACTCTATGGACCGCGACAAACGCTGGGACCGTGTAGAAAAAGCGTACCGCGCAATGGCGTACGGCGAAGGCCCATCTTACCGCAGCGCCCTGGATGTTGTTGATGATTCATATGCAAATGGTATCTACGATGAATTCGTGATTCCATCTGTCATCACAAAAGAAAACGGTGAGCCTGTTGCGAAAATCCAAGACGGCGATTCTGTGATTTTCTATAATTTCAGACCGGACCGCGCCATCCAGATTTCCAACACGTTCACAAACAAAGACTTCCGTGACTTCGACCGCGGCGAGAATTATCCAAAGAACCTGTATTTCGTCTGCCTGACTCACTTCAGTGAAACAGTTGACGGCTATGTAGCGTTTAAACCGATAAATCTTGATAACACAGTCGGAGAAGTATTATCTCAGCACGGATTAAAACAGCTTCGAATTGCAGAAACTGAAAAGTATCCGCACGTCACGTTCTTTATGAGCGGCGGCCGTGAAGCTGAATTCCCGGGTGAAGAGCGTATTCTCATCAACTCGCCTAAAGTTGCAACGTATGACTTGAAGCCTGAGATGAGTGCTTATGAAGTGAAAGACGCGCTTGTCAAAGAAATTGAAGCTGACAAGCATGACGCGATCATTCTTAACTTCGCAAACCCTGATATGGTCGGCCACTCCGGAATGGTTGAACCAACAATTAAAGCAATTGAAGCAGTGGACGAATGCTTGGGCGAAGTCGTTGACGCGATTCTTGCTAAAGGCGGACATGCCATCATTACCGCTGATCACGGTAATGCTGACATTCTGATTACAGAATCAGGCGAACCGCACACTGCGCATACAACAAACCCAGTCCCTGTGATTGTAACGAAAGAAGGCATTACGCTGCGTGAAGGCGGAATCCTAGGCGACCTTGCACCAACGTTATTAGACCTTCTTGGTGTTGAAAAACCGAAAGAAATGACAGGAACATCTTTAATTCAAAAATAATTTGAAAATCAAAAGGAGAGACAAAACTCATGCCATACATTGTTGATGTTTATGCACGCGAAGTATTAGACTCCCGCGGCAACCCAACAGTTGAAGTTGAAGTATATACAGAAACAGGAGCTTTCGGCCGCGCATTAGTGCCAAGCGGAGCTTCTACAGGTGAATACGAAGCGGTTGAGCTTCGTGACGGCGACAAAGACCGTTACCTTGGAAAAGGCGTGTTAACAGCTGTTAACAACGTAAACGAAATCATTGCTCCAGAGCTTCTTGGCTTTGATGTAACTGAACAAAACGCAATCGATCAGCTTTTAATCGAGCTTGACGGTACTGAAAACAAAGGCAAACTTGGTGCGAACGCAATCCTTGGCGTATCTATGGCTTGTGCGCGTGCTGCTGCTGATTTCTTACAGATTCCTCTTTACCAATACCTTGGAGGATTCAACTCAAAAACGCTTCCTGTACCGATGATGAACATCGTAAACGGCGGAGAGCATGCTGATAACAACGTGGATATTCAAGAATTCATGATCATGCCTGTAGGTGCTCCTAACTTCCGTGAAGCACTTCGCATGGGCGCTCAAATCTTCCACAGCCTGAAATCAGTATTAAGCGCAAAAGGCTTAAACACTGCTGTAGGTGACGAAGGCGGATTCGCTCCAAACCTTGGTTCTAACGAAGAAGCGCTTCAAACAATCGTTGAAGCAATCGAAAAAGCCGGCTTCAAACCTGGCGAAGAAGTTAAACTTGCTATGGATGCTGCATCTTCTGAGTTCTACAACAAAGAAGACGGCAAATACCATCTGTCTGGCGAAGGCGTTGTGAAAACATCTGCTGAAATGGTTGACTGGTATGAAGAGCTTGTTTCTAAATACCCAATCATCTCTATCGAAGACGGACTTGATGAAAACGACTGGGAAGGCCACAAGCTTCTTACTGAGCGTCTTGGCAAAAAAGTTCAGCTTGTTGGTGACGACCTCTTCGTTACAAACACGAAAAAACTTTCTGAAGGTATTAAAAACGGCGTAGGCAACTCTATCCTGATCAAAGTAAACCAAATCGGTACATTGACTGAAACATTCGATGCGATCGAAATGGCGAAACGCGCAGGCTACACAGCTGTTATCTCTCACCGTTCTGGTGAAACTGAAGACAGCACAATCGCTGACATCGCTGTGGCAACAAACGCAGGACAAATCAAAACAGGTGCTCCGTCTCGTACGGACCGTGTTGCGAAATACAACCAGCTTCTTCGCATCGAAGATCAGTTGGCTGAAACTGCTCAATACCACGGTATCAACTCTTTCTACAACTTAAACAAGTAAGCATATTAGAGCTTGGCTGCAGATGCGGCCAAGCTCTTTTTAGTGTGAAAGAGCTGAATTTCTTTTATCCTGACAAGAGTGTCAGGGTTTTTGAGTATAATAATTGTATAGATTTCAATTGCATTGTTTTTGAATACAGTCGAAACCAGCTTATCTTTACGCATTTCCTACAATATCAGATTAGATATATTTAATGGCCGAACTGAACATGGGAAGTTTCAAAAAAGATGCAGCATCTTTAAAAGTCATGACAATAGGATGAATAAAGTAATGATAACTACGATGGAGCACTGCGTATAAAACCGAATATCTCCCTTGATGAGTGGATGCTCAAGAGTACAGATTTATTAATATTACTTGGAGGGAATACTTGGGGTGAAGAGTTTCCTTGAAAATGGCCAGCAAAGCTTTAAAACTTTGCGTGATGGTTGCCACAATTTACGTGTAACTGTGGGTTCAGCAAATAACGGATGCTTGGAATCAAGAAAACATACAAGCAATAATGGCATATATGAAAATGATCTGTCCACATGATAAAGGAGAACCACTTTATGATATGGAACCCGAGGTATTTGGTGGGAATCTGGTTACTGCATCAAGTGTGAGCTGTCTCGAACTCAGAGGGAAGTACTGAAAAAATTAACCGTGTTTGAAATGTATACATTCGATTCATGGTATCAACTCAATAAGACCCATCAACTCGAACACTTCTTTAAGTTAATAAACTCAATCAATAAATGTAAGACCATGATCATAACTAGTATTTAGAGGATTGTCAAAGCATGGTTTATTCACTCCAGTATTCCCTAAAACGAGAAGTGAACAATCTTGTGATCACGGATAGTTATATCAGTAATTCAGCGGTCTCAGATAGGGACGGAGAGTAATTAGCTAAGTCCTACGGGTAAAAAACAATGGTCGACGGCAGCTCAGAATTAACTGCATATAATACTTATAAATAGTTAAGGTAGTAGCTGGTTGTATAAAATGATAGTTACTTATATTCCTATTTGATTTTATAGCTTCAAAGGAAAATAATTACTTCTTTAAATAAAAGTATGTAACATAACTGTATGTTGGTTCTTTTACTTGCAAAAGTAGGGCTTACGTTTTGCAATGAAATAATAATTTGAAAATCGTTTTGGTTTCTTGCTAAAGCATTTAAAAGTGACATTCACAAAAAACTGAAGAGTTCTTTTTTAAAAAATAAAATAAAGTGAAATGCAAGAAATTCTTATGTATTCAAAAATATAAAAAATTACATAAAACCCATTGTTTTCTATAGGAAAATATGGTAGATTTTTATTGGACAGGTTAATAGAAACATTATCCAGTAAAAAATAAGGAGGTAGATAGTATGAAGAAGACAAAGATATTGAAAACACCAGAATTGAAAGTGACAAAAGATTTAAATTTGATAGACCCATGTGGAGATGTTCTTGAAGAAATTAAAGAACATGAAGTTTCAGGAGCTTTCAATACCTGGAATACAACAACTACTAGCGTGGGGACTATTTTAGTAAGTGAAGTTTTTGGAAATAAAGGTAAGGTTTGTACAGGTACTAAAGAATGTCAAGGCACTTGCTGAAATAAGTACAAAATAGGCAGTGGAATTGACTGCCTATTTTGTAAAAAATCATTAAGGTAGGATCATTAACTTTGAAAACTAACAAATATAATCTCCAATATTGGATGAAAATGTTTCCTGAGGTTAACGACAAAGATGAATTGCAAAAGATTTTTTTAAATGTATCTGGTAAGACGATTCATTCATTAATTAGAGACGATACTAATATTGAGCAAAATACAAACATTATAGATATTGATAGAGTCTTAGATCATAAAAAAAGTGATTTTTTAGTGAGAAATTCTGAAGAATTTTTAGAGCATAATCCATTTTTTCATTTTTTTTCTCCTTTTCTTAGCTGCAAAATTGAAGAATTCATAGTAAAAGTAAGAATTGAAGATGCAGTAGATAATGAGGATGAATTTGTGAAAAAGGTAATTAAACATATATTGGATTTAATGTTTGAAAAAGCTTTTAGGGTTCTTGTTTTGGAAGTGAATATTGCAAGATTAGAGGGGAAGTTAGAGGGGACTACTCCGGAAGAAAGACTAAATCATTTTTTAGCTGTATCTTTAAATGATGAATCATTTTTAAAAAGTGTTTATAAAGAATATGAAGTATTAACAAGTTTATTATGTGTAACGATTGATGATTATTTCACATATGTAATGGAAATAATAAAAAACACAAAACGAGAAATTAGTTCATTAAACTCTAAATTCAACTCTGATAACGATTTAGGTGCAATAACAAATATAACCACCGGTCTAGGAGATACTCATCAAAAAGGAAAATCTGTTTCAACAATATATTTTAAAAGTGGTAAGAAAATAATTTATAAACCTAGAGATTTAACGCTTGAACAAGGTTTCCAGGAAGTATTATATTGGTTGGATGGGAAAAACATACCGGGAATTTTAAATTTCAAAAGAGTTCAAATACATACAGTAAATGATTCGGGTTGGATGGAGCACATAGATTATAAAAGTTGTTTTAATAAAAATGAAGCAAATGATTTTTATACTCGTTCAGGTAATCTTCTTTGTTTACTGTATCTTCTAAATGCAGTAGATTTTCATCATGAAAATTTAATAGCCCATGGTTCTTTCCCAGTATTAGTTGACCTAGAATCATTATTTCATGCAAGACTAAAGGTTGACCAAATTGATAAAAAGTCAGCTTTTGTTACAGCAACTGAATTAGTTGATAACTCTGTACAGTCAATAAGTTTATTGCCTACAAAAATTTCTAAGAGAGTAGGAGACAAAGACATAAGTCTAGATATAGGGGGATTAGGTGCCTATAAGGAACAACTCTCTCCTCATAAATCATTAGTAATTGAAAATGCAGGAACAGATACTATTAAAATTTTAAGAAAAAATACTTTCATTAAACCTCAATTAAATAACCCTTCCATTAAAACAGGGTCCTACTTATATTCAGAAAATTATACGGGACAAATTAAAGATGGTTTTGAAAGTTTATATAGTTGGGTGATGTTAAATAAAGATGAATTCTGGGATAAAATTTCTCAAACTTTTAAAGAAACAAATAGCAGGTTTATCTTCAGACCTACTTACTTATACACTCAGCTTTTAAGAATTTCAAGTCATCCAGATTTTATGAGAGATACCTATAGACGTAAGATTATTTTACATAGAATCGGTATTGATTATATACAAGAGTATAAAGATATATTGAACTCAGAATATAAAGATTTATTAACTGGAGACGTTCCATTTTTTAGATCCTCTATTGAACATGAACATTTAATAGATTCTAGAGGGGGAAAAATTCACAATATTCTGGAAGAACCTCCAATAAAAACAGTAAAGCAAAAGATTTTTAATCTATCGAAAGAAGATTTGAAAAGACAGATTGATTTTATTGAAATGTCTTACATTAGTAATGAAAAAAGATTAAAAGAAGTTACTGATATAAAATTCTCTAAAGCTGCAAACTTAAATAAAATTAAGTCAGAAAATTGGATAGATGAAGCAACCCAGATAGGCGAATTTATAGTTGAAAACAGTGTATGTGGTATAAATAAAAAACAAAAAGATAGAATGTGGATAGGTCCTAGTCTTGAGGGTATTGAGGAAGACATTTGGAATGCAAATGTATTGGGATTCGATATATATAATGGTAATTCAGGGATTGCTCTATTTTTAGGGTACTTGGGCGAAATCCTCAACAGACAAGATTTTAAACAAGCAGCTATTGAAACTATGAGACCAATACAGAAGTTTATCTCTGAAATAAAAGAAGATCACCCATATTTAATAGGTGCATTCCAAGGTATTTCAGGATACTTTTATACATTAAACAAGTTATCTAATTTATTCGAAGATTCAGAATTAAGGAAGACCACACTTGAAAATATCAGTGTTTTATCGAAGTTAGGTAAATTCGATAAAGTATACGATTTAATAGGAGGTTCTTTAGGTAGTTTAGCAGTTATGCTTTCCATAATACCAAATATTACTGAAGAGAATAACAAAAAGGAAATTTTAAAGATCTCACATATCCACTGTGATCATATTTTAAGTGTAGCGAAAAATTTTGAGGAGCAAATATCTTGGCCAGGAAAATTTTCAGCAGCATATTCTGGGTTTTCACATGGTAATTCTGGTTTTATCGCATACTTATATAAATTTTTTAAGTTAACAAATGATGAACAATTATTGGAAGTCATTCAAAGGGCCTTAAGATTTGAAAGGAGATTGTACTCTGAAGACCACAATAATTGGTATACCACAGAAAATAAAGATAAGTTAGCTAATGGATGGTGTCACGGAGCTCCAGGTATACTTTTAAGTAAATTGATTTTAAAAGATAATGGTTTTGAAGACGAGTACATTGAAAAAGAAATATCGACTGCAATAGATTCTTCTATTCATAATGGCATTGGCAATAACCCTACATATTGTCATGGAGATTTAGGTGTGCTTTCTATATTAAATTATGCTTCTGATTTAACTAACAATATTAATTTGAAGAATAGATGTTTAAGAACTTATCAAGACTTATTTGAAAATGTTTTGGCCATGAAATGGAGAAAGAGAGACTTAGTCTGTACTAGATCATATAGTTTAATGATCGGATTATCAGGAATAGGTTACTCAATGATCAAGAATTATGCTCCGGAAATTGTTCCTAATTTTTTATGGCTAGAATAAGTTCTATACACTCTTATTCAAAGTCATACTTGAAAGGAGGTGAGAAAAATTATGAAGAAAGATATGGTCAAAAATGCTTCAGGTTTTATTGAAGAAGATGAACTTATATCGTTAGCTAATGGTGAAAATGCTACTGGAGGAGGTACTCCGGTAACAGCCATTATAACTGCACTTACTGGAACGACTTTTACAGTTACTTTAAGTGCAGCATCATGTCCAACATCAGCGTGTACAAATCTGTGTAACAAATAAACACAATGTGTTAATAGAGAATTGTTTTACCAAACAATTCTCTATTAATTCTTTTGGAGAGGTTATAAATGGATATTAGCTATGAAAACAATAATTTCATCAGGGATGCTGTAATTAATTTCAGTTCGCCGACAAATGAAGTAGAAAAATTAAGAATAAAAAACAAAGATTACTTTGGCAACTTTTATACATTCTTTTTAGATTTTTATCAACAAAGATTATTTAATACTTTAGAAAACGCAAGTAAGGAAAATAATTTAAAACTTAACAAACAAAAAATTATAAGTAGTGCGTTAGAGGCTTTTAGCCAGGAATTAATTCAGTTATGTATAAGAACTTTAATCGTGGATATTAATGATAGAAAAGAAAAAGGTTTATTAGAAGGAAAAGATTCAAAGTTACGCTATAAGAATTATAATAATCTAATTTTTAAGAGCGAATATGTTGCTGAAATTTTGAATAAGTATCCTGTTTTAACCTATTTAATTTCTAGTAGAATATCTAATAAAATCTTGTACTTGAAAGAAGTTCTAGAGAATTTAAGAAAAAATCGCCAAGACATTTATAGAGAATTAAGAATTGAATTTGATGAAGTCTCCAATATTTATTTTAGCAGCGGAGACACTCATAATGGAGGGAAAAATGTCTTAATAATTGAAACAAATCAAGGGAAAATTGTATATAAACCGCATAGTTTATCTCCTGATATCTTATTTAATAGTATAGTTGACTATGTTAATAATTCAGATAAAATTCTAAAAAAAATTTATAAAATTAGAACGCTTAATTATAAAGACTATGGCTATCAAGAGTTTATTGATTATAAAGAATGTGAGACTTCCGAAAAACTTAACTTCTATTTTTATAGAGTAGGTGTAAGTTTATCTATTTTTCATATTATAGGATGCGATGATTTGCATCATGAAAACTTAATTGCACATGGCGAATATCCTGTTGTTATTGATTTGGAGACTCTGATAAAAAATAATTCTATATATAAACCAAGAAATAATAATTTAATTGATAACTTTCATGAGGATATTAATTACTCAGTTCTTGGCACTATGCTTCTCCCATTAAATTTACAAACTTCTATATTTGATTTTGACCTTGGCGGAATATCAAATGATGAAAATCAAACATCAGAAATATGGAAATCGTATATTATAGATTTCGAAGGAACTGATGAAATTCAGTTAACTAAAAAATCAGTAATAATGAACAGTACTCAAAACAGAGCTACATATAATGGGAAAGCTGCAGACCCTAAAAATTATATTGAAGAAATATTAAAAGGTTTTACAGATTGTTATAATTTTGTTTTAGAAAATATTAGTGGTTTTCATGATTTGGTGAAAAAAGTAGGAAGCAGCAACCTGGAAGTAAGGCAAGTTTTAAGAGCTACCAGTATATATGCAAGGTTTTTAGAAGCTTCCACTCATCCAAATTATTTATCTAGTTTTGAGGAAAGAAAGAAGTTATTTAAAAAAATAAATATTGCGGAAGGAGTAACAGATAAATTTAGCAAGAAGAATTTATATGAGTTGGAATCTTTAATGTGTAATGATGTTCCGTATTTTTCAACAATGTATAATTCTTTGGATTTGATTTGTAATAAAAGTACAAGTATAGTAAATTTTTTTAGAGAAAGTCTACTAGATGTTGTATTAAACAAAATTAAAAGTATAAGTAAGGCAAGTTTAAAAAAACAGCAATATTATATTCGAATGTCACTTACTACAACTATAAAAGACAGTTGGAAAAAAACAAACAAACACAATAAGAAATATCGTCCTAAATTATTTGGAAATAATAATAAAAATTATTTAGAGTGTGCAACAGAAATAGGAGACTTATTTTTAGAAACAGCAATATGGAATAATGATAGAAGCAAATGTACTTGGGTAGCACCTATAATATCTGAGAATAATAAAGTAAAATTGGGTCCATTGAACTTTGACTTATATGAAGGTGGAGGAGTAATATTATTCTTAGCTTTACTTGGAAAAGAAAATGGTAAAAAAGAGTACTTTGATTTAGCCCTTGCAGGGATGAGAGGCATTGAAGAACTTTTTTTGAGTGATGATAAGATGGATGACCGGTTATCACTATTTACAGGAATAGGTTCCTTATCCTATATATATTACCACTTATACACCCATACAAATGATTATAAATACTATGAAAAATTTAAAAAATATATTAAGAAGATAAATGAAATGAATATTTCAGGAGATATAGCATTGGATATTGTAGGGGGAGTATCTAGTCTTATTGTTTTTTTATTAAACCTATATAAGGAAACTAAATTAGATATTTTAAACTCCGTGTGTTGTAAACTAGGTAATACTTTATATCAATGCTTAGAGAATGATAAACATAATTATCTAACAGGGCTTTCACATGGGTATTCTGGTTTTACGTGGGCTCTTTGTTATCTTGGTCATATTACTAAAGAGGAAAAATACACGACTTTGGGAAAAGAGTTATTGAAAATAGAAAATAAGTTTTTTGATTTGCACACCTCAAATTGGAAAGATTTGAGAGTGGGAGAGGGGAACTCTGATCCAGTATATTGGTGTCATGGTGCGGGAGGTATAGCTCTATCAAGAGCTTTTTTAAAAGACCTGTTGAAGAATAAAGAGAACGTAGTTGATAAAGAGATTGATAAAGAAGTTGATAGAGATTTAAGTTCAGCTATATGCAAGCTCCTTTCCGATGGATTTAAAAAAACAACCGATCATAGCTTATGTCATGGCAGTTTTGGTAATATAGATATATTATTGAAACTAAGTGAATTTCTCAATGACATAGATCTTCAGGAAGTAGCATTTAAAGAAGCTCAAAACGCAATTAATTATATAAGAGATAAAGGTTTTATTCCAGGTTTACAGGATCATTTTGATTTAAATACGTTTATGCTCGGACTTGGAGGCGTAGGCTACAGCTTATTAAGATTACATAATCCTGTAAATCCTTCATTGTTAGCAATGGAAGTAAGGAGTTACAATGAATGATAGTAAAGAAAAAAAAGAGAATACCTATCGTAAAACAATTGCAACAAACTGAATGTGGACTTTGCTGTTGTGCTATGTTGATCCGTTTTTATAACAGTAACGAAACTCTTTTTGAGTTAAGATCATTTTTAGAGGCTGGAAGAGACGGACTTACTATTAAGCAGTTAAAAAACTTATTAGTTCATAAAGGATTTAAGGCGGATATATACAAATCCACTATTCCAGGATTAAAAAAAATTAATGTTCCTTTTATTGCTTATTGGAATAATGAACATTTTATAGTCGTTGAAAAAACAAAAAAAAATTTTTATTATATTATAGATCCGGCTAATGGACGAAGAAAATTAACCGAAGAAGAGTTTAGGAAAGGTTTCTCGTCCTACATTCTATATGCAGTTCCTTCAGAAAATTTCACGCCTAATAAAAGAAAAGATAAAAATGTATGGTTTGGTGTATTGAAAAATATTACAAACTATAAATTGCTATTTTCTATTATAGTATTTTTATCGCTAATAAGTTATTTATTGACGCTGTATGTACCTATTTTGGTACAGAAGCTTATAGATACAAGTATTGAGCATAATAACTTAAATTCAATAAGTAATATTGTTTGGATAACATTTTTAATATCAATATTGTATGGAATGTTTGTTTTATTTAGAGGGCTCAAAATGATAAGCCTCAATATATTCCTTAGTAAAAATCTTGTTGTTGACACATTTGCTCATCTTCTAAAACTTCCTTTTAAATTCTTTGATCTTAGATCACCTGGTGACTTGTTATTTAGGTTAAATAGCATGAATGGATTCAGAGAGCTTTTATCGACTCAACTAATTTCTGGCCTAATTGATTTAGGAGCGGTAGTTTTTATTTTAGCGTATATGTTCTTTAAATCTATACCATTAACCTTGATAACAATATTAATATTTGCAATTAACACGATATTCATGTTTTTGACTAGACCTGCTGTCGCACAGGCCATCGATGATGAAGTAGCTGAGCAAAGTAAATCTCAAGCAATTCAAATCGAGTCTATTTTTTCTATCGCAGCCATTAAAATTTCGGGAATGGAAAATGAAATTTTCTCAACTTGGAATAACAGTTTTAATGATGTAATAAAGCGATTCAAAAAAAGATCAATTTTACAAAATATAGTTAATACAGTAACTCAGGTTTTTCAAACAATTGCTCCCTTGGTTATTTTAATATTAGAACTGCTATTATTTTTTGATAATAAATTTACCATGGGAGAGGTTATCGCATATCATTCTTTATCTGTTACTTTTTTCGGATTAACAACTTCTTTATTTGGTACTTATACTCAGTTTATCTTAGCTACTTCTTACTTAGAAAGAGTTAAAGATATTACAGAGACTGAATGTGAAAAAAATTTTGAAAATGCAGTAAACCTTAAATTAAGAGGAAATGTAAAGCTTGAAAATGTTTCTTTTTCTTATACTAAACATTCTCCAAAGGTGCTTAAGAATATTTCTTTGGAAATAAGAGAAGGACAGAAAATTGCTATAGTAGGTTCATCTGGTTCAGGTAAAAGTACTCTTAGTAAGTTAATAATGGGGCTTTATGATCCGACTGAAGGACAAATTTGTTTTGATAGTATCCCTCTTGAAAAATTAGATAAAAAACAGTTGTACAAACAAATGGGAATTGTACCCCAGGACATTACCTTGTTTAATAGTTCTATACTGAAAAATATTACATTGAATAATAAAAATACTAGTATAGAAAAAGTGAGAAAAGTAGCGAAAGCAGCACAAATTGATAAAGAAATTGAAAGCATGCCAATGAAATATAATACACCTATTTCAGAAATGGGTATGAATTTATCAGGTGGCCAGCGACAAAGGATCGTACTAGCCAGAGCACTTTTAAATGACCCTAAAATTTTAATTTTAGATGAGGCTACAAGTTCATTAGATTTGGTGAATGAAACATTGATTTCTAAATATTTAAGTGAAATGGGATGCACAAGAGTGGTTATCGCGCATAGATTGTCAACAATTATGGATTCAGATTTTATAATTGTCCTAGATAAAGGTGAAGTGGTGGAGATTGGCAAACATGAAGAACTGATTGCTTTAGAAGGGGTATATAGTAATCTATATCGTTCACAAATGAAAAGATAAAAAACATAGCGTATCAATTACTATTAAGGAGTTGTCTAATTTGAAAAACTATAAAGGAGATGGAGCGGTATTTCTAGTAATAGGTTTTTGTTTAGGTCTTTTTATGGGAGTTGTTTTCGATATTTTACCGTACGGTCTTTCCCTAGGAATATTGATTGGATCGTTAATTGACTTTTATTTTTATGCTAGATACAAAAATAATAAAAAATAAGTATAATGTAATCTTAACATCAAGATTAATGATAAGATATTAACTCTTTTAGTAGGAAACAGAAACTGAGGAATTAACGTTAAAATTCAATTTTATTTTAATAATTGTTAATGTTAGAATGGTATAAAGAACAGAAATTTTATGGATTAATAAGTATCAATCTATTATTTGATGTTCCTACCAATAAAAAAAGATTATTCATTGCAATTTTATGTCTTTTAGAAAAAAACAAGGGAGACTGACCTATAAAATGAGACAAATAAAAACATCTTCCAGTTTGATACGGATGATTGTTATCCGACATTAGACTTGGAGGTGTTTTTTCTATGGTGACAAGAGTGAGTTATCTAGTTGAAGTGTAACAGAAAGCTGTAGAAATGAGATTGGCGGGCGTGCTTATGAAAGAGATCATGCAGAAATTTAATATCAAGAATAAGCCACAGGTTTAGACATGGGTTAGATGATTTGGAGATACACACCCGTTCGAACAGTCTGTTAGAAAGCAATACACTTACAAAAAAGGTCAAGTATGCGTCAAATTAGAGAAACTGCAGGCAGAGAATAGATATCTGAGGCAACAGAATGAACAATGAATTAAAAAAAGGAAGTTGATAGCCAAACGTCAGTCGAACTTGTAGAAGAATTGCACAGCACAATGAGCGTGCAGGATATCTGTATTCATTTAGGTATCTCACGAGCGTCTTATTATCGTTGGAAAAGAATCTGAAGAAAGATCACTCCAAACGGCATTTAGAGAAACAATTAGCGAATTGTGCCTAAAGCACAAGTATCGATATGGATCTCGGAAAATCACTGACCTATTAAAAATAGGAAATGAGCATTAACCATTAAATGGTTTAGCGTATTATTTAGAAATTCAGTGGCGATGCCGGATTAAGATCAAGAAAAGCAAGAAAAATGGGCAGCCATATGCCTTTGCGATTGGAGATAAACAGGACACAGACTTTGTCTTACACACACTAGATCAGCTGCCAACGATGCCTGAGAGCTACGTGTTACAAATGATCAAGGTTCTGTAATACATCTTATGTGTTTCAGCTGTTAAAAAAAGGAATTACTATGAGCATGTCCCGCAAAGAAACGCCCGATGATAATGCTTTCATCGAATCGTTTCATTCCTCACTAAAATCTAAAACGTTATACCTTAACAGCATTGAACGAACCTCGACCATCATTGTAGAACGCAATGTCAAAGACTACATTTATTATAATAATATTCCGTATTCAAACGAAACTAAACAGCCAATCACCGATAAACTGTCGGCAATTGGCTGTTTAAAAGGTGTTTTAATCCCTGTCTCAAAAACGGGGTAGCCCACGGCAGCTCTTTTATTAAAGATCCAAATAAAGCCTTACCATATCGCGGCATTGAATCCCGTTTTCAAAAATGTCCTCATCATAATGTCTGACAAAGAAATCGTGGTCGATCGCCTGAATGCGGAATCCGCATTTTTGATAGAGGGAAAGCTGATGAATGCTCGAATTCCCCGTGCCGATTTCAATCGTGTCCGCCCCCAGCTCCTTCGCTTTTTCGATGGCGTCAAGTACAAGCTGTTTGCCAAAGCCTTTCTTCTGAAGAGATTCTTTTACCGCAATATTTACAATTTCAACTGTTTGCGGCCTTGTTTTTAGCAATACATAAACACCTGCAAGCTCATCACCGGCCCAAGCTGTGTAACATTCTCCCCTCTCAAGATATTCATCTACAATGTCTTTCGATGGATCGGCGAGCAGCAATAGATCATATAGTTCGTCATTTGTTTCTTCTCCTAATTCAATCCTGAGCTTTTGCATATTCATTCCACCTTTTTAGTCTGATAGACATTTAATTTTTTCATTCGTTCCCAATTTCATTCTGTTTTATTATAAAATATGAAAAGCAGTAAATGTTATCAAATTAGTAGAATAGGAGGAAAGTCATGTTTTTTGTAAGAATTGCGGCTCCCAGAATAATGAAGGAGCCAAGTTTTGTAAACAATGCGGCACCCCGATCGGAGGGGGTAGCAAACAGGCAAATCAAGAAACAGCTAGCACTGCAGAAACAAGGCAGGCTCCGCGAAAACCGATCCCTAAGAAAACCATCATTTTATGGAGCAGCATTGCCGCGGCGTGCGTTATATTATTCGCCGCATATAAAACCGGAGCGTATTTTACTTCAAAGGATAGGTTAGTAGACAAGTTTGAACAGGCCGTAAATGATGGGGATCAGGACCAAATCGCGACTCTGCTTACACCGGTAAATGACAATCTTAAACTCACTAAAAATAGTGTAAAACCGTTTCTTACATATTTGAAGGATCATCCAGACAAAAAAGATGAACTTTTTGCATCGCTCCGTGAGGAAACAGCCCAGAAGGATATCGTATACGCAGAAAAAGACGGAAAAAGCCTGCTGGTATTTGACCATTACGACTTAAAGGTAGCACCTGTTTATTTTGAAGTGACCAGCAATTATAAAAATACCGATTTATATGTCAATAAAGAGGAAGCCGGATCTGTAAAGAAAGCAGATCAAGCACAAACCCTCGGTCCGTACATTCCCGGCGAATATACAGTCTCAGCCAAACTGAAAAACGATGTCGTTGACCTTGTGAAAAAGGAAGACATTCAGGCGGTTGGCGATAACAGCTTTCGTGTTGATCTCTCATTGGAAGCAGACGATGTGACATTCAGCTTAGCGGATGACATCAAGAGCGGGAAGGGAGATTTGCTGATTAACGGCAAGTCGATTCATAAAGACCCATTCAAATCCGTAACATACGGTCCGCTGCTGACAGATGGATCAATGACAGCTTCAGTCGAGGCAGAATTTCCGTGGGGAAAAACAAAAACTGCCGGCGTTCCGATCGATGATAAAGAAATGGAGTTAACGTTAATTCCTGATCAAGATACACAGGAACAGATTATGAACACAATTGTCAAAACAACAAAACAATACTCCAAAGCTCTATCTGATGGGAATACAGCCCAGATGACAGAGGCAAGTGCCAATTGGAAGGCAGAGACGAAGGACACCGTTGATTCTATGAAAAGCGCGGATTCATACTTAAAAGATAGATACTTGGAAACTGATTTTGACCTGGACACATTTGCCCTCTCTCAGAAAAACGACGGAACGTGGCAGGTATCTGTAACAGGAAAAGAACTTCACCAGTCTTCTTCGTATAACGACTATACAAAATCTGAAATGACTGACGACAGTCCGAGTTATGAATATCTTCTTTCATATGATAAAAAACAGAAAAAGTGGATTTTCGAAGATGCAGAATCAACATTCCAATCTGCAGGCACAAATATAAAGAAAATCAAAAATGATAAACCAGAGACATACACTTCCGCCTGGGCTGGCTCGAAAAACAAAGGCAGTGAAAGCTCTGCAAGCGGCGATGTTACAGATGAACAAGTGACATTATTTATGGGCAGTTATCTGCAAAGTCAGGCAGATGCCGTGAATCAAAATAATTTCTCACTGATGGAAGACAGCCTTGAAAAAGGCAGTTCCCTTTATTCCGACCAGCAGCATCTCGTGTCGAAATTAAATAAAGAGGGGACAACAGAAGACTTTAATAACTATGAAGTGAAAAGCTGGAGCCAAAATGGGTCGGCTATCACGATTAAGACGTATGAAGAATTCTATATCACAAAATCAGGCGGCAGTCCAAAGCTCAGAACATATAACTGGACCTACACCGGCGTAGTGAAGAACGGAAGAATTTACTTAACGTCTATTCAATAAAACAACCCCATCACCAGCAGGTGATGGGGTTGTTTTTAAAAGAGCATATAACGGAAAATTTCTTTGACATAGTGTTCGATAATAAGCTGAAATGTAACGCAGATGATCAGATAAATCACAATCGTTGAGTAAATGACATCAATTTTCCCTTTATATGAATGCTGGTAACTGCCCAGCATCGCAGGAGGAATGGCGAAGAATGCACCGATTAAACCAACGGCTAATATGGTAAAGCAAATGTCTGTATGTAATAAAAAGAAGAAAAGGGCAAGAATCAAAATAGCCGTAAACGGTATGAGAAACGCTCCGAATCTTGAGAATGAATCCTTGAAAGATACTTGGTTTCCCGCGATTTTCAGGGCGAAAAAGATGCATGCATGCAGGCCAAATAGAAATAAAATAAAATAAATGGTTGGCTCTAAAAAGATTGCTGTAAAGCTTACGCTTCCGGGACCGTCTGAAAAAAGAATATAAAACATCAAAGGGGTCAGCAAACTGAAAAGAACCAGCGTAATCACCGCGCTGATCAACTGCTCTCCGCCTGTTGCTTTACATTCCTGATAAGGGCGTTTCAGGACGGATAAGACAAATGAACCGAACTGTTTTGCTGCTTGCTTTGCAGCGGCTCCAGTTTGAGCTGGATGCTGGTGGCCTGATTGACCGGGGAGCGGTGATCCGCATTTCTCACAAAAATTTCCGCCATCTGTTTGATGGCCGCATTGAGGACAATACATAAAATAACTCCTTTACCTGTAATATAGGGAAAATAGACTAATAGTTTTATTATAAAAGAAAAAAGTTGTAAAGTAATCAATATTCATACAAAAAAAAGACACGAGCCCGATAGCAGCTGTGTCTTTTTTATCTAGTTATTCATATATTTCTCAAATACATCCCCAAAATCCTTGATATGATACTGCGAGCGAACGGATGTCAGCCAAGTGAATCCGAATTCGGTCAGTTCTTTATATTGCGTTTCAATATTGACGTGCTCAGGGCGGGTATGGTGAAGAATCGTCACTGCTTTATCTAAGCTTTGCTCCGCTTGATTGATTAAAATGTCATTTTCATAGGTTGTTTCAGCGATGCGGAGAAGAGCTTTATAAAGGTCTTTTAATTTTTCAATCTGATCTTTGTGGACATCAATGTCGAATTGTTCTCCGCCCAGCTTGAACTTAATTTCAACATCCAAATCCACTTTTCCGGCAGTTTCAAGAAAAACGTCAGAGATTTTATATTGCGAATAAGGATAGCGTTTCAACGTTCGTTTCGAGGAAGTGGCGCGTTCGCCGTCTACATGGATCAGGGCCAGGTTCGTAAAGCAATACTCGTCTGCTTTTGTTTTAATCAAGAAATAAATTTTCTCATTATCTTCATGCATGACATAATCATCTGCGTCTGTTTTGTCATAGTCCTGAGGTTCGATAATTTTTCCGATATCAGATAAGCCCAAGGCATCTGCCGCAATTTTTTTGAACATCTGCATACGTCCTTCCTATTCAATTTGTCACTTCATTGTAGCATGGCGCGTTTCTGACAGGCTATAAAGGTTTACCGGGAAATCGCCTCCGGGTAAAAGGGTGGAGAATAATTCTATTTCCTGTGCAGAGACTATCAACAAGGAGGTATATGATGTTCTCATTCATCGTTCACGTCTTCATTTCTTTATTCGCAGTATCGAATCCAATCGGAAACGTACCGATATTTCTGACGCTGACAGAAGGCTATACTGCAGCGGAAAGAAAAGCGATTGCCCGGAAGGCAGCTATTTTATCCTTTTTTATTCTCGCGGCTTTTTTGGTTTTCGGCCATCTTATCTTTAAACTGTTTGATATCAACATTCACGCGCTCCGAGTGGCGGGCGGCATATTCATTTTCGGCATTGCCTATAATCTATTGAATGCGAAAGAATCACACGTGCAATCTCTTCACCATGATGAACATAAGGAAAGCAAGGAAAAAGCGGATATATCAGTCACACCTTTATCCATTCCGATTATTGCTGGGCCCGGAACGATTGCAACAGTGATGAGCCTTTCCGCCGGTCATAGCGGCATTGGTCATTATGCGGCTGTCATGATCGGCATAGCCGCCGTTATTGCCCTGACCTTTCTCTTTTTCCACTATTCTGCTTTTATCAGCAGCAAACTCGGAAAAACCGAGATGAATGTGATTACCAGACTGATGGGATTAATCTTAGCCGTGGTTGCGGTCGGGATGATTGGTGCCGGGCTGAAAGGCATGTTTCCGGTCTTAACCTCATGATGCAAAAAGCAGCTCTCTTATTTTAGAGAGCTGCTTTCTTTTGTTTTCGGCACATACCGAAAGACTTCCTCACTCTCAAAAAATTCAATCAACCTGCTCAGCCAATCATAGTAATGAAGCCATTCTTTTAATTCATTCAGCAGCTGATTGACTTTCTCTTCCGCTTCCGGGGTAAGCCCGTCCCTTTGTAAAAGATCACTCAGCTCCCGGTTTAATTTTTTATACAGCACTTTGTTTTTGCTCACGACCTTTGTCCAATTCGCCGCAAATAAAGAAATGAAGGTTTGATAATAATCCTGCTCGACGTCATAAAGGTCTTTTCGTACGCCTTTTTCAAACACCTTTTCGGCGATATTGGCATCGATCATTTCCCGGACAACCTGGCTCATCCGTGTTTTGCTCATGCCCGTTGCCTCAGAGAGCTCGCTTAAGGTCATTGGTTTTCGATTCATATAAATAATTCCGAGCACACGTCCGACAGTTGAAGGCATTCCAAACGTATGCATATTTTCGGCAATCTTCTCAATGAGATGCTCTTCAGCATGTTCAATGATGTCGAGAGCGGTTTTTTTCACAGCTGATCATCCCTTCAAATGGCAATTGATGGTGTCAATATATCATATTTCTTCCTGGTGTTGAAAATAGCTGAATGCTGAGGAAGTGGGAGGTATCCGGCGTAATTGTAAGAACACCCTTTCCGTCTCGGTCATAACAATAAATAATCTATAAATAACATATAATTTCAACACATTGTAAACTTTTTATTTTACAAAGTTCAAACTATAATAAGGATTATACTTTTCAGAAAATTTAAAGGAAACCTGCGGAGGTGCACGGATTGCTGAAATTGGAACAAGTGTCAAAAGTATATAAAGGCGGCAAAAAAGCTGTGAACAGCATTGATTTAGATATTGCCAAAGGTGAATTTATCTGTTTTATCGGCCCGAGCGGCTGTGGAAAAACGACGACGATGAAGATGATCAACAGACTGATAGAACCATCGTCTGGAAGGATCTTTATCGACGGAGAAAATATTATGGAACAGGATCCGGTTGAGCTGAGGAGAAAAATCGGCTATGTGATTCAGCAGATTGGTTTGTTCCCCCATATGACCATCCAGCAGAACATCTCACTCGTACCAAAGCTGCTGAAATGGCCTGAGGAAAAACGGAAAGAACGGGCGCGCGAGCTGTTAAAGCTTGTGGATATGGGCCCAGAGTATTTAGACCGTTATCCGCATGAGCTCAGCGGCGGACAGCAGCAGAGAATCGGCGTGCTGCGCGCCCTGGCAGCGGAACCCCCTCTCATTTTAATGGATGAACCGTTCGGAGCGCTTGATCCGATTACGCGTGATTCCCTTCAGGAAGAATTCAAAAAACTGCAGAGAACCTTAAACAAAACGATTGTGTTTGTAACCCACGATATGGATGAAGCGATTAAGCTTGCTGACAGGATTGTGATATTAAAAGCGGGAGAAATCGTTCAAGTCGGCACACCTGATGAGATTCTTCGAAACCCGGCAAATGAGTTTGTTGAAGAATTTATCGGGAAAGAGCGCCTGATTCAGTCAAGACCGGATATCGAGCGGGTAGAGCAAATGATGAACAGAACGCCGGTGACGGTATCTGCGGACAAAACGCTTTCTCAGGCGATTCAGCTGATGAGAGAAAAACGTGTTGACTCGCTGCTCGTTGTGGACCGGCAAAACGTGCTGAAGGGCTATGTTGATGTGGAAATGATTGATCAAAACCGCAAAAAAGCGAGCATCGTTGGCGATGTATACCGTTCAGATATATATACCGTTCAAAAAGGGGCGCTTCTTCGCGATACAGTCCGAAAAATTTTGAAGCAGGGGATCAAGTATGTTCCGGTGGTCGATGAACAGAACCATTTAGCAGGGATTGTGACAAGAGCGAGCCTCGTTGATATCGTATACGATTCCATTTGGGGCGACGAGGAAAACCAGCTCATGACGATCTGACCAGGGGAGGAGCTCTTTTAAGATGAATCAAATGATGACTTTTTTGCAAACGAACGGCGGAGAGCTGCTGTATAAAACAGGAGAGCATTTATATATTTCACTCATAGCCGTTGTATTGGGCATTATCGTTGCAGTACCGCTCGGCGTTGCTCTTACCAGAATGAAAAAAGGCGCAGGTGCGGTTATCGGTTTCGTAAACATTGTGCAAACCCTGCCGAGTCTGGCGATTTTAGCCTTTTTTATTCCGCTTCTCGGCGTAGGAAAAGTGCCTGCGATTGTCGCTTTATTTTTCTATTCGGTGCTGCCGATCCTGCGCAATACGTATACCGGCATTAAAGGTGTAAATAAAAACCTCCTGGAATCGGGGAAAGGAATTGGCATGACCGGCTGGGAGCAGATTCGGCTCGTTGAAATCCCGCTGGCGATTCCCATCATCATGGCGGGGATCCGCACATCAACGATCTACCTAATTGGCTGGGCGACACTTGCGTCGTTTATCGGGGGAGGCGGCCTCGGGGACTATATTTTTATCGGCCTGAACCTATACCAGCCTGAATATATCATTGGCGGTGCCGTGCCTGTCACAATTCTGGCTATTATCATTGATTATGTGCTGGCCGTGACAGAACGAAAAGTGACGCCGAAAGGCTTGCAAGGGATGAAGGAAGTTTCGTAAGGAGTTGGCTCTGTTGAAAATGACAAAAATCAAATGGCTTGGCGCGTTTGCTCTCGTCTTTGTCATGCTGCTAGGCGGCTGCTCTCTGCCGGGTCTAGGCGGCGCTTCTGACGATACGATCAAAATCGGGGCGCAGAGCATGACAGAATCAGAAATTTTAGCGAATATGATCGCGCAGCTTATTGAACATGATACAGATTTGAATACTGCTTTAGTGAAAAACCTCGGCTCAAACTATGTTCAGCACCAAGCGATGCTGGGCGGTGACATTGATATTTCAGCCACGCGCTATTCCGGAACAGATTTAACAAGCACCCTCGGCAAGGAAGCGGAGAAAGATCCGAAAAAAGCGCTGAACATTGTGCAGAACGAGTTTCAAAAACGCTTTTTCTATAAATGGTTTGATTCCTACGGCTTTGATAACACATATGCCTTCACCGTAACAAAAAAGTTTGCGGAAAAGGAGCATATTAACACCGTGTCCGACCTGAAAAAAAATGCCTCCCAATATAAATTAGGCGTCGACAATGCTTGGCTGAAACGAAAAGGCGACGGGTATAAAGGCTTTGTCAGCACATATGGCTTTGAGTTCGGCACAACTTATCCAATGCAGATCGGGCTTGTCTATGACGCAGTCAAAAATGGGAAAATGGACGCCGTTTTGGCTTATTCAACGGATGGACGGATTAAAGCATATGATCTGAAAATCTTAAAAGACGATAAGCGTTTCTTCCCGCCGTATGACTGTTCACCGGTGATTCCGGAAAAGGTGCTTAAGGCGCATCCGGAACTTGAGGGTGTGATCAATAAGCTGATTGGGCAAATCGACACGGAAACGATGCAGGAACTTAATTATGAGGTGGATGGCAAGCTGAAGGAGCCGTCTGTCGTAGCAAAGGAATTTTTAGAGAAACATCATTATTTTGACTAAGAAAAGAGGTGGATCATATGGAAGTACTACAGCAGCTTGGCACATACTATTCGCAAAACGGCGGTTACGTGATGCAGGAATTTTACCGCCATTTTCTGATGTCGGTGTACGGCGTTTTATTTGCCGCCATTGTTGGAATTCCGCTCGGCATCCTGATAGCCAGATACAGAAGATTAAGCGGATGGGTTTTTGCGGTCACGAACGTCATTCAGACCATCCCGGCTCTCGCCATGCTCGCCGTGCTGATGCTTGTCATGGGGCTGGGCGCTAATACGGTGATATTGTCATTATTTCTGTATTCTCTTCTGCCGATTATCAGAAATACGTATACTGGGATTATCAGTATTGAATACGCCTATCTTGAATCCGGAAAAGCAATGGGGATGACAAAATTTCAAGTGCTGCGGATGGTCGAGCTTCCGCTTGCGCTTTCTGTCATAATGGCCGGCCTGCGCACCGCGCTTGTCATTGCCATCGGCATTACGGCCATCGGGACATTTGTCGGTGCTGGCGGTCTCGGGGACATCATCGTCAGAGGATCAAACGCCACAAACGGAACCGCGATTATATTAGCGGGAGCGATCCCCACAGCTCTGATGGCGGTGATTGCCGATTTGGTCATGGGCTGGCTTGAACGAGCATTAAGCCCGATTAAAAAGAGAAAGAAGAAAAACTTGGCAGGTGCCGCATAAGAAAAAACGCCTTGTAATGACAGGGCGTTTTTTACGGCTTCGGCACATATTTAAAAATTTCTTCGCTCTCAAAAAACTCAATCAAACGGCTGAGCCAATTATAATAATCAAGCCATTCCTTTAATTCTTTCAGCAGTTCATTCACTTTTTCTTCCGCTTCAGGAGTAAGCTCTTCATCCAACACGCTAAGCAGCTCCCGATTGAGTTTTTTATGCATCATTTTGTTTTTGCTGACGACTTTGCTCCAGGTGGCTGAAAACAGCGTGATAAATGTTTGATAGTAGTCCTGCTCAACCTCATATAAATCTTTTCGGACGCCTTTTTCGAACACCTTCTCGGCAATGTTGGCATCAAGCATTTCCCGCACTACCTGGCTCATGCGTGTTTTGCTCATGCCGGTGGCCTCAGATAATTCCGTAAGCGTCATCGGTTTTCGATTCATATAAATAATGCCCAGCACTCGTCCGACGGTAGAGGGCATTCCAAATGCATGCATGTTTTCCGCGATTCTTTCTATAAAATGGTCCTCGGCTTGTTCAATGATCGTTAACGGATCTTTCTCCAACGGTTTCATCCTTTCAGCTAACAATTCCGATGTCAATATACCACATTTTTGATACGGCGAAAATGCTGTCAAAAGAGAATTTGGCAGGAAATTGGAGCAATAAGGAGATCAACACACGTCAATGCGGGTAAATCAGCGTTTACACATACTTTATAAATAATATGAACAAATTGTAAACTTTTTATTTTATAAACTTTATTCTATAATGGGAAGCATTCAATTGTCTGAAAAATTAAATTTAAACTGAACAAATTGAATAAACTTAATTTTGGAGGTGCGATGTTTGCTGACATTAGAAAATGTCTCGAAAACATACAAGGGCGGCAAAAAAGCCGTGAACAACGTAAATCTTAAGATTGCAAAAGGCGAATTTATCTGCTTTATCGGGCCGAGCGGCTGCGGAAAAACGACAACAATGAAAATGATTAACCGATTAATTGAGCCTTCCGCCGGGAAGATTTTCATTGACGGCGAAAACATCATGGACCAGGATCCTGTAGAGCTCAGGCGCAAAATTGGCTATGTGATTCAGCAGATCGGCCTGTTTCCCCATATGACCATTCAGCAGAATATCTCACTCGTCCCAAAACTGCTGAAATGGCCGGAGCAGCAGCGGAAAGAGCGGGCGCGTGAGCTTTTAAAATTGGTCGATATGGGGCCAGAATATGTAGACCGTTACCCTCATGAATTAAGCGGGGGACAGCAGCAGCGAATTGGTGTATTACGGGCACTTGCCGCGGAGCCGCCGCTTATCTTAATGGATGAACCGTTTGGGGCACTCGACCCGATTACGAGGGATTCCCTCCAGGAAGAATTTAAAAAACTGCAAAAAACCTTACATAAAACCATCGTATTTGTTACCCACGATATGGATGAAGCGATTAAGCTGGCAGACCGGATTGTGATTTTAAAAGCGGGAGAAATCGTTCAAGTTGGAACGCCCGATGACATTTTAAGAAATCCGGCAGACGAATTTGTTGAGGAATTTATCGGCAAGGAGCGGCTGATTCAGTCATCCAGCCCGGATGTTGAACGGGTTGACCAGATTATGAACACACAGCCTGTAACGATCACCGCGGATAAAACGCTTTCTGAGGCCATTCAGCTGATGAGGCAGGAACGGGTCGATTCATTGCTGGTCGTCGATGACGAGCGCGTTCTGCAAGGCTATGTCGATGTTGAAATCATTGATCAATGCCGGAAAAAGGCCAATCTTGTCAGTGAAGTTTTACATGAAGATATATATACAGTACTGGGCGGCACACTGCTGCGCGACACGGTCCGCAAAATTTTAAAACGGGGTGTCAAATATGTTCCCGTTGTGGATGAAGACCGACGCCTGATCGGAATTGTGACGAGGGCAAGTCTGGTCGACATCGTGTATGACTCCCTCTGGGGAGAAGAAAAGCAGCTCGCAGCATTGTCATAGGGAGGGGCGATAAGTCATGCATCATATTGTTCAATTTTTGCAAACCAATGGGGGCGAGCTTCTTTATAAAACATACGAGCATATTACGATATCGCTCATTGCTGTGATCTTAGGCGTGCTGGTTGCCGTCCCCCTCGGGGTTGTGCTTACCAGAATGAAAAAAGGAGCCGGCACCATTATCGGCATTGTCAATATCATTCAGACGTTGCCGAGTCTGGCCATCCTCGCTTTTTTTATTCCGCTCCTTGGTGTAGGGAAGGTTCCGGCCATTGTGGCTTTGTTTTTCTATTCCGTATTGCCGATTCTTCGCAACACGTATACCGGCATTCGCGGCGTCAACAAAAATCTGCTCGAGTCTGGTAAAGGAATCGGAATGACGCCGGCTGAACAAGTCCGCTTGGTGGAGCTGCCGCTTGCCGCGCCAGTGATCATGGCGGGAATCAGAACATCGACGATTTACTTAATCGGCTGGGCCACGCTTGCTTCCTTTATCGGAGGCGGCGGATTGGGTGATTACATTTTTATCGGACTGAATTTGTATCAGCCGGAATATATCATCGGGGGCGCGGTACCTGTCACGATATTGGCAATTGTGATTGATTATGTGCTGGCAGTTGCTGAACGAAAACTGACACCTGCCGGCATGCAGAGATTGAAGGAATTGTCATAAGGAGGCGGCTCATGAAAAGAAAATATCTCAAATTAATGATAGGTTTAGCACTTGCGGCAACGCTGACACTGAGCGGCTGTTCGCTTCCTGGTCTCAGCGCTGCTGCAGACCAGACCATTAAAATCGGCGCGCAAAGCATGAGCGAATCAGAAATCATCGCCAGCATGCTTGGCCAGTTGATCGAACACCATACTGATCTCAAAACAACAACGATTAAAAACCTTGGCTCCAACGCGGTGCAGCAGCAGGCTTTAATGAACGGGGAAATCGACATTGCGGCCACAAGATATACGGGAGACGCGCTGACAGGCACGCTGAGAATGGAACCTGAAAAAGATCCGGACAAAGCGCTGGCGCTTACTCAGCGGGAGTTTAAAAAAAGATATGATTTAAAGTGGTATGACTCCTACGGGTTTGATAATACATATGCCTTTACAGTCAGCAAGGAGTTGGCCGACCAATACCATTTAGAGACCGTATCAGACGTTAAAAAATGGGCGTCGCAATTAAAGCTGGGCGTTGATAACTATTGGATGAAGCTCAAAGGAAACGGCTATCAGGATTTTACGAAAACCTACGGCATGACATTCGGCGGCACGTATCCGATGCAGATCGGCCTTGTGTACGACGCGGTGAAAAGCGGAAAAATGGACATTGTGCTTGCGTATTCAACCGATGGAAGAATCAAGTCCTATGGTCTCAAAATGCTAAAGGATGATAAACAATTTTTCCCGCCGTACGACTGTTCTCCGGTTGTTCCGGAAAAGGTGCTCAAAGAACATCCTGAGCTTGAAGGCATCATCAAGAAAATGCTCGGAAAAATCGACACAGCCACGATGCAGGAGCTTAACTATGAAGTCGACGGCAATCTCAAAGAACCGTCTGTCGTTGCCAAGGAATATTTAGAAAAACATCACTACTTCGAATCGTGAAAGGGGGAAGAGGTCAATGAACGTGCTTGAACAGTTAATGACGTATTACGCGCAGAATGGCAGTTACGTCATGGATGAATTCGGCCGCCACTTTCTCATGTCGGCTTACGGCGTTTTATTTGCCGCTGTCGTCGGGGTTCCGGCCGGAATCCTCATCGCGCATTTTCGCCGTTTGTCAGCCTGGGTGTTTGCAGTAACAAACGTTATTCAAACAATCCCGGCGCTCGCTATGCTGGCCGTCTTAATGCTTGTTATGGGGCTCGGCGCAAATACCGTGATTCTATCATTATTTCTGTATTCCCTGCTGCCGATTATTCGAAACACGTACACAGGCATTATCAGTATTGAGCATGCCTACTTAGAATCGGGAAAAGCAATGGGCATGACGAAATTCCAAGTGCTCAGAATGGTTGAGCTCCCGCTCGCACTTTCTGTCATTATGGCGGGCCTTCGCACAGCTCTCGTCATTGCCATTGGAATTACTGCGATCGGCACATTTGTCGGTGCCGGAGGCCTTGGGGACATGATCGTCCGCGGCTCAAACGCGACAAACGGAACTGCGATTATTCTAGCTGGAGCGATACCAACTGCGGTGATGGCGGTAGGGGCGGATTTGCTCATGGCCTGGATTGAAAGATTGTTGAACCCAGTTAAACAAAAAAATAGAAGAAAGTTAATTCGTGTATCGAGTTAAGCAAAAAGGATTCTTTTCTAAAAGGGAAAAGAGTCCTTTTTTTATGGGATTTATTGGGTGAATCTTGATTTTTTTTTGATTTTTCAAATGTATAGTTTAAATAGAATATTATGAAAATTTTAGAATGGAATGAATAAAATGGAGGACTTTACGAAGGGATGTTGAATTCTTGTTGTTATTGAAGTGGATAAATATGGGAGGTTAAAGACTAAGATGAAATCCTTATATACACCTACAGATTATTATATGATTCGGGTTCCTTTGGTACATCAGGCCTTGAAAAATGAGAACTCTCAGGATACAGATCAGTTATTGCATGACCTTTGTAATGATTCATTATTTCGTGAACAAATACTGGTATCTAGCAGGACACTATATGACACAATGAATATTTTCCTTCAAACGCCTGATAAATTAAAAGGAAAAAAAAAGCGGAACTTCCAGCAAGCTATTTTGAAGTATGCAACAAGAAGAGCAACTAGAACAACGCCTTTTGGCCTTTTTTCTTCAGTGGGTATAGGGGCATTCTCCGATAAAAATCAATTATCTTTTAATCAGCATTCATTTTACAAAAAAGCACGTGTTGATTTTGAGTGGCTCTATCAATTGACGAGAAAACTAGAAAACGAATACATCGACCGGCTTTCTTTTACATTAAATCCCGCTTGTTACATCAAAGGTGATCGTGCTTACTTGTTGTATAGCACAGATGGAAAATCTGAAGAGGTTAGTGTTCGTGCAACATCGGTTTTCCATCTAATCAATGAACTTTGTGGTGAATGTGTTGCTTATCATGATATTATTCGTAGTTTGACAGAGAACTATGAAAATACTCCAATAAGCAAAATTAATCAGTACGTAGCAGATCTTATTGACAAAGAGTTCCTGATATCAAATTTACGGCCGCCAATGACTGTTTCAGATCAATTTCAGTATTTAATTGCTCAAGCGGAAAGCAGCCGAATTCCAAATGAGCTTCTTCAGGCTTGCAGGAAAATACAATATCAAATAGATGAATATAACCGGATCACTATCGGAGAGGGAGAGGACCAGTATTTAAATCTGATTGAAACAATGAACGAACTCGTAAAGACTTCATCTCCTCTGCAAGTGGACACGGGTTTAGGTGACTCCTCCATTCAACTAGATAATGAAACATCTCTTGCGATAAGTGAATTGGCTAGTATGTTTACTTATATGGCTGCTCCCTCCGCAGAAAGACTAGACCACTTAGAAAAGTACAAAAATGTGTTTTTGGAGCGTTATGGGTATGAAAGAGAAGTTCCTCTTTTAGAAATGCTTTGTTCCAACGCTGGCATTGGTGCCCCTGCTACTTACACGAATCCTGTTAATGAATTCTTCGAAGAAATATCATTTGAGGATCAATTTTCACCTGAAATGAAACAATTTTTTATGAAAAAATACTTTGAATCAGTTAGAAAGAAAGCTCCCATTCAATTACATGACGAAACATTCCATAGAATCTGCAATTATGAAATTGCAGATGAAGAAATTCCAGTATCATTTGAACTCAATTTCTTTGTTAAATTGCGCAATGGCAGAGTCATGCTTTATTTAGGGCCAAATGTCGGATCTACACGCGCAGGGAAAACATTTGGAAGGTTTACTCACTTATCTGATTCAATCAATGCCGTTGTAAAAAATATACATAATAAGGAAAAAGAGTTAACGGGCAAAAATAAGAAAATTTGTGAGCTGAGTATTGTGCCTAATCAGGTCAGGTCTGGAAATGTAACAAGAAATGTAAGTTATCGGGAAAAAGAAATGAACCTTTTTACAAACAGTGTCTTGCATCACAATGATTCTGTTAAAGCTGAAGATGTTCTAATTGGAATCGATAAAAAACATATCTTTTATGCCAAACATAAATGTACTGGCGAAATTCTGTCTTTTGAATCAAATCATATGTTCAATCCTTTATTAATGCCAAATGTCTTACGATTTTTATTGGAAATTTCAAGAGATGGCAAAAGGAAGTGGAATGATTTCCCGTGGATGGGCATCTATAGTGATTTTAAGTATATTCCTGAAATCAAATATAAAGAAATAATCTTATCATGTGAACAATGGCTGATACACAAAAGTGATTTAAGCATTCATTCGAATTCATCGATAGACGAGGTGAAATCTGCATTTTTTGAATTTCATCGTACTTATGATCTTCCGCAAAGATTTTATATCGTTAACGCAGACAATCGATTATTAATTGATATAGAAGATGATCGTACTTTAGATGTTTTTTTCTGGGAACTTAAAAAAACGAATCATAACCATCCGTTACAACTTGTGGCTGCTGAGCTTGATGCAAATGCTTTAAAGGATAGAAACCAAAATGTCTATTCGGGGGAAATCGTTGTTCCGCTGATCAGGAAAAAACCAGAAAAACCATTGAAATTACCGGTCCTTAACTCAGTAGAGGAAAATGGATCCGAAAGAATTAAAATGCCATTTGAAGATTGGCTGTTTATTAAACTTTATTGTAAACAAACTAGAGAAGAAGAGCTAATTGCTTTTGAAATAGCGGATATTTATAACCAGATTTCTGATCAATATCCAGTCAGACATTTCTTTATGAGGTATCGAGATCCGAAGCCTCATATAAGACTTAGATTGAATGGAAAAGCAGAGGTGCTGTACAGTTTATTTCCACAATTATTGAATTGGCTGAAAAGCTTAAGAGAAAAAGGACTGGTTACTGAGTTTGTTATCACCCAATATGAGCGGGAAATAGAACGATATGGCGGGCTAGACCTAATGGATGCTGCAGAACAGGTTTTCTGTGAAGATAGCAAAGTTGTTGAAACGATGATCAGAATGCATCGCATGAAGGATATTGCGATAAGCAAGGAAATCGCAGGTATGGTTTCTGTCATACTTTTTTTAGAACAGTTCGAGCTTACGTTCGAAGAGCAGTTAGCGTTTTTAGAAAAAAATTGCCTGCAGAATGAGTATCGTACTGAATTTAAGAAGGATAGAGAAATGTATATTGAAATATGCAACTCTGATAGAGATTGGGATAATCTCAGAAAAACAAGTGATGGCAGAATATTATATGAAATATTGAAAACTAGAAAAATAGCTGCAGCTAATTATGCATGCTTAATAAACAAGGCATTTGATAACAAAGAAGCAGTATATTCACGCATAGGTAGTGTAATTCACCTACATTGCAATCGTTTATTCGGAACTGATAGAGAAATGGAAAATAAAATACTTACACTTTGCAGGCACTCTTTATATGCGCAGAGATATCAAAAGAAGAATGGTAGTTTAGCATGGAAGTAAAGGAACAACTAAAGCTAAAAGAGCTGCTGTTTATCATGAAACAAATGCCTAAGACTATCAAATTAATTTTCACCTTAGAAAGATCACTGTTTTTAAAGTTAATTTTATTCAGTATTATTACCGGTATTCTGCCAATTGTTTCACTCTATATTTCCCAAGAATTGATTAATTCCCTTGTGACTATACGCAAAGATGTTTCAGTTGTTATCTCCATTTTCTTAACATATCTTGGCGTATCATTTTGTTCGGAGCTGATCTCTCAGGTTTCTGAATATTATAATGGTAAATTCCAATTAAATATTGGTTATAAACTGAACTATAAAGTCATGAAAAAGAGCAGTAATCTAGCATTGAAGGATTTCGAAAATCCTGAAATATACGACAAATTAGAAAGGGTAACTAAGGAAATCAGCTATAAACCTTACCAAATCATTCAAGCCATCATTACAATGACCACATCATTTGTGACTCTGCTCTCATCAATTGCATTTTTGATGTCATGGAACCCTAAAGTTTCGCTGCTCTTGTTGGTTATTCCAGTGATTTCTCTATTCTATTTTTTGAAGATTGGACAGCAAGAATTTTTTATACATTGGAAACGAGCAGGACAGGAAAGGAAATCGTGGTATATCAGTTATATACTCACACACGATTTTTCTTTTAAAGAATTAAAATTGTATAACCTTAAAGATTATTTATTAAACAAATACTGGGATATTAAAAAATCCTTTATTGATCAAGATACAAAAATATTGAGAAAGAAAACTTATTTGAACCTAATATATGAGATTGCAGTGCAATTAGTTGGAGCTGTCATTATATTTATTGCTATTATGTCTGCTTTTGCGGGAAAAATAATGGTCGGTAATGTGATGAGTTATATCAGATCTGTTTCGCTGGTGCAAAGTCACTCACAGTCTATCATGACTAGCATTTATTCCATCTATAACAGCAATCTCTATATGAATCAATTGTATGAATTTCTGGAATTAAGAGAAGAGAAAAATCAAGGTCATAAGAAGCAAATTGTTGAGCCTATTCATTCTGTTATCTTTCAGAATGTCAGCTTTATCTATCCTAATCAAGGAGAACAGACACTGAATCATATTAATGTTTCATTGAATAAAGGAGAACGAATAGCCATTGTTGGGCCAAACGGGTCAGGGAAAAGTACATTCATTAAGCTCCTTACCGGATTATATGAAGTTCAGCAAGGTGACATTTTGGTTAATGGAGTAAATATTAAAGAATTGGATATGGACAGTTATATGGAACAAATTGCGGCACTCTTTCAAGACTTCATGAAATATGAAATGACCTTAAAGGAAAATATAGGATTTGGACAAATTGATAAACTACATCAGACAAATAAAATGCATGAGGTCCTCGATATTGTAAAAGCTGATTTTTTAAAAGGTCATTCATCCTATCAATTCGATACACAGCTTGGATTATGGTTTGATGAAGGAAGGCAATTATCCGGCGGACAATGGCAAAAGATTGCTTTGGCTAGGGCTTATTTTAGGGAAGCTTCTTTGTATATTTTGGATGAGCCAAGTTCTGCGCTGGATCCAATTGCAGAAAAAGAAACCTTCGATACTTTTTTCAGTTTGTCAAAAGATAAAATAGGAATATTTATTTCCCATCGATTGGTTGCTGCTAAACTTGCAGATCGGATCATTGTTATGGATAAAGGGGAAATAGTAGGAATAGGAACACATGAAGAGTTATTAAAAACATGTCCACTGTATAAAAAGATGGATGAATCCGAGAACTATATGAATCCGCTAGAGGAGGACGGTACTAAATGGGAAGAGGCGCTGTATCAGGGATAGAAGTTGAACTGGTGAAGGAAATCGCTCGACAAGTTTCTAATTACGATAAAGTACTTGAAATAGTGAATAAAAAAGATAACTTCCTCAGTATTGGGGAAGTTCCTCTTATACCTTGGAAGCCGACCGCATTGAGTCATGGTATACCAGGCATATGTATGCTGTATGGCGAATTGCACGCTCATTTTCCTGAGGAAGGATGGGACGATTTAGGACACAAATATTTATCGATTTTAGTAAATGAAATAAAAGAAAAAGGGCTGCATACTCCATCAATGTTTTCCGGAGCAGCTGGCATTGGACTGGCAGCTGTCTGTTTATCGCAACATTTCACCTATTACAAAGGTTTCATTTCCCGTATTAACGAATATTTAGCTGAAGTAGTACCTCAATTGTTAACTGAATTTTCTCAGCGGGAAGTGTATATGAGTGACTACGATGTAATAGAAGGTGTCAGTGGAATAGCAAGTTACCTCCTTCTATTTCAAGAAGATAAGGCAATGAAGGATTTGTTAATTGATATTTTAAGGTATCTGGTTAGATTAACTGAAGACATTACCATGAATGGAGAAAAAGTTCCTGGATGGCATATTCCATCTGAAAATCAGTTTACAGATATCGAAAAAAAAGCTTATCCAAACGGAAACTTTAATATGGGATTAGCACATGGGATACCTGGTCCTATTTGCATTCTATCTTCAGCACTCATGCAGGGAATTAAAGTAAAGGGGCAAGAAAGTGCAATTGAAAAAATGGTAGATTTCTTACTGGAATTTTCTGAAAAAGATCAAGGCAACTTGTTTTGGAAAGGAAATATAAGCTTTGAGGAGTATCAATACGGATCTCCACCTAAGGCTCTAAATTTTAGTAGAGATGCTTGGTGCTATGGGAGACCTGGAGTATGTCTTGCGATTGTTAAAGCGGGAAAAGCACTTCAAAATACTAGATTTTTGAATATAGGTGTACAGATTTTAAGGTGCACAGCATCTGATATACAGGGGATTTTTTCGCCTACGATATGCCATGGCTATTGTGGAATAAGTCAGATTTTGCTTGCAGTAAATCAACTCACTGGACAAGAATTTTTTAACGAAGAGCTTCAAAAGATCAAACAAAAAATTATGAGCTACTATGACAAGGATTATATCTTTGGGTTCCACAATTATGAATCAATTGAAGGGAATGAAGCAGTACCTTTGCAGTACGTCGGTCTATTGGATGGAGCTGTAGGTGTAGGATTAGGGCTATTAAACATGGAATTAGGCTCAAAAACAGATTGGACAAAAGCATTACTTATTTAATAAAAAAAGGAAAAAATGATAAAATCTTGATATTTGTCTGTTACTATATAGGTATTGAAAGGAGGTGACCAATATGTCAAAGTTCGATGATTTCGATTTGGATGTAGTAAAAGTCTCTAAACAAGACTCTAAAATCACTCCTCAATGGAAAAGTGAATCACTTTGTACACCTGGGTGTGTAACTGGTGTATTGCAAACTTGCTTCCTTCAAACAATAACTTGTAACTGCAAAATCTCTAAATAAGTAAAACCATTGAATCACTTTGCTCTGACTCCTTGCATTCCTGAGCGTTATACATACTATTTTCATAGAGTTAGGGCCTAAAAATGATGTAAAAAGTAACGGGTGTGAATGAGTTTAAATTTCACACCCGTTTTTCATGTGGAAAAAAGTAACAAGGGGGATGATGGATAAGTCGATTTAAACAACACTCTAATACATACCCAAGTCAGTCTTTTTATCATGTACAGACAAGTTAAGGAAATTCCTCAGAAATTCATATTTTAATGGGTAGATCAATATGAGATAGATCTATCTGGAGTAAACAGTGTGACCTGATCACGCTTTTTTATTTAGACAAGTTGATCGTGTTGCCAGAAGCCCAAATGCTTTAAGTTTCCAGTTAGAAAAAGTATTTTGATTAAATTTTGATAAAAGTATTCTAGAATGATCAACATCCCACATAGATACCGCGCAGAGGAAGAATTCATTTTATCTTTAACATCTATTGGGGAAAATTCATAAGATTGAGGTGATGTACGTGTTTTTGAAAAGATGTGTAAACATTTCAGGCTGTTTTATTGTTTTATTTATGTTATCTGCTTGTCAAGCATTAACGAAGTTTAAAGATAAAACTGTTGAAGAAACAAAAAAAACAGTGCATTTTACTGAGGATAACAACGAAACATCTGAAACAATGGAGAGCTTGATTGATAAGGGAAAGCTCGATCAAGTGGTCTATAACGAAAAACTTTATCAGATGAAAGATAAAGTTGATGAAGACAAAAAAGGAAAAGTAATAGGGGCAATAGGTCAAACCTTCTTTGTAGATAGTGAGGGAAAGAGATGGTCTGAAGAAGAACTGAAAGAACCGTATATCTCTAATGATCCGGATGAAACCAGAGAGAAAAAACCTCTACGCTATGGGAAGGTTTACAGTGCGAACGAGGATACTGATGCCAAAGATGAAATCATTGTGGAGTTTAATCGCGAGTATTATCGAGCGGTTTTGATTAAGAATGAAAAGGGATAAGGGAGAGTGTGACATGAGTACAGTCCTATTAGAAACCAAAAGTCTTACAAAAAAGTTTGGCAAAGAAACAGCTGTTTCAGATGTTTCATTAACTGTTCAAAAAAACAGCATTTACGGTCTGCTTGGACCAAATGGAGCTGGAAAATCGACGACACTTAAAATTTTAACAGGAATTTTACGGAAAACTTCTGGTGAGGTTTTCTTCGACGGACATAAATGGAAACGTTCTGATTTGCAAAATATCGGATCTTTAATAGAAGCTCCACCCCTTTACGATAATTTAACAGCATTTGAAAATGTAAAAGTACATGCAACGTTGCTGGGCCTATCTGAGGATCGCATAAACAGCGTGCTAAAGACAGTAGATATGCAGCATGCTGGAAAGAAAAGAGCAGGGCAGTTTTCGATGGGGATGAGGCAGCGGCTGGGAATTGCTATTGCTTTATTAAATCACCCTAAATTATTAATTCTTGATGAGCCTACGAATGGGCTAGATCCAATCGGCATTCAGGAGCTCAGAGATCTTATTCGCTCTTTTCCTCAGGAAGGAATAACCGTGATTTTATCTAGTCATATACTTTCAGAAGTCGAGCAAATAGCAGATCATATTGGGATTATCATCGGCGGTCATCTTGGGTACCAGGGGGAAATAAACAAGACTGATGATTTAGAGCATTTGTTTATGGAAGTTGTAAAGGCAAGCCGTGAAAAAGAGGGTGTAAAAAGATGATGAATTATATGAAGGCCGAAAACCTGAAGTTTAAAAGGACCTTTTCTAGAAAAATGATTATCTTAGTGCCGCTGCTTAATATAGGTTTTTCTTTTTTGATGAACATTCAATTTTTTGTTCCCGGTACTTTTAACTGGTGGTCTATTATATTTATGCCGGTGATGATAGCTTTATTTTGTTCTTTATCTCATCAAAAAGAAAAAAAGGCCTCTAATTATAATGGTACGTATTCATTGCCTATTGATTTAGGAAGATTATGGTACTCTAAGATTGTAATTATTATGATTTATTCGCTATTATCTCAAATTGTATTTTTAGTGTTTATGTTACTAATGGGGTTTGTTATAGCTGATTTTGCTATTGTTACGCTTTCTGCAATTGCCGCAAGTTTATTGCTTTGGGTAACAAGCCTTTGGCAAATTCCACTTTGTTTATTTGTGGCAAAAAAGTGGGGGCTTACAATAGCGGTAATGTTAAATCTTATAGGAACCCTTGTTCTAGGTATAATGCCGGCATCTCGTTCCTTTTGGTGGTTTATTCCTTGGAGCTGGCCAATTCGAATGATGTGTCCCACAATAGGTATTCATCCTAACGGTCTGTTGCTTGAAAAAAATGATCCTTTGTTGAGTTGGATGGTCGTCCCTCCTGCTATATTGATTTCTATTCTATTATTTTTAATAATAGCGTTTTTGACTAGCCGTTCGTTTGCCCCTTCAATCGATTACAGAACAAAAAAGCAGGGGGCGATATAAGGTGAGATTACTTTTGAGGTGTTTAAAAGCTGATTTCCAGAAAAGCAAACACACCTCCTTTATGTGGCTCCATTTAATTATTCCTATAGCTTTTTCAACTGTATTGATTCTGTATTTTTATGAGAGAGATCAGAGTCAATTTCACTTGTATAAGTCTTTTATGGAAGCTATTGCAGTTGCATTGCCGCTGCTTATAGGGGTGTTATGCGGAATGACTGCATCCTTAGAAGAACAGGCAGGGAAATTTCAAGTGTTACTAGGGAGTACGTCTCCAAAAGTCATTGCTTATGCCAGCAAAATGTTAATGCTGCTTTTCATGGAACTTTGCTCTATTGGTATAGCGCTTTTCATTTATATAATAGGATTAAAATTTATTTTACATGTGCCGGATTTGTCTTACGATATTTTTATAACAGGTGGTGCCTGGCTAGTTGCGGGTAGTGTAGCCCTATATTGTATTTACTTTTTTATCAGCTGTATGTTTGGAATGGGTGCTTCTGTCCTGATAGGCGGAGCTGGCCTGCTTATGACCGCTCTAATGAATACTGGATTAGGAGATGCTATATGGAAATATAACCCTTGGGCTTGGGGTATTAGATTGTCAGGTTTAAATGGGGTACTCCACTTTAAAGAAAAAGGGGATAATCCTTTATTAATGCATGAAATAAATTCAGGGGTATTGGTTATGATTTTTGGTATAATATGTATAATCGTTGCCAGTCTAATATGGTTTAGTAAATGGGAAGGCAGAAAAACGTTTGAATAGTATGAGGGGGACAGGAAATGGCCAAAATCCTTGCTGTCGATGATGAAAAAGATATTCTTGTACTGATACAAAATATTTTGCGCCGTGACCAGCATCAAGTTGACATTTTAGATCGTGTTAAAGGACAGCCGCCTGACGTATTTCAAGGATATGATTTAATTTTGCTGGATGTTATGATGCCAGATATTGATGGTTTTGAGCTATGTAAACAGATACGTCCTTTGGTTGATTGTCCAATTTTATTCCTCACGGCTAAAACAGAAGAGGAAGCGATAGTAAAAGGTCTTATTACCGGCGGAGATGATTATATTACAAAGCCATTTGGTGTTAGAGAGCTTAGTGCTAGAGTTAATGCTCACTTAAGAAGGGAACGGAGAGATAAACATCAATCGAAAAGAGTCATCTCCGGTTTTTTATTTCATTTTGATAGTAAAGAAGTATTTATCAATAACCACAAACTTAACCTAACAAAAAATGAATATAAAATCTGTGAATTTTTAGCTCAACATAAAGGGAGAACTTTTTCAAGAGAACAAATTTACGAGGAGATATATGGATTAGAGGGGAATGCTTTGTATTCAACAATTACTGAATTTATCAGAACGATTCGAAAAAAATGTAAAGAGCATAATACAGACCCTATCAAAACGGTATGGGGTGTTGGGTACAAATGGGAATAGGTTTTAAGGGCCAGAAAACACTTCTTAGAGAACTGATAAAGTATATGGTCACGTTATGTATAAGTTTAGTTGTACTGGCTCTGCTATATTTATTTATAAATACAATCGCAATGAATACGGGTTTCTCACATCCCGCGAATTATAATGAACGGGAAGCAGAAAAACTTGCGCCAAAGCTGGAAAATACAGATAAAGTCACTGCTGATATGATTCCAGATACAATGTCATATGCCATCCTTGATAAAGAAACAAAACAAAAAACAGCTGGAACCATTAAAGAAAAAGATCTGCAACTGGTTAAAAAGAAGATTGAAAAAAAACCGTATGTCAATTATAAACAGAAAGGATATTTGGTTATAGATAGAAATGAAGAGTATTGTATTTTGCAATATTCATTACGTGCAGATTTTAGCTCACCTTTATTAAGAAAATACCTTCCTAATTATGAATTAACGAGTATTTGTATTTTGATAGTCTTACTCATTGTAGTCATTTCTATTATAACAACTTACTTTGCTAATAGATTAAGAAAACATTTTGAGACACTGAACGTAATTACTCGATATATAAAAGAGCAAAATTTGCAGTTTACTCCCGAATTTACACATATTAAGGAATTTGATGATGTAATTGATTCCTTAATTGAAATGAGAGATGCTCTTCGGTCATCACTCGAAGCTCAGTGGCGATTAGAAAAAAATAAGAAAGAGCAAATTGGTGCTTTAGCACATGATATCAAGATCCCGATTACCATTATTAAGGGAAATGCTGAATTACTCAGCTTGTCTATTCAAAACGAAGAACAAGCTGAATATACAAAATATATTCTTGGAGCAGGAAATCAAATTGAACAATATATTTCTCAGCTGATTCATCTCTCGAGAACGGAGGATTCCTTAACTATTCATTTGGAGAAAGCTTTTGTAGATAAGCTGACAGAAACTCTACAGAAAGATATATCCGCCTATAAAGGAAATAAAAAAATAAATATTTCATTTAAAAAAGAAAATCTCAAGAAAGAGGCGGAAATAGACTGGCAACTGTTACATAGGGCGTTATTGAATATTTTAACAAATGCAGTTGATTATACACCGGAGGATGGGACTGTCTCGGTGCATGCTGAATGCGATTCTTATACTTTTTATTTTTTTGTAAAAGACACGGGAAATGGATTTTCGGAAATCGGGCTAAAAAAAGCAACAGAACTTTTTTACATGGATGACAAGGCCCGTCAGTCTAAAGGTCATTATGGAATGGGGTTGACCTTCGCAAAAAATGCTGTGAATCTTCATAATGGAGAACTTACTCTTGGAAACACTATAGAGGGTGGCGGAGAAGTGCGAGTGAAAATACCCTTATATAGAAATCATTAAACCCACGCCCTATCTGGACGTGGGTTATTTTTAAATCGTAAACTGCCCCATCTTCTCATTAAGCTCCTTCGCCAGCTGCTCAAGCTCTTCAGCATTTTGAAGCACTTGATCCATCGAATGGGCGGATTGCTCGGTTATTGAAAATGTTTCTTCAATGCCGGCGGCCGACTCTTCGGATACAGAAGCGATATTTTCAATCGATTGATTGATAGTAATCGATTGGTTTGTTAACTGTTTCAGGCCATCCGTTACTTCCTTAATGCTGTCTGCAACATGAGTGACGGATTGCTTGATATGCCGCATAGCCTGTCCGGTGTCTGTCAGGTTTTCCGTTCCTTTTTCTACTTCTGTAAAGCTGCTTTCCAAGTACGTAATGACAGTGTGGATCTCCTGCTGTGTCCCGCCTACAATCCGGGTAATATCCTGCACGGAATCAGAAACGCCGTCAGCCAGATTTCTGACCTCCTCTGCCACAACGGCGAAGCCTTTGCCGCTTTCTCCTGCGCGGGCAGCTTCAATCGCGGCGTTAAGGGACAGCAAATTCGTTTGCTCGGCAATTCCGTTGATGACTTGAACGAGCTTGTTGATATCCTGAGAATGCTGTTCCAGTGATCTCACTTTATGCACGGCTTCTTCAACAATATGATGGATGGTTTTCATTTGCTGTAATGACGTAGCCATATTTTCGTTTCCGCTTACCGCGAGTTCGAGAACGTTTTGAGACGTATCGCTGATGGTGATGCCGTGATTATAGGCTTTATCAATGCTTTCAGTGAACTCATTCATCGATTCGGCAATCGTCACGGCGTCTTGGGCCTGCTGTTCAGAGCCCTCAGCCATTTCGTTCATCGTCTCGGTAATATGTTTGCTGCCGGATCTTGTTTCATTCGTTGCGGTTGCAAGCACCTGTGAAGAAGAAAGAACCCGGCTTGATATGTCTTTAGAATATCCGACAATATCTCTCAGATTCCCTACCATTTTTTGCAGCGCTTCATTCAGATCACCCAGCTCGTCTTTTGAGTTGAGCGGCTCCATATCGTTCGACAGATCGCCTTCGGCAATATGATTGGCAGATTCCTTCATGCGAATGATAGGCTTTACAATGTTTCGCGTGATATAAAGCCAGATGAAAATGCTGATGAGGATCGATGCTGCCACAAGCAAAGCAGTGTAAATGAGCCCTTTATGATAGACGGCCTTCGTTTCTTTTACCGCTGTGTTGCTGCCTTCTTGATTTAAGTCAACAAGCTGAGTGATTGTTTTTTTCATATCCTCAAAGCTGGCCTCAGTCTGAACCAATAAACCTCTTGCTTTGTCCATGTCATTCGTGCGGCCGCTTTCGATAATTTGCGCATGAATATCCATATAGGTATTCACTTCAGTTTGAAGCTGCTCGAACAGTTTCTGCTCTTTATCAGTGGAGATCGTTTTTTCGTAGTTATCGAGCTTTTGGTTAATGTCTTCCATGATTTGATTCATTTCTTGATCAAGTGTATCCATTTTGCTTTTGTCTGTATAAATCAGAAAGTCCTTTTCTTTAGAAGACAGGTGCTCGGTTACATAATTAATTGAAGTGAGTCCTTTGATGCCGTCAATCCATTTTGTGTTGATTTCATCTGTTTTTTGAATGATATGCTGCATATTAAGAACGCCTATTCCGCCTACAAGTAAATTGATCAGGATCAGTGTCAAAAATACCAGGCTGAATTTGCGGGAAATCGTCAGTCGCATATAGTGGTCTCCTTTAAAAACGTAATGTGTGGATGTACTATATATCGGCTGAGAAATCGTTTTTTCACCTGGGAAAAAAATAAAAAACGGTTCTTTTCTCGTCTATGAGATCAGAACCGTTTTAGCAATTAGTCAAGAAAGGAAGGGTCAATCCATTCAGTCGCCCATTTAGAAATCTCACCTAAAATGGGTGCTAGTGCCTTTCCTTTATCAGTCAATGAATATTCGATGCGAACCGGAGTTTCAGGGATGACATCCCGCTTCACTACTCCTTCAAGCTCAAGTTCTTTCAGCCGTTCTGACAGAACTCTGCCGCTTAGATTTGGAAGTGCTGCTTCAATTTCGCTAAATCGCTGCGACCCGTTCAAGAGCTGAAATACGATTAAAGCGACCCAGCGTTTACTTAAGATGTCGACTGCTTTTTCAAATCTAGGACACATTTCTGATTGGTTCATACTTTTCACCTCGTCTGTCACTATTATAACGCAAATAACGAGGGAGGGTATGCAAGCGTGATTGATAAAATATAGAAAGAGAAACAGGGGATTATGAGGAAGAGGCCCGTTTTTTTGCTTCTGAAGACAAAAAATCGAAGTATTTGCTGAGATTTTCAATATCCTGCTTTGAGAGATGTTCCCATTTTTGACTGTTGAAAATCGGGAGGTGCTCCGCTCCGCGCGTGACAGCCGTCTGGTAAATTTCATAAACGGATTGATAGCTTTCAGATGCTTCGCGGATTTCTTCAGGAAAGGCCTGAATATGGCCTGCGGCGGCCATTAGGTTTTCGTACGGCACTTTCAGGACGGCTGCCAGTTTTTTAATCGTGGCGGGTTTTGGCGTCCCGCGTTTGCCGTTTTCAATTTTTGAAATGGTGGCAGAGCTGATGCCTGAGTACACCGCAAGCTGATTCACTGTCAGTTTGCGGGCGCGGCGCAGCTCCCGTAATTGCTGTCCGAACGGTGACATGGTCTATCGCCTCACATTTCTATCAAGAGTCAGTCATCAGCAGACCGTTTTTTGGCTTCGTCTGAAATAAACGAAAAATAATGATCCAGCATGAGCAAATCTTCTTTATTGAGATATTGCCATTTTTCGTTCTCAAGAAGCGCAAGGTTTTTCAGGTCATAGGCCTCCGCTTTTTCGAGCAGCTTGCACTTCGTTTCATAAGGAGCCTTGGCTTCATGCACTTCTTCGATGTAACCAGCCTTGTACATAAGCCCCTCATAAGGAATTTTTAAGGCCTCTGCCAGTTTTTTGATGGTGGCAGGTTTGGGAACGCCCCGTTTTCCGTTTTCGATTCTGGAGATGCCGGCCGCGCTTACGCCTGAATAAGTCGCCAGCTGGTTGACTGTTAACTTTCTCTCTTCACGCAATGCCCGTAATTGTTCGCCAAAGCTTTCCATATATCTCACCCCGTCCCTCACTGTTACTCATATTTTAGTATGTTTATTGACTAAAGGGAATAGGTAGACTGGAAATGTATTGACAAAAGTTAACATAAGCCGTAATGTAAAAGTATAGAAAAAAGTTTTTCAGGAATGGAAGGTGAGGAAAGTGCCAGTAGAAAAGATACAGATTAGACGTGATTATGTCTTGCAGTATATGGTTAATAACGATTATTCCCTTAATCAGCTTGCGCTGGAAATCGGAGTCTCACCCGCCACACTGAGCCGCGTGCTGAATGGAGAAAGACGGCCGGGGCAGCTTGTGATCGGTAAAATGCTTCACTATTTTAATTTGAAATTTGAGGATCTTTTTTACTATGACTTTATTGACAAAAGTCAATAAAGTAACAAAAAACGCAAGGAAGCCAAGCGTTTTCTATTCCTATGAATGATGTGTCAGCACAAACCCTGTCACCAGCTCATTGCACGTTTTCCATTGTTTTGTCGGCAATTGATGTCCCTGATATTCCAATCTGAAAAATTCGGCATGTCTGCACGATCTTCGGTAATAGCCTGCGTTCGTAAAGGTCCAGTCCCGCAGGCCGCCATACATAAACAGCATTGGCATGTCTAGGCGGGGCAGCTGTTCAATGCAGTTGTAGCCAAGCGAATCCAGATAATACTGATGCCAATGGGCCTGGTCTGCTTTTTTCATATGGTCTGTTAATATGCTGCGAAGCTGTCTGTCTTTTGTGTGGCTGCCAGCGAGGATTTTCATGAGCAAACCGGGGTTTTTTTCAAGCAGATACATTCCCAGTTTGTGCAGCTTCTGGCCGATTACGTTATGAACAGCTGGGTAGGCGCCGGACAGAATAAGGTGTGACACTTTGTCCGGGCGGTTAAAGCCGATATGCTGCGCGATTAAGCCTCCGGCAGAATACCCGAATAACACAGCTTTATCAATGTGCAAAGCGTCCATGAATTGCGCGATCTCGTTTGCGTAATAGGAAATAGACGCTGGCTGATCGATGTGATCACTATCACCGTGGCCGCTTAAATCGGGAAAAATCACCCTGAAATGCTTGGATAGAAGGCGCTGATAATAAAAAACCTTGCGTCCCATGCCCGGCGGGTGGATAAAAATGATAGGGATTCCCTGTCCATATTCTTCATAAAAAAGATGTTTCCTGCTGTCTATGCTGATAAGCGGCATCGCTTTTCTCCTTTGACCTTTTCATATGAATAGGGTAACCAAGATAAAACGTCTTATCCAGCCTTTTGGCGTCTGATACAGCGTGACATGCCAACCCTTTTCATGTAAAATAGAAGTAATGTAGCCAGTGAGTCTGGAGGTGTATGGGATGCACGCAGTTTTGATTACCTTATTGGTTATCGTCAGCATTGCACTTATTATTGTCGTTTTGCTTCAATCCAGTAAAAGCGCCGGATTATCTGGTGCGATTTCAGGCGGAGCGGAGCAGCTCTTCGGGAAACAAAAAGCAAGAGGTCTTGATTTAATTTTGCACCGCATTACGGTAGTGCTGGCAGTCTTGTTTTTCGTGTTAACGATTGCGCTTGCTTATATCCTATAGGGCAATGTTTGTATAAGGTCTGATGTGAAGTCAGGCCTTTTTCACGTTTCTGGATGATATTCAAAACGTTTTTTTCTGATTAAACTGTGGAAAACTAAAATGATCGTGCAGATAGAAAGGGAGACATGAGCATGAAAGTTGTGACACCAAAACCATTTACATTTAAAGGCGGAGACAAAGCGGTGCTTTTGCTGCATGGCTTTACAGGAAATACAGCGGATGTAAGGATGCTGGGACGATATTTGAATGAACGCGGCTATACGTGCCACGCGCCTCAATATGAAGGACATGGCGTCCCGCCTGAAGAACTTGTACATACGGGGCCCGAAGACTGGTGGAAAAACGTAATGGATGGCTATGAATACTTAAAATCTGAAGGCTATGAGAGCATTGCTGCCTGCGGACTGTCGCTTGGCGGGGTTTTTTCGCTGAAATTGGGTTACACTGTACCCATAAAGGGAATTGTCCCAATGTGCGCACCGATGCATATTAAGAGTGAAGAGGTCATGTATCAAGGCGTTCTTTCATACGCTCGCAATTACAAAAAGTTTGAGGGGAAAAGCCCGGAGCAAATTGAAGAGGAAATGAAGGAATTCGAAAAAACGCCGATGAATACCCTCAAGGCGCTGCAAGACTTAATTGCTGATGTGCGGAATAATGTCGATATGATTTATTCACCGACATTTGTGGTGCAGGCCCGTCATGACCACATGATTAATACCGAAAGCGCCAATATTATTTACAACGAAGTGGAAACTGATGATAAACAGCTGAAATGGTACGAGGAATCAGGGCATGTCATTACACTCGACAAAGAACGTGACCTCGTCCATCAGGATGTGTATGAATTTTTAGAGAAGCTCGATTGGTAATCAACAGGAGGTCGGATAATGGAAAAAGAAGCATTTATGGAAAAGCTTCTCTCGTTTATGAAGGAAGAGGCGTACAAACCTCTGACCGTTCAGGAACTTGAGGAGATGTTAAATATTACGGAAGCCGAGGAGTTTAAAGAGCTCGTCAAAGCGTTAGTCGCCTTGGAAGAAAAAGGCCTTATCGTACGGACGAGAAGCGACCGTTACGGCATTCCGGAGAAGATGAATTTAATAAAAGGAAAGATTTCAGCGCATGCGAAAGGATTCGCCTTTTTGCTGCCTGAGGATACGTCGTTAAGTGATGTGTTTATTCCGCCTAATGAGCTGAATACGGCAATGAACGGCGATATCGTCATGGTTCGTCTGAATTCACAGTCAAGCGGCTCCAGGCAGGAAGGAACCGTCATACGGATTTTAGAAAGAGCGATTCAGCGGGTTGTCGGCACGTATACAGAAACGAGAAACTTCGGCTTTGTCATTCCGGATGACAAAAAAATCACGAGTGACATCTTCATTCCGAAAAATGGGAAAAACGGAGCTGCGGAAGGGCATAAGGTTGTTGTCAAGCTGACGAGCTATCCTGAAGGCCGCATGAACGCTGAGGGTGAGATTGAAACCATTCTCGGCCACAAAAACGACCCGGGCATTGATATTTTATCGGTCATTCATAAGCACGGCCTGCCGGGTGAATTTCCAGCTGAAGTGATGGAACAGGCATCAAGTACGCCTGACACTATCGATGAAAAAGATCTGAAAGACCGCCGTGATCTCCGTGACCAGGTGATTGTCACCATTGATGGTGCGGATGCGAAGGATTTGGATGATGCAGTTACCGTGACGAAGCTTGATGATGGAAGCTATAAGCTTGGCGTTCACATAGCTGATGTCAGCCATTACGTAACCGAAAACTCACCGATTGACAAAGAAGCGCTTGAAAGAGGGACAAGTGTGTATCTGGTTGACCGTGTCATCCCGATGATTCCGCACAGATTGTCAAACGGCATCTGCTCCTTAAATCCAAAGGTTGACCGCCTGACGCTTTCTTGTGAAATGACAATTAACAGTCAGGGACAGGTGACAGAGCACGAGATCTTCCAAAGTGTCATCAAAACAACGGAAAGAATGACATATTCAGATGTGAATAAAATTCTTGTTGACGATGATGAAGAGCTGAAGCAAAAATACGAGCCTCTTGTTCCGATGTTCAAAGACATGGAGCGCCTGGCTCAAATTCTTCGCGATAAGCGGATGGACCGCGGCGCCGTTGACTTTGATTTCAAAGAAGCAAAGGTGCTTGTTGATGACGAAGGAGCGGTTAAAGACGTTGTGATCAGAGAACGCTCTGTCGCCGAGAAGCTGATTGAAGAATTTATGCTTGTAGCAAACGAAACAGTGGCAGAGCATTTCCATTGGATGAACGTCCCGTTTATATACCGGATTCACGAAGAGCCGAATGCTGAAAAGCTGCAAAAGTTTTTAGAATTTGTGACGACATTTGGCTATGTGGTGAAAGGAACGGCGGGGAATATTCATCCGCGCGCGTTGCAAAGCATTCTGGAAGCTGTGCGTGACAGACCAGAGGAAACGGTTATATCTACTGTTATGCTCCGTTCGATGAAACAGGCGAAATACGACCCGCAAAGCTTGGGGCACTTCGGTCTGTCAACGGAATTCTATACGCATTTCACATCGCCGATCCGCCGTTATCCGGACTTAATCGTTCACCGCCTGATCCGAACGTATTTGATCAACGGCAAAGTCGATGAAGCGACTCAGGAAAAGTGGGCTGAACGCCTGCCGGATATCGCCGAACATACATCATCAATGGAGCGCCGTGCAGTTGACGCCGAGCGTGAGACGGATGATCTGAAAAAAGCGGAATACATGCTTGATAAAATCGGTGAAGAGTTTGACGGCATGATCAGCTCTGTGACAAACTTCGGAATGTTCGTCGAGCTGCCGAATACAATTGAAGGACTCGTCCATGTCAGCTTTATGACAGATGACTACTACCGCTTTGACGAACAGCATTTCGCAATGATTGGCGAGCGGACAGGCAACGTCTTCCGCATCGGGGATGAAATCACAGTCAAGGTTGTCGATGTCAATAAAGATGAGCGCAATATCGACTTTGAAATTGTCGGCATGAAGGGCACTCCGCGGCGTCCGAGAGAATTGGACAGCAGCCGGAGCAGAAAACGCGGAAAGCCTGCCAGAAAACGTGTTCAAAGCACCAATACACCTGTTTCTCCAGCTCCGTCTGAGGAAAAAGGGGAGTGGTTCACTAAGCCGAAGAAGAAAAAGAAAAAACGCGGCTTCCAGAATGCTCCGAAACAGAAACGGAAAAAGAAGAAATAGCAGCTCAACCAGCAAATAGGGCCGCAGCGCTCTATTTGCTTTCTTTCGGAAACAGCTTTTCATTGTAGCGGTACGTGACATTTGGTAAAATAGAGCGTATCGCAAAAGGTGGACAGTTTTTCCTTAGAGAGAGGAGGTTCTGGCATGCCAAAAGGGTCAGGAAAAGTATTATCTCAAAATAAGAAAGCCAATCACGATTATTTTATAGAAGAAACCTATGAAACAGGCATCGTTCTGCAAGGAACCGAAATCAAATCGATTCGCGCCGGCCGCGTAAACCTTAAGGATTCCTTCGCCAAAATCGAACGGGGAGAAGTGTTTCTCCACAATATGCACGTCAGCCCATATGAGCAGGGAAACCGCTATAACCACGATCCGCTTCGGACAAGAAAGCTGTTAATGCACCGCAAGGAGATTAATAAGCTGATCGGGTTAACAAAGGAAAAAGGCTATTCTCTCGTTCCGCTGAAGCTGTATTTAAAAAACGGCTTTGCCAAAGTGCTTCTCGGCCTTGGAAAAGGGAAGAAGAACTATGACAAACGGGAAGATCTGAAGCGCAAGGACGCGAAGCGGGAAATCGAAAGAGCGTTCAGAGACAGTCAAAAAGGCTTCTAAAGGCATAGTGCTTGATTCGAAAATCAGGCCTGTGCTATACTGTGTTCACGATCAGATCACGACGCCATTCATTTGAAGGATTTGACAATTGAAAAGAGCCGTGATCATGTTATAATAAGACTATAGCCAGTTTGAGTGAGAGCTTGATATTTTCTCCCGTATTTCCCTTATACCAAGGGGACGTTACGGATTCGACAGGGATGGATCGAGCTTGAGCTGCGAGCCGAGAGGCGATCTCGTAAACACGCACTTAAATATAACTGGCAAAACTAACAGTTTTAACCAAAACGTAGCATTAGCTGCCTAATAAGCGCAGCGAGCTCTTCCTGACATTGCCTATGTGTCTGTGAAGAGCACATCCAAGTAGGCTACGCTTGCGTTCCTGTCTGAGAACGTAAGAAGAGATGAACAGACTAGCTCTCGGAAGGCCCGCCCGCAGGCAAGAAGATGAGTGAAACCATAAATATGCAGGCTACGCTCGTAGACGCTTAAGTAATCGATGTTTCTGGACGTGGGTTCGACTCCCACCGTCTCCATACATAATGAGCATAAAGCAGAACCTCTTAAGAGGTTCTGCTTTATTTTTTCTCCAAACCACAGGCACCAAAAAGTGCGTACTTCCATTTCAATCCCAGCTGTTTCATACTGATTGCAGAGCAGATGTTTCACCAATCAGATTTCTGTCAATAAATAAGAGGAATCAAAAACGGAGGGATGAATAATGAAGCTGAATTTACAAGGAAAAACCGCACTGGTGACCGGTTCGACATCAGGGATCGGAAAAGCTATTGCCTCTTCGTTAGCTGAAGAAGGTGCGGCAGTGATCATTAACGGACGCCGGGAAGAGAAAGTGAATCAGACGATAGATGAACTGAAAACACAACATGCTGAAGCGGTTCTTTATCCGGCCGCATTTGATTTGGGAACTGAAGAAGGCTGCAATGAGCTGTTTCAGGCATATCCAGAGGTTGATATTTTGGTCAACAATTTAGGGATTTTTGAACCGGCGGAGTACTTTGATATTCCCGACGATGAATGGTTTCGTTTTTTTGAAGTGAATATTATGAGCGGTGTAAGGCTGACACGCAGGTATTTGCATAACATGATAGAGAAAAAAGAAGGGCGTGTGATTTTCATTGCCAGTGAAGCGGCGATTATGCCGTCACAGGAAATGGCCCATTACAGTGCGACAAAAACGATGCAGCTGTCCATTTCCCGCAGTTTGGCGGAGCTGGCAACCGGCACGAATGTCACAGTCAACACCGTCATGCCGGGCTCTACCTTAACAGAGGGTGTGGAAACCATGCTGAACTCGCTGTATCCTGGTGAAAACCTGACTGTTCAAGAAGCTGAGGCACGTTTTATGAAAGAAAACCGGCCGACATCTATTATTCAAAGACTGATCCGTCCGGAAGAAATCGCCCATTTCGTTACATTTTTAAGCAGCCCGCTTTCCTCTGCGATCAATGGCGCGGCACTTCGGGCGGACGGCGGTTTGGTCCGCAGTGTCTTTTAAACCTCTCCCAACAGGAGAGGTTTTTTATATATTGTTGATTTCCATAAATTTCTGCCGTATAATATTGGTACCGAAATAGTTTTCTTGGTACCGAAAGCGGGGGATTAATATGGATAAAAGAATTCTGGCGGAAACTTTCCGGCTGATCAAGCAAAAAGGATTTTCATTTACGATGAATGATTTGGCTGCAGCGCTGGGAACGAGCAAACGGACGCTCTATGCATATTATTCATCTAAAGATCAGCTTGTTGAGGCGGTTGTCGAACAATTTTTAGCCGAAATGAAGCAAATGGAAAGAGACATCTATGAAAATGAAAGTTTAAATGTGCTTGAAAAGGTGAAAAAAATGCTGATCAGCCTTCCGCAGGGAATGGAACTGCTGAACATGGGATTATTAAATGAACTAAAGAAATACCATTACGATGCGTGGCTTACATTAGACACGTTTATTAAGGCAGAATGGGCCATTGTCCTAGAATTATTAAACGAGTGCAAACAGCAAAAGAGAATCAGAAACATCAATCCGGACCTGTTTATTCACATGTATATAGGGAGCATCAACCAAGTGTATGACCCTGAATATCCACTGAAACATCAGTTCACGACAGGAGAGGTACTTGAATCAATTGTAGATGTTTTGTTTAACGGTATAACAGCTGATGAGGAGGCTGATGCCACGTGAATTGGGTGTTTCTATGCTTGGCGATTTTGTTTGAGGTTGTGGGAACGGTCAGCATGAAGCTATCGTCTGGTTTTACAAAGCTTATTCCCAGTTTGCTGTTGATTTTCTTTTATGGAGGGAGTCTTTTCTTTCTGACGCTTACGCTTAAATCCATTGATGTGTCAGTTGCTTATGCTGTATGGTCAGGGATGGGAATTGTCCTGATTACAGTCGTTGGTTTTTTGTTTTTTCAAGAACATGTGAGTGTCATGAAAGTCATTTCAATTGGATTGATTATTGCCGGTGTTGTGTCTTTAAACCTGATCGAGCATGCTGCGGTGTCTGAGCCGGTACATAAAAGCGGGCAGTACAAATGAGATATATGAAGCTGTTTTTTCTCGTGACTGATATCGGTTTTATCTTGTACTGGCTGTCAGCCGGATTTTCGCTCATACCGGAAAGCTGGGCTTTTAAACATCATGACCATCCGTTTATGATCGCTTGGAACTGGTCTTTTTTTCCGCTGGATATCCTGATTTCTGTCACAGGGTTGTACAGCTTGTACCTACAGCGGGTGAATCGTGCTGACTGGAAGCTGATGGCGCTGATTTCTCTTGTGCTGACCTGTTGTTCAGGTCTGCAGGCGCTATCATTCTGGACATTCAGCAGTGACTTTGATCTTGTGTGGTGGCTGTTTAATGGGTATCTATTGATTTATCCTTTATTTTTTATTCACCTGCTCTTGAAGGAAGGCAGAAGGACAAAACAGTCCTGACAGGTGCCGCTTTTATAATAAACTGATGTAATGAAGCAGAGACGGTATAAGTCTCTGTTTTTTTATCGGGCGCACCAATTGAGAAGCTAACCGCGTTTTTGGACATACTAAAGTGAAGAAACGGGAAAAGTTCTACACATTCATTGAAAAGGATTTTGTCAAATGAACAAAACTGCTGCGAACAATCAAAGAATCATGCCTATCGTGAAGGATGCCTTTCGCATTCATGCAAATCCATTTCCTTGGAAAAAGGCTATCGGATCAGGTTTCGCTTCAGGGTTTCCTGTGCTGGTCGGTGCATTGGCAGGTCACACGGATTACGGATTAATTGCAAGTATCGGAGGCTTTGTTTATTTATATGCGGGCGGTGAATCGTACAAAAAGCGCGCCATGAAGCTGCTCTTGGTTTCCTTTGGGATCGCCCTCTCATTTGGTTTAGGGACGCTTTTGTCTGGGACGCTTTGGATGATGGCAGCTGTTTTGGGGCTGATCGGTGCAGCGGTGATGTTTATTTTTAGCGCGCTCGGCATTCAAGGCCCTGCGCCGATGTTTTTTGTCCTTGCCTTTTTAGTCAGTTCCGGGCTGCCGGCCGATCCTTCACAAGCGCTGTTCAGAGCGGGACTGACGTTTCTCGGCGGCATTTTCGCCATGGGTATCGCTTTAATCGGCTGGTTATGGAACAAACATGGACCGGAGGGAGCGGTGCTGCAAAAAACATATCATCAGCTGGCTGCATGTCTTTCAGCCGTCGGAACGCCAGGTTTTCATAACGCACAGCATCAGACGGTGCTCATGCTTAGAACAGCCCGCCAAACGGTTCTTGGGAAAGGGAATAAACGGAAAAAATCGCGGCATGATGAACGATTTTTTCGCCTCCTTGAGAAAGCTGACGACATATTTATTGCCATTATTCATTTTTCAGCTGAAACGCCGGACAGAGAGACCGCGCAGATTGAAAAGGCACTTCGCCAAACCGGAGATATGCTTGCGAATGCACGGGTTTTCAATACGTTTCAGATTAATGAAAATGAATCTGAGCCTAGGCGGAAGCTGTTTGAAGAAATCAATGAGGTTTTGCATATCGCTTCAGGACGTTTTGATAAGCAGCTTGACGGGGAACCGAGCCGCCTGCCATCCTCTTTTTACTTTTTGAGAAATGCTTTTGACTGGAAGTCTCCAGTTTTAATTAGAGCGTTAAAGTACGGAATTGTTCTGTTTGCCGCCGATATGTTTGCCCTCGCATTCGGCTTTGCACGCTCCTATTGGATTCCGCTTTCGGCAGCAGCGGTCATGCTTGGCACTACTGTTGTTTTTACGCTTCACAGGGCTATTCAGCGTTCGGCCGGAACGGTGATCGGTGTTATGCTGGCAGGCGCAATCCTGTTTTTTAAGCCGGGCGGTGTTTATATTGCGTTATGTATTGCAGCGCTGCAATGTCTTCTTGAGATGCTGATTGTCCGCAATTATGCGCTGGCTGTTCCCTTTTTAACAGCAAACGCGCTTGTTATCACAGAAAGTATGCATGGCGGCGCGGGAACCGGTTATTTTATGATAGCGAGGCTGACGGACGTAGCTGTCGGCAGCGTGATCGGGCTATTGGGAACAATGCTTTTGTGGCGGCGGTTTTCAACGAAGCGGCTGCCTGAACTGATGAGGAACGTCATCCGGTTGGAAGGGCAGTTTATGGAGAAACTGTTAACCGGGCAGAATGCCGACGAACACATGTTAAGGGTGAGCCTTGTCAGGCTTCGGGATGCGTATGACAAGGCGCTTGGCGAGTTTCCTCATGCGAATGCGGATGCGCTCTGGCCTGCCATTTCCGGTGCTCAGCACTTAGGGTACTATTTGCTCTCGGCGCAAGCTCACCGCCGTCCGCCTGCTCCGTTTTCTGATGAAGAGATCAACCAGCTGCGGGCGTTTTTTGAACAGGCTCAGCAATCCTTTATCATGAAAAGGATGCCTGCGGATATTCAAGTGCCGCATGTTCCTCATTATCCTCGAATCAGTAAAGAATTGTCCGCGCTGTATTCAGGCTTGAGAACAGCTTTTGAAAAGTAAGCTGTTTGGAAAGTTAAATAATCTTTAATTCGAGATGTTTTACTTGAAAGTAAATTTCTTTGTCTCTATAATAAAGTCTAAGAGAGACAGAATAATCATTATGCATCTGTATGATAATAATTGGTGTGTGATTTTTAAAAACGAAAGGGCTGGTAAAAATGGCAAAAGTATTATATATCACTGCTCATCCGCATGACGAAGCAACTTCGTACAGTATGGCAACAGGTAAAGCATTTATCGAATCTTACAAAGAAGCAAATCCAAATGATGAAGTTGTACATATCGATTTGTACAAAGAAAACATCCCGCACATTGACGCAGATGTATTCAGCGGATGGGGAAAGCTTCAGTCAGGTACAGGCTTTGAAGAGCTTTCTGAAAGCGAAAAAGCGAAAGTAGGCCGTTTGGGAGAGCTTAGCGATCAATTTGCATCAGCTGATAAGTACGTATTTGTTACACCTTTATGGAACTTCTCATTCCCGCCAGTGATGAAAGCGTATCTTGATTCTGTTGCTGTTGCAGGAAAATCATTCAAATACACAGAACAAGGCCCTATTGGCTTGTTGACTGATAAAAAAGCAATTCATATCCAAGCGCGCGGCGGCTACTATTCAGAAGGCCCTGCGGCTGAGATGGAAATGGGGCACCGCTACATCGGCATCATGATGAACTTCTTCGGCGTACCATCATTCGATGGCATTTTCGTAGAGGGACATAATGCGGAGCCTGATAAAGCACAGCAAATCAAAGAAGACGCGATTGCGCGTGCGAAAGAAGCAGGAAAAACGTTCTAATGAAAAAGCCTCCCCTTATTTGGGGAGGCTTTTGTTTTAGTGCTCCAGCATAATGGTTCGTTTCTCTTTACTGCTTTTCATCGCGGCTTCAATGATGCGGATGACATTAATACCTTCCTCAGCAGTGACTGGCAGCGCAGCACCTTCCCGTATGCTTTCCGCTATTTTGCGGTAATAAGTAAGGTAGGAGCCATTTACTGATGGGATCGTTTCTGTTTTTTTGTCGGAGCCACGAATGGTTGTAAGCTGTCCGTAAAACTCCTGATCATCTGCACCCCAGCTGTCATCCTCTGGTTTTCTTCCCGCTCTGAGTGCGTCTTCCTGTCCGTCAATTCCGTATTTGATAAAGCTGGAATCTTTTCCATGGATTTGATAACGAGGTCCGTTTGCCGGAACGATTGATCCTCCGTATAGAATGGCTTGAAGCTTGCCATAGTCCAGGGTTAAATGAAAATAGTCAACCGTTTCGGCATTTTCCCGCTGGGCCATCACGTTTGCAGTCACGGCTTTAGGCATCCCAAACAAATGCAGGGTTTGGTCTATGATGTGGGAGCCGAGATCATACAGCGTACCAGTGGCAATGCCTTCTTTTTCCCGCCACCGTGCTTGAACTTCAGGTCTGTAGCGGTCATAGGAAACTTGATATGTATTGATATCTTCAAGAGATCCCTCAGAGATCAGCTTTTTAATCGTTAAAAAGTCGTTATCCCAGCGTCGGTTATGATATACGCTTAATAATACGCCTTTTTCATCGGCAGCCCTTTTTAATGTTTCCCCCTCTTCGGCTGTTGCTGTCATTGGTTTTTCCATCACAACATGTTTTCCGGCCTGTATGCATGCCATAGCATGCTCGTAATGAAGGGCGCTCGGGGTGGTGACAATGACAAGCTCAATGGCAGGGTCATTTGTGATTTCCTCAAGCTCATGTACAACCTCAGCATCTGGAAAGTCCCGTTTCACTTCTTCTGTCCGAGATGTCATGATTTTGCTGATTTGATATTCATCCAGAACATCCAGCAGCGGCCCGTGAAAAACAGAACCGGACAATCCGTATCCTAATATTCCAACCTTGATCGTATCCACTTTTCTTCTCCCCTTTAAAAGCGTTATCAACAGAAGTATATACCCTCCTGATCAAATGGTAAAACCTAACTGATTCATTTTTTGCGTCGGCATGCTTAGACAACCGTTTGGACAATCAGTATAATGGGAATTAATATCATTAAACAGAGGTGTACGCATGGAAAAGCATAACGAACATAAAACATTAAACCATAAAAGCTCGAAAGAAAAGGATCAGATTACAAACCGGCTTAAGCGGATTGAGGGTCAAGTCAGAGGCATTCAAAACATGGTGGAAAACGACAGATATTGTGTAGATATTCTTGTGCAAATTTCAGCTGTTCAGGCGGCAATGAAAAATGTGGCGCTTCATTTGCTTGAGGATCATGCCCATCATTGTGTAGCAGATGCCATCAAAAGCGGAGACGGGGAACAGGCCATTTCTGAGCTTTTGGACGTGTTTAAAAAGTTCACAAAATCATAAAGCGTTTTTTTATTGTAATACCCTACGGGGGTATGGTAGTATGTAAATAGAAAGAATAAACAGGAGGAATTGATTATGGAACAAAAAACATTGCAAGTTGAAGGAATGTCTTGTCAGCACTGCGTCAAAGCAGTAGAAACAAGCGTAGGAGAACTGGACGGCGTCAGTGCCGTTCATGTCAATCTGGAAGCGGGTAAAGTCGATGTTTCGTTTGATGCTGACAAAGTATCAGTCAAAGATATTGCGGATGCGATAGAAGATCAGGGCTATGACGTAGCTGAGTGATTCAAGGTATCGCGCCTTTAGGGAGGCGCGATATTTCTTTCATTTTTATATACCCCCCAGGTGTATATAAAGGAGTGAGTATGTTGAGTGAACAAAAGGAAATCGCGATGCAGGTCTCTGGTATGACCTGTGCGGCATGTGCTGCCAGAATTGAAAAAGGCCTGAAGCGGATGCCCGGTGTCACGGATGCCAATGTTAATCTGGCAACGGAAACATCAAATGTAATCTACGATCCTGCTGAAACAGGGACTGCAGCGATTCAAGAAAAAATAGAAAAGCTGGGCTATCACGTTGTTACAGAAAAAGCTGAATTCGATATTGAAGGCATGACCTGTGCGGCTTGCGCCAATCGGATTGAAAAACGGCTTAACAAAATAGAAGGCGTCGCAAATGCACCAGTAAACTTCGCTTTAGAAACAGTTACGGTCGAATACAATCCAAAAGAAGCGTCTGTCGGCGATTTGAAAGAAGCGGTAGATAAGCTTGGATATAAGCTAAAGTTGAAGGGGGAACAGGACAGTGAGGCTGCTGCTGCTAAAAAGAAAGAAGAACGGAAGCAAACAGCGAGACTGATTTTTTCAGCTGTCCTGTCGTTTCCATTGCTTTGGGCGATGGTGAGCCATTTTACATTTACATCATTCATTTGGGTACCCGATATATTTCTCAATCCGTGGATGCAATTTGCGCTGGCGACACCAGTCCAATTTCTGATCGGCTGGCCGTTTTATGTGGGTGCGTATAAGGCGCTCAGAAATAAAAGCGCCAATATGGATGTATTGGTCGCCCTCGGTACGACGGCTGCTTACGCTTATAGCCTTTATCTTACTTTTCAAAGCCTTGGCTCTCACGGGCATACAGACGGCCTATACTATGAAACAAGCGCGATTTTGCTGACGCTGATTTTATTAGGCAAGTTGTTTGAAACAAAAGCTAAAGGCCGTTCCTCGGATGCGATTAAAAAGCTGATGAAGCTTCAAGCGAAAACAGCGACTGTTGTAAGAGACGGACAGGAGCAAATCATCCCGATCGATGAAGTGCTTGTTAATGACATTGTTTACGTCAAACCTGGCGAACGAATTCCTGTCGACGGAGAAGTGATTGAAGGCCGCTCAGCAGTTGACGAATCGATGATTACAGGAGAAAGTCTTCCTGTTGACAAAAATCCTGGTGACAGCGTGACAGGTTCAACCGTTAACGCAAACGGTTTCCTGAAAATTAAAGCTGTCAACGTCGGAAAGGATACTGCGCTTTCTCATATCATCAAAATTGTTGAGGAAGCACAAGGGTCAAAAGCGCCGATCCAGCGTCTCGCTGACCAGATTTCAGGCATTTTTGTGCCCATTGTATTGGGGATAGCCGTTCTCACTTTTCTCATTTGGTACCTTTGGGCGGCTCCTGGCGATTTTGCTGAAGCGATCAGCAAGTTCATTGCGGTTCTTGTCATTGCCTGTCCTTGCGCCCTCGGTCTTGCCACTCCGACAAGCATAATGGCTGGATCTGGACGCGCTGCTGAATTCGGGATTTTATTTAAAGGCGGCGAGCATTTAGAAAAAACACATCGTCTCGATACAATTGTTCTTGATAAAACCGGAACCGTGACAAACGGGAAGCCGCGTCTGACAGATGCCATTCCATTCGGCCGTTTTGAAGAAAAAGATTTGCTTCAATTTGCAGCGGCAGCCGAAACGGGATCAGAGCATCCGCTTGGCGAAGCGATTATTGCTGGCGTGAAAGATAAAGGGCTTGAGATACCGAAGCTTACCCGCTTTGAAGCAAAAGTCGGCGCAGGCATTTTGGCTGAAGCCGGAGGAAAAAGCATTCTCGTCGGCACAAGAAAATTAATGGAGAGCGAACAGGTTGAGCATGGGGCTCTTCTCGCCAAAATGGAAGAGCTAGAGGCAGAAGGAAAAACAGTTATGCTTGTATCCATTGATGGAGAAGCAGCTGGGCTAGTAGCGGTTGCAGATACGATTAAGGACACGTCGCGGAAGGCTGTTGCCCGTCTGAAAGAGTTGGGCCTTGATGTCATCATGATGACAGGAGACAATCGCAGAACCGCAGAAGCCATTGCGAAGGAAGCGGGAATTGCGAATATCATTGCGGAAGTCCTTCCTGAACAAAAGGCGGCGGAAATCGCCCGCTTGCAAAAAGAAGGCCGCCAGACAGCAATGGTAGGCGACGGAATTAACGATGCGCCGGCGCTTGCCACAGCTGACATCGGCATGGCGATTGGAACTGGCACGGACATTGCCATGGAAACATCAGACATTACACTGATTCGCGGCGATCTGAACAGTATTGCCGACGCAATCCGCATGAGCAGATTGACAATGAAAAACATTAAACAAAATTTATTCTGGGCGCTTGGCTATAACAGCCTCGGCATCCCAATCGCAGCACTTGGATTTTTAGCACCGTGGATAGCAGGAGCAGCAATGGCATTCAGCTCCGTTTCCGTTGTTCTGAATGCTCTTCGTCTGCAAAAAGTAAAATGAAAAACCGGCTATATGCCGGTTTTTGTTTTTCATTGACACTTTCTTGGAAAACAACATATAATAGGTGTAACTTATATATGAGTATATGCTCATATATATTAAAACGAATGCAATACTCATTGATACGCTTTGAAAAGGGAACCCTAAATCGGAAGGTAAGGTGAGACTAGTGAAACAGGAATACGTTCTGGACGGTTTGGATTGCAGCAATTGTGCCCAAAAAATCGAAAATGGAGTCAAAGGCATAAAAGGCATTGACGGATGCGCGGTAAATTTTGCGGCAAGCACCTTAACTGTCTCAGCCGATGGGAAAGAAGAGCAATGGGTCACGAATAAAGTAGAGAAAAAAGTGAAATCAATTGATCCGCATGTAACGGTTCGCCAAAAGCATATAAAGAAATCAGCTGATGATGGCTATCGTAATCGAATGGTCAATATGCTGATCAGAATGGCGGCGGCTGTCATTCTCGGCGCAGCGGCATATTTGGTTCATTCGGGAACCATTGAACTTTTCCTTTTCCTCGCTGCTTATTTGATCATCGGCGGTGACATTATGATCCGCGCAGTCAAAAACATCATCCGCGGTCAGGTGTTTGATGAGCATTTCTTAATGGCTCTTGCTACAATCGGCGCCTTTCTGATTCAGCAATACCCTGAGGGCGTCGCCGTTATGCTGTTTTATCAAATCGGTGAGCTTTTTCAAGGTGCCGCGGTCAGCCGTTCCAGAAAATCAATTAGTGCGTTAATGGACATACGGCCTGATTACGCCAATCTCAAAACAAAGAACGGCATCGAACAGGTTTCCCCGGAGGATGTTCAGACAGGAGACATCATTGTGGTTAATCCGGGAGAAAGCATACCCCTGGACGGTAAGGTCGTGCAAGGGTCAGCGATGGTTGATACATCTGCTTTAACAGGTGAGTCCGTTCCGAGAAAAGCTGCGGAAGGACAAGATGTAATGTCAGGCTTAATCAATCAAAACGGCGTTCTGCATATTGAAGTCACAAAGGGCTATCAGGAATCAGCAGTATCAAAAATATTAGACTTGGTTCAGAATGCGAGCAGCCGTAAAGCCCGGACAGAAAACTTTATCACGAAGTTTGCCAAGTATTATACACCTGCTGTTGTGATCATCGCGGTATTGCTGGCCTTTGTTCCGCCGCTTGTTCTTTCTGGCGCCGCGCTTTCCGATTGGGTGTACCGCGCGCTTATCTTTTTAGTGATTTCTTGTCCTTGTGCGCTTGTTGTCTCCATTCCGCTCGGTTTCTTCGGCGGAATCGGAGCGGCCTCAAAGGCCGGAGTGCTTGTAAAGGGAAGCAATTATTTAGAAGCTTTGAATCAAGTCAAATACGCGGTGTTTGATAAAACGGGAACACTAACAAAAGGCAGCTTTGAAGTGACAGAAATCAAACCAGCGGAAGGTTTTACAAAGGATAGATTACTTGAAGCGGCGGCATACGCTGAGCTTCATTCACAGCATCCGATTGCTGAATCTGTGCGTAAAGCTTACGGGAAAATGCTTTCCTCCGATGAGATTGAGTCATACGAAGAAATCTCCGGTCACGGCATTTTTGCAAAGGTAAATGGAACTGAGATCCTTGCTGGGAATAAAAAGCTCATGGAAAGAGAACAAATTGAGGATGTCCCGGATGAAAATGCTGGAACAATCGTACACGTTGCTGTTGATCAAAGCTATGTCGGAGCAATCATCATAGCGGATGAAGTAAAGGAAGACGCAGCACAGGCGGTTGCTGATCTGAAGTCGCTTGGGATCAAACAGACAGCTATGCTGACGGGTGATTCGAAACAAACGGGAGAAGCCGTCGGAAAACAGCTTGGGATTGGTGAGGTATATGCAGAGCTGCTGCCGCAAGATAAAGTCGCGCAGGTCGAAGCATTAGAAGCTAAGCTTTTGCCTAGTGAAAAACTCATTTTTGTCGGTGACGGCATCAATGATACGCCGGTGCTTGCACGCGCAGATATAGGGGTTGCGATGGGAGGCCTTGGCTCAGACGCCGCGGTAGAAGCCGCAGACATCGTGCTGATGACAGATCAGCCGTCAAAAATAGCAGAAGCGATTCGGATTGCGAAACGGACACGGCGAATCGTGTGGCAAAACATCGGCTTTGCTTTAGGTGTGAAAGCGATCTTTCTCATTCTTGGAGCATTTGGAATTGCAACCATGTGGGAAGCGGTTTTCTCAGATGTCGGTGTTACACTGCTCGCTGTGGCAAACGCGATGCGCGTCATGCGTCTCAAAAACAAATAAATTGTCGGAGAGAATTCATTTTTTCGGGGTTTTCTTATCGGCGCTTGTCTTGTTAAAATAAAGAAGTGGGTCAATTGCGATCCGCTTCTTTTTTAATTTTAAAACGATGAGGTGTCGGAGTGAAAAAGAAACAGCAGTCTTCTGCGAAATTCGCGGTCATCCTTACGGTTGTGGTTGTTGTATTGCTAGCAGCCATTGTCATCATTAATAACAAAACGGAACAAGGCAATGATGCGGTTTCCGGACAGCCGTCTATCAAAGGGCAGCCTGTGCTTGGCAAGGACGATGCACCGGTAACTGTAGTAGAATTCGGAGATTACAAATGTCCGTCTTGCAAGGTGTTTAACAGTGACATCTTTCCAAAAATACAAAAAGACTTTATTGATAAGGGCGATGTGAAATTTTCTTTCGTGAACGTCATGTTCCATGGAAAAGGTTCAAGATTAGCGGCTCTTGCATCTGAAGAAGTATGGAAGGAAGACCCTGACTCTTTCTGGGATTTCCATGAAAAGCTGTTCGAAAAACAGCCAGATACGGAACAGGAATGGGTAACCCCAGGCCTCCTTGGTGATCTTGCAAAAAGCACCACAAAGATAAAACCTGAGACACTCAAGGAAAATCTTGATAAGGAAACATTCGCTTCTCAAGTGGAAAAGGATTCTGACCTTAATCAAAAAATGAACATACAGGCAACACCGACGATTTACGTCAATGATAAAGTGATCAAAAATTTTGCGAATTATGATGAAATCAAAGAGACAATAGAAAAAGAGCTGAAAGGGAAGTAACGATATGAAAAATAGAATCGTATTTTTATATGCTTCTTGGGTTGTGGCTCTTATCGCTATGCTGGGCAGCCTGTATTTCAGTGAAATCAGAAAGTTTATTCCATGTGAACTGTGCTGGTACCAGCGTATCCTCATGTATCCGCTCGTCCTGATTCTAGGCATCGCCACCTTTCAAGGGGACACACGAGTGAAAAAATATGTGCTCCCGATGGCGATTATAGGGGCATTCATTTCGATCATGCATTACTTAGAGCAAAAAGTGCCCGGCTTTAGCGGCATTAAGCCATGTATCAGCGGCGTGCCGTGCTCGGGCCAATATATTAACTGGTTTGGTTTTATTACGATTCCATTCCTGGCCCTGATTGCTTTTATCCTGATTATCATTTTTATGTGCCTGCTGAAAGGCGAAAAATCTGAATAACAAAAAAAGCGCCCGCGTATGCCGGGCGCTTTTTTAATTTCGCAAACTCATGCCATTCATCAATGCGGCATTCCCTCTAAATTTATCTTTTTTTCTCATAAAAATGTTATTGATTTTACGCTTGAGCGATTATAAAATCTAGAGGTCGTCAGAAAATTTAACAAACATAAAAGGGAGTCATCAGAATGGCTTGGGAGCTGCTCAGTGTGATTGGCATCATTGCGTTTGCAGTCAGCGGCGCAATTGTTGCGATGGAAGAGGAATATGATATTTTAGGAGTTTATATATTAGGGATTGTCACCGCTTTTGGAGGAGGAGCGATCCGCAATTTGCTGATCGGTGTTCCGGTGTCAGCGCTATGGGAGCAGGGAGCGTACTTTCAAATCGCGCTTTTATCTATTACAATTGTGTTTCTGTTTCCGAAGCTGCTGCTGAAGCATTGGAATAAGTGGGGCAATTTATCAGATGCGATCGGCCTCGCTGCCTTTGCTATCCAAGGCGCACTGTATGCTGTCAAAATGGGCCATCCGCTTAGTGCCGTGATCGTGGCTGCGGTGCTGACGGGAAGCGGGGGCGGAATCATCCGCGACCTTCTTGCCGGGCGCAAACCGCTTGTGCTGAAGGCAGAAATTTATGCAGTCTGGGCGGCTCTCGGCGGTTTAATCGTCGGCTTGGGCTGGCTGGGGAACTCGTTCGGCTTGTACGTTCTGTTTTTCGTGCTCGTTGTTTGCCGGGTTTGTTCCTATATGTTTAATTGGAAGCTGCCAAACCGTTCTTTTCGCTTAGATAGTCAGTAAAATAAAAGAAACCTCTCCGTCATGGAGAGGTTTCTTTTATGGTAGCCTGCCGGGATCAAATAAAAAGTCCTTTTCGAATGCTGACCGCGCAGAGCAAAGCTATTGAAAATTAATAGGTAGCCCAAAAGGTATAGCTGATGGTTTTTTTAGTTCCTGTGTTAGTGAATTTGAATCTGTATTTTGTTTTGTAGCTTTTAGAAGCTTGTTTGTAACTTAAATTTGTAGAGCCTTTTTTCGTTGCATAAAAAGTTTTAACATTTTTCCAGCCTTTATTTGTCTTTTGTTGCAGAGTTGCTGTAATTTTCCCGCTGCCTGATCCGTTTGCTGTCATGTTGGCCCAAGTTCCTCGTCCTGGATAATAAATCTGAAATGTTGGCGAGTAAGTATAGTTTTTAAATGAGCCCGAATGGTAATGAGTACTCCATATTTGACCTTTTTTAACCCAATCTTTAGCTTCCGCTTTGTTGTTTACTAGGTCAATTGCCGTAAAACTTGTTACGGCTACGACGAATGCCAGCAACATCATAGATAGCTTTTTCTTCACTGAGTATTTCCTCCTAACTAATTCTGGTTCTTTCTTCATGTTCTTATCATAAACCGAGAGAAATAATGTAACATCGTCCTATTCTCCCAAATGAAAAACTTCAATTTGTTGAAATATGTCGAAATTGGATGAAAAATGACTATTTTACTGCGACTATAGATACGATAGCAAGGATGTAGTTGCTTTATGGAAGATGACAATAACAGCCAGTTTAGTCATTCTTCACGTTAGATGAACAGACAAACACGGTAAAGCTCTGCGGTGTTTTTAAAATGAAAAAGAAATATTATATCGAAGATTGAATGGAATAAGGAATCGATACTGATGAAAGAGAAGATTCGCAACCTAAGAAAAGCACCTCCAACAGTGATCAATGTGAAATCATAAGAGAAAAAACCGATTTCGAGTTGAAATCGGTTTTTTCTGCATATAAATAACCCAAACCTTGATTGGTATTGGGTGAATGTGCTAAGATAAATTGTATTTGCCAGTTTCGTCATACAATCGATATATGTATCCAATTATATTTTACAGTATTTCATCTATGTTTGTCAACTATTTTCTGGAGGTGCCGTTCATGAATCAGCAGGATAAGGAATGGAAGGAAGAGCAGTCGAGAATAGATGAGGTGCTGCAGGAGCTCGAAAAAAAAGAGCGGTTTCTGGAAACGTCTGCGGGCGGGTTGAAGCATGATATCATCGGATTAAGAAAAAGCTTTTGGGAGGATGTTAAGGTTAATTTTGATGATGCCCATGAAGCGATTGAAACGATGGCAAGCATTAAGCAGCAGGCAGAGCTGCTGTCTGATCGGGAACACAATCATCGGCGCATGGATCAGCAGCTCAAACGAATTCATCAATTAAAAAAATCGCCTTATTTCGGCCGGATTGATTTTATTGAAAACGGCGAGGAGCAGGCAGAGCGAATTTATATCGGTTTAGCTTCCTGTTTGGATGAGAAGGAGGAACACTTTCTGATTTATGACTGGAGGGCGCCGATATCAAGTTTGTACTACAATTATTCCCCAGGTAAAGCGGAGTACGAGGTGCCCGGTGAAACGATAGAAGGGGAAATGGTGCTGAAACGCCAGTTTATGATCAAAAACGGCACTCTCAAGGCGATGTTTAATACCGATATGACGATTGGTGATGAAATGCTGCAAGAGGTATTAAGCCATCACTCCGATACCCAAATGAAAAACATCGTGTCTACGATTCAGAAAGAACAAAATCAGATTATCCGTAATGAAAAAAGCAAGATCCTGATCGTGCAGGGAGCGGCTGGCAGCGGGAAAACATCGGCTGCGCTTCAGCGTGTCGCTTATTTGTTATACAGGCACCGTGGCGTCATTGATGCCGGACAAATCGTTTTGTTTTCTCCCAACTTCTTATTTAACAGCTATGTCTCCTCTGTTTTGCCGGAGTTAGGAGAAGAGAATATGGAACAGGCGACGTTTCAGGAATATATCGAGCATCGTCTTGGCCGCAGGTTCAAATGTGAAAGCCCCTTTGATCAGCTCGAATATTGCCTGACCGAAACAAAGGGAGGCGATTTTCCAACAAGGCTTGCGGGAATCACATGGAAGGCGGGTTTATCCTTTCAGCAATTCATTAATGAATACGTCACACGGCTTTCCTCTGACGGGATGATTTTTAAAAATATTATATTCCGCGGACAAAAGCTGATCACAAAGGAGCAAATTCAATCCTATTTTTACTCATTGGATCAAAATCACTCCATTCCGAATCGGATGGAGCAAACCGCGAAGTGGCTGCTGAGTGAGCTTAACAAGCTTGAGAAAAAGGAACGGCGAAAGGATTGGGTCGTTCATGAAGCTGAGCTGCTTGACAAAGAGGACTACTTGGACGTGTACAAAAAACTGCAAGAAAGGAAACGGTTCAGCGAGAGTACGTTTAACGATTATCAAAGAGAGCAGCAGCTGCTTGCCGCCATCATTGTGAAAAAAGCTTTCAAACCGCTCAAGCAGGCAGTCAGGCTCCTTGCATTTCTTGATGTTTCACAGCTGTATTTGCAATTGTTTTCTGGCTGGGGAGGGAAATTTCAGCATGAGAAGATGGCCGTGATAGGTGAGCTGACCCGTTCGGCATTTACGGATAATAAATTGCTCTATGAGGACGCGGCACCGTTTCTTTATATGCAGGATCTGATTGAGGGCAGAAAGAAAAATACGAAGATCAAACATCTATTTATTGACGAAGCCCAGGACTATTCACCGTTTCAGATGGCTTACATGAGAAGTATTTTTCCGGTTGCCAGCATGACAGTGCTCGGTGATATCAATCAGTCCATCTACGCGCATACCATACATGGGGATCAGCGTATGGATGCGTGCTTTGAGGATGAGCCTGCTGAGTATGTTCGTTTAAAGAGAACATACAGATCAACAAGGCAGATTGTCGAGTTTACCAAAGCGATGCTTCAAGATGGAGCGGATATTGAGCCGTTTAATAGAAGCGGGGAAATGCCGCTCGTTGTCAAAACTGAAGGACATGAGAGCCTTTGCCAAAAGCTCGCGCAAGAAATTGGCCGGCTCAAGAAAAAAGGGCACGAAACAATAGCCGTCATCTGCAAGACAGCGCAGCAATGCATACAGGCACACGCCCACATGAGTGAATATACAGATGTTCGCCTGATTCATAAAGAAAATCAACCATTCCAAAAGGGTGTTTGCGTGATTCCGGTGTATTTAGCGAAGGGAATTGAATTTGACGCAGTGCTTGTCTATGATGCATCTGAAGAACACTATCATACAGAGCACGACCGCAGGCTTTTATATACTGCGTGCACCCGTGCGATGCACATGCTGGCGGTATTTTATACAGGTGAAGCCAGTCCGTTTGCAACCGCTGTGCCGCCTCACTTATATCAGATTGCTGAATGAAGAGAAGGGAGTCCTTCTCTTTTTTCTATTTACATGAAGCATAGCCGTTTTATCATTAGGATTCTTAATAGTTATCATCATGTAAATATATTTTACTTAAGCCTAGTATTCCGGTAAAGTTCAATTAGATGCAATTTTCGATCAGTTTATAACTTTGTGAGGTGGATACGTTGCAACTTCAGGTAATGAACAGTCCGTTTAATCAGGAGCAGGCAGAGCTCCTTAACCGCCTTCTGCCGACCTTGACCGAATCCCAGAAAATCTGGCTGAGCGGATATTTATCCGCTCAATCTGTTTCCGCCCAAGAAGCTGCGGGTACGCCGGCGGCAGCTGTGTCTGCGGAAGCACCGGCACCGGCCGTTTCAAAAGAAGTGACCGTTCTTTATGGTTCACAGACGGGAAACGCACAGGGGCTTGCAGAAAATGCCGGCAAGCAGCTTGAACAGAGCGGTTTTCAAGTGACCGTCTCATCCATGAGCGATTTTAAGCCGAATCAGCTGAAGAAGGTAACCAATCTTTTAATCGTCGTCAGTACGCATGGAGAAGGCGAGCCGCCTGATAACGCGCTGTCGTTTCACGAATTTCTGCACGGAAGACGGGCGCCTAAGCTTGAAGACCTGCGCTTTTCCGTTTTGGCGCTTGGTGACAGTTCGTACGAGTTTTTCTGCCAGACAGGGAAAGAATTTGATCAGCGCTTAGAAGAACTCGGCGGAAAACGGATTTCTCCGCGCGTTGATTGCGATCTTGACTATGATGAACCGGCAGCCGAATGGCTTGAGGGTGTATTGAAGGGATTAAATGAAGCTGGGGTCGGAAGCGCCGCGCCTGCGCCGGCGGCTGCGTCACAAACCGGTGAGTCTTCGTATTCCAGAACAAACCCGTTTCGGGCTGAAGTGTTAGAAAATTTAAATTTAAACGGCAGAGGATCAAATAAAGAAACACGCCATGTGGAGCTGTCACTTGAAGGATCTGGCCTGACTTACGAGCCTGGTGACAGCCTCGGCGTCTATCCGGAAAACGATCCGGAACTTGTCGAGCTGCTCCTAAAGGAAATGAATTGGGACCCGGAAGAAATTGTGACGCTTAATAAGCAAGGTGATGTCCGTCCGCTGAAAGAAGCGCTGATTTATCACTATGAGATTACCGTTCTCACAAAACCGCTTCTTGAACAGGCAGCCCAGCTGACAGGGAACGATGAGCTTAGAGAGCTTTTAGCCCCGGGAAATGAGGAGAATGTAAAAGCCTATATTGAAGGGCGCGATTTGCTTGATCTCGTCCGTGACTATGGCCCATTTAGTGTATCTGCGCAGGAGTTTGTCTCTATTTTGCGAAAAATGCCTGCCCGCCTTTATTCGATTGCAAGCAGTTTATCCGCAAATCCGGATGAAGTGCATTTAACAATCGGCGCAGTCCGCTACGATGCGCACGGCCGTGAACGAAAAGGCGTCTGCTCGATTTTGTGCGCGGAACGTCTGCAGCCGGGTGACACACTGCCGGTTTATGTACAGCACAATCAAAACTTTAAGCTTCCGAAAGACCCTGAAACACCGATTATCATGGTGGGCCCTGGGACAGGCGTCGCACCTTTCCGTTCCTTTATGCAGGAGCGTGAGGAGACGGGAGCGGAAGGAAAGGCATGGATGTTCTTTGGCGATCAGCACTTTGTCACGGATTTCCTTTACCAGACAGAGTGGCAGAATTGGCTCAAAGACGGTGTGCTGACAAAAATGGATGTGGCGTTCTCACGTGATACGGAAGAAAAAGTATATGTGCAGCACCGCATGCTTGAACATAGCGCAGAATTGTTTGAATGGCTTCAAGAAGGAGCGGCTGTTTATATTTGCGGAGATGAAAAGCATATGGCGCATGACGTCCATCACACATTACTTGAAATTATCGAAAAAGAAGGCAATATGAGCCGCGAAGAAGCGGAGGCTTATCTTGCCGATATGCAGCAGCAAAAACGCTATCAGCGTGATGTATATTGATTTGACTTGAAAGGAGTTTTTCAACATGGTGACCAAAATTCTAAAAGCACCGGACGGCTCTCCAAGTGATGTTGAACGCATTAAAAAAGAAAGTGATTATTTGCGCGGCACGCTGAAAGAAGTGATGCTCGATCGAATCAGTGCCGGAATTCCGGATGATGATAACCGCCTGATGAAACACCACGGCAGTTATTTGCAGGATGATCGGGACCTCCGAAATGAACGCCAAAAGCAGAAACTTGAGCCCGCATATCAGTTTATGCTGCGCGTGCGTATGCCAGGGGGCGTCTCGACGCCTGAACAATGGCTTGTCATGGATGACCTGTCCCAGAAATACGGGAACGGCACATTAAAATTGACGACACGTGAAACGTTCCAAATGCACGGGATTCTGAAATGGAACATGAAGAAAACCATTCAGACGATCCACTCAGCACTTTTGGATACGATCGCAGCCTGCGGAGACGTAAACCGTAACGTCATGTGTGCATCAAACCCTTATCAATCTGAAATCCACTCAGAGGTATACGAGTGGTCTAAAAAGTTAAGTGATGATCTGCTGCCGCGGACGAGAGCATATCATGAAATTTGGCTTGATGAGGAAAAAGTTGCCGGCACGCCGGAGGAAGAAGTCGAGCCAATGTACGGACCGCTCTATCTGCCGCGGAAGTTTAAAATCGGTATTGCCGTTCCGCCGTCTAATGATATTGACGTCTTTTCACAAGATCTGGGATTCATTGCGATTGTCGAGGATGGCAAGCTGATCGGTTTTAACGTGGCAATCGGCGGCGGTATGGGAATGACGCATGGCGATACTGCGACATATCCGCAATTAGCCAAGGTGATCGGATTCTGCCGGCCTGAGCAAATGTATGACGTTGCTGAAAAAACGATTACGATTCAGCGTGATTACGGCAACCGTTCTGTCCGTAAAAATGCGCGGTTCAAATACACAGTTGACCGCCTCGGTTTAGAAAACGTAAAAGAAGAATTGGAAAACCGTCTCGGCTGGAGCCTGGAAGAAGCGAAGCCGTATCATTTCGATCATAACGGCGACCGTTACGGCTGGGTGGAAGGCATTGAGGATAAATGGCATTTTACGCTGTTTGTCGAAGGCGGCCGTGTAACAGATTACGATGACTATAAACTGATGACAGGCTTGCGGGAAATCGCCAAAGTTCATACAGGCGAGTTCCGGCTGACGGCCAATCAGAACTTAATGATTGCGAACGTTTCAAGCGATAAAAAAGAAGAAATCAGTGCTTTAATTGAACAGTACGGACTAACTGACGGCAAGCACTATTCAGCGCTTCGCCGCAGCTCGATGGCATGCGTCGCTCTTCCGACCTGCGGATTGGCAATGGCTGAAGCAGAACGTTATTTGCCGACCCTGTTAGATAAGGTTGAAGAGATTATTGACGAAAATGGCCTTCGTGATCAGGAAATCACCATTCGCATGACAGGATGCCCGAACGGCTGCGCACGTCATGCGCTCGGTGAGATCGGATTTATCGGAAAGGCGCCGGGCAAATATAATATGTATCTTGGCGCTGCGTTTGACGGAAGCCGTTTAAGCAAAATGTATCGTGAAAACATCGGTGAAGCAGACATTTTAAGCGAGCTGCGCGTCCTTCTTTCCCGCTATGCGAAAGAACGCGAGGAAGGCGAGCATTTCGGTGACTTTGTCATCCGTGCGGGCATTATTAAAGCAACAACTGACGGTACGAATTTTCATGATTGAGAAAACTAAGAAGAGAGACAGGGAATAGCTTCCTGTCTCTTTTTTCTGTAATTTGCTCTGCTGCAAAAAAGTTCACTGTGAGCATATCATGAGAAAAAATACCCTAAAAAGGGTACTATAAAAGAAGACAAGTGTGGAGGGAACTCCTGCGAAACCACATAGCGTATGCAAGGCCACCCTAGCTCAAGGGCTTTTAGACAAACAGATTTTTTGGCTCATCATGCCGACACACAACAGACGAAGGAGGTCATGCATTTGGACATATTTTTAGTTGTGCTCGTATTATTAACGATTATTGCGATTTCTAATATCGTGAACCGGTTTATTCCGTTTATTCCGGTGCCGCTGATTCAAGTGGCTCTTGGGATTCTTGCCGCCTCATTTCCACAGGGACTTCATTTTGAATTAAACACCGAATTGTTTTTTGTTCTTTTTATCGCGCCTCTGCTATTTAATGATGGAAAGAGGACACCGCGGGCAGAGCTTTGGAATTTAAGGGCTCCGATTTTATTGCTTGCACTCGGCCTTGTATTTGCGACTGTGATTGTAGGCGGCTACACGATTCACTGGATGATTCCTGCTATTCCGCTGGCAGCGGCCTTTGGACTTGCGGCCATTCTTTCACCGACTGATGTCGTCGCTGTCAGCGCATTATCAGGAAGAGTGAAAATGCCAAAAGGGATTCTTCGCCTGCTGGAAGGTGAGGGGCTGATGAATGATGCATCAGGTCTGGTGGCCTTTAAGTTTGCGATTGCAGCGGCAGTGACTGGTGCATTTTCATTAGCACAAGCGGCTGTCAGCTTTGTCTTTATTTCTCTCGGAGGCTTGCTGTGCGGGGTTGTCATTTCATTTTTGATTATTCGTTTTCGCCTATTTCTGCGCCGCCTTGGCATGCAGGATGTCACGATGCATATGCTGATTCAAATTCTGACGCCGTTTGTGATTTATTTAGCAGCTGAAGAAATCGGCGTTTCCGGCATTTTAGCTGTTGTGGCTGGCGGTATTACCCATGCGGTTGAACAGGATCGTCTGGAATCTACGATGATCAAGCTGCAAATCGTCTCCTCAAGTACGTGGAACATTATTTTATTTATTTTGAACGGCCTGGTCTTCGTTATTCTCGGCACGCAAATCCCTGATGTTATTTCTGTTATCTTTAACGACACTGCCATCAGCAACATGAAGGTGATCGGCTATATCCTAGTCATCACATTTACGTTAATGCTCCTGAGATTCCTGTGGGTGCTGTTCTTCTGGAACGGCAAATGGTTCTTTAATAAAGATCAGAACATCTATAAACCGGGTCTTCGTTCGACGCTGTTAATTTCGATTTCTGGTGTGCGTGGAGCAGTAACGCTTGCAGGTTCTTTTTCCATTCCGTATTTCCTGGAGGATGGCACGCCGTTTCCGGAAAGAAATCTGATTCTCTTTTTAGCAGCCGGCGTCATTTTATGCACGCTTGTCATTGCTACCGTTGTGCTGCCGATTCTGACTGAAAAAGAAGAAGAGGACGAGGAACGAAACAAGAAGCTGCTGACGGCGAGACGCAAATTGATCAAAACAGCCCTTCAAACGATTAAAGAGGACATGAATGAGACAAACAAAACGGCCTCTCTTGCGGTGATAGCTGAATACAATGAGAAAATGAAAAATCTTCGTTTTCAGCAATATACATCGTCTAATCGCATCAAAAAGCACGAGCGTAAAGTCCGTGCCCAAGGGGTTAAGGCAGAGCAAGAGGCGCTGATGAAAATGCTGGAGCGGGGAGACATCCCGGAAGAAACAGCAAATGTGCTGCAAGAACGATTTAACGAGTTGGAAATTTTGTATGCGAACCCGTTTAAAGTCGGATTATCAAAAACAAGGCTCAAGAGGCTGATGTATTGGATTTTCTTCGGTGAACATAAAAAGCCGGAGATGTCGATTTTAAATGAAGCGGGATTGATACGGGCAACAAGAGTGAAAACGGCAAAAGCAGCGATAGAATATCTGGAAAAACACAAGACGGAAGAGCATAAAGAAGTGTTTTTATCTGTCATTACATTCTATAAACAGTTAATTTTCAGGCTGGAGCACAGCCATCATGAGCTGAAATCAAGCGCCCATTTTGAAAATCAGAAGCTGGAAGTGAAGCTGAAGGCTGTACAGGCGATCAGAAATGAAATTCAAACACTTTTCGAGGAAAGAGAAATTTCCCGGGACATCTCCCATGAGCTTCGCCAATACATTAATGATGTCGAAGCCGCCATGCTTGAAGGCGGCGAATAAATGCAGCAAAAAAGCTGGCGTTAGAGCGCCAGCTTTTTTTATATTAAGGGCGATGAAATGCGACAGTGCTGCCATCCCGGTCGAACCAGCCTCTGAAGGCCCAGTTGATCCAGCCGCCATCGCCTTTGTTTGTAAAGGTTCCATCTTCAAATACCCAAATGCCATACGTAATGCCGTCGTAAACGGCTGAGCCGTAAAATTGCACACCGTTCAAATGATCTTCATATTCCTGGCTTAAATTAAAGACCATGACGTTATATTTTTGGCCGGACGCGTAGAAGGAAGACTCCATGAGGTTTTTCACAAAGCCATCCCTATTCTGTGCGGATTTGATGGCATCAGCTATTTGGTTGGCAATTCCAAGTACATCCAGGTTGACGTTTAAACCTACATCAGCGGCAGTTGTTCCAGCAGTAGTTGTCTGCGACATCTTCGGAGCAGGATTTTCTTCAGCGGAAGCAAAGGACAAAGGGGCAATTGTCAAAGTGGCACCAAGAGCAAGTGTCATTGGGATACGAATACGTTTCAAGTTGTTTCCTCCTTTGTTTTCATTTGGTTACACTACACGCATACCCTGCTCAATGTATTTGTAATCTCAATATTGTTAAAATAGGAAAAAAATAGTGTTTGAATTTGCCTGTGCTGTGAAAAAAGAAGCAAAAAGAGGGTCTTAAGCGTATTATTGGTATCGGCTGAGAGGAATGTGAGATAATATAGACGCTTACATTTCAGTGAAAGGGTGGATGTTCAAGTGCCAACAAGTTTAAAAGATACTGTAAAGTTACATAACGGAGTTGAAATGCCTTGGTTCGGTCTGGGTGTTTTTAAAGTAGAAAATGGTAATGAAGCGACTGAATCAGTGAAAGCGGCAATTAAAAATGGCTATCGCAGTATTGATACAGCAGCGATCTACAAAAATGAAGAAGGCGTTGGCATCGGGATTAAAGAATCCGGTGTGGCAAGAGAAGAGCTCTTCATCACATCAAAAGTGTGGAATGAAGATCAAGGCTACGAAACAACGCTTGCTGCCTTTGAAAAAAGCCTGGAAAGATTACAGCTTGATTACTTAGATTTATATTTGATCCATTGGCCTGGCAAAGATAAATATAAAGATACATGGCGCGCGCTTGAAAAGCTGTACAAAGATGGCAAAATTCGCGCGATCGGCGTCAGCAACTTCCAAGTTCATCATTTAGAAGAGCTGTTGAAAGATGCTGAAATCAAACCGATGGTGAACCAAGTTGAATTTCACCCTCGTTTGACGCAAAAAGAATTAAGAGATTACTGCAAAGCGCAAGGCATTCAGCTGGAAGCGTGGTCTCCGCTCATGCAGGGACAGCTTTTGGATAACGAAGTGCTGACACAGATTGCTGAAAAACACAATAAATCTGTGGCTCAAGTGATTTTGCGCTGGGATCTGCAGCATGAAGTTGTAACCATTCCAAAATCCATTAAAGAACACCGTATCATCGAAAACGCTGATATTTTTGATTTCGAATTGTCTCAAGAAGACATGGACAAAATTGACGCATTAAATAAAGATGAGCGTGTCGGCCCAAATCCTGATGAGCTTCTGTTTTAATCAAAAAACTCCCCGTTATGGGGAGTTTTTTTAGTGCGTTTTTTTCTGTTGAATGAAAAACAGCATCAAAAAGGAAATGACAACAATACAGACGACCCACGCCCAAGCAAGGGTATTGTTGCCGGAATCCAATGCGACATATATCGCCGTCGGCAGTGTTTGCGTAACACCGGGGATGTTTCCTGCAAACATGAGTGTTGCGCCAAATTCTCCGAGCGCCCGCGCAAGGCTGAGGATGCTTCCGGTCAGTAACGAAGGATAGGCAAGCGGGACGGAGATATGGATAAACACTTTCCATCTGCTAGCGCCGTCTACCATTGCCGCACCTTGTATATCGGGATCAATGTCAGCAAATCCGTTTTTGGCTGATTGATACATAAGCGGAAAGGCTACAACAGCCGAGGCGATCACAGCGGCCCACCAGGTGAAAATGACAGGCTGCTGGAAAATCCACTCGATGGCTTGTCCGATGAAGCTGTGCTTTCCGAAAATGACGATCAAAATAAAACCGACAACAGTAGGCGGAAGAACGAGCGGAAGCATAAAACATGTTTCGAGTGCCGTTTTTCCGAAAAATGATGCCCGTGACATCCATGCTCCAGCAAGTGTTCCGAGAATAATGACAACAATTCCGGCAACTGCCGCCACCTGAAAGGAAAGCACAACGGGTGTGAAAAATTCTGAAGTGCTTATGCTACTCGGCAGTAAAGCCATATTTCTCAAATACTTTCATTGCTTCATCAGATTGCAGGTATTCGTAAAATTCCTTCGCTTCCTTACGGTGTTTTGTATCTTTTACGATTCCTAACGGATAGACAATTGGGCTGTGTGTATCTGCTTTTGCCTCGTCAATAATGTTGACCTTTTTCGAGACCAGGGCATCTGTTTTATAAACAATACCTGCGTCTACATTGCCGGTTTCAACATAAGAAAGAACTTGGCGAACGTCTTTTCCATACACAATTTTATCCTTCACTTTTTCCCATAAAGACAGCTTTGTCAGTGATTCTTTCCCATAAGCTCCTGCCGGTACGGATTCCGGAGTGCCAAGGGCGATTTTTTCTGATTCAGCCAGATTGCTGAAGCTTGTCACAGGTGAATCTCCGTTTTTCGGTACGACCAGCACAATTTCATTACCGACTAAATCAGTGCTGTCTTTTTTTGCGATATCTCCATCATCCACCAGCTTTTTAAATTTATCCTCAGCAGCTGAGAAGAACAGATCTGCTCCTGCTCCTTGAGAAATCTGTTTTTGCAAGGCGCCGGATGAGCCATAGTTATCTTGGATGGTAATATTTTGATGCTCTTTTTCATAATTTTTTTGGATTTCCTCAAGTGCATCCTGCGCGCTGGCGGCAGCTGAGATGGTTAACGTTACTTTTTTCTCGCTGTCCGTTGAAGACTGGTTTGAAGAACAGCCTGCTGCAAGGAGAAAAGCAGTTAAGGCTGCGATGAAAATAGAATACTTCTTAAACATGATTGCACCCCTTATCATTAGATATAACTAATTATAACTGATTATGTTTGGTTTATGTGGGTTTTTTTACATTCGGCGAGAAGGTATAATAAAATAGGAGAGTGATGATGATGAATGAAACCTCTTCCTATACGATAGAAGAAGTTGCAGGTCTGCTGAAGGTATCAAAGCTGACCGTTTATGATTTGATTAAAAAAGGCGTGCTGCCTGCTTATCGTGTCGGAAGGCAGATGCGTGTGGATGAAGAAGATTTAAAGCAATATAAAACGAATATGAGAATGTCTCAGCCCATCGCTGCAACAGAAGCGCCGAAACAGGTGCAGGAGGCTGAGCCGGACGGCAGACGGAATGTCATGATCAGCGGACAGGACATTTCGATGGATCTTCTCAGCAAGCATTTGGAGAATGCCATTCAGGAGACGCCGCTCCGTAAATACAAAGGAAGCTTAAACAGCCTGATTGATATGTATCAAGGCAAGTGTGACATTGTCAGCCTCCATTTGTACGATGCTGAAACGGGCCAGTATAACGCTCCTTATGTAAAACGGATTTTGACAGGTGAACCGTTTTGTCTCATCAATGTCGTTCTCCGCAAAGCAGGACTGTATGTGAAAAAAGGGAATCCGAAAAACATTCAAGGCTGGGAAGACTTGAAAAGAGCCGATATCCGGATCATCAACAGGGAAAAGGGTTCTGGCGCAAGGGTGCTCCTTGATGAACAGCTTGGCTTGCTTGGTGTGAATCCGGCTGATGTAGTGGGATATAGCGATATCGTGACTGATCATTACGCTGCCGCTTCACAAGTTTCAAGCGGACAGGCTGACGCGGGAATCGGGGCGCAGCACGCGGCACATATGGGTCGTGTTGATTTTATCCCGCTCATCGACGAACAATATGATATCGTTGTTTTGAAAAAACATGAGCAGCTGCTGAAAGCCGTGAAGGAGATTTTGAATTCTGAGGACTACAAGGCGAATTTGTCTCATTTAAACGGCTATGAAACGAAGCTGACTGGCAAGGTGATGTTGGAAACGTAAAAAATCCCTCTTGATAGAGGGATTTTTTTATTCGGAAAACCTGAGCAGGTCACCATTTAAAATTTTATCAGAGAGAGAAAGTTCTTCGTTTGCTTTCTCCTTGTAATGGAGGCACGCATCCTGATCTTCCAGCACTTTACCTGTTTTTTGGCTATAGCACGTGTTCTTTGTGTATATATAATCGTTCGTAATAAAGCTGCCGTTTCGCAGAACGGCGAATGGGGTGCGGTCGCCCGACAGCAAATCATTGCCGAATTGGATATCGCCTTTTGTCTCAACGCCGAGCAAATGCATCAGCGTCGGCCTGACGTCGACCTGTCCCCCGGCATCAGGGATGGTTTCCGGCTTTTGATCGGTGATTCCCGGGATATGTATGATAAACGGCACCCGCTGGAGCTGAACGTTGTCATACGGTGTGATTTCATCTTTTCCTAAAAACTCAGCCATTGCCTCGTTATGGGCTTCAGAAATGCCGTAATGATCTCCCATAAATACGATCATCGAATTTTCGTAAAAGCCTTCGTCCTTCAGTTTTTTGATAAAATGCTTCAATGCCTCATCCTCATAGCGAACCGTGGTCACATAGCGGTTTAACAGATCACTGCTTGAATCGAATTCATCTATCAGCTGATCCTTTTCATCAATCTCAAACGGAAAATGATTCGTTAACGTGATAAAACTGCTGTAGAACGGCTGCGGCAGGCTTTTCAGCTTTTCGGCGGACTGCTCTAAAAATTCTTTGTCTTTTAAACCCCAGCTTGTCGATGTCCCGGGAGTGACATGAAAATCATCAACATCAAAAAAGCGGTCAATGCCAAATGTATCGTACATGACATCTCTGTTCCAAAATGTTTTATGGTTAGCATGAAAGACGGCTGAATAATAATCGTGCTGCTTCAGCGATTTATACATCGTATGAAATTGATGGTCGCTTTTCGTGAAAAAGACGGCGCCGCTAAGGGAAGGATACAGTGAGTTAGCGACGATAAATTCTGAATCTGATGTTTTGCCTTGTTCTGTTTGCTGATAGAAATGATCAAAGGAATAGCTTTTTTTAATGAGATCATTCATAAATGGGGTAATTTCTTTTCCATTTACTTTTTCATTCAGAACAAAGCTTTGGGTCGATTCAAGTGTTACAAAGATGACATTGCGCCCCTTTGCAAGACCGAATTTGCTTTGATCAGGCTTGCTGTAATCAGCCTCTGTGTAGTTTTTAATGGCAGTTATACTGTCTTCATCGGCAAAAGCTTTCGCGCTGATATTAACAGTCTGAGAAATTGTATCGTAAATATGGAACTGAAACAGACCGATGCTTTTGACTAGCATTTCCCGGTCAAAAGAATGTGCCAAAAGCTTCGGCTGCTGTACTTCTGCAAGTGCCAGTGTGCATAAAAGCATGCCGCAGGAAGCTGCATAGTACCGTTTGATCGTGCGGGGAGCGGCTTTTGTCTGTGGGTGTTTGGTTTTTCTGGCGAACAGCAGCAGAAAAACCAAATCCACAAACAGGGCGATAAACAGAGGATGGAACAATTCTTTTACACTGCTTCCCATATCGCTCATGTTGCTCGCCTGAAATAAAACCGGAATGGTAATAAAATCGATATAAAAGCCGTAAAAAATCGTATTAGAGATCAAGATAACAGTTAGAACCAAATTGGCAATCAGCAAAAAAGCCCGCTGCTTGTTTCCTTTTAGAAGCAGGCCGATCCCGAATAAAGGAAGAATAAAGCTGAGCGGGTTGACCAGCAGCATTAGCTCCTCCAACAGAGTATCGATTTGCAAATCAAAGCCGAGTTTATATATCACATACGTTTTGATCCACATAAATAAGATCGAAAAACATAAAAACCGCTGATTGTGAAAAAAGGTTCCTTTCATCAATATGACTCCTCACGTTTTCTTGATCATCTGCATGAAATGCTTCTTAAGTAAAACCTACTAAAAACAGCCGGTTCAGACAAGTCTCAGCACTCATGTTTAAAACATGCGCCCATGAAACAGCATATAAAAGTAGTAACATGAAGCAAGGGTCAGGCCGGCTAGCACGAGCTGCTCAGAAAAACTGCCTGTCTTCATATATAATGGAAGCCGAACGCGGATCGTTGAAGGGAATAATAATTTGATTCCGTTCACCGTCCAAGCGTCAAGAATCAAGTGGCTCGCCATTCCGATCATCAGGCCGGCTGATATGTTTTTATCTGGAATGTATGCAGAAGTGATAAAAAACATGATGAGCATAAACAGCAAGCTGTGTGTAAATGTACGATGGCCAAAAACGGAGCTGACCACTTTCGATAAAATAGGAAATTTTCTCCCGATTTTGCTTTGTGTGTGGCAGATATCGGGTATTAATGCTCCAACCGCGCCTGACGCAGCCATAAGCACTGGATCAAATCCATAATAATAAGCCGCTGCCGTACAAGAAGCGATGCCTCCCATGATGTGTGTTTTTCCTGTCATTTGCCGCTTCTCCTTTTATCTTTTGCAAAAAATCTCTGAATTACAAATATATCAAGAGAATGTATGTTTGATCAACAGGACTTTGGACGATAAAAAATATCCCGCATAATTTTTCAGGAAAGAGGTATCTTAAACATGTACCTATTTTTTAAAAGAGGTGATACGAATGGGTTTCTTTAATAAAGATAAAGGAAAACGTTCCGAAAAAGAAAAAAACGTAATCCAAGGAGCTCTTGAAGATGCTGGTTCAGCTCTAAAAGATGATCCGCTTCAAGAAGCTGTGCAAAAAAAGAAAAATAATCGATAACCACATGCGGATAGAGCTTGGCTCTATCCGTATTTTCCATCTGTTCCCTTTGACAGATCATCCTTTCTTTGATAACCTTCTGGGAGTAACTGAATAATTAAATCCTCACTCTTTCTCAGTGAGGTAGAGGTTGCGCGGATGATAAGTCACACATGCCAGGCTGACAGGAGCTGTTAAACATGTGTAAAAGGCATCAGCGCCGAAGTGTGGAGAAAGCCGATCCTTCTCTATGCTGGGACTGTATCTGAATAAGTGCAGGACTGCCGCGTGCTTTTTCGCGGAGGGCTATCCGGAGATCAAGGGTGTGTGTTTCTTTAAGCATGGACTTTTGTTCAGGCTTTTTTTGCGTTTATATGATCTCGGGGTCTGGTCCGTACAAAGAATCATGGAGGTACTGGAATGGAACAGACAAAAAAATGGGGTTTTTGGTTATTAACGGCATTTGTCGTTGGAAATATGGTTGGATCAGGAATTTTCTCCTTGCCGAGCTCGCTTGCTTCAATTGCGAGTCCGTTTGGAGCTACGTCCGCCTGGCTTTTGACAGGTGCCGGCGTGCTGATGATTGCACTTGTGTTCGGACACTTGTCCATTCGCAAGCCTGAACTGACAGCGGGACCGCAAAGTTATGCAAGAGCGCTGTTTTCTGACCCGAAAAAAGGCAACGCTGCCGGTTTCACAATGGTGTGGGGCTACTGGGTGGCGAGCTGGATCAGCAACGTGGCGATCATCACAAGTCTCGCCGGTTACTTGACTTCGTTCTTCCCGATCTTGGTTGATAAACGTGAGATGTTTTCGATCGGCGGGCAAGAGGTGACACTCGGCCAATTACTGACGTTTGCCGTATGTACGATCTTGTTATGGGGAACGCACGCGATTCTTGTTGCCAGCATTAACGGCGCAAGTAAATTAAACTTTGTCACAACGCTTTCTAAAGTATTAGGTTTTGTCTTCTTTATCGTTGCCGGTTTGTTTGTGTTTCAAACGGCATTATTCGGTCATTTTTATTTCCCGGTTCAAGGAGAAAACGGCACAAGCATTGGAATTGGCGGCCAGGTTCATAACGCCGCGATTTCTACACTGTGGGCGTTTGTCGGAATTGAATCCGCGGTGATCCTGTCCGGCCGTGCGCGCTCTCAGCGTGATGTGAAACGTGCGACAATTACCGGCTTGCTGATTGCCTTGAGCATATATATTATTGTGACTTTAATTACGATGGGTGTTCTGCCGCATGATAAGCTTGTCGGCTCTGAAAAACCATTTGTTGATGTACTCTATGCGATTGTTGGAAACGCGGGAAGCGTGATTATGGCGCTTTTGGCTATCCTTTGTTTATTCGGAACGATGCTCGGCTGGATTTTGCTTGGCTCTGAGGTGCCATACCAAGCAGCTAAAGCAGGAGATTTCCCGGCATTTTTTGCAAAAACGAATAAAAAGGGAAGTCCGGTTATTGCACTCATTATTACAAACGTCATGTCACAGGTCTTCATTTTCTCGGTTATTTCCCGGACAATAAGTGACGCATTTACATTTTTAACGACAGCGGCTACACTTGCATATTTAATTCCGTATCTTGTATCTGCAATCTACAGCTTGAAGGTAGTCATCAAAGGTGAAACGTATGACCAGCTGAAAGGCTCCCGTGTAAGAGACGGATTGATCGCGATACTGGCGTGTGCATACTCCGTGTTTGTTATCGTAACAGGCACAGCAGATTTAACGACATTTATCCTCGGCATCGGTTTATTCTTTGTCGGCTTAATCGTTTATCCATTTGTGAGTAAAAAGTTCCAGAAAGAAAAACATGCATAATGAAAAGACACCTGATTTGCTCAGGTGTCTTTTTTTATAAAAAACGAATTTCTACTGATCGTTAACATAGTTGACAGGAAAGCTGGAATCAAAAAATTAAGGGGCAATCGAATATGCAACTTCTGTGATTTGGCAAGAAAATATCCGATCAAATTGAACGATCCTTATAAATGAGACAGCCGCGGGCAGGCGGCTCTTTTGTTTATTTAGTCAAGCTTTCCGTAATAAACTTCAGTTGTCCTTCTAATGAAATCGGGTCAGAGAAATAGAATCCGATCGGATCCATCTTGTAGACATGGCCATTTTTAACGGCATTCAGGTTCTTCCAAATGGAGCTTTCAAAAACGCCGCCATCATCACCGCCTGATTGCCATGGGCCCGCGAAAATGTAATCTCCGGCGAAGTCAGGGAGCTTCTCTAATGAAATACTTGTATAACCTGGCCCCTGGTCAATGGCTTTTTCTTTTGTCAGCTTTGTAGCCTGCAGGCCAAGGTCTTTGTAAATGATGCTTCCGCCTCTTCCAAAGTCTTTACCGAATACGTAAATGTCTTTTCCGTTCGTTTGCATAATGGAAATGGTTTTGTCACCGACCGCTTTTTTGATTTTTGTTTTAGCGGCCGCAACTTTTTTATCCCACTCGGCCAGCCATTTTTCAGCTTTATCTTCAGTTCCCGTCATTTTTGCAAATTCTTTCAGCTGTTCGATGTTGTCGAGCTTATCGTATTTTACTGCGACAGTCGGCGCAATTTTTTCAAGCTTTTTAATATCAGCGCCCTGTGTTGTCCAGACGATAATCAGGTCAGGGTTCAAATCAATGACCTTTTCAACCGAAGTGCCGTCTCCGATGTTTTCAACGCCGTCGGTTTTTCCTTTGTAGTAAGGGTTTTTAAATACATTCTCAGGCGCACCGACAACGTTGATGCCGAGTGTTTTGAAGTAGCCGTAATAGCCGTCTGCCATGACAACCACCCGTTTAGGATGCTTCGGGATTTTTACATTTCCGTTTTCAGCCTTGTATGTAAAGGTTTCTGCGCCTTTTGAATCAGAGGCAGAACCTTTGCTTTCTGAGTTATTCCCGCAGGCTGCCAGCGCTGCAATCAATAACAGGGCAAAAAACGCGGCTCCGAGTTTCTTGTATATATGGGTCATATCTCATACCTTCTTTCTAAAAAATAGATGAAAAAGAGAATCATTATCATCTGTGATTATACCACTGCAAGTGCCGGTTGACACGATATTTTTGCAAATGCATTTTCATTTTTGTTCAAAACACTCTATTAAATCAGCTGAAAAAAGTGATATACTGAAACAGCAATTGATAATCATTATCAGTAACAGAAAGGAAGTACGGCAGTTGAGTCAACATAAAAATATACGGACTGCATCAGAAGAAATCCAATGGACGTCAAGGACATATGGCGCGGTCATCGTCCTTATTGCAGGTCTATGCCTGCTTTGCCTTGGCGCATTTTTATCCATATCCCTCGGTGCAGCGGATATTCATTTGCGCACTGTATGGGACGCCATTTTTCATTATCAGCCGACAAAGACATCTCACCAAATTATACATGATCTTCGGCTTCCGAGAACGGCGGCTGCCGCGCTTGTAGGCGCATTGTTGGCAGTGTCGGGAGCAATCATGCAGGGGATGACGAGAAACCCTTTGGCAGAGCCTTCGATTATGGGTGTGACATCAGGCTCTGCGTTTGCGGTTTCGATTGCGTTTGCCTTTTTTCCCGGACTTTCTGCAATGGGGCTTGTGCTATGGTCCTTTGCGGGAGCGGGGCTGGGGGCATCGACGGTAATGGGCATCGGCTTGTTTTCAAGGGGCGGACTTACGCCTGTAAAGCTTGCTCTGGCGGGTACGGCAGTTACTTATTTCTTTACCGGCATTTCAACTGCCATTGCAATCCGCTTTGATGTCGCTCAGGATATCAGCTTTTGGTACGCTGGCGGGGTAGCGGGTGTGAAATGGCCGGGGGTCCAGCTTTTGCTTATTGCAGGGGCTGTCGGTTTAACGCTCGCGTTTTTTATCGCCCGGTCTGTGACAGTGTTAAGTCTCGGTGACGATCTGGCGAAAGGGCTTGGACAATATACATCAGCAGTGAAACTGGTGGGCATGCTTATTGTAGTAATTCTGACCGGAGCTGCGGTTTCCATTGCCGGCACCATTGCATTTATCGGGCTGATCATTCCGCATATTACCCGTTTTTTGGTCGGTGTGGATTATCGGTGGATCATTCCTTGCTCGGCGGTGCTCGGTGCTGTTTTGCTTGTTTTTGCTGACATAGCGGCCAGACTCGTAAATGCGCCCTTTGAAACGCCTGTCGGCGCGCTGACTTCTCTGATCGGCGTTCCCTTTTTCTTTTATTTGGCACGTCGTGAAAGGAGAGGGCTGTAATGAAAACAAAAACAAACAAACCGCTTATTGTAATGGCTGTGACCTTTTTGCTTATCGTGGTGGTCTTTTTTATCAGTCTCAATTTGGGCGTTATCAAAATTGCACCGCTTAAAACGCTTCAGGTCTTTTTCGGCCAAGGAACGGCGCGTGATGAACTTGTCTTATTTGAGTTCAGGCTGCCCAGGATCATCCTTTCTTTGCTTGTTGGAGCAGGGATCTCCGTAGCTGGAGCCATTTTGCAAAGCGTGTCTCAAAATGAACTTGCCGAGCCTGGTATTCTCGGAATTAACGCCGGCGGTTCACTTGCTGTAGTGCTTTTTATATACTTTTTTCAAGGGTCAGCTTCAGATCTCAGCTTTTTCGGAACATTTATGCTGCCGTTCAGTGCTTTGGCAGGAGCAATCCTCGCTGCGTTTCTCATTTATATTCTGGCATGGAAAAAAGGCGTGACACCGATTCGGCTGATTTTAGTCGGCATAGGGGTGAATGCCGGATTCAATGCCCTGTTGCTGATTTTTCAGCTTAAGATGGACCCTCATGATTTTATGCAAGCCGCGGTTTGGATATCCGGCTCAATATGGGGGGCGAACTGGAATATGATCTGGGCGATTCTCCCTTGGATTGTGATCTTGCTTCTGTTTACTTTATATAAGGCACGCTATTTGAACATTATGCAGCTCGGAGACCAATTGGCGACCGGGCTGGGCACCGCTGTTGAAAAGGAAAGACGGATTCTTCTTCTGGCAGCGGTCACTCTTGCCGCTTCATGCGTGGCAGCTGCGGGGGGCATTGCGTTTCTCGGATTGATCGCGCCGCATGTGGCTAGAAGGCTGACCGGTCCACGTCACCAGACGCTGATACCGGTCTCCGCCTTCATCGGCTCATTCCTGTTTTTGCTTGCTGATACGCTGGCGAGAAATGTATTGGCACCATCAGAAATTCCGGTCGGACTTGTCATTTCCGTGCTAGGTGCGCCTTACTTTATTTATTTATTGATGAAAGCGAATTAGAGGAGGGGGCCGAATATGAATTCATTATCAACGGAACAGCTTGGAATCGGTTATGGCGACAGGGTGATTGTAGAGGATTTAAATATATCGATTCCTAAAGGGAAAATTACCACCTTAATTGGCCCGAACGGCTGCGGGAAATCAACGATTTTAAAAACAATGTCCAGAATTATGCGTTCACATGCAGGTGCCGTCTATTTAAACGGCAAAGCGATTCATAAAATGTCTACAAAGGACATTGCGAAAGATATGGCGATTCTTCCACAGACACCTGAAGCGCCGAGCGGCCTAACAGTGCACGAATTGGTGTCGTACGGCAGGTTTCCGCATCAATCAGGATTCGGCAGATTAAATGACGAAGACCGCCGGATTATAAAATGGGCGCTTGAAGAAACAGGCATGGCTGAATATGCTGAACGGCCGATTGAGGCATTGTCAGGCGGACAGCGTCAACGCGTGTGGATTGCCATGGCGCTTGCACAAGGTACGGAACTGCTTCTGCTGGATGAACCTACAACGTATCTTGATCTTGCACATCAGCTTGAAATTCTGCAGCTGCTTGACAGACTCAACAAAGAGCAAGGGCGGACGATTTTAATGGTCATTCATGATCTTAACCATGCAGCTCGTTTTTCTCATTATATGATCGCGCTCAAAAAAGGCACGGTCATCAAGGAAGGAACTGCACTGGAGGTCATGACACCGGACATTTTGAAGCAGGTATTTCAGATTGATGCCGAAATCGTGACTGATCCCCGTACAAATAAACCTGTATGCTTGACCTATGACTTGATTAAAAATGAAAAAGAGCTAGTTACTGTATGAAAAAATCCCGGTTCGAAGCCGGGATTTTTTTTATTCGGCTTTGAAAATACAATTTTTCTATTTGATTCCGTCATTTCAATAAAAGGATTGCAAGTCTTTTTGAATTAATAGATAATATTGGTTAGAATGTTTCGAAAATATTACATAGTTTACAGAAAGAGGAGATCGTTGTGTCCAAGAAGAAAAAATGGCTTATTGGCGGTGCGATATGTGCCGGTGTGCTTGTATTGGCTGGGATCGGCGCTGGCGGTTTTTACTTTTTTACTCACATGAACCAAGTTGCCGTATCATCGGAGCCCTATGCTGAATCGGTCGCGGTATACATGGGAGGAGATTCAGAATCAGGCCAAACGTTTTCTGGAAAGGTTGAACCTGAGAAACAGCAGAAAGTATACATAGATTCAGAAAAAGGCAGCATTAAAAAAACATACGTCAAAGAAGGCGATCAGGTTAAAAAGGGCGATAAGCTTTTTGAGTATGAGGGCGAGGATCATTCTGATGAAGTGGAGCAAGCCAATTTGCAAATTGAAATGACAAATCTGCAAATCAACCGTTTGCAAAAATCAATAACGGAAACGGAAAAGAAGCTGAAAACGGCAGGAAAAGAAGAGAAAACCCAGCTTCAAGATGAACTTAATCAGGCCAATTTCGATTTGAAAACAAGCCAGCTTGAACTGAAGCAGCATCAAAAAGAACTGGCTGGCCTGACGAAAAACAAAGGTTCCAATGTCATTACAAGCAAGCATGACGGAATCGTTCAAAGCGTCAATCAGGATATCGCTGACGGTGCAACAGGTGACCAGGCAACAGGCCCGTATATCCAGATTGTTTCGACAGGCAAATATCTGGTCAAAAGCCAAATCAATGAGCTGTTAATGGACACGATCAAAAAAGGCAGCAAAGTCAGGGTCACGCTGAAAACAGGCGGTGAGGGCGAGTGGAAAGGAAAGGTCACCTCGATCGGCAAGCTTCCAGCGGGAGCAGGCGAGGGTGAAGAATCAGAAAGCTTTGCTGATGAAGAAATGAACCCCCAGTCCTCTAACTATCCTTTCACCATTTTATTAGACAGCCATAAAGGTCTTGAAGTCGGCTATCATGTCAACATCGAAGTGATGAGTGATAATGCTGATGCGGATACGATCAAGCTGCCGTCCGACATGGTCATTCAGGATGACGGCGAACCGTATGTGTGGAAAGCTGATGAGAATCACAAAGCGGTTAAGCAGCCTGTTGAAATCGGAGAGACTGATGAAAATGACATGGTGGAAATTAAGAGCGGCCTGACGCCGGAAGATTATGTGATCTATCCTGATCCCGCGGTCAAGGAAGGAAAGCAGGTTACAGTCAATGCTGACACTGAATAATATTTCGAAGTCGTACAAGCTGGGAAAAGAAGAAGTTCCAATCTTGAAACATATCAATCTGACTGTTCAGGCGGGGGAGTTTTTAGCTATTATGGGGCCTTCAGGTTCTGGAAAGTCAACGTTAATGAATATTATCGGCTGTTTGGACAGGCCAACCTCAGGAACCTATATGCTTGACCAGATCGATATATTGAAAGGGAAAGACGGGGCTTTAGCCGAAATTCGCAATGAATCAATCGGGTTTGTGTTTCAAACTTTTCATTTGCTGCCGCGTCTCACCGCGCTGCAAAATGTCGAGCTGCCGATGATCTACAATAAAGTGAAGAAAAAAGAGAGAAGACAACGGGCATATGAAGCGCTGGAAAAAGTCGGATTAAAAGACAGGGTCTCCTACAAACCGCCTAAGCTGTCCGGCGGCCAAAAGCAGCGGGTGGCGATAGCGAGGGCCCTTGTCAATCAGCCGAGGTTTATTTTAGCTGATGAACCGACCGGGGCCCTTGATACCAAATCAAGTGAACAAATTTTGTCACTGTTTTCCGAACTGCATCGGGAAGGCAAAACCATTATTATGATAACCCACGACCCGGACGTTGCCAAAAAAGCTGACAGAACCGTTTTTATCAGAGACGGAGAGCTGGTATTAGATGAGAGAGGGGATATCAGCCATGCTTGAACATATTCGCATCTCCTTTCAATCCATTTTTTCTCATAAATTAAGATCGATTCTGACAATGCTCGGCGTGATTATCGGCATAGCGGCAATCATCGCGATTGTTTCAATGCTGAAGGGCCAAAGTGAGCAATTAAAGCAAAGTATGATCGGCATGGGAAACAACGCCATCAATGTTGTCTACCAGCCGTCTGGCGGAGAAGAGGAGAGCGGCGGCCCTCAGGTGTCGTATGCGTCCGCGCCGCCTGTAGCGGAAGAAACAGTAAAGGCGATCAAATCAGATCCGATGGTCAAAGGATTATCCTTATATTACTTGTCAGAAGGCGCGAGCGTTTTTCATTTAACAAACGTTTCGTATCCCCAAGTGTATGGAGTGGACGATGATTACTTCGACATGTTTCCAATCCGAATAACCGAAGGGAGAAAGCTGACGGAAAATGATTTAAACAGCACACACCAAGTGGTGATGATCAATGAAGCTGTCAGAGATGAACTGTTTCCGGACGGAGAAGCTCTGCATAAAAGCATTGAGATGAATGGTGTGCCGTTTAAGGTCGTCGGTGTTTTTAAAGAAAAAAATCAACAGGAAAGCATGTTTGAAGGCGACTACGCGAACCCGGTTTTGTACGTGCCGAAAAAAGTGTGGCCGCTTATTGAAGGGTTTGACGCGCCAACGCAGATTGCCGTGCAGGCTGATTCTTCTGAGCATATCCAAGAAGCGGGTGTAATGGCTGCAGATCTTTTAAATCAGGGACTGTCAGAAGCTGAGCTGGAAAAAGCAGAGTACAGTGTAATGGATCTTCAGGAGATCGCGCAGGAAGTGGAGTCCTTTAATCAGTCATTTGCATTGCTGCTTGGCGGAATCGCCAGTATTTCACTTTTGGTGGGCGGTATCGGCGTCATGAACATTATGCTCGTTTCCGTAACGGAGCGCACGAGGGAAATCGGAATTAAGAAAGCGCTCGGTGCTAAGCGGCGTGTGATTTTATTTCAATTTTTAACCGAGGCTGTTGTGCTGACAAGCATTGGCGGAATACTCGGTGTGCTGGCGGGCTTCGGCATCGCCAAGCTGCTGACGGTCATTTTTCCGATGCCTTTTATCGTCTCCATTCCAGCTGTTGTCGGAGCACTCATCTTTTCAATGGCAGTCGGCATTATCTTCGGCTTGCTTCCGTCTATCAAGGCTTCGAAGCTTCAGCCTGTAGACGCGCTTCGCTATGAATAAAAAGAACGCATCCAATTGGAATGCGTTTTTTTTTTAGCTGGGAAGGGCCGAGTTGCATTTGTCTAAAATCAAAAAAACGGCTGCGACAATCATTTCTTCTGTGGTGGACAGCCAGATGTCGCTGATCAATTGGTCTGTTGTATGAGCAGTCATCCACAAAAACAGCAGCTGTACGATGCCGGCAAGGAGAATGAATAGACGTTTTCCTGTCTTGAAAAATGTAAAGCTATGTATCATCAGCCTTTCAAATGGTTCAAAGCATAATCCTAGAACAAGGAATACCACGGCAAAAAGCAGGACATGAGCTGCTGAGCGGTAGCTCGTTCCCGCTAAAGAAAACAATATATAGATGACAGCAAAATAGGTCAACACCACTGCTGCTGCCGCCAGCAAGTACTTTATGGAGAGCCGCAATAAGCGTTTTGAAGGGTTTTGATGTTTCACTGGTTCAGCTCCTTATGAAGGCTTGCAGAGAACGAGTGCTCTCTGCAAGCCGCAAGTCTTTTATTTACTGCATTTCTTTTTCACTACTGGGTGCTTTTCTTTTGAAAGCACATCAGTAAAGTCTTTGCCCAAGTCAAGGTGCGCTTGAACAAATGTTTCAGGAAGCATGGCAAGCCATTGGTTTAAAGATACATCAGCATAATGGTCGTCTTTGAAGATTTCTAAAAAGACAAGCGGTTCATCCCCGATGTTTTCAACGTAATGACCCATTGCAAATGGTACATACCCGACATCACCGGCTTGGTAATTAAACGTTCTGGCATGGCCGTCAGATGCAAAAACGGTCATTCTAGCTTTACCGGAGATGTAGTATTGCCATTCGTGGGTATTCGGATGCCAGTGCAGTTCTCTCATGGCGCCGGGTTCTACTGTTACGAGTGCTGATGCGATGGTTTTAGACACTTTGAAGTTTGTCGAATCTGCAATGTATACTTTTCCTCCCTCAGATTCGATCGGCTCTTGTTCAAGAAGGCGGTAAGTAAATGGATAAGGCACTTCGCCATTCGGCCCTTCCACAATATCATCTTTTAAACTGCCAGGAAGTTGGTTTTCAAATATATATTTTTCTTTGCCAGGTAAATTGGCAATCTCTTCTTTTGTCACGCCGAAGTTCGCAGCAATGACTTCTTTTGGAGTGTGGGCAAGCCAATCTGTCAGCTGGAACGTGCTGTTTTCAGAGAATGATCCATCGTCAAACACGAGCAGGAACTCAGCTCCCTCATCCAGCGCTTGGATGGAGTGCGGCAGGCCTGACGGGAAGTACCAAAGGTCTCCTTCACCTACATCGTCAATAAAGCTGCGCCCTTTTTCATCTACAATTGTGACTCTTGCACTTCCGTAAATCATATAAGCCCATTCAGCTTCTTTATGCCAGTGAAGCTCGCGAATCGCACCTGGCTTCAGCCGCATATTTACGGATGCAAGGTTTTCTGAAATCGGCAATTCACGTACTGTCACTTCACGGGCATATCCGCCTTTTTCTAATCGGTTATGAGTATCAGAGAACGAAAACTTCATATTGCTGACGGTGCCATGATCGGTTTCAGGCGGAATGAGCATATCAGGGTTTTGCCGATCTCTTTCAATATTGCGCGGGATTTTTATCGTTGCTCCTTTGTCTCCTCTAATTGGCTGCGGAATGTCATTTTGTTTTTTCATGAAATATTTCCTCCTTACATTTAAATGTGATAGCAGAAAGAGAAGGTGAAAGGCCTTTCGTTTTCCCTTCTGTTTTGTTAAGTGAAAAAAACCAGTGAAAAGTCAACTTCGATTGAAAAATTATTTTTTTGCATGATCTTTCAGTTCTGTCATTAGTTCTATTAGTTGATCAAACTTCTTTTCGAATCGGGTCAGCAGATACATTGCAATCAGCGCGGGAAACCCCAAATTGCCGATCTGTTTTACGACTTCCTCTATAAAAACCTGATCCATAGGAAAATACCTCCCTTCTTTTTCTGCAGTCATGTATGTAAGTGAAGGAAATCCGATAAAACGTAAACTGCTGCAAAGTATTTTGCAAAACACTAGTCGGAAAGTAGTAGTTTACTTTTTTTTGCTTTCCTTCATTTAATTTAGTAGGGAGGCGGTTTGATGGACTATCAAAGTCTTTTACGGTCAAAATGTAAGGAGATAATGAAGCATCCCATCGTGAAGCATTTTTTGAGCAATCCTCAGCATTACCGTTTGTTCAAAAACGTAATGGAAAGCCCTAACGAAAAAGATGCAAAATCATTGGACGAGCTATTTAAGCAGTTTTATAAAGAAATCCGCATCGTCAAGTATATGAATTCAATGATTCGCATCTTTTCTATTGATTTTGATAAGCGGGTTCGCAAAAATCAAAAACGGTATCCGCTGACGGTTGATCATCCGGAGGCAGGAGATCGGCTTCCTTCCGAAACAGGAAGCGATGCATTTGAAGAATTTTTAGACAGGCAGGATGATTTGAGCCAGCATGTTCAGGATTATCAGCTCTACCAAGCGATTCAGAATCTGACTGACAAACAAAAAAGTGTGCTGACGAAAGTGTATCTTCACGGTGCCACGATGCAGGAGATTGCAGATTCATTAGGGGAGTCCCGACAAAACATCTCCAACATTCATAAAAAGGGGCTGGAGAATATCAGAAAGCAGCTAGCGGCGCAAAAAAAGGGGGAAAAGTAAGCTGTGAACGGCCAGTTTGAACAAAAAAAGAAACAAAAAGACGAGACTTATGACATTGAGCACCTGATTGCATGCTTTTCACCGATGATCAGAAAAAAACTCAGCAATACGTCCTATCAAGAAAGAGAAGATTTAGAGCAAGAGCTGAAGATCAAAATGTTTGAAAAGGCTGATATGCTTTTATGTCAGGATGTACCGGGGTTTTGGGAGTTTATTTTGTACATGGTGGATGAGAACTCATAATATTTTCATATGAAAAAACATCAAAAGGGAGCGCTTGTTTGCTCCTTTTTTGCTGTTTTGATTTGCCAAGCTCCAATGTATTCAAAAATGTACCATAAATAAACGATATAATGATAAGATGAAAAAAAACAGTGACAGAAAGGAACATAAAAGTGGAAAATGCGTCAATTTTAATCGTAGACGATGAGAAAGCGATTGTGGACATGATCAAACGCGTTCTCGAAAAAGAAGGTTATCGAAATATACTGGATGCGGCAAGCGCAGAAGAAGCGATTCCCGTTGTGAAGGCCAATAAGGTTGACTTGATTGTGCTGGATGTCATGATGGGCGGAATGTCCGGTTTTGAAGCCTGCACATTGATCAGAGAGTATTCAGACGCTCCGATTTTTTTCCTGACGGCAAGATCATCCGACGCGGACAAATTATCGGGCTTTGCGGTTGGAGCTGATGACTATATCACAAAACCATTTAATCCGCTGGAATTAGCGGCGCGGATCAGAGCGCATCTCAAGCGTACATATCAATCGAAAGAAACGAGTTCAAATCAAACCTACACATATGATTACTTTACTTTTTCTCCGCAAAATGCCGAGTTGATCGTAGGCGGGGAAGCCGTTGCCTGTTCAGCCCAGCTTCTGCAGCTTTTGCAGTATTTTTGTGAACACCCTAACGTGGTGCTTTCCAAAGATCAAATATATGAAAAAGTATGGGGCTATCCTTCCTACGGTGACAACAACACCGTCATGGTACATATTCGCAAGCTTAGGGAGAAGATTGAGCGCGATCCGAGCAATCCGGAGTATATTGTAACCGTTCGAGGTCTCGGCTATCGTTTTATCCCAAATCCTGAAGGCAAGCGGTCATGAGGTTAAGATGGAAGTTTTTGTTTCACTTTTTCGGCCAGATGCTGATTGTGATTCTGCTGCTTACGGTTATGCTTGTTGCGTCGTTTTTCTATTTAGACGCTCGTTTTAGCGATGCGGAATCCAATTCAGGGCTGACGAAGGCAACGACCGACACACTTGAGGCATATCTCGATGTAAACGAAGACGGGACATGGGAAGTGGATAATTTCCTGAAGAAATCTGTTGATAAACAGCACGGCTGGATGCAAATCATTGATTCGGAAGGAAACACTGATTATTCTTACGGCGTGCCAAAAGACGTGCCGGGCACCTATACCAAGAAAGAGCTTTTGTCTATTTATAAAACCAAAAAGCTTCATAACTATAAACTGAATTATTGGGCCATCAATATTGAAGATAAGTCGTATCTTCTATTGTCCGGCTGGAAATCAAAAAGTGAACAGCTCCTGACTTCCGTTGAAAAGCGCGAACAAAAGATAGACTCACTAGCGCACTATAAGTCTAGTACCATCGACTATATTAAACGGAAAAAAGGCGCCATTTACCTGTTAGACAGCAATGGAAAGATTCTCGACAGCATCAACAGCACAAAAAGCGAAAGAAAAACGATGAACCAGCTGGAGCTGCTTAAATACAGCTCTAAGCCTTGGAACTATAAGCGGGAAATTTCCGTTAAGATCCTCAATAAAGACAGATGGATGGTCGCTACGGTGCCAAACCCAGTCTATGTAACCGATCAGGAGTTTAACAAATCATTCCTGAAGGTTGTATTAAAAGCGATGTTTCTCGTGATGGCCGTTTTGTTCATGTATATCATTTGGATGACCGTTTGGTATATGTTCCGATTCGGGCTGCCGATTTTTCACACGATTAGATGGCTGGTCAATCTGTCAAAAGGGAAGCTTGAGGAGCCCAGAAACCGGGAAGGCCGTCCTGTCAGCAAAAATAAAAAGGGAAAAATCAAACAGCCGTACCGCTTCTTCGGTGAGATATTTGAATCAATGGATCAGCTGACTGAAACGCTGAGAAGGGATAAAAGAAACAGAGAAAAAATCCAGGCGACAAGGGAAGAATGGATTGCCGGTTTGTCACATGACTTAAAAACACCGCTCAGCAGCATTTACGGCTACAGCATGATGCTCGAGTCGAAGCAATATGACTGGTCGCCGGAAGAAGTGAAAGAAATGGGGCAGGTTGTCAGAGAAAAATCTGAATACATGTCCAAGCTGATTGAAGACTTAAATTTAACGTATCGGCTGAAAAATGATGCTCTTCCTATTGAGAGAAATCTCACTAGCCTTATCCCGTTTTTTAAAAATGTCATTGAGGATTTTAAGAAAAATCCGTTTTCTGAAGGCTATGATATCTCGTTTGTATCCAAAGAAGAGCATATTGAATTTGCCCTTGATGAAGCGTGGTTCAGGCGCATATTAGAAAACCTCCTTGGGAATGCCGTGAAGCACAACGACAAAGGAACAGAGATTCAAGTCATTCTGGAGCAAACAAAAAATCATATATCTTTAAAGGTGAAGGACAATGGGAAAGGAATGGATGAAGAAACGATTACCCATTTGTTTAACCGTTACTACAGAGGGACGAACACAAAAGATTCAACTGCCGGAACGGGTCTCGGGCTCGCGATTGCCAAGGAGCTTGTCCATCTCCATAACGGAACGATCCATGTGAACAGCAGAATGAACATTGGAACGGTCATTACCATCCTTTTTAAAAAACAATAAACATCAAGTGGTTTGGACACCTCTTTGCCGGGAATAACAATATATAGACTGAAGCTAAAGAGGTGTAACACATGGATGCAGTATTGGAAGCAGACACTCGGGCAGTGATTGGAGAAGGCCCGTTATGGGATGAAGAAAACGGCCGCTTATATTGGGTTGATATCCTGGGGAGCGAGCTCCATATCTTTGACCCTGAAGAAAAAATCAACCGATCAATCAAATTCAAATCCTTTGTGACGGCGCTTGCGAAATATTCAAAGGATGAACTGATTATGATGATGAAGGACGGGTTTTACCTGTATCATCTTCGGGATGACAGCTTGGAAAAAATTAAACAGCCGAAGGACATGCATGAGAGCCTGAGATTTAATGATGCTAAATGTGACCCGTACGGAAGGCTTTGGGCGGGGACAACGAGCATGGAAGGCGAGCAAAAACAGGCGTCGCTGTACCGTTTGAATCTAGACGGCAGTCTTGTCAAAATCAAGGATCAAGTCTCCACCTCAAACGGTTTGGATTGGGACCGCGAGCGGAATTTGATGTATTACATCGACACGCCGACGCAGGAGATTGTGCGTTACAGCTATGATCCTCAAAGCGGAGATGTTTCGAATCCAGAACCTGTCTATCGTTTTGATCAGTCAGACGGATTGCCGGACGGCATGACAATTGACCAAAATGGCATGCTGTGGGTGGCGCTGTTTGGCGGCAGCCGCGTTGTTCACATTGACCCGTTTCAGAAAAAAGAAATCAATTCAATCAGCGTGCCGGCTAAATATGTCACGTGCTGCGCGTTCGGCGGCAGAGACTTAAAAACCCTTTACATTACAACGGCAACAGAACAAATGACAGAAAAAGAGAGATACGAGCAGCCTCACGCTGGAGGGTTGTTTTCAGCACAACTGGAAACAGGCGGATATCAGCCGGTACCATTTGCTGGAGACGTATAAAAAAAACGCATCCGAAACACGGATGCGTTTTTTTATACTACAGAGAACGGATAATGCCGCCTTCCACACGCTGTGCCGTGCCGTTAATGGCGGATGCGGCGTCAGACGCGAGGAATACGATTGTGCTGGCGACTTCTTCTGCTGTCGCGTATCGCTGAATAAGTGAGGTTGGCTCATTGACCTTGAAATAGTCTTTGATAAATGAATCTGTATCCTGGCCGGCTGCTTGTGCGGCACCTTCCATATAGGATGCCACGCCCTCTGTCCAAGTAGGTCCCGGGAGCACTGAGTTAACCGTCACATTTGTGCCTTTTGTCATTTCAGCCATTCCTCTTGAAAGGCTGATCAGCGCCGTTTTTGTCATTGAGTATGGAATCATCGTTGGCAGCGGTTTGACGCCTGCTTCACTTGCAATATTTAAAATGCGGCCGCTGTTTTTGGCAAGCATTTTTGGAAGGAAGTGACGGCTTGTCCGAACGGCGCTCATCACGTTCACTTCGAAATATTGATTCCACTCTTCATCTGTCACATCGGCGAAGTCTTTTACCTCGAAGAAACCAAGGTTGTTAACAAGGATATCGATATCACCGATTTCATTTACTTTTTCGATAAAAGCCGCTGCTTCATCTGTTTTTGACAAATCGGCAGCAGCACCGTGCACTGTTCCATAGCCAGAAAGCTCTTCAATGGTGCGATCGACAGTCTCCTGTTTGCGTCCGTTGACAATGACTGCCGCACCCTCTTGCAGAAAGCTTTTTGCGGCGGCTTTCCCGATACCGGACGTCGAGCCGGTGATTAAGACGAGTTTGTCTTTTAGCTGTAAATCCATAAGAATCATTCCTTTTGATTGATGATGGTATTAAGTATACAAGATCAAATTTAGTGTTTACGAGGATTTTGCTCCCATACACAATACGGGGAAAAGTCATTCAGGACACATATACAAGCCTGTCAGTCATATAGTATAATTACTCCGAAAAAAGGATACGAATGTCAAATAGGTGCCGGTCCGTGAACAACAGCCGGCTTAAAAGGGAAACCGGTAAAAGCCGGTGCGGTCCCGCCACTGTAATTGGCCAAGCGCTAAGAGCCAGGATACCTGCCTGTTTGATCAGCACGAATTCTGCGAGGACAGATGATGTGTAAACAATAGGCTTTTTTGTGTTGTTTACAGCATCTTTACCGTCGTAGAGATGCTTTTTTAGTTCGTTTAGGAGGAAAAGATTATGAAAAAACGAGCCGGGATATGGACTGCGCTCCTGTTGGCTGTTGTTATGCTGGCAGGCTGCGGCAATCCTGCGGATCAGAAGGATTCAAAGGCAAAACAAAAAACAGAAGCGTTTCCTGTCACCATTGATGATGCGTCAAATCAAGATGTAACCATCAAAAAAGAGCCAAAAAAGATTGTTTCATTAATGCCGAGCAACACAGAAATTACATACGCACTCGGCCTTGGTGACAAAGTGGTCGGTGTCACCACAAACGATACCTATCCAAAGGAAGTCAAAAAGGTTGAGAAAGTCGGAGATATGAATGTAAACGTTGAAAAAGTCATTTCTCTAAAACCAGATCTCGTTCTGGCCCATGAGTCTTCCATGTCAGCATCAGCAGATGCCATCAAACAGCTGAAGGACGCGGGCATTACAGTGCTGACTGTCAATGATGCACAATCATTCTCCGAGGTGTACAAATCAATCGAAATGATCGGAGAAGCTGGCGGGGCGGAGAAAAAAGCTGATCAGCTCGTGAAAAGCATGAAAACAGACTTGGCTGCTATAAAAGAAAAGGCCACCGGCATATCTATTGCCGATCAAAAGAAAGTATTTGTCGAAGTGTCTCCGGCTCCGGACATTTATACGACCGGGAAAGGCACCTTTATGGATGAAATGCTTGAAGCGATCCATGCGGAAAATGCCGCTTCCGCTCAGAAAGGCTGGGCTAAGATGACCGAAGAAGCGATCGTCAAGCTGAACCCCGATGCGATTGTGACGACAAACGGTGAATCTGCTGTCAGCGAAATAAAAAAACGAAGCGGCTGGAGCGGTGTAAAAGCCATCAGACATCACGAAGTATACGACGTGGACCCTGACCTCGTGACCCGTCCGGGACCGCGATTGATTAAAGGGGTCGAAGAGCTTGCTGAACATATTTACCCTGATGTTTTTAAAAAATAAACGCTTTGTGGCATATGCCCTCAGCCTGATGTTTTTGTCGGTATCTGTTCTTTTGGGAATCTCTATCGGGTCTTTGGAGATTCCCATTCCTGCTATTATCAAGGTTTTTTTGGGAGAATCGTTTGGCATTCAAGGGCTAAATCTTGATCCGATAGAGGGGAACATCATCATGAAAATTAGGCTGCCGAGGGTGATATTGGCCGCTCTTGTCGGCGCGGGGTTGGCTGCTGCGGGAGCCGGTTTTCAGGGGCTCTTGAAAAACCCGCTCGCAGATCCGTATACGCTCGGCATATCGTCAGGCGCTGCTGTCGGTGCAGTGGTCACATTGTTTTTCGGGATTGAGTTGCCGGTGATCGGAAGTTTTACACTGCCGTTTTTAAGCGTTGGAGCGGCTGTTGTCGTGATTTTTTTGGTTTTGTTCTTTGCGCGGCTTGTTCACCCTTCATTGACCCTGTCTGCATTGATTTTAACAGGGATCATCTTCAGTTCGTTTTTGGGTGCGCTTACTTCTCTCATGATCGCATTGTCCGGCGATGATTTAAAACCGATCGTCCACTGGCTGCTCGGCAGCGTATCAATGAGGGGCTGGGGCTATGTTGCACTATTTCTGCCCTTTTTTGCTGCGGGCGCTGCCACGCTTTTGATCAGCGGCAGAGAACTAAATGTGATGACTTATGGCGAGGAAAAAGCGAGGCTGCTCGGTGTGAATGTGAAGCGGAGTAAATATGTCGTTCTGTTGGCGGGAGCTATTTTAACTGGCAGTGCGGTTGCGGTATCTGGAACCATTGGATTTGTTGGTCTCGTCATTCCGCATTTTATCCGGCTTCTGTCTATTACGGATCACCGGCATCTTCTGCCGCTCTCGATGCTGAATGGCGCTTCGTTCCTTGTGCTGTCAGATCTTTTGTCAAGAACCATCATTGAGCCGTCGGAGCTGCCGATCGGCATTATTACTGCACTGGTAGGAGCACCAGTTTTCGGGTTTATATTGATTCGGCGTTACCGGGGAGGGCGAGTTCATGATTGATGTCATCAGAGTGTCCGGCGGCTATGGAAGAAAGGATGTCTTACAGGACATCAGCTTTGCAGTAAAACCGGGTGAATTTTTAGGAATCCTTGGTCCGAACGGCAGCGGAAAAACCACCTTGTTGAAAATGCTGTCTGGAAGCATCACGCCTCGAAGCGGGGAAGTGCTGCTTGAATGCCGTTCAGTCGGGTCGTACAAAACGAAGGAGCTCGCCCGCAAAGTAGCGGCCCTTCCTCAGAAAACGGAGCAGGCCTTTTCCTTTACGGTGGAGGAAACGGTACAGTTTGGCCGCTACGCTTATCAATCAGGTCTTTTTCGGCAGCTCACAGGGGAAGACCACGATATCGTAAAAAGGGTGATGAAGCAGACAGACATCCTCCGCTTTGCCAAAAAATCCATTCATGAGCTGAGCGGCGGAGAGCAGCAGCGGGTGTATGTGGCGCAGGCACTTGCCCAGGAACCCCGATATTTGTTGCTTGATGAACCGACAAGTTTTCTCGATTTGTCATTTCAAAAAAGTCTGCTAGATTTAATAAAACAAGAAACGGTCGCGTCAAAACTCGCAGTCATTGGGGTGTTTCATGATGTGAATATTGCGAGTTTATACTGTGATCGTTTGCTGTTATTAAAAGATGGAAAAGCAGAAGTGCTTGACCGCCCGGAAGCTGCCCTCTGCGCCGACCGTATTGAGCGGGTGTATCATACTGACATCACAGCGCTGGACCATCCAGAACGTGCAAATCCGCAATTTACGATCAAGGCGAAAACCATCCCGGAGAAAGCCGAGCCCCTCTTTCTAAAAGAACGAATTGAACAATATTTGCCGCGTGGCATCACATTTTCAGCAGACCGCCCGATGCGCGTTCTGTCCTCTGAAGAGGGCTTTGCTTGGAGACGAAAACTTGTTTTCGACAGCGGAAACAACTCTGGATGGCCGCATGACTTGTCAACCGTTGAACAAGAAGCGCTGTTTATCCAACATGATTGTAAATTGACTGCCTGTCATATTGTGTCGGAAAGCAATGATCTCTGCATCATCGGAATGAAAGATGCGAAGGGGCGTTTCATCATGTGGGTGGTAGTCAGCGGCTGTTTGCACGATGGTCAATTTGTGAAGGTGATAAGCGCTACAGCAAAAGCTGCAGCTCAGCACCGTGTTTTCTGCAGTGATGTGCTCATCGCGGCCACTCACTCCGGCCGGTTACCGGATCAAACCATTTTATTGACACAAATACAAGATCAAACAGCGGCTTGTGTGAAAGCTTTAAAAAATTAATTCGACCTGTCTTTGGACAGGTTTTTTATTGTTTTAAAACGCATCAGATGAGGGTGAGACGTCATTTTTTTATCCTAAATACGAAAAATATGTTGCTAAATGAATCAGTATAGATTTATAATTATTATATGAAAGCGTTTTATTGTATATGATTGTTTAAAAATGCAACAGATGGGAGCGGAATCATTTGAAAGTAGAGGGGATTATTCCAGCCATACTGACACCGATTACAAAAGAACAGGACTTTCATCCAGGTGTAGCCGAAAAGCTGGTGAATCATTTAATTGATTCAGGTGTCCATGGCATTTTTGCTTTAGGGACAAATGGCGAATTTCATTTATTCTCGCAAGAGGAAAAGCTTCAAATTGCGGAAACTGTCGTGAAAGCGGTTAATAAACGTGTGCCTGTTTTTATCGGAGCAGGAGAAAACAGTACTGAGGCAACCATTTCCTTATCTAACCAAATGGCGGATATTGGAGCTGATGTTCTTTCGATCATTACGCCATACTTTGTCGCACCTTCGCAGAAGGAATTGTATCAGCATTTCCGCACGATATCTGAAAATGTCGCGCTTCCTGTCCTGCTCTATAACATTCCGTCGAGAACAGGTGTATCACTTGAGCCTGAAACCGTTGAAAGGCTGGCGGCATTGCCGAACATCATCGGCATTAAAGACAGCAGCGGCAGCTTCGACAATATTAAGGCGTATCTTGAGCGTACAAAAGACCAGTCCTTTTCCGTTCTGGCAGGAACCGATTCATTGATTTTAGACACATTGAAGGCGGGAGGAACAGGGGCTGTGGCTGCAACAGCAAATGTGCTTCCGCAGACCGTTGTTTCAATCTATGAATCTTATAAACAAGGAAACATTGAAGAGAGCGAGCAGTATCAAAAGCAGCTAGACCCGCTTCGTGCCACTTTTTCACTCGGTTCACTGCCGGCGCCGCTAAAAAAAGCAACGGAGCTTGCCGGAATCGACGTCGGACCGCCTAAACATCCAATTGCAGAGCTGTCAGGAGAGGGTTTGCAAAAAGTGAAAAAGATGCTGGAAGGCTACGGAATTGAAACAAAACTGGTAAAGGAGCAGTGAGGATATGAAGACGCTTTATCATTTTCAAACGGCCGCCCGAATTGAGGCTGGCGCACATTCACTCAATTTCCTTGGTGATCATTTGGATCAGACAAGCGGATGGAATCAGATCCGTTCGGTGTTTATTTTAACTCAGCCGTCGATCGTCTCTCTCGGTTATGCAGACCAAATCAAAGAGGTGCTGGCTGAAAAAGGCATCTCAAGTGAAATCAATACTGACATACAGCCGGAGCCGACGGAACAAAATATCGAAGAGGTTTTTCAGCTTTTTTCTGCAGGAAGCCATGACGCAATTCTAGGAATTGGAGGAGGCAGTGTGCTTGATGCGGCTAAAATCCTCTCTGTTCTGAAAACAAATAAAAAACCGATTTCCGAGTTGGTTGGCACGAATCTCGTTGAAAAGCCCGGTGTTCCGCTTGTGCTGATTCCGACAACATCTGGAACAGGGTCGGAGGTGACGCCGAATGCGATCGTGACATTCCCTGAGAAAGAATTAAAGATTGGTATGGTCAGTCCCTATCTGTTGCCATCACTTGTGATTTTAGATCCGGTTTTGACGATTGGTCTTCCAAAGGCGATCACGGCCGCAACCGGAATGGATGCATTTACACACGCGCTCGAATCCTATATTTCCAACAAAGCAAATCCATTCAGTGACATGTTTGCGCTTGAATCTATGAGACTGATTTCCTCCAGTATTCAGGAGGCTTATCACCATGGAGATAAACTAGAAGCGAGAGAAAAAATGCTCATTGGCGCCATGTATGGCGGAATGGCTTTGACAAGCGCAGGGACAGCGGCGGTTCATGCGATGGCTTACCCGCTTGGGGGGAAATACAAAATGTCTCACGGTGTGGCCAATTCCATGTTGCTTCCGCATGTAACGGCCTTTAATGCGGATCATGTGACTGACCGCCTTTCGGATGTCGCTGGTGTAATTGGAATCGAGCAAAAAGGTTCGAAGGCCAGCCAAGCAGAGCGGGTCATACAGAAAATTGAAGAGTGGACCGCCGATTTAAATATTCCGCAAAATTTAAAGGCATTCGGAGTATCAAAAGAGGATGTGCCGACGCTTGCTGAGGCGGCAGCCGACGTCAAACGGCTCATGGACAACAATCCAAAGCCGATGTCTGTTGCGGAAATTGAAGCTGTCTATTTGAAATTGCTTGAGGTGTAGGTCATTGGGATCTGTACTTGTTTTCACCATGAGCCTGTAGGAGGCTTGCAAACAAAGGGGGAGTTTGGGTGGATGTCTTAAGCGGTTCGGTCATAACATTTATTTTGGCAGTGATTGTGGTTTACATTCTTTTTACGACGTGGCTGACGATGCGCTTTCGCAGTAAATCCAGTGCGGAATTCAACAATGCCGCCAAAACACTGCCGGCCATTGTTGTCGGCATTCTGCTAATGAGTGAATTTATCGGCACCAAATCGACAATTGGGACCGCTGAATCAGCTTATACACATGGTTTGGCAGCTTCATGGTCGATTGTAACGGTCTCTATTGCGTTTTTTATTTTTTCCTACTTCTTAGTAGGGAAATTTTATAAAACAGGCCAATATACGATTTCCGGTATTATTAGTGACAAGTTTGGCCGATCGACCAAACTTGTCGTTTCTACTATTATGATTGTGGCTCTTTTACTAGTGAATCTAGGGAACTATTTAAGCGGATCGGCGACGATTTCGTCTATTTTAGGTCTTCCGCTCATGACGTGTGCCATCATTACAGCGATTGTCAGCACCTTTTATTTTACATTCGGAGGAATGAAGGGCGTTGCCTGGGTGACGATTCTGCATTCTCTTGTTAAATATGTGGGGGTTCTAATTACATTAGGGGTTGCACTCTATTTGACAAAAGGCTGGGAGCCGATGACGCAGCAATTGCCCGAGCATTTCTTCACATGGGACGGCAGTATCGGATGGGGGACAATCGGTGCTTGGTTTATCGGCAATATGGGGGCGATTTTTGCAACGCAGTTTATTATTCAGGCCATTACCTCATCGAAAAGTGAGAAAGAGGCAAAGAGATCGACGCTGTATGCGGCACTGCTTTGTCTGCCGCTTGCGATTGCCATTGGAGTCATCGGCGTTGCCGCACGGCATTTGTACCCGGACATTGATGCCATCTATGCATTCCCGGTATTTATGCAGCAAATGAATCCCGTGCTGAGCGCCATTGTGGCAACATCGCTTGTGGCGTCCATTTTCGTCGGCGTCTCGACTGTTGCGCTTGCGACAACAACTTTGATTATGGATGACTTTTATGTGCCTAAAGCAAAACCGACACCGGAACAGCGCATGAAAGTTACGAGATATGCATCCATTATCATCGGTTTTATTCCGTTGCTCGGTGTTGCATTGGCGCCAGAATTGTTAACGCTTTCTTTCTTTACGAGGGCGCTTCGTACATCAATTGCCGTTGTGGCGGCGATGGGTTTTTATTTGCCATACTTTAATTCAAACCGCGGGGCAACCATAGGCCTGGTGCTTTCCGGAATGGCGACAACGGTCTGGTATTTGTTAGACAATCCGTTTGGCATTGATAACATGTACATTGCCATCATTGTTCCGTTTGTTGTGCTCGTATTAGACCGTCTGATCAGCTCGCCTGCGAAAAAAGAGTCAAATGTAAAGGAGGAATTCTAATGAAACAAAGTGAAGTTTCCTTGCTGATAGATGGGCGCATTAGAAAAAATGAAACAGATGAGGCCAGAAAGGATGCTTTTTTGCCGACAGACTGTCCGCAAAACCATGCAGCCAACTTGCTGGAGCTGGACAATGGTGATCTATTGTGTGTCTGGTTTGGGGGTACGCAGGAAGGCATTGCGGATATATCGATTTACATGTCAAGGCTTGCAAAAGGGAGCAGTGAGTGGACACAGATAGAAAAGCTGTCGGATGATCCTTCCCGTTCCGAACAAAACCCTGTGCTTTTCCAAGAGCCGTCCGGCCGGCTCTGGCTCATGTATACGGCACAGATGTCCGGTAATCAGGATACAGCTATTATCAGATACCGGACATCGGATGACAGAGGCCATACATGGAGCGGCATTGACACATTGTTTGGCGAAGCCGGCACCTTTATCCGCCAGCCGCTCGTTGTCCTGGATAACGGCGATTGGCTGCTTCCCGTCTTTTACTGCATCACCTTGGCGGATGTGAAATGGACTGGAAACCGTGACATCAGCGCGGTGAAAATTTCATCTGATAAAGGCAAGACGTGGGAGGAAGTGAAGGTGCCGAGCAGCATGGGCTGTGTTCATATGAATATTGAAAAACTGCATGACGGGACATTGCTTGCGCTGTTTAGGAGCCGTTTTGCAGACTCGATTTATGCGAGCCGCTCTATTGACAACGGCCGCACCTGGTCAGAGCCTGAGCCGACGGAGCTGCCGAACAACAACTCTTCCATTCAATTTACAGCGCTTCAAGATGGGACGCTCGCTCTCGTATACAATCATATGAAAGCGAATGAAACGACCGAAAGAAGAGCATCTCTATACGATGAAATTGAGGATGAGGATGATACAAGAACAGGTGTAGACACAGAAGCGCGTCCAGCCTTCTGGGGAGCGCCGAGGGCGCCGATGACACTGGCGCTTTCACATGATGGCGGTGTCACATGGCCTGTCAAAAGAAATATTGAAGTCGGCGACGGGTATGCGATGACGAACAACTCAAAAGACAAGCTCAACCGCGAGTTTTCTTATCCATCGATCAAGCAGGGGAAAGACGGCGACCTGCATATTGCCTTTACGTATTACCGTCAGGCAATTAAATATGTACGCGTACCGCAAATGTGGGCCTCTGCCGATCAAGAATAAAGCCGTTTGAACGGGCGCACCGCACTGGACAGAATGAATTGTATCCCTATATCGCATCATTTATAATTTAAGTTCGAGGGGCTGTCCCAATGTTTGAACGGACTCCCTCACTGTCTCATTGACCTGAGGGAGAATGAAAGAGGGGGTCCATTTTCATGAAAATTAAAGTGCTTGGCATTGCGCCATATAAAGGTTTAGGGGATTTATTGACAGAGCTCGCGAAGGAAGAACAAGATATTCAATTTCAGTTGGAGGTCGGCGATTTGCGCTCCGGCGTCGCGATTGCAGAGCAAGCGGTATCACAGGGGATCGATATCATGATGAGCCGCGGCGGTACAGCCTCGCTCATTCAAAAACACGTGCGCATCCCTGTCGTAGATATCCCTGTTTCAGGGTATGATCTGCTGCGGGCGTTGACACTCATTAAAGATTATCAAGGGAAAGCAGCCGTCGTTGGCTTTGAAAATATTACCCAAGGGGTTCGCACCATCAGCGAGCTTTTTGGAATAGAAGTTGATTTATATACGATTAAAGAAGAAATGGAAGTATGGGATCTGCTGAGGGACATTCAACAGCAGGGGACACAAATCGTATTAGGAGATGTGATTACTGATAAAGCGGCAAAGGAGCTAGGCATGCAAAGCATGCTGATCACGTCCGGCCGTGAATCGGTTAAGGAAGCGTTTCACACTGCAAAGCAAATGTACCGGCTCTTTAAGGAGGCATCCGAGGAGCAGCGGATGTTTAGAGACATGATTGATCAGGAAGAAAAAGGGATGCTCGTCATTGATGATAACAGCCGGGTCCGCTTTGTAAACAAAATGGTAAAAAAATGGATGAAAGAAGGTCTTCTTGAGCCTATAGCACCCGCCGCCGCTGTCAATGAATGGTGGGATGAGCTGGCTTTTGCCGTACAGTCAATAAGAGAAGGCAAACTAAGCGGGTATTTTCAATTAGAAACAGGAGAAGTTGTCTGGCATATGAAAGGTTCCTTTCTTTCAAAAGGAGAGTTGTTGATTGCCATTGAACAATCGTCGTCATCACGCGATGATCGTAACCATCCTGTATGGTCGTTTGCGGCGCCCGTCCATTCATTGCATCCATTCTCATCATTTACACAACAAAGCAGTTCTATGAGGGACACCGTTCAGCAAGCGCAGGCATTCAGCCAGACGCATAAACCTATTTTGCTGTACGGAGAGGAAGGAACGGGGAAATCAGACCTCGCCTTAGCGATTCATCAAATGAGCCCTCGGCGGCAGCATACGTTTATGACCATTCATTGCAGCAAGGTGAAAGAGACCTCATTGCTGAAGGCCCTTCCGGCTGTTCAAAACGGGACGATTTTTCTTCGGTATGTCGAGCATCTGCCGCTTGAAGTCCAGCATGATCTCGCCTTGCAATGGATGAAGCCGGATCAGCAAATACGCTGGCTCGCCTCTTCCTCTGCCGATTTATGTGAAGAAATGAAAGCAGGGCGATTTGACCCTGATTTATACAGTTGTTTACAAGGATTGACGCTTTATGTCCCGTCGTTGTCAGAGCGGGTGGAAGATATGGAGGACATGAGCAGACTGTTTATTGCAGAATTTAATTCAGTTTATGGCACACAAGTGGTCGGACTTGCGCCTGAGGTGATGGACGCGTTTCGCAATCGGACATTTCGGGAGAATGTTCGGCAGTTTAAGCGAGTACTTGAGGAACTTGCGCTGACGGTGAAAAGCGGATATATCACATTGGCTGAAGCCGCGCCGCAGCTTGACCGTCTGTCCAATGAGAAAAAGGAAGAGAGCTTAAAGGGCTATACTGAAGGGACGCTTGAGGACATCGAACGGCGCATCATTCAAGCGGTGCTGCAAGAGGAGAATATGAACCAATCCAAAGCAGCGAAGCGATTGAATATCAACCGCACCACCTTGTGGAGAAAACTAAAAGAATAGCATGAGACCGAGGTGTCGATATGACAAACATACGATGCAAAAAAGGAGCAAACATCAGCCGAAAAATATTGATTGTCGCCGACGATTTAACGGGTGCTAATGACACAGGCGTTCAGTTTGTTAAAGCAGGAATGAGCGCCGCTGTTCTTTTTGACCGGTCTGGTGCAAATCCAGGGGATATAAAAGAAGATGTCATGATTTTAGATACGGACACGCGCGGTGTGTCGCCGAGCGAGGCTTACAAAGAAGTCAGTTCAGCATCGCATCCGTTCGCCCGCCTTGAATCACACCTTTTTTTAAAGAAAATTGACTCCACATTAAGGGGAAACATCGGGATCGAAATCAAGGCGCTGATGGATCTGGGGCGTTTTGATGTAGCAGTCATCGCCCCTGCTTTTCCTGATGCGAGGCGGATTACTGTGGATGGCATGCATTATGTCAATGGCCTGCCTGTTCATGAAACTGAAGCAGCCGTTGATCCGAAAACACCGGTTGCCGAATCGCGGATCGCTGATTTGCTTTTCGGGCAGACGAATATACAGCCAAAAACGATAGGCACCAAACAGCTTCACAAACCTGATGAGCAAATACAACAAGACCTTAGAGCGTGGAAAACCCAAGGACATGAATGGTTTGTCTGCGATGCAGAAACGAATGAGGATCTGCGCCGCATCGTGCAAGTGTTTATGAACAGCGGGCAGTCAGTTTTATGGGTCGGCGCTGCCGGACTGGCCGGTGCACTTGCCCAGCATGTCAGAAAGAGGGCATTGCAGACAGGCAAGCGGAATGAACCGGTAATGATCGTATCTGGCAGTGCATCGAACACAACAAATAGACAGCTAGCATATGTAAGAGAGCAGCGTGACCTCCTTGACGTGCGCATCAATCCGCTGAACGTATTGAATGGATGTGAAGCATGGGAGCATAAGCGCGCGATCGATCAAGTGGTGGTTCATCAAGGGAAAGATGTTCTGCTTTATACTGATGCGAAACCGGAAACCGTACAGCGCATCATCGCTTTTGGGAGAAAACAAGGGCTTGACCGGCAGGCTGTAGGCGAAAAGCTCTCACTATTTCTTGGTGCAGTCACGAGTGAAATCGTCAAGTTGACAGGATTAAAACGCCTTGTGTTGACAGGAGGGGACACTGCGCGCGCGATTTGCAACGAGCTTGGCGCAGACGGCATTCAACTGCTGGGTGAAATTGAAGCGGGGATACCGCTCGGCAAGCTGCTCAACGCAGATATATATGCGGTGACAAAGGCGGGCGCATATGGTCAAACCGATTCTGTTCTAAGAGCCGTTGAGGTGCTGAGAAATGTAGAGGAGGAAGACAGATGGCAAAACCAATCATTGCGTTGACGATGGGGGATGCGGCCGGTGTCGGCCCGGAAATTATCATCAAGGCATTTGAGCAAACCAATTTGCATGAAAACGGGACATTGTTTGTCATTGGGGATTACAGCATTTTAAACAGAGCAAAGACGTTCATTGGCTCAGATGTAGACATTGTAAAAATCAACGAACCGGAAGAGGCGGCAGATGTAAAGCCCGGCGTCATTCCTTGCCTGGACCTTCAGTTGCTAACCGATGAACTGAGAGTGGGAGAAGTATCGGCTGAAGCGGGAAACGCAGCGTTCCGCTATCTTGAAAAGGCGATTGCCCTTGCCAACGAGAATCAGATTGACGGCATTTGTACAGCGCCTTTAAATAAAGAAGCCCTCCATAAGGCGGGGCACATGTACCCGGGCCATACCGAAATTTTAGCGGAATTGACGCAAACAAAGGACTATGCGATGATGCTGGCTGCACCGAACCTGAAGGTGGTGCATGTCACAACCCATGTCGGTCTGCTTGACGCCATTCATCTCATTGATGCGAAACGGGTATACACGACAATACAATTGGCGCATGATACGCTCATTCGCGCAGGCATACCGCAGCCTAAAATCGCGGTATGCGGTATTAACCCTCACGCCGGTGAGAATGGTTTGTTTGGACATGGAGAAGAAGAAGAGAAAATTGTCCCTGCCGTTGAACGCGCGCAAAGTGAAGGTATACAGGCATTCGGCCCGCTGCCTGCTGACACGCTATTCTTTAGAGCAGTGAGAGGCGATTTTGATATGGTGGTGGCGATGTATCATGATCAGGGACACGGACCGATTAAGGTGCTCGGTCTTGAAGCCGGGGTGAACATTACAGTCGGCCTGCCAATTATCCGTACGAGTGTTGACCACGGAACAGCTTTTGATATTGCAGGAACAGGCAAAGCCGATCCCGCGAGTTTAGAAGAAGCGGTGAGACAGGCAATCATGCTGTCTGGAACGCGTAATCGGCATGCATAACAAGAAGAGCCTTCTATCATAAACGAGCACCTCCAAATTTCAAATTTGGAGGTGCTTTTCTTTTGGCGCATTTTTAAGTGCAGATAAGATCAAGGCGATCTTATCTGCATAAATGAAAGTGAGACTACAATCAAAAACGAATAAGACAAAACGGCATGAGTCCGATTCCATACCGGACTCATGCCTCAGCCTCATGAGAATCCTCAAATTTAAGAGTCGTCTCATAAAATAGCTCTTTTTTTAGTTCATGTAGGTGCCGCCGTTAATATTAATCGTTTCGCCCGTCATAAAGTCAGATTTGTCAGAGGCTAGGAAGGCGACAATGTTTGCGACATGCTCGGGTGAGCCGATCATTTTCAGCGGAATCCGTTCGACGACTGCTGCACGATACTCCTCGCTCCACTGCTTGCTCATATCCGTTTCAATCGGTCCCGGGCAGACAGCGTTGACATGAATGCGGTGTGCAGCAAGCTCCTTTGCCAAATGCATCGTTAAATAGTTGATGCCTGCTTTTGATGCACCATAAGCAGGAGAGGCGTTGTGATGCGGTGTTTTGCTGGTCGTTGAGCTCATGTTTACGATTTTTCCGCCGCCCTGCGCGGTCATTTCTGGGATGACGGCCTGACACATGAGGAAAATACCGGTTAAATTCAAATCTATCACTCTTTTCCACTCTTCAAGCGACGTATCAACAGTTGTTTTGCGCAAATTAATGCCGGCATTGTTGACCAAAATATCGATCTGCCCAAACTGCTGTTTTGCCTCAGCTATGAGAAGCGAGGCTGTTTCTGGCAAACTTGCATCACCAGCAACATAAGAAGCGCACTTTCTCTCAGTATTCAATTCTGTGCACATGGACTTGAGCAATTCTTCGTTTGTCCCATTGATGACGACATTTGCTCCTTTATCCGCAAGCGTCTCCGCAATGGCTCTGCCGATGCCGCGGCTTGCACCGGTGATAATGGCCGTTTTTTTGTAAAATTCCATCCCCATCCCACCTTCTTTAAATAAAGCGTTTACATTTAAATTATAAAAGCTAGTGTTTCTTTATTCAACAATACTTTTTTTGTGATGATGATGCAAGGACTTTATGTTTCAAAATGAAACAGATGTAACAGCTCTATGCCGCTGTTAAAACAGGGTATACTATAGGGACAAGTGATAAAGGGAGGAGAACAAAATGAAACTATATACAAAAACAGGCGATAAGGGACAAACGGGCTTAGTCGGGGGCAGAACGGACAAGGACAGCCTACGCGTCGAAAGCTACGGCACGATTGACGAGCTTAACAGCTTTATCGGGCTTGCTTTGGCAGAGCTTTCCGGGCAGCCCGGCTTTGAAGATCTGACAGCCGAGCTGCTGACCATCCAGCATGAGCTGTTTGACTGCGGAGGCGATCTGGCAATCGTTACAGAAAGAAAAGACTACAAACTAACGGAAGAATCTGTTTCCTTTTTAGAAACGCGCATTGATGCCTATACAGCAGAAGCGCCGGAACTGAAGAAATTTATTCTTCCAGGCGGATCAAAGGGTGCTTCGCTTCTCCATATCGCCCGCACCATTACAAGGCGGGCAGAACGAAGAGTGGTGGCGCTGATGAAATCGGAGGAGATTCATGAAACAGTGCTGCGTTATCTCAATCGTCTGTCCGATTATTTCTTTGCCGCCGCACGGGTTGTGAATGCAAGAAGCGGTATTGGCGATGTAGAATATGAAAGAAGTGCCATTGTGTTTCGGGACCGAGACAGCAGTGAATCATAAAAAGTGAAAACGAAAGCCGGCGTGTTCAAATACATGCCGGCTTATTTGTTTTTCACTCTGTCAATTTCCCATTTTACGACAAAAAATGAACCTTATGAATTATTGACTGAAAAATGGAAAAATGAGATATTGTAATAAATAGATGTAAAAAATAGGCAGTGGGGGGCTCTGATGGATGGTGAATTTAATTGAAAGTGATAGCATCTGGAAGAGAAATTTCAATTATCTGTTTTTCTCAAGAATAGTCAAGATATCCGGCGATATGTTCGCATTTAATTCAATATTATGGTTTTTAATTTATGACGGCAAAGGTGCGATCGGCACTGCTTTATTGATTGCTGTCACTTTTTTGCCGGAAGCCGTTCTGGCGCCTGTGACGGGGCCTTTTATGAAACAGACCACGCTGAAATTTTGGATGTACTTTTCAGATCTGACAAGGGCGGCGATTGTTTTGATTATCCCTCTATGTCATTTTGCGGGCTTCTCTCCGCTATGGTTTGTCATGACGCTTATGATTGTGCATTCAGCCACTGGAGCTGCCTACAATCCCGCCTCTATCGCTTTGATTCCTCAAATCGTCAATGAACAGGGCATTCAAAAAGCAAACGCTGTGCTGCAATCCTCCGCTCAAATTGTTCGGCTCGGGGCTGTCACATTATGCGGCGCTTTTCTTACGTTTATCAGTCCTTCTTATACCATGCTTATCGCACTTGTGCTCTATTTGGTGTCGGGTTTTCTCGTTCTTTTTATTAAGTACACTGCGGTTGAATCTCAATCAGAGTCTGCGGTTGTTACACAGAGAGGAACATATATCGGAAGACTGAAACGCGGCTTTAGGCTCGTCAGAAAACACCAGATTTTATATCCGCTCGCCATTTACTGTATCTTTATGAATTTCGCGGCTGCCCCATGGGAAGCGCTCTCTGCCGTATACGTTGCGGAAGATTTAAATGGCCAGCCGATCGTATACTCGCTTTTAAAGGCCACCACCGCCGCGGGCGCGTTTTTATTAGGGTTTGTGCTGGCGAAAGTCAAAGTAAACAGGTACGGCTTGTTATTCGTCACTGCCGGCATTATTGAAGGATTTGCTTTCTTTATTACCGGGATGAATACCTTTTTGCCGCTCGTCTTTTTCGCTGCTTTTACCTTTGGTGCCGCAGTCAGTGCTGTTAATGTTCCTGAGTACACGATTATCCAGACGTCTGTGGATAGTGAGGATCAGCCGCAGGTTTACGCCGTTATACATATGATCTCCAATATTTCGATCCCTGCCGGAGCTGTCATTTGCGGGTATGCCGCAAATGCTTTCGGCTCAGGTAAAGTGATCGCTGTCGGCGGGATTGTAGAAATTATTGCGGGTATCGGAATCTTGCTGTTTACAAAACTGGCCAAAGCAGAAAGGTCCGACCTGATTAAAGAAAGGGAAGCAAGTGTTCATCTGTAAAGGGTTTTGAAACGCCATGCCTCGTGCATGGCGTTTTTTTGTGCCGATGGGTCCGGTGCCAGATACGACTCCGGTCTTATATAAAAATCAATCTCTGATTCGTTTTGCATATCTTCCAACTTGTATAAGATGAAGACAAGGAAAACGAAAGGAGGATCTGCATGAAGATAAACAAGAAAACAATAGGCGGATTCTTATTAATTGTATTTGGGATCTCTGTCTTTTTTGGAGGAGGAAGCTTCGGCTTTATCATCCCGCTCGCCATCGGGGGCTTAATGACATACGCAGGAGTCAAAAGGTTTGCCGCGGGAAAAACCATCACGGGAATCATCGTGGGCGGTATCGGAGCCATTATGCTCATCTGCTCACTTCCGTTTGTCGTCGGAATCGCATTGGCAGCCGCTATGGTGTATTACGGCTGGAAGCTGATGAAAAACGGATCAGCTGATAACGGTGTATCATCTTTTGATCCTGAACCGGCTTCTGTTGCCTACCAATCTCACTTTGATGACGAATGGGAAGAATTTTTGAAGAAAAAATAATATCAATTTATTAGGAGGAATCAGGTATGGTATTAAAAAGAATCAGAGACATGTTTGTTGCGTCAGTTCATGAAGGACTTGATAAAATGGAGAATCCAAAGGTGATGCTGAATCAATATGTACGCGATATGGAAAGCGACATCGCAAAAGCAAAGCAAACAATTGTGAAACAGCACACGATTGCCTATCAATTTAAGAAAAAATATGAAGAAGCCGCTGAAGTGGCTGGCAAACGGAAAAATCAGGCACAGCTCGCATTTGACGCAGGTGAAGAAGAACTGGCGAAAAAGGCGCTGACTGAAATGAAGTATTTAGAAGGGAAGGCGGCTGAGCATAAAGCTTCCTATGAACAGGCTAACAGTCAGCTGGCTGACCTGAAAGAGCAGCTGGCGGCACTTGAAACAAAACTTCAAGACGTAAAGGATAAAAAACAGGCGCTGATTGCGCGGGCAAATGCGGCGAAAGCTAAAGAGCATATGAATACGACATTTGACAAAATTGACAGTGAAAGCGCGTATCGTGAATTTTTGCGTATTGAAAATCGTATTGAAGAAATGGAAATCCGCGCGGATTATTCAAAGTCAGCGGAAGCCGGCACAGAACTAACACGCAAAGAATTCGCAGATGATGTGGAAGCGGAGATTGAAAAAATGCGGGCGCTCTCACTGCAAAAATCAGACCAGACAAAAGCGGCAAATGAATAAGCGGAACGGGGAAGGATTTGCGGTCAAGTCCTTCCCTTCCGCACGTATCAATTCGCAAGCTTTTCCTTTATAATAGAATGAATGAGAAGGATGAAACCGAATGAAAAAAATGCTTGGCAAACTGTTGATCACTGCCGGTATTCTGGTTTTTTTCGCCGTCGTCGTAAAAGATGTGTTTGCTGCAGGCCTGGGTTTCATAAATGGCACAGAAGCCGATTCAGCCAGCGCATCGCCGCGGGACATTGACAGCATGGTCATTGAGTCGGATAGCAAGGATGTCCGGATTATAGCGGAAGAACGAAGTGACATATCGGCAGGCATTTCAGGAGACTCAGGAAAGTTATTTGTTACTGAAAACAATAGAAAACTGGAGCTGACCGTAAAGGAAAAAGAATTTCAATTTTTGAATGGGTTTAACCGTTCAACTCTTATCGTCAGGCTTCCGTATGATTATAAAGGTGATCTGGCAGTACGAACCTCAAGCGGTGACGTGTCTGTGGCCGGGAATCACCATCTTGCGCTTTCCAGGCTGAATGCAGTATCTGCAAGCGGAAATACGAGCGTGACGGACGTCCGCCTTCAAGACCTGAAAGTGAAGGCATCATCAGGGGATGTTTCCATTTCAAATACCGTCTCCAAAACAGCCGGCATTGATTTAACTTCAGGAGACGCAAATCTGGTTCATGTATCAGGCTCTCTTGAGGTGAAAATGACTTCAGGAGATTTTAATGCTGTATTGACAAAGGTAACCGGCCCCGTATCTGTCACGCTGACAAGCGGTGATGCCAATCTAAGTCTTCCCAAAAACGGCAGCTTTACAGTCAAAGCGAAATCAGCGAGCGGTGACGTCAGTTCGCCGTATTCATTTGCTGATAAAGCACATAAAGAGCAGCATCACATCACAGGCACGCAAGGAAGCGGCCGGCATCCAATCGACATCAAAACGGACAGCGGGGATCTAGCGATACGGTAGCACCAGGCATAAGAAAGGAGGCGGACACCAGGAATGACAAAAAAACAGCTTCTCGGATTGATCATTGCTTTATTCGGCATCAGTATGTTTTTGCAAATTATCGGAATAGGCGATCTGCTGTTTTGGCCGCTCTTTTTTCTGATTGCCGGCTATTTCCTTAAAAAATATTCCCGTGATTGGCTTGGCTCCGTCATGTATATCTTTGCCGCGTTTCTATTTTTGAAAAACCTCTTCAGCATCACCTTTAATTTATTCGGCTATGCGTTTGCCGCATTTCTAATTTACGCCGGCTACAGGCTTATCAAAGGGAAGCCGATATTTGAACCGAATGAGAAACAGGTCAATCTCAATAAAAAAGAACATCATGAGCCGCCAAAAGATGTAAAACATCCCGACATGCGCAGCTTTTTTATCGGAGAGCTGCAAATGATGAAGCAGCCGTTTGATCTGAATGATTTAAATGTCTCTGGTTTTATCGGTGATATCAAAATCGATTTGTCTAAAGCGATGATTCCCGAGGGAGAAAGCACAATCGTCATTAGCGGAGTCATTGGAAACGTTGATATATATGTACCATCGGACCTTGAAGTGGCTGTCAGCTCGGCTGTTTTTATAGGAGACATCAATCTGATCGGCTCGAAGAAAAGCGGATTAAGCACGAAGGTATATGCCGCGTCAACCGATTTCAGCGAGTCAAAGCGCCGGGTCAAAGTGTCCGTTTCCTTATTTATTGGTGATGTGGATGTGAAGTACGTATGAGAAAAAAACTGCTTGCCAGCCTCCAATGGCGCGCCATCCGCATGACAACGGGAATCAGCCTGCTCCTTTTTGCCTGCCTGATTTCCTTTATGATGTTTTACTATCGGCTTGATCCGCTTGTTTTGCTGTCATCAAGCTGGTTCGGAATTCCGTTTATCCTGATTTTGCTTCTGATCAGCGTGACCGTCGGTTTCGCCTCAGGGTATATGTACGGCAACCGGTTGAAGACAAGGATTGATACATTAATTGAATCCATTTTAACCTTTGAAAACGGCAATTTCGCTTATCGGATACCGCCGCTCGGTGATGATGAAATCGGCCTGGCCGCCGATCAGCTGAACGAAATGGCGAAGCGCGTGGAGCTTCAAGTCGCATCCCTGCAGAAACTTTCCAATGAACGTGCGGAATGGCAGGCGCAAATGAAGAAGTCGGTTATCTCAGAAGAACGCCAGCGATTGGCCAGAGATCTTCATGATGCGGTCAGCCAGCAGCTCTTTGCCATATCGATGATGACATCAGCCGTGCTGGAACATGTCAAGGATGCTGATGACAAAACAGTCAAGCGGATCAAGATGGTCGAGCATATGGCAGGCGAAGCCCAAAATGAGATGAGGGCGCTGCTGCTCCATTTACGGCCTGTTACCCTTGAAGGAAAAGGGCTGAAGGAGGGCCTTACGGAGCTTTTGGACGAGTTCCGAAAAAAGCAGCCGATTGATATTGAGTGGGATATACAGGACACAGCGATATCCAAGGGTGTTGAAGACCACTTGTTCAGAATCGTGCAGGAGGCCCTTTCAAACGTATTTAGACATTCAAAAGCGTCAAAAGTAACCGTGATTCTGGGCATAAAGAACAGCCAGCTCCGTCTGAAGGTGATTGATAATGGAAAAGGCTTCAAAATGGACCAGGTGAAAGCATCCTCATACGGATTGAATTCTATGAAGGAACGTGCAAGTGAAATCGGCGGGGTCGCCGAAGTGATTTCAGTAGAAGGAAAAGGCACCCAAATCGAAGTGAAGGTCCCGATTTTCCCGGAAGAAAAAGGAGAGAACGAACGTGATTCGAGTATTATTGATTGATGATCATGAAATGGTCAGAATGGGGCTCGCGGCTTTTTTGGAGGCGCAGCCCGATATTGAAGTCATCGGCGAGGCATCGGACGGCAGCGAAGGTGTTCGGCTTGCTGCGGAACTGTCGCCTGATGTCATTTTAATGGACCTTGTCATGGAGGGCATGGATGGCATTGAAGCTACAAAGCAAATTTGCCGGGAGCTTTCCGACCCGAAAATTATTGTACTCACTAGCTTCATTGATGATGACAAAGTGTACCCGGTTATTGAAGCTGGCGCGCTCAGCTATCTGTTGAAAACCTCAAAAGCGGCAGAAATCGCCGATGCCATCCGCGCCGCAAGCAAGGGAGAGCCGAAGCTGGAGTCAAAAGTGGCGGGAAAAGTATTATCCAGGCTGCGCCACTCAGGTGAAAACGCGCTCCCGCATGAATCGCTTACGAAACGGGAGCTCGAAATACTCTGCCTGATCGCAGAAGGAAAGACAAACAAAGAAATAGGCGAGGAACTGTTTATTACGATTAAAACAGTCAAAACACATATTACCAATATTTTATCAAAGCTGGATGTCAGTGACCGGACGCAGGCGGCGGTATACGCACATCGAAACCATCTCGTAAAATAGGCGGCTGCTATTTGTTGGCGCCTTTCGTTCCGAAGTCTCTGACAACCACATTGACCCGGTAGTCTATTTCCGCATTGCTGAAATAATCATCATCCCATTTTCTTGAAATCTTTTTCCACTTTTGAGGATAATGAATTCTGACCTCGTTTCCCAATCCGGTCACATCCGCTTTGATCTCTTTCTGCAGCTTCTCTGTAATAAATGACGTTACTGTTTCGTGTACTCGTTTTTCGACTGTCTTTTCAATACTTTTAATATATGAATCCTTAAACGAATCTTCATTGGGATTCCAGTCCTCAGATAGACGACCTTCAATAGTGCGGGTGACGGTGAATTTGAACTTTCCATCCTTATAGGCAGTCTTGATCTTCCGATTGCTTGAATATACTTCATAAGAAAAGAGATGGCCATCGCGCTTCAAGTCAATGACGCCTCCCTCGACAGTGCCTGAAAATAAGTTGATATTTTGAACCTCAATCGGGGTGAGATCGCGGTGCCATAATTTATTTTTTATGATAGAGGCTCCGTTTATCGCGAGCTTGCCGTTTTCCTTACCGACATGAGGGATGAGGAATGAATCGTCAGAGGTTAAGTGTTCTGAGATCTCCCCCAATGTAACTGGCTCCATCATTCTGATCGTCACCTTATTATTATCTGTCAGATCATATATCACGTTGGATGCGGGTTCGCCTTCATCATTCATTTTAAATATATCCTTAGTTCGGCCGTTGGTGATAAAGACGTAGGAACTCCTCCTTGTTCCGTTGTCTCTGACAAACTGGTTAATGATCGCGTCCATTCCAATTTGATCCGCAATCACGCTTTTGGAAAGCAGAATGAGACGCAAATGCTGTGAAAACGTAGGATTATGCTTTAATGCAGAGGTTCTCATCATGTGATGGACAGTTTCACCCTTTGTGACAGAAAGCTGTGTCGGATCAGATGAAGAGCCCTCCTTGGCGCTGATTTTTTTCGGAACGAGAATTTGCTGTGTCAGCTCTAAATTTTCATCGTCAGGCTTGTCTAGCCCTACTCCGATCACTAAGCTTAATTCCTCGATATTCTCACTGTCCCAGCATCCGGACAGCAATAGGGTGCATATAAACATACATAAAATCCGGATTTTCATTTTGCTGTAATCCTCCTCTTGAGAGCTACAATGAAAAAGAGAATGAACGGAAGCAGAAACAGGGAGACAAAAATATAGCCAAGATAATCGCTATACATCATGACTTGATTGGCGTCATCCGGCCAGAGAGAAAAATAAAAGACCGTTATGCCGATAATCACCATGCTTGTTTTAGTCGATAATCCAAATGTCTTCTTTAGCCCGTTAGCGGCAAAGTATCCGTAAATGACAAATGTGGTGAAAAACTGGATGATCCAGACCACCAGTAAAAACGATTCAAACCGTTCAATAAATATGCCTTTAAGCTCAAAGGACTGAAAGAGAGAAATAGTCGGCCAAATCAGCGTTTTTACCTCGGGAGCGGTCAAAGCTCCGACAACAATAATATACGTAAGGATATATAAGATAATCGGAATCAGAAATCCTAGAGACGCATATCTGAACGTGTATTTCTTTTTCTTCATATGTTCAGGAAGAAACAGCATCACTTCCATTCCTAAAAAAGAGATGGAAACGACGGTAAGGGAGTTTGCAATGGGTCCAAGGCCTTCGCCTAAAACAGGACGCAAATTATTGATATCAAAAATTTTAAAACTGATCCCGAACACAATCAGCAAAATAATAATGGTTACCGTTAAATAAAAGGGAAACAGCCGCGACACATCACTTAAGCCCCCAACGATTAAATAAATACCGCAGCAAATAAACGTTAAAATAATGACTTGAATTGGGGTTCTCTCCAACAGGAAAAACTTCACCATTTCAGCCATTGCCCGGGTCTCGAAGCTGGCTACGCCGAGGAAATAGCCGCAGATCAAAAGGCCGATGATGCTGCCGATCCATTTCCCAAGCCCTTCCTTCAAATATTCAAAGAGTGAAGGGTATTGATGTTTTTTCTGAATGAGCGTGTTTAAATAAATGAAGAAAATAAAAATGAAACCTTCTAATATCAGCGTGATCCAGCCGTCAGGCGTATTAGCCTTAGTGGTCAGCGCTCGCGGCAATGTTAAAAGTCCGGCCCCAAGCATTGTATTTGCAACAATAGAAATACCTTGAAAGGTATTAAGTTTCAGTGGAGTCTGTTTTTGGCTCATTTGGATTATTCGCCTCTTTTGGTTTGTTTTTAATTGGGAGACGGATAATGGAGTCATCCGTATTTTTCAGGCTAAAGAATCCGTTTGGCGAAAAATACGGAGACCCAAAGCTCGTTTGTCTCGTTAAGTGCGTATAAACGACAAGCATAAATAAAATAATGCCGTACAGCCCTAAAATAGCGGCGGAAAACATCGAAATAAAACGCAGCACCCGGAAAGACAGACCCATTCCGTATTGAGGAACGGTAAAGGATGCCAGGGCAATGACACTGACGACAATGACCATAATCGAACTGACGAGATTCGCTTCTACAGCAGCCTGTCCGATGACTACGCCCCCAACGAGGCCGATCGTCTGTCCGAGCGGATTGGGGAGTCGCAGTCCGGCTTCCCTTAGCAGCTCGATGGTGACTTCCATCAGCAGGGCTTCAAATATCGGAGGGAACGGCACGTTTTCCCTGTTCGCCGAAATCGTGACGGCGAGTGCGGTCGGCAGCAGCCCCTGATGGAAGGAAACGAGTGCAATATAAATCGATGACAAAAACAAGGTGATGAAGATAGACGCAAAGCGCAGCGACCGGATAAGAGATACTGAAATCCAGCGTTCATAGTAGTCATCCGGGGATTGCATCAGGATGCTGAGAGAAACCGGCACCAGCAGCACAAATGGTGAACTGTCGACCAAAATTGCCACACGGCCGTTAAACAGGGCTGAAGATACTTTGTCAGGTCTTTCCGTATTTTGAATCTGCGGAAATGGTGAATATTTATTATCTTCAATGAGCTCCTCGAGCGTTCCGCTGTCCTGGATATCTTCCAGCTGGATATTTTTAAGCCGCGCCTTCACTTCTTTTATGACGGACTTTTTTGCTTTGCCTTCAATGTACATAATGGCTGCAGGCTTCAGCTTGTTTTCGCCGATCATGATTTTTTTGGTGATCAATTTCGGATGAGAGGTTCTTTGTCTGATCAGAGCGAGATTTGTATCAATATCCTCTACAAACGCAACTTTTGGGCCGCGTACCACTTTTTCAGTTGTCGGCTCTGTCAGGCTTCTTGTTTTTTTCTTTCCTGTGGTCAGAATATAGGCTTTATCCAATCCGTTGATAAACACAGCACAATTGCCGTTGAGAATCGATTCAATCGTTTTTTTTGCGGTTTCAATAGGTCTTGCGTCAAGCTGGTCAAGGCGTTTTTTGACCTGGTCAAGCGTTAAGGTCTCCTCATCTTTAATCAAAGTTTTAATGGCTTCTGACACCTTATTCTCATCAGTCATTTCACTGAAATAGAGATAGTAAAAAACCAGTCCGTTCGCAAGCATTTTTTTGTTTTTCACCAGATCATCGTTTTCTTTTAATTTTGGCAGCACCAATGCTAAATTATCGTGTATATATTCCTTAAACTCTGTTTGTTCCAATGAGGTCACCTCTTATCCAAAACCTTAGTAGAGGTTATCTTTTCCTGTTAAAAAAATGATATACTGTGTTAGAGTATTTCATGGAGTAAGTTTTTTTTATGAAAGCGGAGGATACGAAGTGGCACAGGTAAGGCTAGCTGGAAAACAAGAAGAAATTGAACAGCTCATTAGATCATTTGAAAAGCATTATGATGTCTCTTATACATCAAAGGAGTACGGAAGGACGAATCCAAAATACAAATATTCAAAGGATTCCCGCGTATATCTTGAATTAAAATTAAAATCTGCCAAGATCGAAAAATAAAAAGGATTTTTTGTGTCATTGGCGAATTATGATCTATTGAAGCAACCGTTATGGAGGGATACATAAATGGAATACAGAATTGAACGAGACACCATGGGAGAAGTAAAAGTTCCTGCTGATAAATTTTGGGGCGCCCAAACACAGCGAAGCAAGGAGAACTTTAAGATCGGTTCTGAAAAAATGCCGATGCGTGTTGTGAAGGCGTTTGCAATATTAAAACGAAGCACTGCTCTAGCTAATAAACGCCTCGGTAATCTGGACGCTGAAAAAGCAGAAGCGATTGCAGCGGTTTGTGATGATGTGCTCAAAGGCAAGTACGATGACAACTTCCCGCTTGTCGTATGGCAGACCGGAAGCGGCACACAAAGCAATATGAACATGAACGAAGTGGTAGCCAACCGTGCGACTGCTTTATTAAAAGAGAAGAACTCTGATCAAACGATTCATCCAAATGATGACGTGAACCGAAGCCAAAGCTCAAACGACACATTCCCGACGGCGATGCATGTTGCCGCTGTTTTGGCTGTTTACGAGCAGCTTGTGCCGGCGCTTGATCAGCTTCGCAATACACTGGATGAAAAAGCAAAAGCATACAATGATATTGTCAAAATCGGACGCACGCATCTTCAGGATGCTACGCCACTGACCCTCGGACAGGAAATCAGCGGATGGGTTCACATGCTGGACCGTTCGAAGGAAATGATTTTGGAAGCGACAGATAAAATGCGTGCGCTTGCAATTGGTGGAACGGCTGTCGGAACGGGTATCAACGCCCACCCAGAGTTTGGAGAGCTTGTCTCAGAAGAGATCACTAAGCTGACCGGCCAAACGTTCAGCAGCTCGCCGAATAAATTTCACGCGCTGACAAGCCATGACGAAATCACTTATGCGCATGGCGCATTAAAAGCGCTTGCGGCTGACTTAATGAAAATCGCGAACGATGTCAGATGGCTCGCAAGCGGACCTCGCTGCGGCATCGGGGAGATCGTCATTCCTGAAAATGAGCCGGGAAGCTCTATTATGCCTGGTAAAGTCAACCCGACACAAAGCGAAGCGTTAACAATGATCGCAGCGCAAATCATGGGGAACGATGCTACAATCGGCTTTGCTGCGAGTCAGGGAAACTTTGAACTGAACGTGTTTAAGCCTGTTATTATTTACAACTTCCTGCAATCTGTGCAGCTGCTCAGTGACGGCATGAATTCATTCCATGATAAATGTGCTGTCGGTATTGAGCCTAATAAAGAAACCATTCAGGAAAACCTGTCAAATTCATTAATGCTTGTTACGGCGCTGAACCCGCATATCGGTTATGAAAACGCGGCGAAAATCGCCAAGCTTGCACATAAAGAGGGATTGACGCTCAAAGAAGCAGCTTTGAAGCTTGAATTGCTGACAGAGGAGCAATTTAACGAAATGGTTAAGCCGGAAGACATGGTAAAACCAAAGGCGTAATAGTAAGAAAGAACGGCTGCTTTTTAAGCAGCCGTTCTTCTAAATATGTTGCTGTTTTAATAAATATTTAAGCTGTTCCGCATCTTTGGCGAGAGCTTCAGACTCCGTCAGATTATGAATCATTCCTTTTATGATCGCCAGCTTCGGTGTTTTTTTCTTCATTTCTGCTTCAAGTATGTCCAAGCTCTCCGATAATTCAAGAGAGGAGTTTGTGTTTAAGCTGTTAATTTTGTCACGTAGGCTTTTCACAATCGATTCAGTCAGCGGGTCAGGCCGTCCGTGCGTAAGAGGCCCGAATAAAGAGCTCGCCTCTTCCAATGTGATGAAAGGCTTATCGTTTCGTTCAGACATGCCTTTTACCATATCATCAATTCGATTCATAATGATATCAGCTAATTGAGACGGCTTCACAGTGTACCCGAGCAAAATCATGCATTCCAGGTAAATCTGGCTGATGCCCTCTATTAAAAAACAAAGCTCAGCAGTGTACGGTTCCGCTTTTTTTCCATAGATGTTCAGCAGGCTGTCGATATGAAATTGAAGTGAGGACTGGCGGATTTTTTTTGCGCATTGCTCCACTTCTTCTGTGTAAGGCAGAGAACCCTCCTTCAACTGCATGCTGATAAAATCTTTGTGTTCAAGAATGTTTTCATAGAGGACGGTCAGCTGTTTACGGTAAGCCGTTCTGGGGCTGTCGCCCTTCGTTTTAATATTTAAAATTCGGGTAAACGTTTTATCATAATAGTAGTTCAGCATAGAGAGAAGAAGCGCTTCTTTCGAAGGAAAATAAATATAAAAAGCGCCTTTAGATATTTTGCACTCTTTTGCGATTTCCTGGACTGATGTTGAGTTGTATCCTTTTTGGGCAAATAGTTTTAAGGCTGTTTCAATAATCAGTTTTTCTTTTTCCTTCAATGGTTCCACCCTTTCGGAGCCCGGAGGCCTGCTAGGATATGACCATATAGTCACACCGTCTGTTATAAAATTAACCTTATTGTAACTTGTTTTTTTATCATGTATTATTTATATTATAAATTGAGATGACCGAATGGTCAAAGCTCAAGCGAAAGGGTGAATCTAGAATGAGAGAATTGGACGAAATGATCAGCCGCTTGCGAAACAGAGGAATCAAAGTGGAGAAAGTCAAATATCCGAAGCAGACCTTGTCAGAGAAAAAATGGGTTCATCAATGCAAACAGCCGCTCAAAACAAATTACAGAGATTTTAACGGCTATTCTTTCACATAAAAAAATAGACTGCAAAACATCTACAGTCTATTTTGGCACTGCTATGCGGTATGTTACACCCGTTTTGTCATTTTCAATTGAGATAGATGCCTTATGAAGAGTTAAAATTCGTTTTACGATGCTTAGACCAATGCCGAATTCGCCTTTCTTCCCTTTATTAAAAGGCTCATAGAGGCTGGAGAGCATCTCATCTTCAATATGCGGACCGTCATTTTTAATGGTGATCACGATATTTCGATCATCTTGTTTCATGCTGATTTCTATTTTTGTCTCAGCATAGCGGATTTGATTTTCTAGAATGTTTTCGAGGAGTTTGTTCCATTGCTCCGGATCGCCCGGCATCAAAATATCCTCTTCTACATCAATTTCCCACGATAGTTCTTTCCGCGCCCACTTCAATCGTTCGATGACTTCTTCTGTCACTTCCACAATACTGAACATGTCGTGCTGCACTTTTTGCTTCGCTAAATAATCCAGCTTCGTTAAATATAATAAATCCTTTATTTTTTTCTCCAGCTTAAGAGCTTCGCATTCAATAACATCTACAGTGTTTTCAAGGTCTCCTTTGGGAAAAATCCCGTCTTTAATTGATTGTGTATAGCCTCTGATGACCATGACCGGCGTTTTTAAATCATGAGAGATATTTTGCAATAGAGTTCTTTCTGTTTCATCCTTTTGCACAAGCTTTTGGCGCATCTCTTCGATGGTATGGCCCAATTTGCCGATTTCATCTTTCCGGTCCACTTTTACTGGGTCATCCCAATCCTGTTCAGAAATCCGTTTGACGTGTTTTTCAAATGATACAAGAGGCCTTGATAAATACTTTGCAAGCCAAATAGCCGGAATCCAGCTTAATAAAATGACGACAGCTATAATAAACAGAAGCTGTTTGAACAAGGTATAGGCCAAATCGTCCCGATAAGAATCAAGCGCGTAAGAGAGCATCATCGCTGATTGTCCATTGACTGAAAGTCCCTTTTTAATGACAAAAAACACTTTCTCTCCATTGACGTCGGCGCTGTAACGTTTCTTTTTAGCTTCCTGCTTATCAGCCAGCTTGTACACCTTGTGGATAAATGAAGATGACAGAATGCTTAAATCCTTGTCTGAAGAAGCCTCTTCATTTTCAGGAAGGAGCACGTGCTGTACGGAGCGGACAGTTGTCGGTGCCGTCGCTTCCTCGCTGTAATAGCGCCTTTCAATCGAACCTGGCAGGCGGTACTCTGTCAGAACATGCTGCTCATTTTCAATCGTCGTATACGTTTCATTAGTGAAAAAATCTCGCAGCGTGTTTGAAAATAACACAAGCAGTAAAATCGATATCGCTAACAGGATGCCGGATATGACAACCCATATCTGAAACGCGAGCGGCTTGTTTTTCATGATGACATCATCCTGTAGCCGAAACCGTAAATCGTCTCCACCTTCAATTCAGGCATCTTTCTGCGCAGTCTCCGGACGAGATCATCAACGACCCGGTCTGTTCCGAAGTAGTCATGTCCCCACACTTTTAGGAGGATATCCTCACGAGAGTACGGATGCCCTTTATGATGGATAAATAATAGCAGCAGATCAAATTCCTTTGACGTCAAATTGATGATATTCCCGTTTTCGTCATAAACCTCGCGGGCGTCTTCAGCAACCCGATACGAGGAGACGGCAATTTCATTTTTTTGGACAGGAGGAGCTTCCTTATATACGAGCTGCAGCAGCTTTTGCACACGGATAATCAGCTCCCGCGGCAGAAACGGCTTGGAAATGTAGTCATTGCTGCCAAGCTCTAAGCCAAGCACTCTGTCAATATCCGCATCTCGGGCGGAAATAAAAATGACCGGCACGTCAGGATCTTTCGCCTTGATTTCTTTTATTAATGTATAGCCGTCGGTATCCGGCAGCATGATATCGAGAATCCATAGGTGGGGAGACGGTGTCATTTTCTTTCTGGCGTCTTCACCTTTCGTAAAAGATGTAATGTTCCAGCCCTCATTCTCTAAATACTTCGTCAGCAGTTCATTCAGGTTATCCTCATCTTCAACTAGATAAATGGTGTATGACAAGGCTCTTCACATCCTTTCAACGTCATTATAAACTAGTTTTAACATACGGCAGGCAATTTTCATAATTTCACATATTCTTTTCATTTTTATCCCACAATGTTTGTTTATGATATGTATAAGGGAAGAAAGGAAGAGAAAAAGAGCGAGGAAGATGTAGGATGATCAAACATATTCTATTTTGGTGCTTTGCTTTTCTCCTCATTATTGGGACAATTGAACTTGTACATGCGATGAATATGTAACGATAAATGAATAACCGTTAAAGGAGTGTAAGAACATGGATTATCGACGTGATGGCCAAAACGATCAACATCAAACTGAACCTTCACATACAGAACAGCAGAATACAGAAAACCAGAAGCTGATTGGACATTCTGAACAAGAATTGCTTGACGCGCCTGTGTCGTATGAAGCGGGACGGCAGGAAACGGCTTCTGCTTTAGAAATGGAAAAGCAAGAAACGGCTGTGAAAAAAGAAAAGAAACGGAGAGCCGCATGGCTGAGCCCGATTTTAGGCGGTATTATCGGCGGGGGCCTCATGCTTGGCATCGCGCCTTATCTGCCGTCAGACCAAAATCAGGCGACCGAAACCGCTTCCGCAAATAAACAGGTGCAGTCTGATAATTTTACAACGGCGCCGATAACGAACGCATCAAACATCGCTGATATGGTAGAGGATTTAGAGCCTACGATTGTCGGAATCTCAAATATCCAAACCTCTCAAAATAACACATTCGGCACGGGAGGAGGCTCCAGCTCAGAAAGTGAAAGCGGAACCGGGTCAGGTGTTATTTTCAAAAAAGACAGCGATAAAGCGTATATCATTACAAACAACCATGTCGTTGAAGGCGCGAACAAGCTGACTGTTACGCTATACAACGGAGAAACGGAAACTGCCAAGCTTGTCGGCAGCGATACCATTACTGATTTGGCAGTTTTGGAAATCAGCAGCAAGAACGTCAAAAAAGTGGCGAGCTTTGGTGATTCTTCACAGCTGCGCACTGGCGAAAAGGTAATCGCTATCGGTAACCCGCTCGGACAGCAGTTTTCCGGTACGGTGACACAAGGCATCATTAGCGGACTGAACCGGACAATTGATGTGGATACAACACAAGGGACGGTGGAAATGAACGTGCTGCAAACCGATGCAGCGATCAATCCGGGGAACAGCGGAGGCCCATTAATCAATGCAAGCGGCCAGGTCATCGGCATCAACAGCTTGAAGGTGAGCGAAAGCGGCGTGGAATCACTTGGATTTGCGATCCCAAGCAATGATGTCGAGCCGATTGTTGACCAGCTGCTGCAAAACGGGAAGGTGGACCGTCCGTTTTTAGGCGTGCAGATGATTGACATGTCACAAGTTCCTGAAACCTATCAGGAAAATACGCTCGGCCTGTTTGGAGATCAATTGGGCAAAGGTGTTTATGTAAAAGAAGTTCAAGCAAATTCGCCGGCAGAAAAAGCAGGTATTAAATCTGAGGATGTCATTGTCAAACTAAACGGTAAAGACGTGGAAAGCAGTGCGGATATCCGTCAGATCCTTTACAAAGACTTAAAAGTCGGAGATAAAACAACAATCCAAGTGCTGCGAAAGGGAAAAACGAAAACGTTGAACGCGACACTGACCAAGCAGACAGAAAGCAGTTCAAGCTAAGAAAAAAACAAAAAGCTGAACCCAAATAGGGTTCAGCTTTTTTTATCCTAAGTAAGAGGAAAGCATCCACACTTGTTTTTCAACTTCTTCAATTAATCCGACAAACAAGTCCGCTGTCGCATTGTCTTGATTTTCTTCAGCCAGGCCGATCACGAATTTAGATTCGCTGCTGATTTGTTTGTAGTCGTTTACCAATGCTTGTACCATTTCTGAAGCTGATGTTTCGTTTCCGTCGTCTGTGATAGATGCATGCTCAGTGTATTCTTTCACTGTGGCAACAGGCTGTCCGCCAATCGCCAGCAGGCGCTCAGCGATGGTATCCACTGTTTCAGCCGCATGGTCATAAAGTTCTTCAAATTTCTCGTGCAATGTAAAGAAATGAGGCCCTTTCACATACCAATGAAAACGGTGGAGCTTAGAGTATAAAAGAAACCAGTTTGATAATTGTGTGTTCATTGAATTCTCAACTAATGTTTGATTTGTTTTTGCGTTTTCAGTTTTCATAAGATAACGTCCTCCTTGTGATCTGTTGACTTAATTATATCATATACTAAATAAAAATCAATACTAAATTATAATAATTATAATTTAGATCAGCTGAATAGCTTTTTCTTCAGGATAGACTCCCACGCAGACCAAGGAAAAAGCGATCGGAACAGCAGGGTGAGCTTGATGCCCTTTCCGATCGGGTATCGCAATTTCTTGATATGCTGTTTTGTTGCCAATTGATAAATGAGGTCGGCAACCTCTTGGGGATCTCCGCTTTCTTCTCCGTTTTTTTCAACGTAGGAAAGGATCTTTTTATAGTATTGATGATAGGCTGAATCGTCAGCAGGCACCGACATAAAATTTGATAATGACGTTGACCAGATCGATGTCTTGTATGAGCCCGGCTCGATCAAAGCGGTTTCGATACCGAACGGAAGCAGCTCGATACGCAGGCTTTCAGAAAAACCTTCCAATGCATGCTTAGAAGAAACATATGGTGACAGCGCTGGGAATCCGGTCAGTCCGCTGATGCTGCTCACGTTTATAATCTTTGCGCCGCCATGCTTTCTTATGTAAGGCAGCACGGTTTTTGTCACATGGATCACTCCGAAGACGTTCGTTTCAAATTGTTGTCTGAAATGTTCCATCGGCACATCCTCGACAAAACCTCCATAAGCCGTTCCGGCGTTGTTAACGAGTAAGTCGATCGGGGCGTAAGCACTAACGGCTTTTCCGAATGAGACTATAGATTGTTCATCGGTGACATCGAGAGCTGTAATGAGAATGGAATCAGACACATTGTGTGCTGCAGCCAATTCCCGAAGCTGTTCCGCTTTTTCAGGCTGTCTTGATGTGGCTATCACGAAAAATGATCGGGCAAGCTTTACAGCTGCCAGCAGACCGAAGCCGCTGGACGCTCCTGTTACGATGGCTATTTTTTTATTCATCCTATACCTCCTATTAAACTGCTATAGCTATTGTACAATCTTGAACAGGAAATGACGTCTGTAAAAAGAAATTTTTATACAACAATTCAGAATTGTTCTATAATAGAACAAAAGAAGGAAAGGGGTTTTGTGATATGGCGCTGCAAGGGGTAGGCCAAAGATGGGATCTTGATTCATTTTTTAAGGGCGGGAGCCAATCGGAAGAATTCAAAGGATATATTGAGAAGCTGTCACAAAGTCTGCGTGCATTTCAAGACAGGACTGATGCGTTTCAGGTGCCTGAATCGCCTGAAGAGGCTAAAGGGCTGACCGCGTTGCTTGATTTATTCGAACAGACATCCGTCAAGCTTCAGCAGGCCGGCGCGTTTGTTGCCTGCCTCCAGGCCCAGAATATCAATGATCAAAAGGCTATAGAGCATCAGGCACTCATGAACCGGCTTTCCGCAGATTTTCAATCGTCGCTCGTTACATTAGATCATAAACTTGTAGACATTGATCAAGATGTGTGGAATGAGTTGTTAACAAAACCGGGATTACGCGATGTATCTTACATATTAAATGAAAGAAGACAGAGGGTTGCCGAAAAGCTTAGCCCAGGTAAAGAAAAACTGATTGGAAACCTTGCGGTGGACGGATATCACGCTTGGAGTGACTTATACAATATGGTTGTCGGGAAAATGACGATCCCGTATGAGGAAAACGGTGAAAACAAGCAATTGTCTGTCGGTCAGGCGGAGAATATGATGGACCATCAAGACCGTGTTGTCAGAAAAACAGTATATGAACGTTTCCGCCAAGCTTGGGAGAGCAAGCAGGATCTTTTCAGCAGCACGCTGAATCATTTGGCGGGATTCCGGCTTGAAACCTATAAAGCGCGTGGCTGGGAGAATGTCCTGAAGGAACCGCTGCAAATCAACAGGATGAAAAAAGAAACACTTGATACGATGTGGCAGGTCATCACTGAAAACAAGAAGCCGTTCGTTCAGTTTTTGAACCGGAAAGCATCCATGCTCGGCCTTGAAAAACTCAGCTGGTACGATGTTGAGGCACCGATCGGTTCTGACGGAAAGGTCTATTCGTATGATGAAGCCGCAAATATCATTACCAGCCAGTTTTCAACGTTTGGCAAAAAACTGTCCTCATTCACTGAAAAAGCGTTTCGGGACGGCTGGATTGAGGCGGAAGACAGGGGTGGAAAAAGAGTCGGCGGCTTTTGCACCAGTTTTCCTGACAGCGGGGAATCCCGAATTTTCATGACATTTTCGGGCAGCGCCTCAAATGTCTCTACTCTTGCGCATGAACTCGGGCACGCGTTCCATCAGGAAGCAATGCTCAACGTCAGGCCGTTAAACCGTTCCTACGCCATGAACGTTGCAGAAACAGCTTCAACGTTTGCAGAGATGATAGTGGCGGACGCGACTGTCCAGCAGGCCGAGACCAAGGAAGAAAAGCTTGTTCTTCTGGAGGATAAAGTGCAAAGAAGCGTTGCGTTCTTCATGAACATTCACGCAAGATTTCTATTTGAAACGAGATTCTACGAGGAACGAAAGCGGGGAGTGGTACCGGCCAGCCGCTTGAATGAGCTGATGGAAGAGGCGCAAAGAGAGGCATACTGCAATGCGTTAGAAGAATATCATCCGCTTTTTTGGGCATCAAAACTTCACTTTCACATCACGAGGGTGCCGTTTTACAATTTCCCTTATACATTCGGCTACCTGTTTTCTCTTGGCATTTACGCGCTGGCGCTTGAAGAAAAAAACGCATTCGAAGAGAAGTATATGGCGCTATTGCGAGATACGGCTTCTATGACAGTGGAGGATTTGGCGATGAAGCATTTGGGTGCTGACATTACGAAGCGCGATTTCTGGGAGAATGCAATCAAGCTGGCTGTGCGTGACGCCGAAACCTTTTTACAAATGACCGAATCTTAAAGAAAAGCCGTGGCGTTATATGCCCCGGCTTTTTCAATTCTTCTCTGAATGAGGATTTCATTCTCTGGATATACCTAAAATAAATGGAATCCTACAGGGGGGAGAAACATATGCATTTGATCAGAGCAGCCGGGGCTGTATGTCTCGCAGTGGTTCTGATTGCGGGCTGCCGTTTCAATGAAGACCAGCAGCAGGCAGAAGGAGAAAATACAGCCGTCACCCAGCTGAAGTCCGTTCCCTACAGCAATTTTTCGCTTCGTGTGAGCTACGGGGATGGTGAGCATAACCGTTATGAAGGAATCTATACAAAGAACGGGACTCAGGAAAAAGCGGAAATACAGGATAAGCTCTCCGGTGTCAATCAGGAGGGAGAAGAAGCATTGGATGAGATGAAAATGATTTTGAGCGAGCTTTCCGTGACAGACCAAATGGCTGAAACAGAAGTGATACACAGTGTGCTGGCAGCATTTAATCTGGACAGTCATTATGATCATATCGATTTAAAATTGAAGCTGAAGGACGGCTCCATCAGAGAAATCAAGAAGTAATCTTGTGATAAAAAACCCATAAACGTCAATTATGTCCATAAAACTAATTGAAAATGATTTTCAAAGTCAGTGTTTTCTGCTACAATGAGGGATATATGACCATATCAAATGGCTGAATATCAGAATCACTTGCATTGATGACAATTGACTTAAAAGCATGTATATAGAAAACGTGCAATACATAGTGCTGCTAAAAAGCCAGCAAAAAGGAGCGGTTATGGGTATGAGTGCAATTTCTACAGAAACGCTGAGCTTAGGATACGGGGATGCCGTTATTATTGATGAGTTGAATTTAACAATTCCCAAAGGTGAAATTACCGTATTTATTGGCAGCAATGGCTGCGGAAAATCGACACTTTTACGTTCATTAGCGCGCCTGATGAAGCCGAGAGGCGGTTCAGTGCTGCTGGAAGGAAGAGCGATTGCCAAGCTTCCGACGAAGGAAGTCGCAAAAGAGCTCGCAATCCTGCCTCAAGGTCCTTCGGCTCCTGAGGGGCTGACGGTGCATCAGCTGGTGAAGCAAGGAAGATATCCTTACCAAAACTGGCTGAAGCAGTGGTCAAAAGAGGATGAGGAAGCAGTTGAAAGAGCGCTTAAAGCAACAAAGCTTGAGGACATGGCTGACCGCGCCGTTGATTCTTTGTCAGGCGGACAGCGCCAGCGGGCTTGGATTGCGATGACGCTTGCCCAGGAAACGGATATCATCCTTCTTGACGAGCCGACGACGTATTTAGACATGACGCATCAAATTGAAATTCTTGATTTGCTGTTTGAGCTGAATGAAAAGGAAGGCCGGACGATTGTTATGGTACTCCATGACTTAAACTTGGCGTGCCGCTATGCGCATCATCTTGTGGCCATAAAAGATAAACGGATTTATGCAGAAGGCCGTCCGGAAGAGGTCATCACTTGTGATCTTGTGCAAAATGTATTTTCTATGAACTGTCAGGTTACACAGGACCCGCTCTTCGGAACGCCTCTTTGCATTCCTCATGGCAGGGGCAGATGCATTGTCCAGGAAGCGGCTTTCACATCGCATGGATAAATAACGCAGCGAAGGAGCTTTCAATTGAGAAAGCTCCTTGCTGTTTTTTCGAAAGGAAGATGGCAAATGGAACAAAAACTTCAGGAGCAGCTGGATGGATTGCTGGAGAAGTATACTGAGCTTCTGCTTGGTGAGACAAACGATGAGCTAAAAGAAGAAGTGAAGCAATGGATTTTGTACACCCATATAGCCAAAAGCATGCCTCCGCTCGCTAAGCATTGGAATGCGACATACCCTGATGCAAAGCAGGGCATTAAAGAGATCATTCAGCATATTAAGGAATTAAATGAAGCGCATCGAAACAAACAATAGCCAAAAAGCAATCTGTTCATTATTGCAGACTGCTTTTTTGTGATTCAGCCGTTTTATCTGGCGTAAAGGAATCCATAAAGGTTCTCAGCGCGCTGCTGATAAACGAATCTTTTCGAACAATAAACTCTGTTTTCATCTGGCTGAGCGCTTCAGGCAGCGGGTACAATCGAATTGATCCTTCTGCTTCATGTTTCTGCACAACCGTTCTTGGCAGCAACGAGATGCCAAGACCTGCTGTAACTCCGCCGATAATTGCTTCAAGCGTCCCAAATTCCATAATGACCGGCTGTGTGACACCGACGGAACGCAGCCATTTTTCAAGTGTTTCTCGATACGAACAGCCTGTGCTGTAAACGAGAATCGGCTTTGTGATGGCTTCCTCAACATCGGGCACGGAGGCAGCCGAAACAACTACTGGTTCTTCTTCAAACGCAGGATAGGATTCGAGCTCAGGATGATGGCATTCGCATCCGATAAACGCGCCATCCAATTCATAACGAAGAACTTTATCAAGGAGAAATTGCGTATGTCCTGTTGTTAAAGATAGCTGGACGTTTGGATGTTCTTCATAATAAGATGCCAGGAGCTTTGGAAGCCTTACCGCGGCGGTTGTCTGAGTGGAGCCGATCATAAGCGGCCCGCTTGGTTCTGCGGAGGATGAGAGCGCTTTAGACGCTTCATCAAGCAGGCCTATAATTTTATTTGCGTAGTCCAGCAGCAATTTTCCGCTTGCAGAAAGTGTCATGCCCCGATTATGGCGCAAAAACAGTGTGGTACCCAGCTCAGCTTCCAATTGTTGAATTCTGGCCGTGACATTCGATTGTACATAGCCAAGCTGCAGGGCTGCTTTCGTAATGGTCCCTTCACGAGCTACCATTTGAAACACACGTAAATCTCCGCTTTCCATTTTGAACTCCTCCGTTCGTTTGCTATCAATCTAAGTGATATCTAGTATCTTTAACAATCATTATACGTAACATCAAAGCTGGATTACAATGGAATCAGAAATATACTTTAGTCAACAGCAAGGAGTGGCGGCAATGAATGTCTTGAACAAAATAGCTCTCGTAACGGGGGGCGGCACAGGAATCGGAAAAGCAGCCAGTATGGAATTGGCAAAGCGCGGGGCGATTGTGGCGGTGAATTATTCACGCTCGCAATCAGAAGCGGAGGAAACAGTGGAAAAGATTCGAAAAGCTGGCGGGCAAGCCTTCGCCATCCAAGCAGATGTATCCAAAAACAGCGACGTGCAGGATATGGTTCAATCAATCGTGAAAACATACGGCCCGATTGATATTTTAGTCAACAATGCCAGCATTACACGGCATATTCCAATGGATAATCTTGAGGCTGCGACAGAAGACATATGGGATGAGCTGTATGCCGTCAATGTGAAAGGGATGTTTTTCTGCGCGCGGGCAGTGGCTCCGTTCATGAAGAAAAGCAAGGCCGGGGCGATCGTAAACGTCGGCAGCATCGCAGGGGTAACTGGTGCCGGCTCATCTATGCCTTATGCAGTATCAAAATCGGCGGTGCACGGTTTAACGAAATCATTGGCCCACGCCTTAGCGCCTGAAATCAGAGTGAGCGGTGTAGCACCAGGAGCTGTGGCAACGAGATGGTGGGCCGGCCGGGAAGAAAAAATGAAAAGCATGATCGGCTCTTTGCCGCTGCAGTGTATTGCTGAACCAGATGATGTTGCCAAATTGATTTGTTCACTAATTGAACAGGAATCACTCACAGGCCAAATTATCACAATTGACAGCGGACAGACGCTGTAAAGAAAGGGGTGCAGGGAGATGCCATTTGTACAGATTCATTTACGGTCGGGAAGAAGCGAAGCGTGGCTTCAAAAACTGAGCAGGACTGTCCACCAATCGATGATTGAAGAAATCAATGTGCCGGAAGATGACTATTTTCAAGTCATCAGACAATATGAAAAAAGCGAATTTTTTTATGATCCATTTTATCTCCAAGTCGAGCGTACTGATGAACTGATATACATTCATTTTACACTGAAACAGTCAAGAACAACTGAACAGAAAAAAGCACTTTACCGCTCAATCGCGAGCCGGATTCATTCCGAGCTTGGTGTCAGAAAAGAAGATGTGTTTATCATGCTGGCCGGAAATCAGGCTGAGGATTGGTCTTTCGGAAATGGAAGAGCCCAGATGATTGAATAAAAAACCCCGCGGATTGATACCCGCGGGGTGCTCTATTAATGGGAAGGTGATTCAACGGCTTTTGCCGCCTTCTCTTTTTCTTGTTGGTCTTCCGCTTTCTTATTTGATAGCTTGATAGGTTTTAAGAACAAGGTGAATACGGCTCCGACTGCGATAAAGATCAGGCCCGTATAAAACACGCTGTGGAGCGAATCCATCAACGATGTTTTTAAAATCGGCACAATATGGGATGAGAAAGCCGCAGGGATTTGTTTGACCGCGTCCGGACTGAACAGTGATTGCAGCAGCCCTTGCGGATTTGTATCAATCATACCCTTTAGCTGGGCGGCAAACGAGCTTGCCTGTGCCGGAAGAGAGTCTAAATATGGAACCAATTTATCTGTTAATAGATTTCCTGATCTCGCATTCATTACGGCTCCCAGCATGGTAATGCCGAATGTTCCGCCGATAGAACGGAAGAATTGGCTGGATGAAGTGACAACTCCAAGCTCCTCCTTCGAAAAGCTTTCCTGTAAAGCCAATGTCAGAATCGGCATAACAAGACCCATTCCCAGACCAATAATCGCCATAAAAGATGTAGCGACAAGCTTGCTCGTGTCGAGATCCAATGTCGTTAACAGCAGGAATCCGCCGGCCATAACCAGCATGCCTGCAATGATTTGCGGTTTAATCCCGATTTTATAAACAAGCTGTCCGCCGATGATACTTGTGATAATCATAGAAATCATCATCGGTGTCATAATTGTACCCGATTCAGACGCACTTACACCGACAATTCCCTGCATAAAGAAAGGAACAAACGTAATGGCGCCAAACATACCGATACTCATAAAGAAGCCGATCAAGTTTAGAAATGTAAATGTTCTGTTTTTAAATAAATACATTGGCAGGATTGGCTCTTTTGCTTTTGATTCTACGATGATAAAGCTGACAATGCCGATCAGTGCGAGAGCGAACAACCCAAGAATCTGCCATGAATCCCATGCATAATCTTTTCCGCCAAAGCTTAAGGCGAGCAGGAGGCTGACCACACCGACAATCATTGTGAAAATACCAGCGATATCGAAGTTGATCGGCCCAGTCTGCTGGCGTCCCTGTAATCCCCTGGCAATAAAAATAACCGCAATAATTCCGACTGGCAGGTTAATATAGAAAACCCATTTCCAGTTTAACGAGTCTACAATCCAGCCGCCGATTTGCGGCCCAATCACTGAAGCCAGCCCGTAAATTGCGCCAAAGACACCTTGGAATTTAGCACGCTGTTTTCCTGTGAACAAGTCACCGATGACAATCATCGCCATCGGCATCATGATGCCTCCGCCGATTCCCTGCAGTCCACGGAAGATAATCAATTCCGTCATGTTGTTGGCCATTCCGCACAAAGCAGAAGCGGCCATGAAAATAATTAAACCTGATACATAGACAATGCGGCGTCCCAATAAATCAGCCAGTTTACCGGCAATTGGAACAATGGTTGTTGATGTTAACAAATATGCCGTTGTCAGCCAGGTCATCATGCTCAAACCGCCCAGATCACCGACAATTTTCGGCATGGCCGTTCCGACAATAGTACCGTCAAGGGCTGAAAAAAACATGGCAATAATTAAGCCTGTTATTAATAACGTTCGTTTTGATTGTTTGCCTTCTTTACTCATTTTCATCCGTTTCCTCTTTTCATGTTTTGCTTTTCATCCGTTTCTGCTGCTTGTGCGAGCTTTGCAGTAATATGCGCCGCCTGCAGCATTTCCTCCTCCGTCAAAAAGGAAAGGTAGCGCGCCATAATGGCCTTTCTGCCTGCCAAAACCTCCTCGAACTTTCTGTCTCCTTCGTCAGTAAGACTGAGATCAATCACTCGCCTGTCTTTTGTGTTGTGTGTTCTGGCGATAAGATTTTTTTGTTCAAGGCGATCTGCCATCAGCGTCACCGCGCTTGGCTTCACCTCCATACGCTCGGCAATTTCAGAAATTTTGAGGCTGCCGTGTTTCTTTAGGCTGGCCAGCACAAACAGCTGCGCTGGGGTGACACCTTGTTTCTCCATGCTTTCCAGCATTTCAGGCTGTATCTTTTGAAAGAGCGCCTGAAGCGATAATTGAATATCGGACATTAACTGATCCGCACTCTTCATATTCATTTCCCCTCTGTTACATACACTGTATATATATTTTAATGACAAAATAGTTAATGCTTATTAAATATAAATAAGCGTAAATGAAAAGTCAACTGATTTTACACAAAAAAAGGATAGATGCCCGAAAGAACATCGTATCCTTTTTACTAATGTTGTTATTGCTGATAAGGAGACTGCTGCTGAATGGTCTGCTGGAATTTTTGATAGGACTGCTGCAGCTTTTGTGCATCCTCCGCTTCAACAGAATACCATCCATATTGGAACATGAGATCATATAGTTTTCTTTGCGCTTTTTGTGACTCATCAAAAATGGATTGAATATCCTGATAAAGAGACTCGTGGCTGAATTCGTGCAAAGCAGTGCAATAAGCTGTTGTCATGTATTTTTCGGTTGTCAGCAATTCGTTGACGAAATCTCTGTCATTCATTTCCGATGTTGTCGGTACAGGTGTCTGCGGGTTGCTGATTTTTTGATTTTGCTGATTCATTCTGGCGCCTCCTTATTGGATGTAGCCGGACTGCTGCTGGCCTGGCTGCAGGTGCTTTAATATTCTTTGATAGTGATCATGATGCATGTGTCCGACGCGGTCGAGTTCTTGCTTTAACGTTTGATCCTGGCACTGCTGCGCCATGAAATGCGCTTTTTTCATCGCGAGCAAATTCCAGTTCAGCATGTCATTGAGATACAAATGATCCTTTGTCGAAATAACGGAAGGCGGCATTTGAGATTGCTGCTGATTATCCATTGTGATCCTCCTTTGGTTTCTGTTCATTTTATAGTTTCCTTCAGACTGGGAGTTATATACAGGGTTTTGAAGATGACGGCGGGAGGGAGTCGGATGTTGAGACATGTGTTTTTATTCTTATCTCAAAATAAAACACTTACCAAGTTCGCAAAAGCATACGGAACGCGGCTTGGAGCACGAAGGTTTGTCGCAGGGGATACGATTGAATCGGCGGTTAAGACCGTCAAAAGGCTAAACAGATCCGGTTTGTGTGCAACAATTGATTATTTAGGCGAGTATGCAGCTTCGGAAAAAGAAGCAAACCAAGTCGCAGAGGAATGCAAGAAAGCCATTCAAGCCATTGCCGAACATCAATTGGACTCAGAGCTTTCACTTAAGCTGACCTCAATCGGGCTCGATCTTTCAGAAGAACTTGCTCTTACTCATTTGCGCGCCATTCTTTCCGTTGCGAAGCAATATGATGTTGCTGTTACCATTGATATGGAAGACTATTCCCATTATGAACAGACACTTTCTATTTACAGGCAATGCAAACAGGAATTTGAGAAGCTCGGCACGGTCATTCAGGCGTATCTGTACCGGGCGGCAGAAGATATCAGAAAGATGCGGGACTTAAAGCCGAATCTCAGACTTGTAAAAGGCGCTTATAAAGAATCTGCGGCCGTAGCGTTTCCCGACAAAAGAGGAACGGACCTTCATTTTCAGAGCTTAATAAAGCTGCAGTTGTTAAGCGGGAACTACACGGCTGTCGCCACACATGACGATGACATCATTGCATTTACGAAACAGCTCGTCGCCGAACATCAAATCCCCGCGTCGCAATTTGAGTTTCAAATGCTATACGGCATCAGGCAGGAGCGTCAGAAGGAACTCGCCAAGGAAGGCTACAGAATGCGTGTGTATGTCCCATATGGAACGGACTGGTTCAGCTACTTTATGAGAAGAATTGCCGAACGGCCTGCCAATGCAGCGTTTGTGTTAAAAGGAATTTTGAAAAAGTGAAAGCAGCCGCGGGAAGCAGCTGCATTATGATTGTTCCATGTTATGTTTTTTATACTGCTGATTTTGACTTGTCCGTTTTCCGCCGCCGTAATGCTGAGTCGGACCGGCATCTCCTTTTACGCTCGCCGCGCTGACTGCCGCTGAAGACGGATTTTTTTTCTCTCGTACCATTCCCTTCACCTCCGGACTTAAGTTGCCCGACTTTTATAGGCTTCATACAAAAAAATAACAAATTAGCTATTGAAGTCGAACCGGAAATCTTTTAAGATGAAAGAAGAAACGGGTTTCATTTTTTTTGGTCAAAAAATGAATGACTATTCATTCAATGTTCAAGGGGGATATCTCATGCACAAACACATTCGGAAGGCAGCCGTTTTAGGATCGGGGGTAATGGGTTCCGGGATTGCGGCGCATTTGGCTAACATCGGAATTCCTGTCCTGCTGCTAGATATTGTGCCGAACGATTTGACAAAGGAAGAGGAAAAAAAGGGGCTGACGAAGGACAGTCCGGAGGTGCGCAGCAGGCTGAGCCGGCAGGCGGTGAAAAAACTGCTGAAACAAAAGCCCGCTCCCCTCACATCAGCGAAAAATACCTCCTATATTATACCGGGCAATCTGGAGGATGATGCAGAAAAACTGAAAGAAGCAGATTGGATTATTGAGGTCGTTGTCGAAAACCTTGAAGTCAAAAAGAAAATTTTCGCTCTTGTGGATGAACATCGAAAGACTGGAAGCATCGTCTCAAGCAACACATCCGGCATATCAGTGCAGGAAATGGCTGAAGGCCGGTCGGATGATTTTAAAGCCCATTTTCTCGGAACGCATTTTTTTAATCCCGCACGCTATTTAAAGCTGCTGGAGATCATTCCGATTAAGGAAACGGATCCTGATATTTTAAAGTTTATGACAGCTTTCGGAGAAAATGTCCTCGGGAAAGGCGTTGTTACAGCAAAGGACACACCGAACTTTATCGCAAACCGAATCGGGACTTACGGGCTTCTCGTGACAGTCCAAGAAATGCTGAAAGGCGGTTATCAGGTCGGGGAGGTTGATTCGATCACAGGACCGCTGATCGGCAGGCCGAAAAGCGCCACCTTTAGAACGCTTGATGTGGTCGGCCTCGATACATTCGCCCACGTTGCCCGAAATGTGTATGACAAAGCTGATGGCGATGAAAAAGAAGTGTTTCGCCTTCCAAGCTTCATGAACGATATGCTGGAAAAAGGGTGGATCGGAAGCAAGGCCGGCCAAGGCTTTTATAAAAAAGAAGGAAAAACGATTTATGAGCTTGACCCAGTGACGCTTACTTACGGCGAGCGGACAAAAATGAAATCACCGGCACTTGAAGCGGCAAAACAGGCAAAAGGGACAAAAGTCAAAATGAAAGCGCTTATTTATTCGGATGACAGGGCCGGCCGTTTGCTGTGGAATATCACTTCTCAAACCCTGCTTTACTCAGCCGAGCTGCTTGGCGAGATTGCCGACGATATTCATGCGATTGACCAAGCCATGAAGTGGGGATTCGGCTGGGAACTGGGACCTTTTGAGATGTGGGACGCCATCGGCCTCAGGCAGTCAGCGGAAAAGCTCGAGCAGCTTGGAGCAGATATGCCTGGCTGGATAAAAGAGATGCTGGACAAAGGAAATGAAACCTTCTACATCAAAGAGAACGGAACGGTATTTTATTATGACCGCGGCGAATACAGAGCCGTGAAAGAAAACAAAAAACGAATTCATTTACAAGCACTTAAAGAAACAAAAGGCGTGATTGCGAAAAACAGCGGAGCAAGCTTAATTGACCTTGGAGATGATGTCGCCCTTCTTGAATTTCATTCGAAAAGCAATGCGATCGGCCTCGATATCATTCAAATGATCAACAAAGGATTAGAGGAAACAGAGCGGAATTACAAGGGCCTTGTCATCGGCAATCAAGGGAAAAATTTCTGCGTCGGCGCGAATCTCGCCATGATCTTAATGGAAGTCCAAGATGACAACTTTTTGGAAGTTGATTTTGTGATCCGCCGTTTTCAGGAGACGATGATGAAGATCAAATACAGTGCGAAACCGGTCGTCGCCGCGCCATTTGGCATGACGCTCGGCGGAGGAACGGAAGTATGCCTGCCTGCGGCGCGCATTCAAGCGGCAAGCGAAGCCTATATGGGCCTTGTTGAATCAGGTGTCGGCCTCATCCCTGGCGGAGGGGGAAACAAAGAGCTGTACATCAATCATCTACGCCGCGGCCTTGATCCGATGAATGCGGCAATGAAAACATTTGAAACGATTGCGATGGCGAAAGTGTCCGCTTCCGCTCAAGAGGCTCGTGAGATGAACATCTTAAAAGAAACGGATCACATCAGCGTGAATCAAGACCACCTGTTATACGATGCGAAGCAGCTGGCCGCATCTTTATACGATACCGGCTGGCGGCCGCCTGTAAAAGAAAAGGTCAAGGTGCCGGGAGAAACCGGTTATGCAGCACTATTGCTTGGCGCTGAGCAGATGAAGCTGTCCGGCTATATATCTGAGCATGATTTCAAGATCGCGAAAAAACTCGCTTATGTCATTGCGGGCGGAAAAGTGCCGTTTGGTACAGAGGTTGATGAAGAGTATTTATTGGAGATCGAAAGAGAAGCGTTTTTGAGTTTGGCAGGAGAGGCAAAATCTCAAGCGAGAATGCAGCATATGCTTGTGAAAGGTAAACCTTTACGGAATTAGGAGGGAGCTTATGAAAGAGGCAGTCATTGTGTCAGGTGCAAGAACACCGGTTGGAAAAGCAAAAAAAGGATCGTTGGCCACCGTTCGCCCGGATGATTTGGGAGCGATTTGTGTAAAAGAGACACTGAAACGTGCAGGCGGTTACGAAGGCAATATTGACGATTTGATTATTGGCTGTGCAACGCCTGAAGCGGAGCAGGGGCTTAATATGGCGAGAAATATCGGTGCGCTCGCGGGCCTGCCGTACACAGTTCCGGCGATTACAGTTAACCGTTATTGCTCTTCAGGCCTTCAGTCTATTGCATATGCAGCAGAAAAAATTATGCTCGGCGCCTACGATACAGCGATCGCCGGCGGAGCGGAATCCATGTCGCAAGTACCGATGATGGGGCATGTTACCCGTCCGAACCTTGCTTTGGCAGAAAAGGCACCGGAATATTATATGAGCATGGGCCACACAGCCGAGCAAGTCGCGAAAAAATACGGCGTCTCCCGTGAGGATCAAGACGCGTTTGCCGTTCGCAGCCATCAAAACGCCGCTAAAGCCCTTGCAGAAGGAAAATTTAAAGATGAAATTGTACCCGTAGAAGTGACGGTGACAGAAATTGGAGAAAACCATAAGCCTCAGGAAAAACAATTTGTATTTTCTCAGGATGAAGGTGTTCGCCCGCAAACGACTGCAGACATCTTATCGACATTGCGCCCGGCCTTTTCCGTTGACGGGACGGTGACTGCGGGCAATTCTTCGCAGACAAGTGACGGAGCGGCGGCTGTCATGCTGATGGACCGGGAAAAAGCCGATGCTCTTGGCCTGGCGCCACTTGTGAAATTCCGCTCCTTTGCCGTAGGCGGCGTGCCGCCGGAAGTGATGGGAATCGGACCGGTGGAAGCAATTCCGCGCGCTTTGAAGCTTGCCGGACTTCAGCTGCAGGACATCGGCTTGTTTGAACTGAATGAAGCTTTTGCCTCACAGGCCATTCAAGTAATCAGGGAATTGGGAATTGATGAAGAAAAAGTGAATGTCAACGGGGGCGCAATCGCGCTTGGACACCCGCTTGGCTGTACGGGCACAAAGCTTACACTCTCACTCATCCATGAAATGAAACGGAGAAACGAGCAATTTGGAGTCGTGACCATGTGTATCGGCGGCGGGATGGGAGCGGCCGGTGTATTTGAATTATGCTAAAGGGGGAAAAACAAATGGCAAAAAAAGCGGCTGAAGTACAAAAAGGCGGCGGATTTTTAATCGAGGATGTCACATACGATCAAATGTATACACCGGAGGATTTCACTGACGAGCATAAAATGATTGCGAAAACAACGGAGGATTTCATCGAGCAAGATGTTCTCCCTCATATAGATGATATCGAAAACCACCAATTCGAGCATTCTGTCAGACTGTTGAAGAAAGCGGGCGAACTAGGGCTGCTTGGCGCCGATGTGCCGGAAGAATACGGAGGACTCGGCCTAGATAAAATCAGCTCGGCACTCATCACTGAGAAATTTTCGCGTGCGGGAAGCTTTTCTCTTTCTTATGGCGCGCATGTCGGTATCGGTTCCTTGCCGATCGTCTTTTTCGGGTCAGAAGAACAAAAGAAAAAATATTTGCCTGGACTCGCTTCAGGCGAAAAGATCGCCGCTTATGCTCTGACTGAGCCTGGCTCTGGGTCTGATGCACTTGGAGCAAAAACAACAGCTGTGCTGAATGAAGCAGGAACCCATTATGTATTAACAGGGGAAAAACAGTGGATTACCAACTCTGCTTTTGCCGATGTATTTGTGGTTTACGCTAAGGTAGACGGCGACAAGTTTTCAGCCTTTATTGTAGAAAAAGAGTTCCCGGGTGTCTCCACGGGACCGGAAGAAAAGAAAATGGGAATCAAGGGATCATCGACAAGAACCCTCATTCTGGATCAAGCTGAAGTGCCAAAGGAAAACCTGCTCGGAGAAATCGGCAAAGGGCATGTCATCGCCTTTAATATTTTAAACATCGGCCGTTACAAACTGGCGGTTGGCACAATCGGCGCATCTAAACGCGTCATCGAGCTGTCTGCGGCATACGCAAATCAGCGCCGCCAATTTAAAACGCCGATTGCTGGTTTTTCATTGACACAGGAAAAAATCGGGACAATGGCCTCAAGGCTGTATGCGATGGAAAGCTCTGTATACAGAACCGTCGGGCTGTTTGAAGACAATATGAGCCAGTTCACGGCCGAAGATCTCAAGGACGGCCGGCAAATCGCCAAATCGATTGCGGAATACGCCATCGAATGCTCTCTGAATAAGGTATTCGGCTCTGAAACGCTTGATTATATCGTTGATGAAGGCGTGCAGATTCATGGAGGCTACGGCTTTATGCAGGAGTACGAAGTAGAAAGGGCCTATAGGGATTCAAGGATCAATCGGATTTTTGAAGGCACAAACGAAATCAACAGGTTAATCGTGCCAAGCACCTTCCTGAAAAAAGCGCTTAAAGGCGAGCTGCCTTTATTCGAAAAAGCGCAGTCGCTGCAGGAAGAACTCATGATGCTTATGCCTGAAGAGCCTGGAAGCGGCGTCTTAGAGCAGGAGAAATATATCGTCAAGCAAGCCAAAAAAATTGCGTTGTTTGCTGCCGGCCTAGCCGCGCAAAAATACGGAAAAGCGATCGATCGTGAGCAAGAAATTCTCGTGAACGTAGCGGATATCGTCAGCAATGTATACGCAATGGAATCAGCCGTGCTCAGAACGGAAAAGGCCATTGCCGCACAAGGCGCTGAAAAAGCAGCGCAAAAGGTGCTGTACACAGAAATTTTCGTTCAAGAGGCCTTTAACGAAATTGAAGCGCATGCGAAGGAATCCCTTATCGCAATGGAAGAAGGAGATTCACTCCGCATGATGCTTTCCGCTCTGCGCAAGCTGACGCGCGTAACGCCTAAAAACGTGATTCAGAAAAAACGCGAGGCGGCGGCAGGCATTTTTGAGGCTGAGAAATATACTGTCTGATTGGCCAAGAGCTCCGAATGCGCGGAGCTCTTTTTTAAGAAGCACTGTTTTAGGTTTTTAAAACAAACTGTGTTAAAATAACCTCGATTATTTTATTGAGGGGGAAGAAGATGTCGTTAACTTTTTACTGGTACCCTAAATGCGGAACGTGCCGCAAAGCAAAGAAGTGGCTTGAAGAGCATGGAAAAGAAATAAACGAAATACATATTGCTGAGCAGCCGCCAAGCAAAGAAGAATTAAAAGCGCTTTATGAAAAAAGCGGGCTGGATCTCAAGAAATTTTTCAACACGAGCGGCATGAAATACCGCGAACTCAATCTCAAGGAAAAGCTGTATCACATGTCAGAGGACGAACAGCTCGAGCTGCTGGCTTCAGATGGCATGCTGATCAAACGCCCGCTTACAACAGACGGTGAAAAAGTGACTGTCGGATTTAAAGAAGACCAATTTGAAGAAAACTGGGCTTAATGTAAATTTTTTTTGAAAAGTGTGGTATCTTCTTATTGTAGTGCTGTAAAAAATGGAGGGATTCAATTGAGCATACCAAAAGATTTGCGTTACTCAGGAGAACACGAGTGGGTAAAAGTTGAAGGAGAAAAAGCCAGAATCGGAATTACGCATTTTGCCCAGTCCGAACTAGGCGACATCGTGTTTGTCGAACTTCCTGAAGTGGGCGCTGAAATCAAAGCGGACGAGCCATTCGGCAGTGTTGAATCCGTTAAAACGGTATCTGAGCTTTATGCACCGATTAACGGAACGGTTGTGGAAGTAAACGAAGATCTTGATGACAGTCCGGAATTCGTCAACGAATCTCCGTACGAAAAAGCATGGATGATCGTCGTTGAGCCAACTGACGCTTCTGAAATTGAAAAACTGATGACAGCAGAGCAATACGAAGAGATGACACAAGAAGACTAAAACAGGATAGCCGTAAAAGCAATTGGACACGCTAACGTTATGGGAGGTGTCCAATATGGCTTTCGACAAACAAAAGCTCGATGTCACCAATGACGTGACAGGCCGCTTTCAAAATGGCCGGCTCTCGTTATATCATGATAATGAGATGATCGGCCAAATGACAAGCATGAATGAATATGAGCTTAAGTCCGGTTATTCCTTTGAAAATGAGAAATTTTATAAGACAGCCGATGTGGTCTCTGGAGACGACGCAAAATATGTAGATTGTGACTACGAAAACGGCTGGTGTTAATGTTGGCGGTGAATTTCACTGCCTTCTTTTACAATCTGAACGTTTCAAATTTGACGCGGCAGGTGAACAAGATGAAGATGGATGAGCTGGAAAAGGTTATGATTGTCGAGGGAAAATCAGATAAAGAGAAAATCGAAAGCGTCCTGAATGAACCGGTGCGCATTATCTGCACAAACGGAACAATCAGCCAGCTGAGGCTCGAGGAATTGGCTGACGAGCTTTATGATAAAGACGTCTATATATTAGTTGATGCTGATGAATCAGGTGAGAAATTGAGAAAACAGCTGAAGCGTGAATTTAATGAAGCCTGCCATCTCCATATCGACAGAGCCTATAAGGAAGTAGCGGCTGCGCCCAGGCACCATGTCGCCTCTGTATTGCTGCGTGCGAATCTGAATGTCCATACTATTTTTCTTGAAAGAAAGTCCCGAGGTGTATAGCATGAAAGAACTCCAAGAACACGAACTTGATCACATTGAAGATGATGTGTACCTTCTATATTTATATACTCCGTTTTGCGGCACCTGCCAGCTTGCAAGCAAAATGCTGACAGTGGTGAAAGAAATGCTGCCGGATGTCGCCTTCTATCAAAACAATGTCAATTACTCTCCGACATTCGCAAAAGCGTATCAAATTGAAAGCGTCCCTTGTTTTCTGCTGTTTAAAGGCGGAAAGGTGGTAGAAAGAGGATATGCATTTCATTCCGTTTCTTATTTATATGAGCTGATCAAACAAAAATCATCTTCCTCATCCCATTTATGACATATTTCTCAGCATATCCAATGAAATTGTCGTTCGTTTTATAAAGGGGTTCTTGCGACAAAGAGAGAAATGTGTATGTATGACCAACAAATAGGAGGTTGTACATATGGAGAAAGCGGAAGTTTTAGAAGATGAGTATCAGCATCTGTTTTTAAAACCCCTTTTGAATGCCTCAACATTGCTCATTACCTTCCAAGGAGAAGCAGAAGCCTTAACCGTCTCAATAAACGAACAGGGAGAAATGAAAAAAGTTTCTCCGCCCCAAACGTCCAACCTGACCTTTTACGGAAACCAAACGGAAATTATTGATTTATTGCACGGAGACATTTCCCTTCAGCACCTGATTCAGAGCGGAAGCCTCAAAGTAAAGGGGTCATTCAGGGCCCTGTTAAAACTGGAAGCCATTCTCTGGCTGACAAATGGATTTTTTCAGAGGATTTTAAAAAATTAAAAAATAATAAATTATTATAATAGTAAAAGTTGACATCATTTATTTTATTGACATTTAATCATTCGCCGTGCTATTCTACATTAAGAATTTCCGGACGAAAAAGACTATATATTTCTCTTATCAAGAGAGGTGGAGGGAAGTGCCCTATGAAGCCCGGCAACCATCAACACTGTTGAAATGGTGCCAATTCACACGAAGCGTTCAGCTTTGAAAGATGAGAGAAAGGCATTTTATATAAGCCTTTCTGCTCAAGTGTGCAGAAAGGCTTTTCTTTTGCAGAAAAAACCGGAAGATTTCTTAGAATAGTGTTAAGGCAGGTGATTGCTTTGATCAATCTTCAGGATGTTTCAAAAGTTTACAAGTCGAAACATGGAGATGTCAATGCTGTCCAAAATGTCTCGCTTTCCATTAAAAAAGGTGAGATTTTTGGAATTATAGGATATAGCGGAGCTGGTAAGAGTTCCTTAATCCGTCTGCTGAACGGCCTTGAGAAACCAACCTCAGGAACCGTGGAAGTGGCGGGAACCAAGATTAATGAAGTAAATGGACGCGGTTTAAGAAAAGCACGCCATGAGATCAGTATGATTTTCCAGCATTTCAATTTGCTTTGGTCGCGGACTGTCAGAGATAATATCATGTTTCCTTTGGAAATTGCCGGAGTGAAAAAGAGCGAGCGGATCAAGCGCGCCAATGAACTGATTAAACTGGTAGGTTTAGAAGGAAAAGAAAAATCTTATCCATCTCAGCTGAGCGGCGGTCAGAAGCAACGTGTCGGAATTGCCAGAGCGCTTGCAAACAATCCGAAGGTTCTTCTTTGTGACGAAGCGACATCAGCATTAGATCCGCAAACGACAGATTCAATTCTGGATCTATTGTCCGATATTAATGAAAGACTCGGTTTGACGATTGTGCTGATTACCCACGAAATGCATGTCATCCGCAAAATCTGCAACAGAGTCGCCGTCATGGAAAACGGCAAGGTGGTCGAAGAAGGCGAGGTTCTCGATGTCTTCAAAAATCCAAAGGAACAAATGACAAAACGATTTGTTCAGCAGGTGACAGAGCCGGAAGAAACGAAAGAGACGCTTCAGCACCTTCTTGATGATACAGCATCAGGAAAAATGGTTCAGCTCACATTTGTCGGTGAGTCAGCTGAACAGCCTCTGATTACAGAGATGATCAGAAACTTCAATGTCAGCGTCAATATTCTGCAAGGGAAAATTTCGCAGACGAAGGATGGGGCTTACGGTTCACTGTTCATCCACATTGACGGAGACGAGGAAGAAGTGCAAAACGTGATCCGATTCATTAATGACAAACAGGTGAAAGCAGAGGTGATCACGAATGTTTGAAAAATACTTCCCGAACGTTGATTTAACTGAATTATGGAACGCGACATATGAAACACTTTATATGACGCTGATTTCTTTACTGTTTGCTTTTGTCATCGGGGTCATCCTCGGCTTGCTGCTCTTTCTGACGAGCAAAGGAAGCCTCTGGCAGAATAAAGCGGTCAACTCTGTGATTGCGGCCGTTGTTAACATATTCAGATCGATTCCGTTCCTTATTTTAATTATTTTACTATTAGGTTTTACGAAATTTTTAGTCGGCACGATCTTAGGGCCAAACGCCGCATTGCCGGCGCTGGTAATCGGCTCGGCACCATTTTACGCGCGCCTTGTTGAAATCGCGCTGCGTGAGGTGGATAAAGGTGTGATTGAAGCCGCTAAATCAATGGGCGCGAAAACGTCTACGATTATTTTCAAAGTGCTGATTCCGGAATCAATGCCTGCTCTTATTTCTGGCATTACGGTTACTGCCATCGCTTTGATCGGCTCAACGGCAATTGCCGGAGCCATTGGTTCAGGAGGCCTTGGAAACCTTGCGTACGTAGAAGGATATCAGTCTAATAACGCTGATGTTACCTTCGTTGCTACTGTGTTTATTTTAATCATCGTGTTTATTATTCAAATCATCGGTGATCTAATAACAAATATTATAGACAAACGATAAGGGAGGATTTACATTGAAAAAGCTATTTTTGGGTGCATTACTGCTTGTATTTGCAGGAGTCATGGCTGCCTGCGGTTCGAATAACGGCGCTGAATCTGGCAAGAAAGAAATTGTCGTTGCGGCAACAAAAACACCGCATGCGGAAATTTTAAAAGAAGCTGAACCATTGCTGAAAGAAAAAGGCTATACGCTGAAAGTGAAAGTGCTTAGTGATTACAAAATGTACAATAAAGCTTTAGCTGATAAAGAAGTGGACGCGAACTACTTCCAGCACATTCCTTACCTTGAGCAAGAAATGAAAGAAAACACAGATTACAAACTTGTGAATGCCGGCGCTGTTCACTTAGAGCCATTCGGTATTTACTCTAAAACATACAAATCACTGAAAGACCTTCCAGACGGTGCGACAATCATTCTGACAAACAACGTTGCTGAACAAGGACGTATGCTTGCAATGCTTGAAAACGCTGGATTAATCACTCTTGATTCTAAGGTAGAAACAATTGACGCAACACTGAAAGACATTAAGAAAAACCCGAAAAACCTTGAATTCAAAAAAGTGGCGCCTGAATTAACGGCAAAAGCATATGAAAACAAAGAAGGAGACGCGGCCTTCATCAATGTAAACTATGCGATCCAAAATAAATTAAATCCTAAAAAAGATGCAATTGAAGTAGAATCAACGAAAAACAACCCATACGCTAACATCATCGCAGTAAGAAAAGGCGAAGAAGATTCTGCAAAAATCAAAGCGCTGATGGAAGTTCTTCACTCTAAAAAGATCAAAGACTTCATCGAGAAAAAATACGACGGAGCTGTGCTTCCTGTATCTGAATAAGGCTGAAACCCCGGATGAGAAATCCGGGGTTTTTTTCGCGTATTTTCCTAAAAGCTGTTCATAATAAAAAGGAATGTTAAACAGATGGAGGGATTTTCTTTGAATCAAGACAGAGGAAGCATGCAGGACGCGTTAAAACAATATAAACATGGTTTAGGTACATTTGAACAAAAGATGCCGCTGATGGGAAGGAAATTTAACGAATTTACTGAACAGTGCTTTGCCGGGAATTCTCTGACTGAAAGAGAAAAACAGCTGATCGCCCTCGGAATTGCCATCAATGCTCAGGACGAATATTGCATGATCTATCATACAAAAGGCTGTCTCGATCAGGGAGCGACAGAAGAAAACATTCTCGAAGCCGTCAGTGTGGCAGCGGCATTTGGAGGCGGCGCAGCTTTCAGCCAAGGCGTGACAGTTGTTCAACAGTGCATTGAGGAATTCGGAAACACCACGCATTAAGAGAAGGAATATTCCGAAAAACCATTCTCATTTGTTCTGAAAGGATGCTTTCGTCTCATCTGCCGCTATTTCACGCCAAATCGTTTTTGCGGCATCCAACGCAGCACTGGTACAATAAAAAGCAAATATATGAAGGGATTGATTCATTATTTGCAGCAGCCAGGACAGACTGAACCTCGATTATACGTCAGAAATGGAAAAAGCGATGCAGCTGTCACACGGAATTGGATACGAGGAATATGGACGCCGGCTGGAAACAAGAATGAAGGTAGAGCGGCAGAGAGAGCTTGATTATGAAAAAAGCAAGCGGATTTCTGCGGGAGCTTATTGAGAAAATCAATCTTTTAAAAAAGGGTGGGAATCCACTCTTTTTCTTTTTCAATCGCTTTAATAAAGTGCTGATCTTTGTTAAACTTGAGGAATGTGCAAGGCACGATAAAAAGTTGTATTTACTTTTCATTTGTTATAAAATTAGAATGAGAATAAAATGAGAATAATGATTATATATTTTTGGAGGTATAGATATGGCTGCTTCAACATTAACGATCAAAGATCTTCACGTTGAAATCGAAGGGAAAGAGATCTTAAAGGGTGTAAACCTTGAAATAAAAGGTGGAGAATTCCACGCAGTAATGGGCCCGAACGGAACTGGTAAATCCACTTTATCAGCTGCTATTATGGGGCATCCTAAATATGAAGTAACAAAAGGCAGCATCACGCTTGACGGCAAAGATGTACTGGAGATGGAAGTGGACGAGCGTGCGCAGGCAGGCTTATTCCTTGCGATGCAGTACCCAAGTGAAATCAGCGGTGTGACAAATGCCGACTTCCTTCGCTCAGCAATCAACGCGCGCAGAGAAGAAGGCGATGAAATTTCTCTCATGAAATTCATCCGCAAAATGGACGAAAACATGGAGTTCCTTGAAATGGACCCTGAAATGGCTCAGCGCTATCTTAACGAAGGCTTCTCAGGCGGGGAGAAAAAACGCAACGAAATCCTTCAATTAATGATGATTGAACCGAAAATCGCCATCCTTGATGAAATCGACTCAGGTCTTGATATTGACGCTTTGAAAGTTGTATCAAAAGGGATCAACAAAATGCGCAGCGAAAGCTTCGGCTGCCTGATGATCACTCACTATCAGCGCCTGTTAAACTACATCACTCCGGATGTTGTTCACGTTATGATGCAAGGCCGCGTTGTAAAATCCGGCGGTGCAGAGCTTGCACAGCGTCTTGAAGCAGAAGGTTATGACTGGATCAAACAAGAACTTGGCATTGAAGACGAAACTGTTGGCCAAGAAGCGTAAGCGTTAGGGGGATTAATATGACACTAGGTACAAAACTATCCGTAGATCAGGAGTATCTCAAAAGCTTTTCCGAAAAGCACCAAGAACCTGCCTGGCTGAAGAACCTGCGCTTACAGGCTCTTGAACAAGCTGAGGATCTGCCGATGCCGAAACCTGACAAAACAAAAATCACAAACTGGAACTTCACGAATTTCGCGAAGCATACAGTGGATAACGAACCGCTTTCTTCATTAGAAGATTTGACTGATGAAGTAAAAGCGCTGATCGACGTTGAAAACGAAGATAAAACATTATACGTACAGCGTGACCAGACGCCGGCATATCTTTCTCTTTCTCAAGAATTGAAAGACAAAGGCGTCATCTTCACTGATATTCTGACTGCTGCACGTGAGCACAGCGACTTGGTGGAGAAATACTTTATGAAGGACGGCGTGAAAGTTGACGAACATAAGTTAACTGCACTTCACGCGGCTCTTGTTAACGGAGGAGCATTCCTTTATGTTCCGAAAAATGTTCAGGTGGAGACGCCGGTTCAGGCTGTTTATGTCCACGAAAGCAATGATACAGCTCTATTCAACCACGTGCTGATTGTGGCTGAAGACCACAGCTCTGTAACATATGTAGAAAACTACATCAGCACTGTAAACCCGAAAGACGCTGTCTTCAATATTATCAGTGAGGTCATCACAGGTGATAATGCCAGCGTGACATACGGTGCGGTGGATAATCTGTCAAGCGGTGTGACAACTTATGTGAACCGCCGCGGTGCTGCGCGCGGACGCGACAGCAAAATCGAGTGGGCCCTTGGCCTGATGAACGACGGCGACACGATTTCCGAAAATACAACAAACCTTTACGGTGACGGCACATACGGCGATACGAAAACGGTTGTTGTCGGAAGAGGAGAGCAAACAGAAAACTTCACAACACAAATCATCCATTTCGGTAAAGCTTCTGAAGGCTATATCTTGAAGCACGGTGTGATGAAGGATTCCGCTTCTTCTATCTTTAACGGAATCGGCAAAATCGAACATGGCGCTTCTAAAGCGAATGCGGAGCAAGAATCACGCGTGCTGATGCTTAGCGAAAAAGCACGCGGAGACGCAAACCCTATTCTTTTAATTGACGAAGACGATGTAACTGCAGGACATGCGGCATCTGTCGGCCGTGTGGACCCTATTCAGCTTTACTACCTGATGAGCCGCGGAATTCCGAAAGAAGAAGCAGAACGCTTAGTCATTTACGGATTCCTTGCACCGGTAGTAAATGAACTTCCGATTGAAGGCGTTAAGAAACAATTAGTTTCTGTTATCGAAAGGAAAGTGAAGTAATGAATATCACAGATATTCGTGAACAGTTCCCGATCCTTCATCAGCAAGTGAACGGACATGATCTCGTTTATCTCGACAGCGCGGCGACTTCCCAGAAGCCGCGTGCTGTCATTGAAACACTGGATAAGTATTATAACCAATACAATTCCAATGTTCACCGGGGCGTCCATACACTTGGAACCAGAGCGACAGATGGTTATGAAGGAGCGCGTGAAAAAGTCCGCAAGTTTATTAACGCGAAGTCAATGGCTGAGATTATTTTCACAAAAGGCACGACCACATCACTGAATATGGTGGCGTTAAGCTATGCACGCGCCAACCTGGAACCTGGTGATGAAGTGGTCATCACCTACATGGAGCATCATGCGAATATCATTCCGTGGCAGCAGGCTGTAAAAGCAACTGGCGCCACATTAAAATATATTCCGCTGCAGGAAGACGGAACGATTTCTTTAGAAGACGTCAGAGAAACGGTCACAAGCAACACAAAAATTGTTGCGGTGTCTCATGTATCTAATGTCCTCGGCACGGTCAACCCGATTAAAGAAATGGCTAAAATCGCTCATGACAATGGGGCTGTCATTGTGGTGGACGGAGCACAAAGCACGCCTCACATGAAAATTGACGTGCAGGATCTCGATTGCGACTTCTTTGCGCTTTCTTCCCATAAAATGTGCGGACCTACCGGTGTTGGTGTGCTGTACGGAAAGAAAGCCCTGCTGGAAAACATGGAGCCTGCCGAATTCGGTGGTGAAATGATCGACTTTGTCGGGCTTTATGAATCAACTTGGAAAGAGCTTCCGTGGAAATTCGAAGCGGGTACGCCGATTATTGCAGGAGCAATCGGCCTCGGTGCCGCCATTGATTTTCTCGAAGAAATCGGTCTTGATGAGATTTCCCGCCATGAGCACAAGCTTGCAGCTTATGCGCTTGAACGCTTCCGCCAGCTTGACGGCGTAACGGTTTACGGACCGGAAGAGCGTGCCGGGCTTGTCACATTCAACCTTGATGATGTTCATCCGCACGATGTGGCGACTGTGCTTGATGCGGAGGGAATTGCAGTCAGAGCCGGCCACCATTGCGCGCAGCCGCTGATGAAATGGCTGGATGTAACTGCTACTGCAAGAGCAAGCTTTTATCTGTATAATACAGAGGAAGAGATTGATAAGCTTGTGGAAGCTCTTCAAAAGACAAAGGAGTATTTTACAAATGTCTTTTAATGCAAACTTAGATACATTGTACAGACAGGTGATTATGGATCATTACAAAAACCCGCGAAATAAAGGGGTTTTGAATGACAGCATCGTCGTGGATATGAACAATCCGACATGCGGCGACCGCATCAGACTGACAATGAAGCTTGACGGAGACATCGTGGAAGATGCGAAGTTTGAAGGGGAAGGCTGTTCCATTTCAATGGCATCCGCTTCGATGATGACTCAGGCGATTAAAGGGAAAGATATTGAAACTGCCCTTTCCATGTCTAAGATTTTCTCGGATATGATGCAAGGGAAAGAGTATGATGATTCTATAGATCTTGGGGATATTGAAGCCCTTCAAGGCGTTTCAAAATTCCCGGCCCGTATCAAATGTGCAACCCTGTCATGGAAAGCACTTGAAAAAGGAGTCGCGAAAGAAGAAGGCGGCAATTAAAAGGATTGGAGTGAAAATGGATGGCTAAAAAAATGCCTGATATTGGTGAATACAAGTATGGTTTTCACGACAAGGACGTTTCCATTTTCCGTTCAGAGCGCGGATTGACAAAAGAAATCGTAGAAGAAATTTCTCGCATGAAAGAAGAGCCTCAATGGATGCTTGACTTCCGCTTGAAATCACTTGAGCATTTCTACAACATGCCGATGCCTCAATGGGGCGGAGATTTAAACTCACTGAACTTTGACGAAATTACGTACTACGTAAAACCGTCTGAGCGTTCAGAGCGTTCTTGGGATGAAGTTCCTGAAGAAATTAAACAAACATTCGACAAGCTCGGTATTCCTGAAGCTGAACAAAAATACCTTGCGGGTGTTTCTGCTCAGTACGAATCTGAGGTTGTATACCACAACATGAAAGAAGATCTTGAAGCGCAAGGTATTGTCTTTAAAGACACTGACAGCGCGCTGAAAGAGAATGAAGATATTTTCCGTGAGCACTGGGCAAAAGTAATCCCGCCGACTGATAACAAGTTTGCGGCGCTTAACTCAGCTGTTTGGTCGGGCGGATCTTTCATCTACGTGCCTAAAGGCGTGAAGGTTGAAACACCGCTTCAAGCTTACTTCCGTATCAACTCTGAGAACATGGGTCAGTTCGAACGTACACTGATCATTGTTGACGAAGAAGCAAGCGTTCATTATGTTGAAGGCTGTACTGCGCCTGTTTACACAACAAACTCACTTCACAGTGCGGTCGTTGAGATCATCGTGAAAAAAGGCGGCTACTGCCGTTATACAACGATCCAAAACTGGGCGAACAACGTTTACAACCTTGTAACAAAGCGTACAGTCTGTGAAGAAAACGCAACAATGGAATGGATCGACGGCAACATCGGTTCTAAGCTGACAATGAAATATCCGGCTTGTATCCTAAAAGGCGAAGGCGCGCGCGGTATGACGCTTTCTATCGCTCTTGCGGGTAAAGGCCAGCATCAGGATGCAGGTGCGAAAATGATTCACCTTGCACCAAACACATCATCTACAATCGTATCAAAATCGATTTCAAAACAGGGCGGAAAAGTAACGTACCGCGGAATCGTCCACTTCGGACGCAAAGCGGAAGGCGCTCGCTCTAACATCGAGTGCGATACGCTCATCATGGATAACAAATCAACTTCAGACACAATTCCTTACAATGAAATCTTAAATGATAACATTTCATTGGAGCACGAAGCGAAAGTTTCCAAAGTATCTGAAGAGCAGCTCTTCTACTTGATGAGCCGCGGTATTTCTGAAGAAGAAGCAACTGAAATGATCGTAATGGGCTTTATCGAGCCATTCACAAAAGAGCTTCCAATGGAATACGCAGTTGAAATGAACCGTTTGATTAAGTTCGAAATGGAAGGTTCTATCGGTTAATGATGAAAACCCCTTTGTTTATCAAGGGGCTGGCGTGCCGAATTTGATTGTAGAAGACGAACTTTTGAAGTTCGTCTTCTTTTATTTTTCAGAGACATATCCACTGTTATTTTAATGGTTTTAATTACTTATCGATTAGAATATTTCAGACCTGCGCCGGATAGGTTCAGTTTCTATATCACGCAACCATACAGTTGCTTATGCTTGACATGCAACTAATGAGTTGCTTATACTCAATATATGAATTGGAACAAAGACGCTATATTCAAAGCACTCGGCGATTCGACTCGGCGGCTTATATTAGACGAATTATCTGAACGCAACGAGCTGACGTTGTATGAACTTACGATACGTCTTATTACAAAGTACGACCTTTCTATTACGCGACAGGCGATAGCTAAACACCTTTCTGTACTGGAGGATGCAGGACTCGTAACATCAAAACGAAAGGGAAAATATCGAGTACTTATATTCAACAACGAACCGCTTAAAAATTTGCTGAAAGGATGGATAGAGTAATTTTATAAAACCAGCACTGACTTTCTGTAAAATGTTGGTTTGTTTTGCTTGAAGCCGGATTGTTTGCACAGTACCATACACCATAAATATCAAAGGAGGAAACAACAATATGAAAATCATTGTGACTAGTATATTCGTGCAAGATCAAGACAAGGCACTGAAGTTCTATACAGAAAAACTGGGGTTTGTAAAAAAGGAGGATGTTCCCATGGGGAAATTCAGGTGGATAACGCTTGTTTCTCCAGATGATCAAGACGGAACCGAGCTTTTACTCGAACCGAATGAACATCCTGCCGCCAAGGAGTATCAAAAGAAGATATTCTCCGAAGGCTTCCCGGCCACAATGTTTGGCGTTGCAGATATTCAAAAAGAGTACAACCGATTAAAGGAAAAAGGCGTGACGTTTACGATGGAACCGACAAAAATGGGCGAAGTCACAATTGCTGTCTTCGATGATACATGCGGTAACCTTATTCAAATTGTACAGAAGTAACCGATTCAGTCGCGTCCTTTTTGTATGCAGAAGAAAAACCGCTGGCCGAGGGGCCGCGGTTTTTTACTCTTCTTCTGTCTCCTGATTGATAATTTGCTTTACAGATGATCTGCTGTTATTTTCTCTGTTCATCTCTCGCAATTGAGTATAAGCCATATCGAATTCCTCTTTTGTCATCTGCTTTGCGGCTAATGCAGAGCATAATATAGCAAAAGCAATTGGCATTGTATCAATGTGAATGTCGATATGGACCTCTGAGTTGCCGCTGTTTTTGATAACAGATTCAGTAGTGGGTATCTCTTGAGTATGTCTGTTAAGAGGAATGATGTTTTCGTTCATTAGTCTTCTCCGTCTTGTGACTGCGCCTGTGCCTGATCCTGATCTGTATTCACGTTGACCACGACTTTTGCATTACCGCTGTTTTGGACTTTTGCGACTGCCGCATCGCGTCTGTTTTCTTCATTTTCATGACGATTTTCGCTCATGCTATCATCCTTTCTCTATTGATAGTGACAGGATATTCGATAGGAGAGTAAAGAGATTGGACGAACTTCGCGGTTTTTCCACATTAGGGCAAAAGGTCGAAGGAAAGCATTCTATTTGGTAAAATGAATAGACATTATAATAGAAAAGGTGTTTGCATATGAAATCGTACATCATCGTCGGCGCAGGGATTCTGGGCGCGTCGACGGCTTATCATCTCGCAAAATCAGGCGCTCGCGTTACTGTCATTGATCGGAAAGAGCCGGGACAAGCGACTGATGCGGCGGCGGGGATCGTCTGTCCTTGGCTCTCTCAGCGCCGCAATCAGGATTGGTATCAGCTTGCTAAGGGCGGGGCGCGATACTATGCGGATTTAATCAATCAGTTGGAAGAGGACGGAGAAACGGATACAGGATATAAACGTGTTGGTGCGATCAGCATTCATACTGATGCGTCAAAGCTTGATAAGATGGAGGAGCGGGCGTATAAGAGACGGGAGGATGCGCCGGAGATCGGCGACATTACCCGCTTGTCCGCAAGTGAAACGAAAAAGCTGTTTCCGATTTTAGCTGATGACTATGAATCAGTTCATATCAGCGGTGCCGCCCGTGTGAACGGAAGAGCGCTGTGCCGGTCGCTTTTAAGCGCTGCAGAGAAACGCGGCGCAACGGTCATCAAAGGAAATGCATCTTTACTTTTTGAAAACGGAACAGTCACCGGCGTGCAAACAGATACAAAGCAGATTGCGGCTGACGCGGTCATTGTGACGGCGGGAGCATGGGCCAATGAGATATTGAAGCCTCTCGGCATTCATTTTCAAGTGTCATTTCAAAAAGCGCAGATTATGCATTTTGAAATGACAGATGCAGATACAGGATCGTGGCCGGTTGTAATGCCGCCGAGTGATCAGTACATTCTGTCGTTTGATAACGGCAGAATTGTAGCCGGCGCCACACACGAAAACGATGCCGGTCTTGATGATCTGCGTGTGACAGCCGGAGGCCAGCACGAAGTATTGAGCAAAGCGTTAGCCGTTGCACCGGGTCTTGCTGATGCGGCTGCTGTTGAAACAAGAGTGGGCTTCAGGCCGTTTACACCGGGATTTCTGCCGGTCGTAGGGGCCGTGCCGAATGTTCAAGGCCTGTACGCTGCAAACGGTTTGGGTGCTTCTGGACTGACGATGGGGCCGTTCTTGGGTGCAGAGCTCGCAAAGCTAGTTCTCGGAAAGCAGACAGAATTAGACCTTAGTCCTTATCATCCAGCCGGAGCACTTGCATAATAAGTAAGAGCATAACAAACAAATATAATAAAGCTGTTCTAGCTTTTCTTTTCTGTATGTGTTAGCATTTATCTTTAATGAAAAAGAGGACGTGAACTGATTTTGATAAAAATTGATATACCCGCACCGAATGTCACCATCACTGAACGACAGCAGTCAGCTAATGATAACGAGCCGAAGATAAAACCGATTCACGGATTCATCGACTTTCACCAGATCCCAAGGGACAAAGGCGGCATTTTTATGTTTTACAACATTCATGACGAGCTGCTGTTTGTCGGGAAAGCTAGAAAGTTAAGACAGAGAATTAAGAAGCATTTCGAAGACACTGTTTCACCGATCAAACATCACAGAGATGAAGTTTATAAAATTGAGGTATGTGTAGTTGATGATCCAATGGAAAGAGAGATTTACGAAACATATATCATCAATACACAGCACTCGAAGTACAATATAGACAAGGTATTTTTTAAATAAGACGTCAGTCTGCGGATTGAACAGCGAAGCCAGAGCTTAAGTCAAGTTCTGGCTTTTGATTTGGGCATTTTTTCGCATATAGACCCTTTGTCTATCATTCGAATAAATTATTGAGAAATTTCAGAAAATAATATTGACAATCCTACCCGCGGACTTTAATATAACAATATATAATGTTATATAACGTTATATAATAAAAACGGGGAGTGAAGGATTTGAGTCAGGCCACAGCAAAAGTAAATCGTGAGGTTCAAGCTTTCTTGCAGGATTTGAAAGGGAAAACCATTGATCATGTATTCTTTGTCGCATGCGGAGGGTCTTCTGCCATTATGTATCCGAGTAAGTATGTGTTTGACAGAGAGTCAAAATCAATAAACTCCGACCTCTACAGCGCCAACGAATTTATTCAGCGCAACCCTGTTCAGCTTGGTGAAAAGTCTCTTGTTATTTTGTGCTCGCATTCGGGAAATACCCCGGAGACAGTCAAAGCTGCTGCGTTTGCAAGGGGCAAGGGCGCACTTACGATTGCGATGACGTTTAAACCGGAGTCTCCTTTAGCGCAGGAAGCGCAATATGTTGCCCAGTACGATTGGGGTGATGAGGCGCTTGCGATCAATACAAACTATGGCGTTTTGTATCAAATCGTTTTTGGAACCCTGCAAGTATTAGAAAACAATACGAAATTCCAACAAGCAATTGAAGGCTTAGATCAATTGCAGGCTGTATATGAAAAAGCCCTTAAGCAGGAAGCTGACAACGCCAAGCAATTTGCAAAAGCCCATGAAAAAGAAAGCATTATTTATACCATGGCAAGTGGTGCAAACTACGGTGTCGCTTACTCCTACAGCATCTGCATTCTCATGGAAATGCAATGGATTCATTCCCACGCCATTCATGCCGGAGAATATTTTCACGGACCGTTTGAAATTATTGATGAATCCGTGCCGTTTATCATCCTGCTCGGTTTAGATGAAACAAGACCTCTTGAAGAGCGGGCGCTTACCTTCTCGAAAAAGTATGGCAAAAAGCTCACTGTGCTTGATGCTGCATCTTACGACTTCACTGCAATTGACGATTCAGTTAAAGGCTATCTTGCTCCGCTCGTTCTCAATCGTGTGCTGAGAAGCTATGCAGACGAGCTGGCAGAGGCGAGAAATCATCCTTTATCTCATAGAAGATACATGTGGAAAGTTGAGTATTGATCTGAAAATGAAGAACCATTATGCATTAGACTATAATGTTATATAACATTATAGTCTAATGTCCAGAGGAGGCCAACCCTTTGAAGAAAATGTTGTTGTTCTTGATCATTGCAGCTGTCAGTATGCTCACCATCGCAGGCTGTTCGAGCCAAAGCAGTTCAGCGGACGGAAAGGTGACATTGAAATTTTTCCACAGATGGCCAAAGGAGCCGGAAAAAAGTTATTTTGAAGAGGTTGTTAAGGAATTTGAAAAAGAACATCCGGATATCGACATTCAAATTGAAGCCGTTTTAAATGACTCCTATAAAGATAAAATTAAGGTCATGCTGGGAACCACCAGCCCTCCTGACATTTACTTCTCTTGGAGCGATGAGTTTGCTTTTAAATTTATCAGAGGCAATAAAGCACTTGATCTCTCGTCCTACTACAAAAATGACACCGATTGGTCATCACAGCTCGTTCAATCGCAAATTACACCATTTACTTATGAAAACAAGCAATATGGCGTGCCGTGGCAAATGGACGCTAAATCATTCTTCTATAATAAAGACATTTTCCAAAAGCTGAATCTTGATCCCCCGAAGACGTGGGATGAATTAATCGATGTGTCAAAAAAGCTGAAAGAACATGGCTACACACCGATCAGCTTCGGAACAAAGGCGACTTGGACAATCTCGCACTATATCGGCACGCTTAATCAGCGGATGGTCGATGAAAAAACGCGAGACAAGGACTATAACGCCAAAACGGGTGAATTTACTGATGAAGGCTATGTAAAAGCCCTTGAAAAGCTTCAGGAGCTGATGCCTTATTTTAATAAACATGTAAACTCCGTCGACCACGAATATGTGAGACAGCAATTTAAGAGCGAAAAGTCGGCGATGATATATGCGGAAACAGCGGAAATCAAGCTGGTTGAACCGGTTAATCTCGGGATGTTCCCATTTCCTAAAATCAGCGGGCAAAAAGGATCTTCAGAAGCGTTAACGGGAGCGCCGGAAGGATTCATGATTTCCTCAAGAACAAAACATCCGAAGGAAGCGATGGAATTTTTGCAGTTCTTGACGTCGAAAAAAATGGGCGAAAAGCTCGTGAAAGATGTCGGGAAATACAGTGCAGTGCAAGGTACGGCTACTGAAGAAAATGCAACAGCTATTCAGCGTGAAGCCGTTCAGCATATCGTTGATGCCAAATCAATGGTTCCATGGTTTGATATGGATGTCGATGTTGAAGTCGCAGATGCGTACCTAACAGGCGTCCAGCAAATGCTTGGCGGCGACATGACACCGCAGCAGGTGATGAAAGCCGTTCAAAAGGCAGCAAAGCAGGTGAGGGCGTCAGCTGAATAAATCAAAGAAAAGGTGAAGCTTCACACCTTTTCTTTTTATAAAGGAGATGAGATACCCTTGGTCAATCAAAATAAAATAATCCCCTATTTGTTTTTGGTGCCTGCTCTCGTTTTTTTACTTTTCGTTTATATCCCGATTTTTGAGAATGTATTCCTCAGCCTGTTTCAGTGGAGCTCATTTTCTCCGGAAAAAACGTTTATCGGCTTAAAAAACTATGTTGAATTATTTCATGATCCTGTCTTTTATCAGGCACTGACCAATAACGTGCTTTACGCAGTGATCTCAATTGTATGCCAGGTATTTGGCGGTTTGATTTTGGCGGCGGTGCTTGAGGATAAGCTGGTCAGAAAATGGTCGCCGTTTTTTCGTACCGTTTTCTTTTTGCCGGTTGTCATCTCAATGACTGTGATCGCGCTTTTGTTTGATTTTATTTACAATCCGGAGACAGGGCTTTTGAATCAGCTGCTTCAGGCCATCGGTCTTGATCAGCTGACGAGGGCCTGGCTCGGGGATGACAGCACAGCTATGCTTTCTGTCATTTTTGTGTCCCAGTGGCAATCTGTCGGTTATATTGCGATGCTGTACATTGTGTCGATTCAAAAAATACCGGATGAACTGTATGAAGCGGCCCGGCTTGACGGCGCGGGTAAAATTCAGCAGTTTTTTCATATTACTGTTCCCCAGACGAAAGAGATGTCTTTTGTTGCGGTGGTCATGACGCTGACCGGGGCCTTTACGGTCTTTAATGAGCCGTACATTTTGACAGGCGGCGGGCCGGGAAACGCGTCAGAAGTCTTGAGCACGTTTTTATATAAAAGCGCCTTTACAAAGGATATGATGGGCTACGCCTCAGCGATTGCCACTGTCGTGTTAATCATTACGCTTGCATTATCGCTCATGCAAATGAAGTTCTTTAAAACCGGAAAGGAGGAGTAACTGATGCTGCCTCAGAAGAAGACAGATTCGTTCAGGTTGGAGCCTGTGCCTGACCAGCACATTGAGGTTAAAGATAAGCCTAGACGAAAATGGTATATCGGAGAAACGTCTGTGTGGGTTTTTCTGTTTCTATATTTGATTGCGATTGCCTATCCGCTTCTCTGGATGGTGATGAGCGCCTTTAAAAACTCTGACGATATTTTTGAGCACAGCTGGTCGCTGCCGTCTTCGTGGCATCCGGAAAATTTTGTTTCCGCCTGGAACCAGGGGATTTCTTCTTATTTTATGAACAGTGTCATCGTTACGGCGCTGACGTGTGTGATCACTGTCTTTATCAGTGCATGGGCAGCGTATGGCCTTTCCCGGTTTGAGTTTAAAGGAAAAGGATTCTTTTTGGTGCTATGTCTTGGCGGATTGATGCTGACGCCGCAGGTCAGTCTTGTGCCGCTTTATTCTATTATTCAGTCGCTTGGCCTGTACAATACGTATTGGGCGTTAATCCTGCCGTATGCGGCTTATCGGATCCCATTCACCATCATTTTGATCCGCTCTTATTTTCTTTCTATTTCCAAAGAATTGGAGGAGGCGGCCTATTTGGATGGGTGTACAAGTTTTGGAGTATTTTTCAGAATTTTCTTACCAATGAGCGTGCCAATTTTGGTGACATCCGGCATTTTGACGGCTTACCATACATGGAATGAGTTTATGTTTGCGATTATTTTCATAGATGATGAGAATTTGCGGACCATTCCAGCTGGGCTGATGCAGTTCAGAGACGCGCTGCAGACAGACTGGGGCGTCCTGCTGGCGGGGTTAACGATTTCAGCCGCGCCGATTATTATTCTATTTTTATTGATGCAGAAATATTTTGTCCGCGGGATTGCAAGCGGCAGTGTAAAAGGATAAAGGAGGAAGCGCTATGAAATTGATTGCGGTTGGAGATAATGTTGTAGATTATTACCAGGATCAAGAAACATTCTACCCGGGAGGAAATGCCTTAAACGTTGCTGTGCTTGCCAAGCGGCTCGGGCATGAGTCTTCCTATATCGGAATCGTCGGCAATGACGAAGCCGCGGCGCATCTGTTGAACGTTCTCAAGCTGGAGCAGGTCAATGCAGATTATATCCGCCAGGCGCACGGAGAAAACGGGATGGCGATTGTCACCCTTGATGGACAGGGGGACCGCATTTTTGTCAGATCAAATAAAGGCGGCATTCAGTCCCGGCTTCGCCTCGCGTTTCAGGAGAAAGATGTATCTTTTATCAGCGGGCATGATCTGCTGCATACGAGCGTGTACAGCAGGCTTGAGAACGATCTTCCGCAGCTGTGCGGGCTGGTCCCTGTCTCATTTGATTTTTCAACCAATCGGGAGGATGATTATTTGAGGAGGGTCTGTCCTTATGTGACGTATGCGTTTTTTTCAGGAAGCGATTTGAGTGAGTCGGAATGCGGTGAGCTTGCCAAAACAGCTCATGGGTACGGAGCCAAAATGGTTTGTATGACCCGAGGGGGCCAAGGAGCAATCCTGTCTGCGGGTGATCGAGTCTATCATCAGCCGATTGTGGAAGCTGATATAATAGATACACTTGGAGCGGGAGATTCTTTTATAGCAGGCTTTTTGACTGCCTTTTGCGTGAAGCAGGATATAACGTATGCTTTGCGCCAGGCTGCTGAAACGGCTGCGAAAACATGCGGTGTGTACGGAGCTTTCGGCTATGGCTATCCTTATCGCTTGGAGGACGGGGGAAGCAGTGAAAAAACGAGAATACTATAAGCAGTGTCTCGTTTTTTATGCCTGTTATGTGTAGGGGCTGTTGATGGTAAAAGTGACACGGTTTGTGTGCATCAAAAACAATGAGCAATAGATTGGCTGGTCGTTTGATGTAAAAGCCGTTTTATCAATTTCAAACAGCGCATCCCCGATATCACAATCCAGGTATTTGCTTTCCTCCTGTTGGGCATATACAACGTTTAATAGCTTCGTATTGTGCGTGGGTACAACTTTGTATTGCTGTTTCAAAATATCATGCATGGAGACGCCGTCAGCAATAAAGGTATCAATGCCGGGAAACAAATCAAGCGGATAATGCGTCACTTCAAAGGTGAGAGGCTGATCATCATTATATAAAATCCGTTTTAATTCAACGACAGGGCTCTCGGGATGGATTTGAAGCTTTTCAGCGATGGGTTTTGACGCTGGAATGATGTCATGGGACAGCACATGATGCTTCGGTTTTTTGCCGGTTGATTCCATAAATTCCGAGTAGCCGTTTACAGCGATCAGCTCTCGTTTTAATTTAGGGCTTTTAACGAACGTTCCCTTTCCCTGCTGCCTGATCAGATAGCCTTCTTCGACTAAATCGAGAATGGCTTTCCTGACGGTGATGCGGCTGACGTTATACTTGGTGCAAAGCTCGTTTTCGGTAGGCAGCTTGGCGGTTGGGGAATACACGCCCTTTTTGATGTCATCAGTGATGATTTGTTTTAGCTGAATGTATAAAGGTGTAGAACTTCCGTTGTTTAACAAAGGGTAGCCTCCTTTTAACCTATTATTTATATTATAATGTATTATGACGTTATAATACAAATTTACATTTTTTATTTTAGAAATATAGCAAAAATGGGAATCGATTACTCTAAAAATAACAGAAAGACCAAGTTGTTTCCAGTGACGAAATAACGGGTCAAAAGATAGGGGGACTTTTCTGATGGCTTCATTAACATTTGAACACGTCAAAAAATCATATCACTCACAATTAACCGTGAAGGACTTTGATTTAGATGTAAAGGATAAGGAGCTTTTGGTGCTGGTGGGGCCGTCAGGATGCGGAAAATCGACAACGCTGCGGATGGTGGCTGGATTAGAAAGCATTTCTGAAGGAAATCTTCTTATTGATGGGGAGCGGGTCAATGATCTTCCGCCGAAAGAACGTGATATTGCGATGGTATTCCAGAACTATGCGCTTTATCCGCATATGACGGTTTTTGATAATATGGCGTTTGGATTAAAGCTCAGAAAGATGGCGAAACAGGAAATTGCCGAGCGGGTTCATGCGGCAGCTAGAATTTTAGAAATTGAACATTTGCTGAAGAGAAAACCGAAGGCGCTCTCCGGCGGGCAGCGGCAAAGGGTGGCGCTTGGCAGGTCGATTGTGAGGGAGCCGAAGGTCTTTTTAATGGACGAGCCGCTTTCTAATCTGGATGCAAAACTAAGAGTGACGATGCGGACAGAAATCAGCAAGCTGCACCAGCGATTAGAGGCAACGATCATTTATGTCACGCATGACCAGACCGAAGCAATGACAATGGGAGATCGGATTGTCGTCATGAATGAAGGGGAAATTCAGCAAGTGGCGAAACCTCATGACATTTATCATTACCCGGCCAATTTGTTTGTCGCAGGTTTCATTGGCTCTCCTGGGATGAACTTTTTGAAAGGCATCATAGAACAGCAGCATGGCGAGCTGTTTTTCACAAATTCTTCGATCCGGCTTCATATTCCTGAAGAAAAAGCAAAGCGGCTGAAGGAAAAGGGATATGCCGGAGAACAGATGATTGCCGGTGTACGGCCGGAGCACATCACACAAATGACAGGAAATGACCAGTTGTTTGATTCAGTGTTTCAAGCGAACGTGGAAGTGAATGAAAATTTGGGCTCGGAGCTCATAGTGCATGTCATGGCTGGGGACGAGCGGCTCAAGGTCCGCCTGGACGGAAACACGCGAATCGATGCAGGCGATTCAATCCAGCTCTCAGTGAAAATGGACCACGTAGTCTTTTTCGATGTGGAAACGGAAGAGGCTGTGTATTAGAAAAAGGTGCTCCTAAAAAGGAGCACCTTTTTCTTACGGCCAAATCTCATCCGCCCATTCAGGGTGGTCGATAAATGGATTGCGGTTGTGCTGATATTTTTCATAAATGATTTCATTTCTTTTCCGCTCGCGGTCGTCAACCGGATCCTGCTTATTCCATTCGAGCAGGACAGATTGTTTGCCATGATAAGGAGCTGAGCCGTTGCCTGTCTTATCATTAAGCTCAAGATCAGGATAGCCGTCATCACCCTCGTAACGGACAGCCATGTAAAACAGCATGCGGGCAACATCGCCTTTCACATCATCGCGGGGCTCCCATGAATCGCCGTCATAATAATTTCCGGGTGCCTTCGCATATTCAGTGCCGCCATTGTCAAAATCCATATTTCCTCTTGCGCTGTTAACTTGAACATCAGCCGGGCGCAAATGATGAATATCAGTACCAGGTCCCTTGCTCGTGCCAAAATCGCCATGGGATTTCGCCCAGACATGCTCGCGGTTCCAATCGCCGACATTCCCGCCGTTCAGGTTTTTGGACCGCGATTCTTTCGTATAGAGCAGGATGACGTTATTCGGATTTCTCGGATCTTCATCCGTTTCTTTCAGCGCGTTCCACACTTCGCTGTAGGACAGCATCGTGTGTCCGCTGATAATACGGTGCAGGGTGCTTTTTAGCGAGTCTCCTGTTTTACCTTCAGCCCCTTCATAATAGGTATCTGTGTCAGCATAGGGTGCAGCGGGGGCGGCTAATGAGAGAAGGCTTCCTGTTCCTGAAGGGGAAGACGCCAATCGGTCATTAAGGCTTAATGCGGTTTGCGCGCTTGCTGAAGCTGCCGGTGCAAGCCATCCGGAAATCAGTAATACACAGACGAGTGGCAGAAACCATGCTTTTTTTGTCATCACTTGCCCTCCTTTTATCAGATCATGTCTATTATCTAAAATTGAAATAAAGGATAGAAGTGTCATTTTGTATATTTTTCATTAAAATTGTAAATTAGTCCCTTTGGAGGAGGCGGAAAGATCTACTGTTCCCATATCTTTAGGTCCTGTTTTTGCGAGCTGCCGGCATTTCCGTTTTCATCTGTTCCGCAAACATCGCCTCTCCGGCAAGCTTAGCTTGATCATATGAAAGGCATTTTGACCCTCTCTTTCGCTCTTGCTGGCTCTCTTCCTTACCGTGTTTTCTTTTGACCTTTACATCAAAATAGTTGTGACATGTAGGGTGAATCTGGTTGCTGGATGGATACTGTGACTAAAAAATAAACGTTTTTTTGGTTAATCTGTCAATGAACTATCATGTTGCTCCTTCTATAATGAAGTCACCATAGCGGCCAGAGGGGGGAGTACATGGAAAAGCAGAAGCTTTCAGTAAAAAACAGCATCACAGATTATATTGAATGGCTCGCCCAATACGGTGCGTCTGCGGATGGCGGCGTAACGAGGCTTTTATACACAAAAGAGTGGATGGACGCACAGCTTGCTGTGAAAACGGAAATGTCTTCTTTCGGGCTTGAAACAAGATTCGACGATGTCGGCAATGTGTTTGGAAGGCTTTCGGGCACCCAGTCTCCGGATGAAGTCATTGTAACCGGTTCACATATCGATACTGTCATCAATGGGGGAAAATACGACGGCGCCTATGGTGTTCTGGCGGCAATGCTTGCGATAAAGCGGCTCAAAGAGACATATGGAGCGCCGAAAAAAACACTCGAAGCGGTATCTTTATGTGAGGAGGAGGGCAGCCGTTTTCCAATGACCTATTGGGGATCAGGGAATATGACGGGTGTTTTTTCATTACAGGATGGAGCAGAGCCAAGAGACGAATCAGGAGTCTCACTGCAACATGCGATGCATGAGAACGGTTTTGGCAAAGGTGTGTTTCAGGCAGCATATCGGACAGATATCAGCGCTTTTGTTGAGCTCCATATTGAACAGGGACAGACATTGGAAATGTCAGGACGGGATCTCGGGATTGTGACAAGCATTGCGGGTCAGAGGCGATATCTCGTCACGCTGGAGGGGGAATGCAATCATGCGGGAACCACCTCCATGAAATGGCGCAAGGACCCGCTCGCAGCCAGCAGCCGTATCATTCATGAGCTGCTGCTGCGGTCGGAGGAGTTGCCGGAGGAGCTCCGTCTGACATGCGGAAAAATAACGGCAGAGCCCAATGTAGCCAATGTCATACCGGGCCGCGTCCAGTTTTCAATCGATATTCGCCATCAGCATCAGCATGTGCTGGAGCAGTTTCATCAAGACATGGTTGCTTTGATCAACGGCATTTGCCTACAAAAAGGAATTCGCGCCGTGATTGATGAATATATGCGGATAGAGCCTGTGCCGATGGACGAAAGGCTGAAGGCTGCGGCTTTTGAAACAGCATTAGAAAACGGCTTCAGCTGTGAGGAAATGGTGAGCGGAGCAGGGCATGACGCGCAAATGATCGGAAGGCGCTATCCTGCTTGTATGCTGTTTGTGCCGAGCCGAGGCGGCGTCAGCCACTCACCGAAGGAATATACGTCAGCCAGACAGCTCGAGATCGGCGTCCGCGCACTGACTGATTTATTATACAAACTGGCTTACTGATAAAGGAGGAATGGCTGTGTCAGGCAGAAGAGAATTATGCACCCCGTTAAGAACGATTATGACGCCAGGGCCTGTTGAGGTTGATCCGCGTGTATTAAGAGTAATGAGCACCCCGGTTGTCGGCCAATTTGATCCGGCGTTTACAGGTATTATGAATGAAACGATGGAGATGCTTCGGGAGCTGTTCCAAACAAAAAACCGCTGGGCATACCCGATTGACGGCACTTCAAGGGCGGGAATTGAAGCAGTGCTGGCTAGTGTGATAGAGCCGGAAGATGATGTGCTCATTCCCATTTACGGCCGTTTCGGTTATTTGCTGACTGAAATCGCAGAGCGATATGGGGCAAATGTTCATATGCTTGAGTGCGAATGGGGAACGGTTTTTGACCCGGAGGACATCATACGGGAGATAAAAAAAGTAAAGCCGAAAATTGTGGCAATGGTGCATGGAGAAACATCGACAGGACGGATTCACCCGCTGAAAGCCATCGGCGAAGCCTGCCGCACCGAGGATGCATTGTTTATCGTCGATGCAGTCGCAACGATTGGGGGCTGCGAGGTTAAAGTCGATGAATGGAAGATTGATGCTGCCATCGGCGGAACGCAAAAGTGTTTGTCTGTGCCCTCAGGAATGGCGCCGATTACATATAATGAGCGGGTGGCGGACGTGATTGCAGCTCGTAAAAAGGTGGAGCGGGGGATTGCGTCACAAGCTGACAGGGAAGCGCTTTCGGGAAATCGGCCAATCACAAGCAACTACTTTGATTTGAGCCAGCTTGAGGATTATTGGAGCGAAAGACGGCTCAATCATCATACAGAAGCGACGACGATGCTGTACGCCTTACGTGAGGGAGTCAGACTGGTGCTTGAAGAAGGCCTTGAGGCGCGTTTTGAGCGGCATCGGCACCATGAAGCCGCATTAGCAGCAGGGATAAAGGCAATGGGGCTAAGATTGTTTGGAGATGATAGCTGCAAAATGCCTGTTGTCACCTGTGTCGAAATTCCCGGCGGCATTGACGGCGATTCTGTCCGTGACATGCTGCTGGCACAATTCGGTATTGAAATCGCCAGCTCATTCGGCCCGCTCGCAGGGAAGATCTGGAGAATCGGCACGATGGGGTACAGCTGCAGAAAAGAAAACGTGCTATTCGTGCTTGCCGGGTTAGAGGCTGTGCTTCTTAGACATAACGCAGGAATCGAAGCAGGAAAAGCGCTCCAAGCAGCGCTGGATGTGTATGAAAACGCTGACCGCCAGGCAGCGGTGTAAAGAAAAGCTTGCGGAACTCCGCAAGCTTTTTAGATATGATTTCGTGTTTTCTCCAATCTAATTTTCTTCGTTTGACTCTTTTTACAAATCCTCTTTCTATGTGTTTCATTTTCTGACAAATCATGAGTCATTTTTTCTTCCATCGTCTATTCTTTATACAAGTTACCTATAAAATCACGCTGAACTAGTTGTTTCTCACGGCAATTTTCGAGAGGAGGATGCGGCATTGGGGAATTTTCACACGATGTTAGATGCGCTCCTGGAAGACCAGGAGGAGGCTGTACTGGCGACACTTGTTCAAGTGGAAGGCTCCGCGTATCGAAAAGCAGGCGCCTCTATGCTCTTTAAGAAAAATGGCAGACGGATTGGCTTGCTGAGCGGCGGGTGTGTGGAAGAAGATGTATTCCAAAGAATCAGTGCGCTGGGCGATCAGCTCACACCAACGCTGATTCCCTACGACATGCGGTCGGAGGACGATCTTTCTTGGGGCATGGGAGCCGGGTGCAATGGCATTATTCATGTTCATGCAGAGCGAATCACTCAGGAAAAAAGGCGGCACTATGAGAAAGTGAGGGATTGCCTTCATTCAGGCAAAGCTGTCACTTCCGTTACAAAGATTGGATCCTCCCATTATTTATTTCTGACGGAGAACGGGCATTTTGGCAACTGGCCGGACGCGCCTCTGCAAGATATTCAACGTACTCTTTCAACGCTTCATTTACCGCATTTCGATCCACCCACTAACATGTTTATTCAGCGAATTGAACCGAAGCCGCGCCTCATTCTGTTTGGGGCGGGTCCGGATACTGTACCGCTGGCCAATTTGGCGGCTGACACAGGGTTTTCTGTTATCGTGACGGATTGGCGGCCCGCTTATTGTACATCCTCTCTTTTTCCAAAAGCGGATCAGCTGATTACCGCTTTTCCGGAACAAATGCTTAGCAAATTTCAATTTTTTCCGCATGATGCAGCTGTTGTGGCAACCCATCATTATCAGCACGATCAAACGATCATCAACTTCTTATTTTCTCAAAACCTCCATTATATTGGACTGTTGGGTTCGGCAAACCGCACGAAACGGCTGCTGAACGGAAAACATCCTCCGTCTCACTTTTACAGTCCGGTCGGGCTGAAAATCGGTGCGGAAGGTCCAGAGGAAATTGCGGTAAGTGTAGTTGCAGAAATCATTCAAACAAGAAAACGGATAGCGGTTGTATGAGAAGCCCCTATCTGATCGGCGTGTTTCTCGCTGCCGGCAAAAGCAGAAGAATGGGCCAAAACAAGCTGGCTTTGCCGCTAAAAGGAGAAAACATCGGCTCACTTTCTTTGAAAACTGCTCTGTCGTCCCGCCTTGATCACGTGCTGGTCGTCGAGCGGACAGAACATGCCTCCCTTGAGTGGATAGGAGCGCCGTATCACGCTCCGCCTTTTCAAAAACGCTGGAGCCTGCACGTTTGCCAAGATGCAGAAAAGGGTCAGGGGCATTCAGTCAGCAGCGGGGTGAGAAAAGCAGAAAGCATGGGGGCGGACGGCGTTGTCATTTTGTTAGCCGACCAGCCTCAGCTTTCCGTCGATCATCTCAATGCCCTTGTGGTTCTGGCTCCTGAGTCATTTGCCGTGTCATCGTTTTTAGGGGCGTTCACCCCGCCAATCTACTTCTCGTCGGCTTGTTTTCCTTATGTAAAGGGGTTAACGGGAGATGAAGGGGCTCGCAGGCTCCTGAAAAGCGGACAGCTTGGAGCAGGAGCGGTTTTGGAGGCAAAGGATAGCGGCGAGTTGGACGATATTGATACACCCGAGGAATATGACATGGTAAGGAGGGCGATGGCTTGAACGGCCAAGTGACAAAAGCAAGGATGAATATTCAATTATGGAGGCCGACAGCGCTTGATGAGGCCTATTCGCTTTTAGAGAAGCTTGCTCCGGATGTGTGTGCCGCATCGGGAAGCACGCTGCTTCAGCTTCAGTGGGACAAAGGAACTCTGCCGAAACAGCACCTTGTCAGCCTTGAAGGGATTGACGAGATGCGAGGGATCAGCGCCAGTGACACCCACGTGTCGATCGGGGCGCTCACATCACTGAATGAATGCAGAAAGAACCCTTTGATCAAGAGAGCGCTTGGCTGTTTCAGTGACGCTGCTTCCGCTGTCGCTGCACCGGGGATTCGCAGCCGTGCCACGATTGGCGGCAACATAGCGAGTAAAATTGGTGATTTCATTCCGCTTCTGCTTGTGCTTGGTGCTGAGCTTATCGTATATCAAAAGGAGCTAATCAGGCTGCCGCTTGGCGCTTGGCTCAGTGAGGAAGACTTTAGAACGGCTATCGTCACGCGTGTCATCATCCCGCGGGCGGAGGGAGAGCGTGTATTTTATCACAAGCTTGGAAGGCGCCAGGCTTTTACAGGAGCGGCTGCTGTTGCAGCTGGACGTTTTTTGAAAGACGGCAGCATTCGTCTCGCCGCTGGCCATGCCGATATCACTCCTAGGAGATTATTGGACAGCGAAGCGAAATGGATGGCACCAGGGTGGGACTCGCATGAGCTGTACAAAACACTTATCCATGAGCTGCCGTTTTCCTCAGATGCTTTTATGTCAGCGGCATACAGAAAAAAAGCCGCTGCCAACGTCATCATGGCAGAGCTGATGGCTGAGGGAGGGGAATAAATGATCATCAACAAACCGTCAAGAGTCAGGCCGGATGGAAGGGATAAGGTCACAGGGGAATTGAAATATATGACCGATCTCAGCTTTCCGGGAATGCTGTATGGCAAGGTGCTGAGAAGTGCTTATCCTCATGCAGAGATTGTGTCGGTTTGCACCATAAAAGCTGAGAAAATGGAAGGCGTGCAAGCCATCGTCACGCATAAAGACGTTCCCGGCTTAAACCGATTTGGCATTGTCATCCCTGATCAGCCGGTTTTATGTGAGGACAGGGTGCGGTATGTCGGGGATGCGATCGCCGCGGTTGCTGCGGAAACGGAGGAAATCGCGGAAGCGGCGCTGGAGCTGATTCGAGTTGAGTATAAAGAGCTGGAAGTCATAGATTCACCAGAAAAAGCGCTTCGGCCGAATGCGCAAAGACTGCATGAGGACGGGAATATCCTGCACCGCGCATTTTTTTCAAACGGCGATGTGGAAGAAGGGTTTCAAGCATCTGATACAGTCCTTGAAGAAACCTATGAGCTGCCGCGGCAGATGCATACGTATATGGAAACGGAGGGAGGCGTAGCCGTTCCGGAAGACGACGGGGGTTTTACGATGTATGCAGGAACCCAGCACGGCTATAAAGACCGTTTCCAGCTTGCCCGTATTTTTGATATTCCTGAAGAGAAGATCAGAATTGTGTCAAGTCCGATGGGCGGCTCGTTCGGAGGGAAGGATGAGCTGAATATTCAGCCGTATGCTGCGCTTTTGGCCCTGAAAAGCGGACGCCCTGTCAAAATCCATCAGACACGAAAGGAATCTGTACGTTCTGGCATTAAGCGCCATCCGATGAAGATTACGATAAAAACGGGTGCAGATCATTCGGGAAATCTATTGGCGCACGACGTGAAAATTGTGGCGGACACAGGCGCTTACGCCACGCTTGGGCCTGCCGTTCTAGATTTTTCTGTCGAGCATGCCGCGGGGCCGTACCGTATTCCGAATATCCGGACTGAAGGAATATCAGTATTTACGAACAACGGGGTGGCGGGGGAATTTCGGGGCTTTGGCGGCAACCAAATCACATTTGCACTCGAAACCCATCTCGATCGTCTCAGCGGCATGCTCGGCATCGACCCGCTGGAGCTGAGAAGAAAAAATATCAGAAAACCGCATGACTTGGGGCCGCTGGAGCATCGGATTGCATCGACTGACGGAGCGGCACAGGTGTTGAATGCCATATCTAAATCTCCCATTCTTAAAAAAACAAGCCGGAACTGCGGGTATCTGCAAAGAGGCACGGGAGCGGCAATTACAATGCACGGCGGCGGGCTGGGGTTTGGCCGAATGGATGCGGCAGGAGGCCGTTTGTCTCTTTCGAGTGAAGGCAAAATCACAGCATCATTTGGATTTGAAGAATGCGGACAGGGGATTCTAGCAGCGATTGAACAGATTGTCATGGAGGAGCTGGGTTGTGCCGCAGAGGATATTTCCATTGTTATTGGGGATACCGCAAAAGTGCCGAAGTCAGGCTCCTCCACAGCATCCCGCGGCACAAGCATGGTGTGGCACGCGATCCAGCGTTTGAAGAAGCCGTTTCTATCTCAGTTGAAAAAACGGGCGGCAGAATGGAGCGGCTGTTCAGCGGAAAACCTTATTCCCGGCGCTGCAGGCTTGCGTGACAAAAACACAAAGGCGCTCGTGGTGACGTATAAGGAGCTGGCTGAAAAAGGCCCTTTGGCAGAGGAAACGGCCTTTGACTTTCCAACAACGCCTGATCCTGTGGTGGGCGGCCATTTCCTCTACTCATTTGGAGCGGCTGCCGTTGAGGTGGGGGTAGATCTGTTAACAGGCGATGTCAAATTGATAGATTGTGAGCACGCTATTGCGGCAGGTCCGGTTGTCAGTCCGCAGGGATATCGAGGTCAAATTGAAGGCGGCGCTGCCATGGCACTCGGCTATACGCTGATGGAGGAAGCGAAAATGACGGACGGCCGTTATGCCGCAGAAAATCTAGATCACTATTTGATCCCTGGAGTCAAAGACGTTCCTGACATGAAGGTGATCGCAATAGAAGAACTAATGAAGGGTGATGCATATGGACCACGCGGTGTTGGCGAAATTGGAACAATCGCCATCACTCCGGCGATTGTAAAGGCAGTACATGATGCGGTCGGATGCTGGATAAACAAGCTGCCAATTTCAAGAGAAGAGCTGCTTGAAGCGATAGACAGAAAGGGGCTGAAGCAATGGACGTAAAAGAGGCCGGGCCATTTCCTGTAAAAAAGGAACAGTTCCGGATGACCGTGAATGGGCAGGAGTGGGAGGTTGCTGCCATTCCTACGACACATCTGAGTGACTTGCTTAGAAAGGAATTTCAGCTGACCGGGACAAAGGTGTCCTGCGGAATCGGCCGCTGCGGAGCCTGCTCTATTTTAATCGACGGAAAACTGGCCAATGCGTGTATGACCATGGCTTATCAAGTGGACGGCCACTCCATTACAACAATCGAGGGCGTACAACAAGAGGAACTGGATATCTGCCAAACCGCTTTTCTGGAAGAAGGAGGCTTCCAATGCGGCTACTGTACCCCAGGAATGATAATTGCGCTTAAAGCACTGTTTCGGGAAACCCCTCAACCTTCTGACAAAGATATAGAAGAAGGGCTGGCGGGGAACTTGTGCCGGTGTACCGGGTATGGCGGGATTATGCGGTCAGCTTGCAGGATTAGAAGAGAGTTGAACGGGGGTAGTCTGGAGTCCGGCTTTTAAGAGCCGGACTTTTTTAGCCTCAGTCAGACAGCGCGATCAAGACGCAGAAGCGTTGTGGGAAAACACACGATAAATCTCGCAGAACTTGACAGCTTCTGGATTAGAAAATGATTAGTGAATCACATAGCAAAGACGCCATAAAAACTTCTTATGGCGTCTGTCGGACAGGGAGGTGTTGGATACGGCGGAGGCAAGGAAAGTTAAACTTAATAATTAAAGATAGCTGCTCCAACAATGATCAACAAAATGAATAGCACCACGATCAAAGCGAAGGAGCTCCCGAAACCGTTTGAGTAACCAGAGTTTCCACTGTATCCACCAGAATTGTAGAATCCCATAATGTCACCTCCTTTAGTGGAGATAGTATAAGATATGCCAAACGATCATTTTCGACATAGATTTAAGTCTAAAAAAGAAAAAATGAATATTTTGTCTAAAGGTGTAAGAGAGAACGCATTATCAAAACTATTAAAACCGCAGCAATTGTTTTCAGAGTAATTTTTCGAGAAAAAACGCGGTCTGTTTATAGGATTGGAAAAGGGAGCTCGGCTTCTAAGAGCTGACTTATTAGTTTGAAACCCCGATTTATAAATGAAAGGACTACAGGATATTTTTCTCGTAGGCAATTATCCTGAAAAATATTGGTGAATGTTTATTCAAGCTGTTGTTTCACTAAGCGTGGGATCACTGCAAGTACTGTCCTAGGATCAAAAGTTTATTGAAGTGCAAATAGAAGCCCGCCTCACCGGCGGGCTTCCTTCTTAACTCCCCCTATACACCTGATAACCAAACGGCGACAGCAAGAGCGGGATATGATAATGTGCATCTGGATCTGCAAGCTGAAAACGGACGGTGACGATGGTTAAAAACGGCTGGTCGATCGTATTCACGTTTTTATTCGCAAAATAGTCTCCTGCATGAAATTCCATCACATACTCTCCGGACACCAGCTCTTCACCAGCCAGCAGAGCGACATTGGCTCTGCCGTCATTGTTAGTGTAAACCTCTTTCAAAATACTTTCGCCCAGCCGCTTCACTTCAATTTTTACGTTCGCCGCTGGTTTGCCGCTGGTTAAATCTAAAATATGGGTTGTCAGTTTTCCCATCAGGCTTTCAGGCTCCGACATTTTTCAGCGGCTTTCTGTTTTTCTTTCTCGGCGTCTTCTCTTGTCACGGTAAAATGTTGGAAACCGTATGGCGGGCGCGGTTCGGTGTAGACTTTTCCTTTTGAGCCCGGGATTTCTTCGACAACCGTATCCCACGTGTGATTTTGAGATTGGAAGCTGACATCAGTGAGCTGCGGGAACCTCGCTAATATTCTGCAGCCGATATGATAGATTAAGTTTTGGATTGAAGGGGTTTCGAGCTCGTGAAAAACGGTGCTCGCTAAGTCGCGGACTTGTTCAGCCGCAACGTAGCGGGATGGATCAAAAGCGTATGCGTCATTGGTATTTTCATATTGCCAGCTGATGTTTAAATAGACAAACAGCGGGCGGTTGCCGTCTTCCGGGAGAGTCGTATATTCGTCCCGGATGAAGCCGACGAAGGAGTTGCCGCTCACCTTGACGAGCTGAAGATCCATGATTTCGCTGTATTGCTCTGTAATCGTTATGATATTCCCGCTTCGTTCTGCTTTCAGCACAGAGCGGCTTCGTTCATTACGCGATCTTCTGAAGACGAGGCGGCTTGTGCTGAGCTCTTTCTCCTCGTATGCAGGCATTGCTTCAAACGGAATGTCTTCGCCAGTCAGAGTGATCTTGTCCATATGAGAATAGGTATCTAAAAATCGGTGAGCTACATAGTGTAGGAACCCCTCGGTTGTCGTTCCTTCATAGGATGCGAGATGGCGCTGGATAAAGTTTTTCATTGAATCCGTTGCCACGACGAGAGTGTTGTCTCCGTCTGTAAATGATGGCAGGAAGGCTTCTCCGCCAATTTCGCATGTCACATCAACGCCGACAACGGTATTGCTTCTCCCGGCAAAAGATGATTCTGGGATTTGCTTCACTCCAGTGAGCGGTTTTAAAAACGTTCGGTATGCAAATACATTTCCTTTGCCATAAGACATAGTTCTTTTCATTTGCGTCTCTCCTTTTTCAGTGATGATGTCAGCTAGACGAAAGCGGGCGATTCGGTAAATTTCTATAAGGGCCTGCTGGAACTCCGTTTCTCGTTCGCTCTCAAGCCTTGCCAGCAGGGCTTGGTGAATGTCCTGTTTCGTCTTTCCCTTCACCGCTAAAATAAAAGGAAAGCCGAAGCGATCATAATAGTGTTCATTCAGCATGAGAAACTCCTCGTATTCCTGCTGTTCTAATTTGCTGAGCCCCGCGTTCTGCTGCTCTCGTACCGAGTCATCGCTCATTGTTTTCTTTGTTCCGAGCCGGGGATGCTTTTTGATTAAATCAAGCTGTGTCTCGCGATCCGCGGCTTTTACTATGCCAGTCATTTTGCGGTGAAGATCAGAAAGGGACGAAAACGGCCGTAGTGCTGCGGATCTCTCCGCAATCCATGAAGAGTGTTCAAAAATAGAACCAAGTGTGCCTGTCAGTGTTTGTGTGTCCATTTGGTTCAGGTCATCCATTGTGAACATTGGCATCTTCCTTTACGTTTTTATGTCTGCGCCATTCGGCTGTTTGGTTTGAAAAAAAGCGTGCAGTGCAATGGCCGTCAAACTGCCGATCACAATTCCGCTTCCTGCCAAGACAGAGGCCGCGCCCGGAAGAGATGAAAACAACGCGGGAACTGTTGTAGCGCCAAGCCCCAAGCTGACGGAAGAGGCGATAATCAGCAAGTTGCCTTGCGAATCAAGGTCAACGCTGGATAGCATTTTGATCCCGTAAGAAATGACCATGCCGAACATGACGATCATTGCGCCGCCGAGAACTGGGGTGGGGATCACTGTTGTCAGGGCCGCTGCTTTTGGAACCAGCCCGATCGCGACCAGTATGATTCCTGTGATGGCGATGACGTTGACACTTTTCATCTTTGAAAGCTGAACGATGCCGACATTCTGCGAGAAACCTGTATAGGGAAACGCGTTAAATAAGCCGCCCAGCAAAATCGCAAGGCCTTCTGCCCGGTAGCCCTTTTCCAGATCCTTCTCCGACAGCCTGCGGTTTGTGATATCAGCGAGGGCAAAATAAACGCCTGTCGATTCAACGAGGCTGACAATCGCAACGAGAAGCATCGTGACAACAGCCGGCAGCTCAAAGGTTGGCGGTCCGAAATAAAACAGAGACGGAACATGAAGCCAAGACGCTTCCAAGACCTCAGAAAAATCGACCTTTCCCATCAAATATGCAGCCGCTGTTCCTGCGATAAGACCGAGTAAAATCGCTATGGAGCGGATAAAGCCTTTAAAGAAATAAAATAGCAATAAGATAAAAGCTGTGACGCCAAACCCGAGGAGCACGTTGTCGAGTGAGCCGAATTCTTTGCTTCCTTCACCTCCGGCCAGGTTATTCATTGCCGTTGGAATCAGGCTGATGCCGATGATCATGACGACTGATCCGGTTACGACAGGCGGAAAAAAACGGACAAGCTTCCCGAAGAAGCCCGCGGCTAAGACGACAATCAGTCCTGCGGCGATAATGGCACCATATATCGCTGGGACACCGTAAGTGCTGCCGATGGAAATCATCGGGCCGACTGCGGTATACGTACATCCGAGCACAACGGGAAGGCCGATGCCGAAATATCGGTTTCTCCAGAGCTGCAAAAGAGTTGCCGCCCCGCACATAAACAAATCAATCGCGATTAAATACGTCAGCTGCCCCGCATTCAGCCCGATCGCCGCTCCGACGATCAACGGAACGAGAATGGCTCCCGCATACATGGCAAGCATGTGCTGAAGCCCCAGCATCATCAGCTGTAAGGCATTGTGCTGTTCCTTCATCTTTTTTACACCTCTTTTTCTAATACGAGTGTACGTTCTAATACCGGAAGTTCTGTTTGCTGTGCTGTTAATTCTTTTTTGCCGCGCAAGCTGAAAAAAAGATTCAAAAAGATGGCGGTCAGGCTTCCGGTGATGGTGCCGTCACTGACCAGAATTCTAATCGGAGCGGGGAATTCAGCAAAAATCCCGGGGACCGTGCTGGCGCCGATGCCGAGTGCGATTGAGCATGCGATGGTCAGGAGGTGGTATTGATTTTTGAGATCCGCTGTGCTCAGCATTTTGACGCCAGAGGCAATCACCATGCCGAACATGACGAGGGTCGCGCCGCCAAGTACAGCAGCAGGAACGGCAGATGCAAGGGCGGCAATCTTCGGAATCAGCCCGAGACAGACAAGGATACAGCCTGCGGTAACGACGATGTTTCTTGTTTTCACTTTGGTCAGCTGCAATAAGCCGGCGTTTTGCGCAAAGGTATTATAAGGAAAGGCATTGAACAGCCCGCCGATGAGAATGGCGATTCCTTCCGCTCGATAGCCTTTGACGAGATCTTTTTCAGTTAAAGGTCTGCCGCATATCTTTCCGATTGCGTAAAAAACGCCGGTTGATTCCACAATAATGACGATTCCGACGATCAGCATCGTTAAGATCGGACCGATTTCAAACGTGGGGGCTCCGAAGTAAAAAGGCTTCGGGATTTGGAAGAACGGTGCTTCTGTAACAGAAGAAAAGCTGACTTTGCCCATGATCGCTGCTGCGGCTGTTCCGGCGGCGATGCCGATCAGAACGGACAGTGTTCGGGCAAATCCTTTGAGAAAGCGGTTGAGGACTAAGATCAGAACAAGGACACCGACAGAGAGAAGAAGGTTTTCGAGCGAACCGTATTCCGGGTTGGCGCTGCCGTTTATTTTTTCGCCGCCAGCCATATTTTTCACACCTGTCGGAACAAGTGAAAGGCCGATCAAGGTCACAACGGTACCTGTTACGACAGGAGGAAATAACACAGTCAGCTTGCCGAAAAAACGCGCAAACAAAAAGATGAACACACCGGCCGCGATGATGGAACCGTAAATCGCGTGAATGCCGTAATTGCTGCCGATTGCAATCATCGGGGTGACGGCCACAAATGAACTGCCAAGCATGACGGGAAGCCCGATGCCGATGTATGCTCCGCGCAAGGTTTGCAAAAGCGTCGCGACGCCGCACGTTAACAGGTCAATCGCCAATAGGTAGGACAGCTGTTCAGTTGTTACATTCAGCGCCCTGCCGACAAGCAGGGGCACCAAAATCGCACCTGCATACATGGCGAGCACATGCTGCAGGCCAAGCGTAAACACCTTAAACGATCTTTTTTTCACCATAGTCCCTCCCTGTATGTGAACTTTAGTAACATGATATCGTGCCGGCCGAGGGGTGTCATTGGATACAGTAGCTGAAAAAGACAGGTGTGATTGCTGAAAGTGACGAAAAATGATTCATTTTGTAGGAAAATGTGACAAACGTTAGCTGATCAGCCGCTGCATACGTAAGGCAAGCCGCAAACGCATCGTTGTTTCAGGATCTTTTAAGCTTTTACCCAGAAGCTCTTCGCATTTTTCAAGGCGGTATATGACCGTATTGCGATGAACGTACAGACGCTTTGCCGTCTCTGAAATTTGGCAGTGTGTCTCTAAATAGACGGAAAGCGTATGAAGCAGGCTTTGATCCTCCTGCTGTTTTTCAGCGAGGCTCTGAAGCGTGGAGTTGTAAAATTTCTTCAAATCCTCAACTGGGAGCAAGCGCAGAAGCTCAGGCACATCTTTGGCGTGATACACCTGGATAAATGCTGTGCTTCTTGACAAATGCCCCGATTGCAGAGCATCAGAAGCTTCTGTGAAAGCGTCGGGAACATCAATGAGCTTTTGGCATATATTGCTGATGCCAAAGGACACGGTTCGTTTAAATTGAGCGCTGACCTGTGTTTGAAACTGTTCTAAAAAGCTGATCACCGAGGCGTGCATTTCACTCCAGCTGTCTGTCGCCTCGATTAGAATAATGCCGACATTTCCTTTCATAAAGAAGTGAGGCGGAAACGGGAAGGCTGATAGTTCACCTTCAAGAAATTCGAATACGCTGTCGGAAGCGAGCTGATTTTCTGTAAAACTGATTGATTCATCATTCCGATCGAGTTTGCCGGCAATGCACATGTATTTTTGATCCCAGCGCAGCTTGAATTCTTTCGCCCGGTTTTTGATTTCGTCATCTGAAGAAAAGGACCGTTCAATAAAATTGTTGAAAAACTCATTGCGAGCCCGCCGGCTGAACTGCTTCAGCGCATTTTCCTTCAGCAGTTCAAAGGAAATGACGTTGGCCGCTTGTTCAATCGTGAGGATCAATCCTTTATCGCCGGCCTGGACCATGTCCGGTATCAGCAGGTATCCGCAGTTTTTTTCGTGATTATAAATAGGCAGGACAGAATATGTTTTCTGATCTGAGATTGTAGAGAAACAAGTGAAAAACGGCCCGGATACGGTATTCAGGGTGCCTTTCAGCTTTTCAGTCTCAACTGAAATCTGATGAGACGCGGACAGCATTTTGGCATGCTGGTCAAGCAGCAGCACGGGAAGCTGAAGGAGGTCTGACACCTTTTTAAGGAGGGATTGCAGCCCCTTGCCGCTCATAATGTGGTTTGTGAATTTTTTGTGCGCGTAAATGGCTTGCTGCAGCTCGTTAGAACGCATATCGAGAATGTGGCTGAGTGTGGCATTTACAATATCGCCGAGGCGGATGTGTTCTGGAAGTTCAATGATCGGAAACGCATATGAATCGGCCAGTTCGATGATTTCCTTCGGGATATCTTCCAGATAGCGCTTTGTTTTAATGCCGAGGCCCGCGCAGCCGCGTTTTGCCATTTGCCGAATCAGTTCAGATAATTGATGCGGGTGATCCTTCAGGTGATAGGCGGTGGTGACGAGCAATTCATTCTTATGCAAAAAGTCTGCGATATCCGGAGCGTCCATCATATTGACATGCTGAACCTCTCTTTCCCCTCCTGCTTTTCCAGCGATTAAATTGGCGTTTTCAAAAGCCGGTATTTTCATCACATCAAAAATATTCATAGCGCATTCTCCTTTTCTATAAAAACATTGGTTAAGGTGAATAATTTTCAATAGGAATTCTAGCGGTTTTGCTGATGTAATACGATCATAGTAGCAGTAAACTGTTGAAAATAGAACTGGTTGTGTTACATAAACTGACATGAAAAATCGTCATCCGGACATGGGGGGATCAATATGGCTTACGATATGGTGATAAAAGGTGCGAAGGCAGTTACGCCAGATGGCGTTATAGAAGCTGAGATTGCAGTTCAAAACGGTGTCATTGCCGAGATAGGTTCTGACATTGAAGCAAGCGGGACGGAAATCATCCAGGCAGACGGGAAATACGTGTTTCCTGGTGTGATAGACTGCCATGTTCATTTTAATGAACCGGGCAGGGAGGATTGGGAGGGGTTTGAAACAGGTTCTCAAATGATGGCCGCAGGCGGCTGCACCACCTATTTTGATATGCCGCTCAACTGTATTCCATCAACCGTGACGGCAGAGCATCTTCTCGCAAAAGCTGAGCTAGGCAGGCAAAAATCTGCCGTGGATTTTGCGCTATGGGGCGGCCTTGTGCCAGGCCATATCGAGGACATCCGTCCGATGGCTGAAGCGGGAGCGATCGGGTTTAAAGCGTTTTTATCAAAGTCAGGCACTGATGAGTTCCGCTCTGTTGATGAACGGACATTGCTCAAAGGCATGGCAGAAATCGCGGCTGCAGGAAAAATCCTCGCTCTCCACGCGGAAAGCGACGCGATCACAAGCTACTTGCAGATGGTTTTGGCCAATAAAGGAAAGGTGGATGCGGATGCGTACGCCGCCTCCCGCCCGGAGGAAGCAGAAGTTGAAGCGGTGTATCGCACGATTCAGTATGCGAAGGTGACAGGCTGTCCGGTTCATTTTGTCCATATCAGCACGGCGAAAGCGGTCCGGCTGATCAGAGAGGCGAAACAGGAAGGTCTTGATGTTTCGGTTGAAACATGCCCGCATTATGTCTTGTTCAGCCATGACGATTTACGGCAAAGGGGCTCTGTCGCAAAATGCGCGCCTCCGCTCCGGTCGCGGCAATCAAAAGAGACGCTGATCGAGACGCTCATTGCCGGGGACATTGACATGGTTTCCTCAGACCATTCCCCCTGCCGTCCATCCTTGAAGCGGGAGGATAACATGTTTTTATCATGGGGTGGAATCAGCGGCGGGCAGTTCACTTTATTAGGAATGCTGGAACTGGCGCTTGAGCATCAGATTCCGTTTGAAACCATCGCAGAATGGACAGCGGCGGCCCCTGCAAAACGATTCGGCCTTCAGAAAAAAGGGCGGCTTGAGGCGGGGTGTGATGCAGATTTCGTGCTCGTCAGCATGGAGCCGTACACTGTTACAAGAGAATCGATGTTTGCAAAGCATAAAAAAAGCATTTACGAAGGACATACATTTCCCTGCAGCATTTCGGCCACTTACAGCAAAGGCCGGTGCGTGTACAATGATGGGGAAAAAGTCACTGAAATTGACGGAGCTCTGGTCGTTCCTTCGTAAGCCCGGCGGATTTTACCGCCGGGTTTTTTGATTTCCTCCGTTCTAGTTTTTAAAATCTCATCAACGTGGTATCTTTTTTTAAAGGAGGCGGAGGCAATGGAGCATGTCAAATACATACTTAAGCAATCCTGGTCGCGTCATTCGAGCTCTAAATGGACGGAAGAATGCCCGTCATGCGGCCAATGCGGCGTGACGGCATTGGTGATTCAAGACCATTTCGGCGGCACGATTTTCAAAACAAAAGTCGGTGAGAGCTGGCATTTTTACAACAGCATCAATGGTGTGATGTACGATTTTACGAGTGAGCAGTTTCAGGCGCCTATTGAATATCAGCATATTCCTTCCTCAAGAGAAGAGGCGTTTTTAGATACGAATGAGGAACAATATCAGCATCTTCGTTCTGCATTTTCCCGCCATATGAACAGCATTTCCAAGGAAACCTGAAAACACGTGTGATAAACTGGAAGAGAGGTGAATGAGTGTGATTTATATCGGACTGACGGGGTGGGGGGATCATGACAGCATCTATCCGCCGAAAACGGCCAGCCAGAAAAAATTGCAGGCCTATTCCTCCCATTTTCCGATCGTGGAATTAGACGCGAGCTTTTACGCGATTCAGCCGGCGCGCAATAATGAAAAGTGGGTGAAGGAAACGCCCGAAACCTTCCAATTTATCGTGAAAGCATATCAGGGCATGACAGGGCATCAGCGCGGCGAAATTCCCTTTGACTCAAAAGAGGAGATGTTTGATGCGTTTAAGGTGTCTTTAACGCCATATTTACATAGCAATAAGCTCGCCATGGTGCTGTTTCAATTTCCGCCGTGGTTTGACTGCAAGAAGGAGAATGTCGCCTATTTGAGATGGTGCAAGCACCAAATGGGAGATATTCCTTGCGCGCTTGAATTCAGAAACCGTTCCTGGTTCTCGCCGCCATTTTATGAGCAGACGCTTTCATTTATGAAAGCGGAAGGCTGGATTCACAGTGTCTGTGATGAACCGCAAATCGGAGAAGGCAGCGTTCCGACCGTGCTGCGCGCGACCGATGAAAACAAAACGCTCGTCAGGTTTCACGGACGCAACAAGCAGGGCTGGATGAAGCCTGATGGCGGGAAAAACTGGCGGGAGGTCAGGTACTTATACCGCTACAACCAACAGGAGCTGGAGGATTGGAAAAAGCACCTGAATGAATTGCAGCAGCAATGTAAGGATGTTTTTGTCCTGTTCAACAATAATTCCGGCGGTGACGCTGCGGATAATGGCAAGCAGATGCTTGAACTGCTTGATATCGAGTACAGCGGACTTGCTCCGAGACAGCTCGATTTATTTTAGAAAAGAGGTTTTTATTGATGTCGTTTGTGATTTTGGTCGTACTGGGATTAATCGCAGGTACGGTAGGAAGTCTGATCGGGCTTGGCGGCGGAATTGTCATTGTGCCGTCTCTGATGTTTTTAAGCACAGTGACGCAGCTGTTTCAGGATGTGACGCCGCAGGTTGCGATTGGAACTTCGCTTTTGGTCATTATTTTTACGGGCCTTTCTTCAACTTTGGCTTATATTAAATATAAAACAGTTGATTATAAGAGCGGGCTCATTTTCTTTATCGGTTCAGGTCCCGGCAGCATGATCGGGGCTTACGTGTCAAAGCTGTTCAATTCAAACTCGTTTTCCGTTTGGTTTGGCATTTTTATGATTCTGATTTCATTATCCTTAATGCTGAAAGCGAAAGCCCGGCCAATCAACAAAGCGCACAAAGGAATTATCCGGACATTTCAGGATGATGCCGGTGAGCCTTATACGTACTCATATCAGGCCTCTGTGGGTATTGCCATTGCCTTTGTTGTCGGTTTTTTAGGCGGACTTTTCGGTATAGGCGGCGGATCACTGATGGTTCCGGCGATGATGCTGTTATTTCTGTTTCCGCCGAAGGTTGCGGTGGCAACGTCCATGTTTATTATTTTCCTGTCTTCTATGACAGGGTCTGTTTCACATATGATTTCCGGGCACGTCAATTGGCTGTACGCCCTCGCGCTTGTGCCCGGCGCTTGGTTCGGCGGAAAGCTTGGCGCCGCCATCAACAGAAAAATGCAGACGAAAACGATCGTTATGATCATGCGGATCGTATTGATTTTGATCGGCTGCCAGCTCATTTATGAAGGCATTTTCAGCTGAACGATTAGGGAGAGATATTATGAAGGAGAAGCTCCGCTTATATCATACAAATGATTTGCACAGCCATTTTGAAAATTGGCCGAAAATTGTAGATTATATCGAGCAGAAAAGAAAAGAGCATCAGTCAGACGGCGAAGAGACGCTCGTTTTTGATATTGGCGATCATCTTGATCGTTTTCAATTCGTGACAGAGGCGACATTCGGAAAAGCGAATGTCGATCTCTTAAACCGCCTTCACATTGATGGAGCGGCGATCGGCAATAACGAAGGGATTACGCTTCCGCATGAAGAGCTTGCTGCCTTATATGATCATGCTGAATTTCCTGTCATCGTCTCTAACCTGTTTGATAAAAACGGAAACCGTCCGTCCTGGGCGGTGCCTTACCATATCAAATCATTGAAAAACGGTATGTCCATTGCTTTCTTAGGTGTAACTGTGCCGTATTATCCTGTATATGACAAGCTGGGATGGACAGTAACGGATGCTCTTGAAAGCATAAAGGAAACCATTCTGGATGTGAAAGGGCAGGCTGATATTATCGTTCTGCTGTCACATTTAGGCATTCTTGATGATCAGGCAGTGGCTGAAGCGGTGCCTGAGATTGATGTAATCCTCGAATCACATACCCATCATTTGCTTGAAGATGGACAAGTGGTGAATGGGGTACTGCTGGCCAGCGCCGAGAAATACGGGCATTATGTCGGCTGTGTAGAAATCACGGTGGACAGCGTACAGCAAAGCATCATCAGCAAAACGGCTTCTGTGCAGAACATGGCGGAATGGACAGGAGAATCCGCAGAAACAAAAGCGTTTCTCAATGAAAAAGAACGTGAAGCCGAGGAGAAACTGTCCGATGCCGTTGCAGAGCTTGCACAAGATGCTGAGGTGAAGTGGTTTGAAGAATCAGAGCTGCCTTTGCTTTTGGCATACGCCTTAAAGGAATGGTGCGAGACGGACATCAGTATGGTCAATTCAGGTGTCATTCTCGGTCCGCTAAAAGCAGGTCCTGTGACAAAGCTGGATCTGCACCGCATCTGTCCGCATCCGATCAACCCGGTGGCTGTCCGCCTGACGGGAGAAGAATTGAAGGAAACCATTGTCCATGCCGCTTCCGAACAAATGGAGCAGCTCCGGATCAAAGGACTTGGCTTCCGCGGAGAAGTGATGGGGAAAATGGTGTATGCCGGCGTTGAGGTAGAAACGAAACGGCTCGATGACGGGATCACCCACGTCACCCGGATCACACTGAACGGGGAAGATATTGAAAAACATAAACAATACTCCGTTGCGGTGCTTGATATGTTTACGCTCGGCAAACTGTTTCCGTTGATTCGCGACGCTGCAGAAAAAGAATATTTTATGCCGGAATTTTTGCGTGATCTGCTTGCTTGGAAGCTTGCGCAATAAGGCAGTCAGCCCACAACAAGCTGTGCCCTTCATCATAAAGTGATGAATGAAGGGAGTGGTTGACGTGGTAAACCTGACACCGATCATGATAGAAGGACAGCCTTTTACAGCTGTGACAGTGAAACTTCCAAAAACGAATTTTATGGCCGTCGCCAATGATCACGGATATATTATGTGCGGTGCGCTGGATGTGGCGCTGCTGAATGAAAAATTAAAGGAGCGCGGCATTGTGGCGGGACGCGCAGTTGGTGTCCGCACCATTGACCAGCTGTTAGACGCACCTTTAGAATCCGTCACGTACGCTGCGGAAGATCTTGGCATCAAAGTCGGTATGAGCGGCAGAGAAGCGCTTTTAAAAATGGTGAAATAAAATAAATTGGCTCCGGCTATTACTATGTCCCCTCTTACAAGCATACATTGTGATATGTAAGGGGGGATTTTCTTGCCAAGATATCGCGGCCCTTTTCGCAAGAGAGGACCTTTGCCTTTCCGTTACGTGATGCTCCTGTCCGTTGTCTTTTTTATCCTGTCAACAACGGTCAGCCTTTGGATGATCAATGGCTCGATCAAACCTGTTTTAATGGACATCGGCGAGATGGAAACGAAGCGTATAGCGACAGAGGTGATCCAGGATTCGATTGAGGACTATATGTCTGACAGTGAAAATATGAAAGATATGTTTCAAATGAATTCTGATGAAAACGGAAACTTAACGACAATCGATTTTAATACACAGGTTGTAAACAGTGTGAAAACAAAAGTGACAAAGCAGCTTCAAGCTCATTTGAAAGAGATGGAAACCCATACCGGACACAGCGGCGCCAGTGAAAACATTATGATCAACATTCCGCTGGGACAGGTAACCGGCAACAGCCTTCTTGGAAACCTCGGGCCGAAAATCCCGGTCCGGTTCAATTTAATCGGTGACGCTTTTACAGATGTCAAAACCAAAATCAAGCCGTATGGCATAAATAACGCACTTATTGATATCAGCATCTTTGTCGAAATTAAAGTGAAGGTCATCATTCCATTTGCCAGCAAAACAGCTGTCGTCACAAATAATGTTCCTGTATCGATTAAAGCAGTGCAGGGCGAAGTGCCGCAGTTTTATAATGGAAGCGGCGACTCGGGTGTCACGCCTTCTGTCCAGCTCCCGAGCAGCAAAGAAGAAGACGGTGCTGATTCAAAAAAAGAAAAAAGCAGCAAATAAGCCGCCTGTCGAAGAGGCGGCTTTTTGTTACTTCTTTTTTTGGTATTCATATCGCTCCCACGCCCTCAAATGCGGGTATGGATCAAATGACCATTCGGTTCTTCCGTTATCTTTGTACATGCCATAGTGCAGATGCGGCGGGAACTTCCCAGCGGTTCCCGGCGGGCCGTATCCGGAGCTGCCGACTGATCCGATCACTTGGCCAGGCTCAACGATTTGTCCTGTTTTAATCCCTTTGGCAAACCCATTGAGATGGGCAAAATAATGATACGTATTGTTAATGTCCCTGATGCCGATTCTCCATCCTCCGAAGCGGTTCCAGCCCTTCATTTCAACTACGCCGTAACATGTGGATTTGACAGGAAGGCCGTAATGGGCAAAGATATCCGTACCTTCATGAATCCGCCTTCCACCGAAGCCGCGGGCATCTCCCCACGTGCTTCGGTAGCTGTAATCGGTTCTGATCGGAAGCGGGAATGCATGCTCGCCCAGATCAATATGGCCGTAGGCTTTAAACAGCTTCATGAATTCAGATATAATCCCCACTGTCTGATCACGCCGGTAATAATTCCAAAGCCCGATCCGGATGTTGTCTTCATCTGTGCCATACGACAGTAAGTATTGGCTGAACGTATACAAGATATCTTCATCGTTGCTGACCTCGGCTTTCCCGTCTCCATCGCCATCCATTCCGATTCCGTCAAACACTTTAATGCTTAACGGCGCATCGTCTTTCGGATTCGGGTTTTCAGGCCCGCTCCAGATGTCATCGGGTATATAGATGCTGATGATTCCCGCCTTTTCAGGCAGATCTTTCCGGTTGCTCCGCACGTTTTCTTCGTATTGATCAACAGCGGCGAGCGCATACCAAGGGATCTGCGTCACAGCTTCGATTTTATGATATAATTCCATCCGTTTCGACAGCACTGGATCTGAAAGTTTTTTTCCAGACGCAGAAGGCTCAAATGCAAACAAAAGGAGAAGAAGAGCGGATAACAAAACTTTCACAAAATAATCTCCTTTCATATTGAATACACATAGTTTGCGGCAACCCGGCTTAAAAATGTCAGTAATCATCTTCCCTTGTCGAGAAATTTTTCCTATGTTAAAGTGTCTAAAGAAAAGACTTTCTTTAGTTAGAAAAACATTATTTTTGTTGCAGAACTAAAATCTGCACCTTTCTCGTTTTCAGAATGTTTCGTGTCAGAAATTGAGTATATTGGATATTGGAGATGATGGGAATTGGCAAAGAAAGACGAACACCTCAGAAAGCCCGAATGGCTTAAAATTAAATTAAATACAAATGAAAACTATACAGGGCTCAAAAAACTCATGCGGGAAAACAACCTTCATACCGTATGCGAAGAAGCAAAATGTCCGAATATTCATGAATGCTGGGCTGTCAGACGTACAGCGACATTTATGATTTTAGGTTCTGTTTGTACAAGAGCATGCCGTTTCTGTGCTGTCAAAACAGGCCTTCCAACTGAGCTTGACCTGCAAGAGCCGGAACGCGTAGCGGATTCAGTCGCGCTTATGAATCTGAAGCACGCGGTTATTACGGCTGTTGCGCGTGACGATCAGAAAGATGGAGGGGCAGGCATTTTCGCGGAAACTGTCCGTGCGATCCGCAGAAAAAGCCCGTTCACAACAATTGAGGTGCTGCCGTCTGATATGGGCGGAAACTACGATAACCTAAAAACCTTAATGGATACACGCCCAGACATCCTGAATCACAATATCGAAACGGTTCGCCGCCTGACGCCAAGAGTCCGCGCGCGTGCGACGTACGACCGTTCATTGGAATTTTTGCGCCGTGCGAAGGAAATGCAGCCTGACATTCCGACAAAATCAAGTATCATGATTGGGCTCGGCGAAACAAAAGAAGAGATTATTGAAGTAATGGACGACCTCTTGGCGAACAACGTGGATATTATGGCAATCGGCCAATATCTGCAGCCGACGAAGAAACACTTGAAAGTCCAAAAATACTACCATCCTGATGAATTTGCAGAATTAAAAGAAATCGCGATGCAAAAAGGCTTCAGCCATTGTGAAGCCGGTCCGCTTGTCCGTTCCTCTTACCATGCGGATGAACAAGTAAACGAAGCATCTAAAAAGCGTCAAGCCCAAGCTTAATGCCAAAACGCCAGATCATCTGGCGTTTTTGTCATTCCTATCGATTTTCATGTCCTGACGCGTTTCTCCATTGGCATTTTCATTCTCTGAGACAGGGCTTCCTTGCGGGGAGGTTTTCATTTCTTGAATCGTCCCCGACATGATCTCTCTGATATCCCTTGAACCAGAGCCGAGATTGCTGTAATTTTCGACGGACTGCATATGGTTTGGATTATCGGAAATATACACGTGATAGTATCGCGGTATCACGGAAGCCGCTGTTTTTTTCACCTGATCGGCGGTCAGCTCCCGGTTTTTAGAATCGGTTTTGTATACGACAAGCGCTTCTCGGTCAGTCACCAATGTCGCAGCATCTTGAATATGGGGGAGCTGAACCGTTAAACTTGATATCATGTGAGCGGTTTCTTCCCGGTTCATCACCGGCGTTTTCTGCTGGTCTCCGTCAAATTGTTCTTTTTGATAGCGGACATAGCCAAATTGTTCGTTCTCATTATGCCTGTTAAAAGCCTCGTTGCGGTCCGACACATGAATGGGTTTGGTTTGATTCTGCGTCTGATTCCGGACATTTTGGGCATTATCCAATCCTGCGCCTCCGCACCCGGATAATAGTCCGGTCAGCAGGCAGAGGCTGACAGCGGTTCGTTTCATTTATCAATCCCTCCTCATGTGTAGGGTAGCCAAATCGCATGATTTATTCTTTAGCAATTGATGGGGACGGGGCAATGAATTATGATAGGAATGAGTGAAAAAGAGGTGAGATCATGATTCTTATTCAAAATGCCGAATTTGAATTGGTGCACAATTTCAAAGACGGCTTCAACGAAGAGGCTTTTAAAGCCCGCTACTCCGATATATTAAATAAATACGATTATATTGTGGGAGACTGGGGATACGGTCAGCTAAGGCTCAAGGGCTTCTTTGACGACCAGAATCAAAAGGCAACCTTCGAAACGAAAATCAGCACATTAGATGAATATATTTACGAATACTGCAATTTCGGCTGTGCGTATTTTGTCTTGAAACGGATCAGAAAATAAATATACACAAAGGGGATGCTGTCATGTATTTTGTTGACAGAAGCAAAATCGAGAAAACACTAGGGTTCTTCGAGCACCAGCTGGCGCTATTTGACTCACAAACAGACTGGCAGTCTGAAATTGGGGAATTGGCACTTCAGCGTATAGGCCATCTGTTAATCGAATGCATTTTGGATACAGGCAATGACATGATTGACGGCTTTATTATGCGGGACCCGGGCAGCTATGACGACATAATGGATATACTGGTTGATGAGAAAGTTGTCACGGAAAAAGAGGGTGCTGAGCTCAAGAAATTGATCGCCTACCGCAAAACGTTGGTTCAACAGTATCTGCTCGCTGACAGCGGTGAGCTTTACAGGCTGATCAAGGCGCATCAAACAGCTCTTCAGGACTTCCCGAAACGGATCAGAAGCTATTTGGAAACAGAGCTAGGACCTGTTTCCGCGTTTAAATAACAACTGGAAAGCCACAGGAGTGTTGGATATGAAAACATATAAAGGGTATTTAATTGATTTAGACGGAACGATGTACAATGGCACGGAAAAAATCGAGGAAGCGTGTGAATTTGTCAGAACGCTGAAAGATCGCGGCGTTCCTTATCTTTTCGTGACAAACAACTCTTCGCGCACACCGAAGCAGGTAGCGGACAAGCTCGTGTCTTTTGATATTCCGGCAACAGAAGAGCAGGTCTTCACGACCAGCATGGCAACTGCCCAGCACATTGCACAGCAGAAAAAAGACGCGTCTGTGTATGTGATTGGGGAGGAAGGAATCCGCCAGGCGATTGAAGAAAACGGCCTGACATTTGGCGGAGAAACCGCGGACTTTGTCGTTGTTGGCATCGACCGTTCCATTACATACGAAAAATTTGCTGTCGGCTGCCTGGCAATCAGAAATGGCGCCCGCTTTATTTCCACTAACGGAGATATTGCGATTCCGACTGAAAGAGGGCTTCTGCCGGGAAACGGCTCACTGACATCGGTGTTAACCGTATCTACAGGTGTACAGCCTGTATTTATCGGCAAGCCGGAATCAATTATTATGGAGCAGGCGATGCGCGTTCTCGGCACAGATGTGTCTGAAACACTCATGGTCGGCGACAACTACGCCACTGATATTATGGCCGGCATTAACGCGGGTATGGATACGCTGCTCGTTCACACCGGCGTAACGAAAAGAGAACATATGACAGACGATATGGAAAAACCGACTCACGCCATTGACTCTCTGACTGAATGGATTCCATACATTTGAAAAAAGGGCGCCCTAAAAGGGTGCCCTTATTCTGTATGCCGCGCGCGGTGTGCAAGTCTGCTTGAAGCCGCAGCGGAAATCGCTCCGACGATGTCATCTAAAAAAGTATGGCATTCACCGGTTGATTTATCATTCAATCGTTTAAGGATTCCGGGTTTTTCTTTGTCGATGTAACCGTAGTTCGTAAACCCGATCGATCCGTAAATGTTCACAATGGAAAATGCCAGAACTTCATCTACTCCATATAGGCTTTCATCTATTTCCAGCATCGTTTGCAGCGGTTCAGACAGTTTTTTCTGCTCAGCAAGAACATCCAATTCAATGCCCGTTAAAATCGCGTTTTGCACCTCGCGTTTTGCGAGAACACGATTGACGTTCAGCGTGCATTCATCAATGGTTAAATCCGGATGATATTTTTTCTGCAGAAAAAAGACAAGCTCGGCAATGTCTGATACCTCAACGCCGCGCTCCTTCATCCGTGCTCTTGCTTTAGCTTCCATCTGACTGAATTGTTCGTTTTCTGACATCAGCTTCACCCAATCTTTTTTACTAGTTTATACAAAATGCTTGAGAAGTTTACGACTTTTTCTTGCGCCTTCTTCGGATTAAAATATGTATTCATAATTCCGGCTGTGTATGACTACGATGTGATGAGCCCTAATTCAACAGGCAGGTGATCTTGGTGAAAGGTACAATAAAAGAAAAATACGGCATTCACATCAGGCAGCTTTCCATGTACCAGCACACATATCAATGCTTTCAGACGCCTAATTCATACTTTCTGATTGTCCCCGTTTCCCAATTCTCAGATACAGAGCTGGTGGAGCTTTATTACATGAGTCAGTATTTACAAGAACAAAGTGACCCATACGTTTCGGTTTTTATCTTTACAAAAGAAGGTGAGCTGACATTTGAACATGATGGAAAAACGTACGCTCTGCTGAAGGCGGCCCCCCCTTATTCAAACAGGGCGTTCTCCATTGGAGCGGAGCTGGCGGAATTTCACCGAAAAGGCCGAGGATATCCGTATGAGGTGAAGGCAGCCGGAAGAATCGGCCAGTGGAAGGATCTGTGGGGAAAACGAATTGATCAGCTGGAAGCATTTTGGCAGAGAAAGGTTCAGACCCCTCCGCATGAGCCATTCGATAAAAAAATGATCGAATCATTTCCCTATTATTTAGGACTGTCAGAAAACGCGATACAATATTTAGTGGACACTGAGCTGGATGACAAGCCCCAAGCCGCTGATTCAGGAACGATATGCCATCAGCGGATGGAAAGGCATACATGGTCACCGGAATCATTGATCAGGATTCCGGCCGATTGGGTGTTTGACCACGCTTCCCGTGATTTGGCTGAATATATGAGGCATACGTTTTTGCATCACAGACAAGATTTTAATCAGCAGGGCTTTCTCTTTTTACAGGAATACGAGCAAGTCACACCGCTGTCTTCATTTTCGAAACGCCTTTTATACAGCCGCCTGCTTTTCCCGCTTCATTATTTTGAAATCGTGGAAAGCTATTACATGTCATCAGAATCAGAAAAGCATTATTTTGAAGAACAGCTTGACTTCATTCTTAATGACTGTGGGCGTTATGAACAATTTCTCAATACAGCGCAGGAATTCATGAATATGAGGGCGCAGAAGCTGTTTGTTCCACGCGTCAGCTGGCTCGGCAAAGGCAGCTCAGGGTGAGGAGAAAATCTGACAAAAATAATTAGAAAATAAAGAATCTTGTCATATCAATACGTTAAGCGTTTACATTCGCAAAATTCACCCTAATGCTGTCTTGTCAAAACAGGAGCGGGCTTATATAATGTTTGTAACTTATATGTCTGTGTTGAGTTAACAATTGTCTTTTTCAAGAGGACAATTAAAAGAAAGGTGGAGTTTTTTTGAAAGCGATTCGTGTAGGGCTTTTAGGTTTAGGTACCGTCGGAAGCGGTGTCGTTAAAATTATTCAAGACCATCAGGATAAGCTTATGCATCAGGTCGGCTGTCCGGTTACGATAAAAAAAGTGCTTGTAAAAGATGTAGAGAAAAAGAGAGAAGTAGATTTGCCGAAAGAAGTGCTTACAACAGAAGTGTATGATGTCATTGATGATCCAGATGTTGATGTCGTCATCGAGGTGATCGGCGGCGTTGAGCAGACAAAACAATATTTGGTCGACGCGCTGAGATCGAAAAAGCATGTTGTCACAGCAAACAAGGACTTAATGGCTGTGTACGGCTCCGAGCTGCTTGCTGAAGCGAAGGAAAATGGATGCGATATCTACTTTGAAGCCAGTGTTGCCGGCGGGATTCCGATTCTGCGCACGTTAGAGGAAGGCCTCTCATCTGATCGAATTACAAAAATGATGGGAATTGTGAACGGCACAACAAACTTTATCTTAACCAAAATGATCAAAGAGAAAAGCCCATACGAGGAAGTGCTCAAGGAAGCGCAGGATCTCGGTTTTGCCGAAGCTGATCCGACTTCTGACGTGGAAGGGCTTGACGCCGCACGGAAAATGGCGATATTGGCGCGCCTCGGCTTCTCGATGAACGTGGATCTGGAAGACGTCAAAGTAAAGGGGATCTCCCAAATTACAGACGAGGACATCAGCTTCAGCAAACGCCTCGGCTATACAATGAAGCTGATCGGGATTGCTCAGCGTGACGGCAGCAAAATCGAGGTCAGCGTACAGCCGACACTGCTTCCTGACCACCATCCGCTTTCTGCTGTTCATAATGAGTTTAACGCTGTTTATGTATACGGCGAGGCTGTCGGTGAGACGATGTTCTACGGGCCGGGAGCCGGAAGCATGCCGACAGCGACATCCGTTGTTTCTGACCTCGTCGCTGTCATGAAAAATATGCGCCTCGGTGTAACCGGCAACAGCTTTGTCGGACCGCAATATGAGAAAAACATGAAATCGCCGTCTGACATTTATGCACAGCAGTTTTTAAGAATTCATGTAAAAGATGAGGTTGGTTCATTCTCGAAAATTACATCTGTGTTCTCAGAGCGGGGCGTGAGCTTTGAAAAAATCCTTCAGCTGCCAATTAAAGGCCATGATGAGTTAGCTGAAATCGTAATTGTCACACATCATACATCAGAAGCTGATTTCAGTGATATTTTGCAAAACCTAAATGATTTGGAAGTCGTTCAAGAAGTCAAAAGCACATATCGTGTAGAAGGGAACGGTTGGAGCTAATGTGGAAAGGACTTATCCAGCAATATAAAGAATTTTTACCTGTAACAGATCAAACACCGGCGCTAACTTTACATGAAGGAAACACACCTCTTATTCACCTGCCGAAGCTGTCTGAGCAGCTCGGAATTGAGCTTCATGTCAAAACGGAAGGCGTCAATCCTACGGGATCATTTAAAGATCGCGGAATGGTTATGGCTGTGGCAAAGGCAAAAGAAGAAGGCAATGACACGATTATGTGCGCGTCAACAGGTAACACTTCCGCTGCTGCGGCAGCATATGCAGCCCGTGCTAACATGAAATGCATTGTCATCATCCCGAACGGAAAAATTGCATTTGGAAAACTCGCTCAAGCTGTCATGTACGGAGCCGAGATTATCGCAATTGACGGAAACTTTGACGATGCGCTTAAAATTGTCCGTTCCATCTGTGAGAAATCACCGATTGCCCTTGTCAACTCAGTCAACCCTTACCGCATTGAAGGTCAAAAAACTGCTGCCTTCGAAGTGTGCGAACAGCTGGGGGAAGCGCCTGATGTTTTAGCGATCCCGGTCGGAAACGCGGGAAACATCACTGCGTACTGGAAGGGCTTCAAGGAATATCATGAGAAAAACGGCACAGGCCTTCCGAAATTGCGCGGCTTTGAAGCTGAGGGTGCGGCGGCAATCGTGCGCAATGAAGTGATTGAAAATCCGGAAACAATAGCGACAGCCATTCGTATCGGAAACCCGGCAAGCTGGGACAAAGCTGTAAAGGCAGCCGAGGAATCCAATGGGAAAATTGACGAAGTCACTGATGATGAAATCCTTCACGCATATCAGTTGATCGCCCGTGTAGAAGGCGTGTTTGCAGAACCAGGTTCTTGCGCGTCTATCGCAGGAGTGCTGAAACAGGTGAAATCCGGAGAAATTCCGAAAGGCAGCAAGGTCGTAGCTGTGTTAACAGGAAACGGACTGAAAGATCCGAACACAGCGGTCGACATTTCAGAAATCAAGCCTGTCACATTGCCGACTGATGAAGACAGCATCCTTGAATATGTAAAAGGAGCGGCCCGTGTATGAACGAAGCCGACATGCTGTTCTCTGTCACTGTTCCCGGAAGCACAGCTAACCTAGGCCCCGGCTTTGATTCAGTCGGAATGGCACTCAGCAGATATTTGAAGCTGACCGTCTTTGAAAGCGACAAATGGTCTTTTGAGGCTGAAACAGAAACAGTCGCCGGAATTCCGGCGGGTACAGATAACCTGATCTATCAAGTGGCTAAACGGACCGCAGATTTGTACGGAAAAGAAATGCCCCCTGTCCATGTGAAGGTGTGGAGCGACATCCCGCTTGCACGCGGCCTTGGCAGCAGCGCCGCGGCGATTGTAGCGGCCATTGAACTGGCTGATGAATTATGCGGCTTAAAGCTGTCTGAAGCGGACAAGCTGCATTTAGCGAGTCTAGAAGAAGGACACCCGGACAATGCTGGCGCTTCTCTCGTCGGCGGACTTGTGATCGGCCTGCATGAGGATGACGAGACCCAAATGATCCGCGTCCCGAATGCTGACATTGACGTAGTCGTTGTCATTCCTTTTTATGAAGTGCTGACAAGAGACGCGAGAGACGTGCTTCCGAAGGAGTTTCCATATGCCGATGCCGTAAAAGCAAGTGCTGTCAGCAATATCCTCATTGCTGCGATCATGTCCAAGGATTGGCCGCTCGTCGGGAAAATCATGAAGAAGGATATGTTCCATCAGCCGTACCGGGCGATGCTTGTGCCTGAGCTGTCAAAAGTAGAGCACGTCGCCGAGATGAAGGGCGCATATGGAACGGCTCTCAGCGGAGCAGGCCCAACGATTCTCGTCATGACCGAAAAAGGAAAGGGAGAAGAGCTAAAAGAACAGCTCGCGCTTCATTTCCCTCATTGTGAAGTAGACGCTTTGACCGTCCCAAAAGAGGGAAGTATAATAGAGCGAAATCCTTTATATCAAGTAAAAAGTGTATAGATTATGCCAAGCGTTCCTCAGCGTCAGCGGAGGGCGCTTTTTTTGCTGGAGATAAAGGAGTTTTTATTTAGAAAAACGAAATACATGTAAAAAGGAGGAGATGAATATGAAAAAGCTGATAACCGCAGAAGACATCACAGCGATTGTCTCTGTGACCGATCCTCAATACGCCCCAGACGGCACCCGTGCCGCATATGTAAAATCACAAGTAAATCAAGAGAAAGATTCGTATACATCAAATATATGGATCTATGAAACGAAAACGGGTGGATCTGTTCCTTGGACACATGGAGAAAAGCGAAGCACCGACCCAAGGTGGTCTCCGGACGGGCGTACGCTAGCCTTTATTTCTGATCGAGAAGGCGATGCGGCACAGCTTTATATCATGAGCGCTGAAGGCGGAGAAGCAAGAAAACTGACTGATATCCCATATGGCGTGTCAAAGCCAATATGGTCCCCGGATGGCGAATCGATTCTGGTCACTGTCAGTTTAGGAGAGGGAGAAAGCATTGATGACCGAGAAAAAACAGAGCAAGACAGCTATGAACCTGTTGAGGTGCAAAGCCTCTCCTACAAACGGGACGGCAAAGGGCTGACGAGAGGCGCGTATGCCCAGCTTGTGCTTGTCAGCGTAAAGTCGGGTGAGATGAAGGAGCTGACAAATCACAAAGCTGATCATGGTGATCCTGCTTTTTCTCCTGACGGCAAATGGCTTGTTTTCTCAGCTAATTTAACTGAAACAGATGATGCCAGCAAGCCGCATGATGTTTACATGATGTCACTGGAGTCTGGAGATCTTAAGCAGGTTACACCTCATCGCGGCTCATTCGGATCTAGTTCATTTTCACCAGACGGAAGGTATCTTGCTTTGCTTGGAAATGAAAAGGAATATCAGAATGCAACGCTCTCAAAGGCGTGGCTCTATGATATCGAACAAGGCCGCCTCACATGTCTGACTGAGATGCTGGACGTTCATTTAGCGGATGCGCTGATTGGAGATTCATTGATCGGTGGTGCTGAACAGCGCCCGATTTGGACAAAGGACAGCCAAGGGTTTTATGTCATCGGCACAGATCAAGGCAGTACGGGCATCTATTATATTTCGATTGAAGGCCTTGTATATCCGATTCGTCTGGAAAAAGAATACATCAATAGCTTTTCTCTTTCACCTGATGAACAGCACTTTATTGCCAGTGTGACTAAGCCGGACAGACCGAGTGAGCTTTACGGTATCCCGCTTGGACAGGAAGAGAAACAGCTGACTGGCGCGAATGACAAGTTTGTCAGTGAGCATATGATATCAATACCTGAAGAGATTCAATATGCTACAGAAGACGGCGTGATGGTGAACGGCTGGCTGATGAAGCCTGCACAAATGGAAGGTGAGACAACATATCCACTTATTCTCAACATACACGGCGGTCCGCATATGATGTACGGACATACATATTTTCATGAGTTTCAGGTGCTGGCGGCGAAAGGATACGCGGTCGTTTATATCAATCCGAGAGGAAGCCACGGCTACGGGCAGGAATTTGTGAATGCGGTCAGAGGGGATTATGGAGGAAAGGATTATGACGATGTGATGCAAGCTGTGGATGAGGCTATCAAGCGAGATCCGCATATTGATCCTAAGCGGCTTGGTGTCACGGGCGGAAGCTACGGAGGTTTTATGACCAACTGGATCGTCGGGCAGACGAACCGCTTTAAAGCTGCCGTCACCCAGCGCTCGATATCAAATTGGATCAGCTTTCACGGCGTCAGTGATATCGGCTTTTTCTTTACAGACTGGCAGCTTGAGCATGACATGTTTGAGGACACAGAAAAGCTCTGGAACCGGTCACCTTTAAAATACACAGCAAACGTGGAGACACCGCTTTTGATTCTGCATGGCGAGCGGGATGACCGATGCCCGATCGAGCAGGCGGAGCAGCTGTTTATCGCTCTGAAAAAAATGGGCAAGGAAACCAAGCTTGTCCGTTTTCCGAATGCATCGCACAATTTATCACGCACCGGACACCCAAGACAGCGGATCAAGCGCCTGAATTATATCAGCTCATGGTTTGACAACTATCTCTAATAAAAAAGCCAGGCTGATCAAATATCAGCCTGGCTGCTTTATTAAAAGACTTGTTCTACTTCAACGACACCCGGCACTTCTTCAAGAAGAGCGCGCTCAATTCCGGCTTTCAACGTAATCGTTGAACTTGGGCAGCTGCCGCATGCGCCTAGAAGGCGAAGCTTAACGATACCTTCATCTACGTCTACAAGCTCACAGTCACCGCCGTCACGAAGTAAAAACGGACGAAGTTTGTCCAGTACTTCCTGCACCTGTTCTTTCATTTCAACTTCAGTCATGACATTCGCTCCTTTCGTCGTCATAAAACCATTATATTCAGTGTAACAATAAAAATCTATTGTTTGGTTTGCAAAGTTGCTTTCCCTATTATAGCACATTCAGACTTCAACACAAAAACGGTTTTTTTCTATAAAAACGCCCTTAGGCTCTGTATACTTAAAAGAAAGGACTTACATAGGAGAAGGGGCGTTTACAAGTGATGAAACCAGTCATGCTAAGCGTGTACGGGGCAGAAACCGTTTGTGCGAGCTGTGTCAATATGCCGACAGCCAAGGATACATACGAGTGGCTTGAGGCTGCGCTGAAAAGAAAATATCCAAATCAGCCTTTTGAGATGCAATACATCGATATTCATGAGCCGCCTGACAATGAACATGTGAAAGAGCTTGCGGAAAAAATCAGAAATGACGAGTATTTTTATCCGCTTGTGCTCGTAGAAGACAAAATTGTCGGTGAAGGCAATCCAAAATTAAAAGACGTTTATGAGGAAATGGAGAAGCATGGATATACAGAAAACCGCTGACTTGATCAGCGGTTCTTCTCTATCATTAACCGTTATGGTGTTTATACATCCACAGCAAGCCGGATTTCAGCATACGCGGAACACGGCCGATCAGCGGACGGTCAGCAACAAGCCCGAAGCCGGCTTTTTTTCCGAGTGAACCGAGCACGCCTTTCAGCTTAAACTGAGGCATTGATTCAGGCAGGGCTTCTCCATTCCAGCGTTTTTGCAAGATTTGGACAATCTGCTCTGCTTGAGCCTCTGCCAGCTGGGCGCTCGGTGCATGAGGAAGGCTGGCGCAATCGCCGACAACGTACAGATGTTCATCACCTGGAAGATTGTGATGAGGCGTTAATACAATACGCCCTTGTGCGTCCTTCTCCACATCTAAGTCTCTGACGACTTTGTTTGGCTGGATGCCGGCTGTCCACACGATGGCGTCTGCAGAAATCGGATCATCGTGGTTATACACAACGCCTTCTTCTACTTTTGTGATATTTGCCCTGTTAATAATGCGGACACCGTGCTCTTCGAACCATTTTTGCACATATTTGCTTAAACGCTCGGGAAAGCTTGATAAAATGAGATTACCGCGGTCGAACAAAATAATGTTCAGGTCATCACGGCTTTCTCTCAATTCACTTGCAAGCTCAACGCCGCTTAAGCCCGCTCCGACAATGGCGACGGTGGCATTAGCGCTCAGATTATTCAGCTTTTGGTAGGTTTCGCGGGACTGATCGATAGTTTGAATACTGTAGGTGAATTCAGGCGCTCCCGGCACGTTGTGATATTTATCCTCACAGCCGAGCCCGATTACGGCGTCATCGTAAGAAATCGGTTCACGATCTTGGAACAGCACTTGTTTTTGTACAATATCAATTGATGTGATATCACCGTATTGGACATCCAGGCGAGGGTGCTCTGGGAATGACACTCTGATATGATGGTCAGAAATTGTGCCTGCGGCAAGGGCATAATATTCTGTTTTCAAGCAGTGATAAGGATTTCTGTCAATTAACGTGATTGAAACATCATCAGGCAGCTGGTTTGGCAATAAGCGATGAAGAACACGCATGTTCCCGTAACCTCCGCCGATCAAGACCAATTTTTTCATTTGAATTCCCCTTTAATCCGAAGAGTATGATAGATACATTGAAGAAAATACGAACTATGTAAAATAACATCTAGAATTATATCGAATTTGATCTAAAATCACAATAATAGTTTCAAAATAACCTACAATTTAGCCTGAAAACACAAATTAGTAAAACGTTATTTGAGAAATAATATGTTACGATAATAAATTTTGAATCATCCGTTGTCTTTGACGAATAGTGAAAAATTCGCGATAATGGACATATGTGAGGTGAAACCGCATGAATCCAATGATTGAATTTTGTGTCAGCAATCTGGCTCACGGCTCTCAGGAAGCCCGGGCGATTTTGGAGAAGGATCCCAACCTTGATGTCCTTGAATATGGCTGCTTAAGCTACTGCGGGACATGCATGGAATCGCTTTTCGCTCTGGTAAACGGAGAAGTCGTCATGGGTGAAACGCCTGCTGAGCTTGTTGAGAATATATATACCTTTATTGAAGAAAATCCAATGTTTTAAAGAAAAGGGTCTGGACAGGCCCTTTTTTATTTTGCCGTACAAAAGAACTAAAAAAATGTGTAGACATCAAAAAATATTATTGTTATCGTATAAAAGATATTTTTTTAAATAAAATTTAAGAGGTGTACGAGTATTCATGAATGTTCTGTGGGGGCTGCTGGGCGCAGTTGCGATCATTGCTATCGCGTTTTTATTTTCAGAAAAGAAAAGCAATATTAAGATAAGAACCGTCATCGTTGGTTTATGCACACAGGTGGCGTTTGGATACATCGTGTTGAAATGGGAAGCGGGACGCGCTGTTTTTTTATGGTTTTCAAGCCGTGTACAGCTTCTGATTGACTATGCGAATGAAGGCATCAGTTTTATTTTTGGACCGCTTCTAAAGGTCGGAGACAGTCCGGCATTTGCATTAAGTGTACTGCCCGTTATCATTTTCTTCTCAGCACTGATTGCAGTTTTATATCATTTGAAAATCATGCAGCTCGTTTTCCGTGTCATTGGCGGCGGATTGTCGAAGCTCCTTGGAACAAGCAAAACGGAATCTCTGGCGGCTGCTGCCAATATTTTTGTAGGACAATCAGAATCTCCGTTAGTGATCAAACCCCTGATTGCCGGGCTGACGCGCTCTGAGTTGTTTACGATTATGACGAGCGGTCTATCGGCAGTAGCGGGATCTACCTTGTTTGGGTACGCGCTTCTCGGTATTCCGATTGAATACTTGCTGGCGGCCAGCTTTATGGCTGCTCCAGCTGGACTAGTCTTTGGTAAATTGATTATACCCGAAACGGAAAAAACGCAAACCGTAAAAAGCGATTTCAAAATGGATGAAGGCGAAGGCGCAGCCAATGTCATTGACGCAGCTGCAAAGGGAGCGTCAACAGGACTGCAAATTGCGTTAAACGTTGGGGCGATGCTGCTTGCGTTTGTTGCGTTAATCGCTGTAGTAAACGGTATTCTCGGCGGGGCTTTCGGCTTGTTCGGTTTAAAAGGCGTAACATTAGAATCCATTCTCGGCTATGTGTTTTCTCCTATCGCCTTTTTGATTGGCGTGCCCTGGCATGAAGCATTGCAGGCGGGAAGCTATATCGGCCAGAAATTGGTGCTGAATGAGTTTGTCGCTTATTCTAACTTCGGTCCGCACATCGGCGAGTTTTCTAAGAAAACTGCTACCATTATCAGTTTCGCGTTATGCGGATTCGCCAATTTTTCATCAATTGCGATTATGCTTGGTACGCTGGGCGGATTAGCACCCAGCCGCCGTTCAGATATCGCGCGTCTCGGCCTGAAGGCTGTTCTTGCGGGAACATTAGCCAATCTGCTCAGCGCAGCCATTGCCGGCATGTTTATATAAACGATAAAAGCTCCTTGCGTCAGTGCAAGGAGCTTTTATGTATGAAAAACGGGGGATAATTGTATTGTGTCCGCTTATAATAGCTTTTATACTAAGAAAAAGAAAAAAAGTTGGAGGCACCTATGAACTCATTTCGATTTACCAAAATGCACGGCCTGGGAAACAGTTATATTTATGTGAATCAATTTGAAGAACAGCTTCCAGAAGAAAAACTGTCAGAGATTGCAATTCAGGTTTCTTCTGTTTATACAGGGATCGGATCCGACGGAATGATCCTGATATGCCCATCAGACCAAGCGCCTGTCAAAATGCGGATTTTTAATAATGACGGGTCTGAAGGGAAAAACTGCGGCAACGGCCTGCGCTGCGTCGCAAAATACGCATATGAGCATAAGCTGGTTGAGGAAACATCTTTTCTGATTGAAACTCTCTCCGGGCTTGTAAAAGCGGAGGTTCAAGTCGAAAACGGAAAAGTGAATGTGGTCACTGTCGATATGGGCGAACCGCGCTTGACAAAATCCGAGCTTCCGATGCTTGACGGCGGGGAAGAGCACACAATCAATGAAACGATGGCATTTGGTGAAGTAGAACTAACAGGCACTGCCGTTTCAATGGGAAATCCGCATATCGTTTTTCCGATCGCAGACATTGAACAGGCACCCTTAACGACACTGGGGCCGGTGATTGAGAAAGATCCGAGATTTCCGGAAGGCATCAATGTGGAATTCGTTGAAACCGTGAATGAACAAGAATTGCATTTCCGCGTCTGGGAACGGGGATCTGGGATTACTCAGGCATGCGGGACAGGAGCATGTGCAGCGGCGGTCGCATCTGTATTAAACGGCGTATCAAAGCGAAATCAAGACATCACGGTGCATTTAGCAGGCGGGGATTTGGTGATAAACTGGAAAGATAACGGCCATGTAATGATGACAGGGCCGGCTGAAACCGTTTGTGAGGGTGTCTATTTCTTGTAAAACACCTTGTTTGAGAATTGGAACGATCATGTTTATAATAAAAGACAGCAACCGGTTTTTAAAAGGAGGTTCACAATGATGAGCAACCCGGTAACAATTACAGAAGCAGCAGCTTTGCATATAAAAGATATGATGAAAGAGCATGAAGAAGAAAACGCGTTTCTGCGTGTAGGCGTCAAAGGGGGCGGCTGCAGCGGACTTTCTTACGGCATGGGCTTTGAGCATGAAAAGAGTGAATCAGACAGTGTGTTTGATCAGCACGGCATCACTGTTCTAGTTGACAAAGAAAGCCTTGACATCATGAACGGCACTGTGATTGATTATAAACAATCCATGCTCGGCGGCGGCTTCACCATCGACAATCCAAACGCCATCGCTTCATGCGGCTGCGGTTCTTCGTTCAGAACAGCAACGAATGCAGGCAAGCCTGAAGAGTGCTAGGCACTAAAAACGGATAGCAACTATTACTGACGCTTTTCTTAGCGATAAATCATCGTTAAGGGAGGCGTTTTTATTATGGGGAAATGATGCAGAGAGTTCCGGGAACTTCGGCATGAGAAACGCTGCTTTGTTGTTTGATTTTTGTTGTAAATACAGCAAAGTTACGCTATATTTAATGCGGAGTATATTTTATTGCATTTACAACAAAATCACGATAGGGAGTTGATGATGAAGAAGATTTTTGGAATGGTAACAAGGCCAGTATCTGTTCCGTGTTTAAATATATTAAAAAGGGACACAAGACAATTGAATTTTAAATAAAGGGGCTGAATCCGAACAATGAGTGTAAAAATCAAAAAATGCAGCCGGGAAGATTTACAAACACTTCAACAATTGAGTATTGAAACATTCAATGACACTTTTAAAGAACAGAACTCACCTGAAAATATGAAAGCCTATTTAGAAAGCGCATTTAACACTGAGCAGCTGGAAAAAGAGTTATCCAATATGTCTTCGCAATTCTTTTTTGTTTACTTTGATCATGAAATCGCTGGATATGTAAAGGTCAATATCGATGATGCTCAGTCTGAAGAAATGGGTGCTGAATCACTTGAAATCGAGAGAATTTATATAAAGAACAGCTTTCAAAAACATGGGCTTGGCAAACATCTGCTGAATAAAGCGATAGAAATTGCGCTGGAACGTAATAAAAAGAACATTTGGCTAGGTGTGTGGGAAAAAAATGAAAATGCCATTGCCTTTTATAAGAAAATGGGGTTTGTTCAGACCGGCGCCCACTCTTTTTATATGGGTGATGAAGAGCAAACGGATTTAATCATGGCTAAAACACTCATATAACATTTTTCGAAGGGTGGATGATGATGTATATTCCAAAATATTTTAAAGTCACAAATGCTGAAGAAATTTGGAATTTTGTACAAGAAAACTCCTTTGGTACGGTTGTCACAACAGAACAAGGAAAACCAATTGCCACACATTTGCCGTTAGGATTCAATAAAAAAGACGATCATTACTATATCACGGGGCATTTCGCTTATGGAAATCCTCAGTGGAGAACGTTTGAAGCCTGTGAAGATGTACTTGTGATGTTTCAGGGACCGCACGCTTATATTTCTTCTTCCTGGTATTCGCGCGAAAATGTTCCGACGTGGAATTATCAGGCTGTCCACATGTATGGAAAAGCAAGTATGTTAGAGAAAGATGAATTAGCAGAAGAATTAACAATCATGCTGGAGAAATACGAAAAACATCGTGACAATCCTGTTTTATGGGATAAGCTTTCTCCAAAACTCTTAGAACGTGAATTGAAAGGTATCGTTGGATTTAAGATTAAGGTGGAAGATATTCAAGCGGCATATAAATTAAGCCAGAACCGAAATGAAACGGATTATATGAACATTATTGAACAGTTGCAAAATGAAGAAAATCCAAATGCAAAACAAATGGCAGAACTGATGGAAAATAAATTCAAAAAGCAAATATAAGCTTACTTTGCTGAAGAAGTAGCAGAAAACGCCAACTCAAGCGGAGAACCGCTGACTTGGCGTTTTTTTATGATTAATATTTATCCCCATTAAAAATGGAATTCTTCACAATCACATAATCCACATTGCGGATGGCGTCAAGCTTTGTTCCGCCTGCATAAGAAATAGAAGATTGAAGATCCTGCTCCATTTCAATCAGTGTATCCTTGATTGAGCCTTTATGCTCCACATGCATTTTTTTGCCTTCGACATTTTTCTTTTCGCCTTTTTGGAATTCAGAGGCTGAGCCGAAGTACTCCTTGTAAAGCTTTCCGTCTTTTTCGATCGTTTGGCCTGGCGATTCTTCGTGTCCGGCAAATAGTGAACCGATCATGACCATCGTTGCGCCGAATCGGATTGATTTTGCGATGTCGCCATGGGTGCGGATGCCGCCATCCGCGATAATCGGTTTGCTGGCTGCTTTGGCACACCAGCGCAGCGCTGCTAATTGCCAGCCGCCTGTGCCGAAGCCGGTTTTGATTTTCGTAATACATACTTTTCCCGGTCCGATGCCGACTTTAGTGGCATCCGCTCCCGCATTTTCAAGCTCTCTGACCGCTTCCGGCGTTCCGACATTGCCAGCAATAACAAAGCTGTCCGGCAAATGTTTTTTAAGGTGCTGGATCATTTCAATGACAGCATTTGAGTGCCCGTGAGCAATGTCAATTGTCACGTATTCAGGAGTCAGATTTTCTTCTGCCAGTTGGCGGACAAATTCATATTCCTCATCTTTGACGCCCACGCTGATAGAAGAGAATAACCCGCGTGCGTTCATATCTTTAATAAAATCAATCCGTTTTTCAGGTTCAAATCGGTGCATCACATAAAAGTAGCCATTTTCGGCTAATGAAATCGCTAGTTTTTCATCTATAATCGTCTGCATATTGGCAGGGACGACGGGCAATTTAAATGTACGTCCGCCTAAACGTACGGATGTATCACATTCTGAACGGCTATTTACAATGCATTTTGCAGGAATTAGCTGAATATCTTCGTAATCAAATACGTTTTCCATGTTTTTCACTCCTAAAAACGAATATTTAAAAGTATAATATATGAAATGTTCGCCTTCTATAATGTACTCTGTTTTATTTAGGATGTCAAACATTATGATTTGCTGGCAGGTGTGGTGCAAGTGCCGAAGCTTGTCATGCAGGGTGAGTTTAGGTATCATAGTTTTAACGAATGGTCTTAGAGAGCGGATCAAAACGCGAATGATATACGTTCAGCAAAGCTTGGTCGTTCAGCACCAAGCTTTCTTTTGGCATGGACATGGGAAAGGAGCGAATAAAATGGCCCAAAACGAAGAAAAAATACCGAAGTCCCAAAAGATTCAGGACCGCATTATTATGGCAATGATCTGGGTAGTCGCAGCCCTTGTGATTGCGCTGGTTGTAGGAACTGCATTGAATTATATAAATATCTTCAAATAAAAAAGGAGCTGTGTCGCAGACACAAGCTCCTTTTTTATTATTTATTTTCAAAAAGACTTGTTGAGTGAAGAGGCTGTACGCGGGCTTTCGGGTCCATGTAAGCCTTGGCGTTGTTCACTGCTGTCGGTGCCTCGCCGAAGCCGCTGGCAATCAGGTTGACTTTTCCTTCGTATGTACAAATGTCACCTGCTGCAAAGAAGCCTTCGATATTTGTTTCCATTGTTGATTTTACGACAATGGAATTTTTCTCGATGTCCAGACCCCAGTTTTTGATCGGTCCAAGAGATGAAACGAAACCGTAGTTGACGATTAAGTCATCAATTTCTAAAATCTCTTTGCGGTCGCCTTTCACTTCTTCAAGCACTAGCTGTTCGATTTTGTCTTCGCCGATCAGCTCCGCAGGGACGAATGGTGTCAGGACATTAACCTTCGACGCATGAAGGTTTTCCACACTGTGCTCGTGCGCACGGAACTTGTCGCGGCGGTGAATGATCGATACTTCTTTTGCGATCGGCTCAAGCATAAGCGCCCAGTCAACCGCGGAATCTCCACCGCCAAGGATCGCAACGCGTCTGCCGGCAAATTTTTGCAGATCATCAACGAAGTAATGGAGGTTTTTGCCTTCATACTGCTCGGCATTTTCAAGTTCCAGCTTTCTCGGTTTGAATGCGCCGTTTCCTGCAGTGATGATGACCGTTTTAGAGTAGTGGGTTTCTTCATTTGTTACAAGCTTAAACACGCCGTCCGCTTGTTTCTCAACAGATTCAACCGCTTGCTCCAGACAAATGGTTTGGTCGAATTTTGCCATTTGCTCTTTTAGGTTATTGATAAGCTCTTGCGCACGGATTTTCGGGAATCCCGCTACATCATATATATACTTCTCAGGGTATAGGGCGCTAAGCTGTCCGCCGAGCTGAGGCAGGCTTTCGATAATTTTGACGCTTGCCTGTCTCATCCCGCCGTAAAAAGCGGTGAATAAGCCGACCGGTCCCCCGCCTATAATTGTAATATCATAAACCTTTGTATCCTCTCGCATACGAAAATTGCCTCCTAAATGAAAATTGTTATTAATTATACCATATTGCCGTTCAAATTGACGAGTCAGCAGAAAAAATCGTAAGGATCTAACGTGCCCATCCGTTCTTGAAAATATTTCCGCAGGCCGCTACGATAATAACCAAATGAAATGATCTTTTTCTGAATGTTTCTTGGGCCAGCCGGATAAACATGATAATAGTGCTACGGGTAAGGACTTCACAAAAAACTTTTCAATATATTTCATAAAATCCCGCCAATAAGCTGAAGCTAACACAAATGATGATTTTATTATGGGTCTAACAAAAGCAAAAAAAGAGAAGGTGGATGTGATGGCATTGAATAAGCCCAAAATCGTGATTTTAGGTGCAGGATATGGCGGATTGATGACGGTGACAAGGCTGACGAAGTATGTCGGGCCGAATGATGCTGACATTACGCTTGTAAATAAACACAATTATCATTATGAAACGACATGGATGCATGAAGCGAGCGCGGGTACGCTCCATCATGACCGCTGCCGTTATCAGATAAAAGATGTAATCAACCAGTCACGGGTGAATTTTGTACAGGATACCGTAAAGGCAATCAAAATTGATGAGAAAAAAGTTGTGCTTGCGAATGGAGAACTGCAGTACGATTATTTAGTCATCGGGCTCGGCGCCGTGCCTGAAACGTTCGGCATTAAAGGCTTAAAAGAATATGCGTTTCCGATTGCCAACATCAACACGTCGCGCCTGCTGCGGGAACATATTGAGCTGCAGTTTGCGACTTACAATACGGAAGCGGAAAAGCGGCCGGACAGGTTAACGATCGTTGTTGGCGGTGCCGGATTTACGGGAATTGAATTTCTTGGCGAGCTGGCTGCTCGCGTGCCGGAGCTCTGTAAGGAATATGACGTTGACAGAAGCCTTGTCCGCATCATTTGTGTGGAAGCAGCGCCGACCGTTTTGCCGGGCTTTGATCCGGAACTTGTTGACTATGCCGTACATTATCTTGAGGAAAACGGAGTTGAGTTCAAGATCGGCACGGCTGTACAAGAATGTACACCGGAAGGAGTCAGAGTCGGCAAAAAAGATGAGGAACCAGAGCAGATCAAATCGCAAACCGTTGTATGGGCGGCAGGTGTCCGCGGTCATCCGATTGTGGAGGAAGCCGGTTTTGAGAATATGCGCGGCCGAGTCAAAGTCAACCCTGATCTCCGCGCCCCGGGACATGACAATGTCTTTATTCTCGGCGACAGCTCGCTGTTTATGAATGAAGATACAGAGCGCCCGTATCCGCCGACTGCGCAAATTGCAATGCAGCAGGGCATAACGGTCGCTAAAAACCTTGGCAGGCTTATTAAAGGCGGAGAGCTTGAGGAATTCAAGCCGGACATTAAGGGAACAGTGGCTTCTCTTGGCGAGCATAACGCGGTTGGGGTTGTTTATGGCAGAAAGCTGAAAGGCACGCCTGCTTCGTTTATGAAAAAAGTCATTGATAACCGCTCACTGTTTATGATTGGCGGACTCGGACTGACATTGAAAAAAGGCAAGTTCAAGTTTTTCTAAAAACCCGCGGAAGCGGGTTTTCTTTATTAAAAAACGCCAAAATAAAAAGAGAACGAGAGGAAAATAAGTATGTTTCCGCTTACATCAAAAGATTTGTCACATGATCTGACTTTATTGTTGACAGCTTGATATGGTATATTATCAGAAAATTAAGAAAAAGGGTGATGATTAGATGAAAACTGCAACGACAACCGCTTCACATGCATGCCCATTTTGTTCAGGAAAAGGATATTTTCAATTGATTCTCGGCGGTTCAGAGACTTGTCCGTCTTGCCAGGGGACAGGAAAAGACAGTCATTCTTTTTCCAGCCGTTGACTTTATTTCCACCCCCGCGTTACACTAAAAACAACGCAGGGGGGTGGAATAGGTTGATTAGTCTGCCAGTCGTAATCATCTCGATTGTTTTGTTTTTTGTCTTGTTTTTTGGAATCGGTTTCTTATTAAACATGCTGCTGAGAATGTCTTGGATTATGGCTGTGATTTATCCGATTGTATGCCTTTTCATTATCAGCAAAGAAAAGCTGATCAGCTATGTCCAGTCGCCGGGAGAATCCTTTGCCAGCCTGTTTCATCGTGTCTTATCATTAGCGGCTGCTGATGTGCTGATTTTAGTCAGCGGTTTGGCCGGCGCCATCGTGTCCGGTATAGCGATCAACATGCTCAGAAAAAGAGGATATCAAATGTTTTAAATGCCGCTTTCTTCTAAAGAAAGCTTTTTTTATGCGTTCAGCTCATTCATCATTTTGAATAATGCTCTCTCCACTTGGGAACAATGATTCGGAGGAGAGGTGAATGATGTGAATATGATCAGACGTTTGCTGATGACCTGTTTATTTCTGCTTGCATTTGGCACGACATTTTTATCAGTGTCAGGAATTGAAGCGAAGGACTTGTCAAAATGGGTGCAGGAACATCAGGAAAAGCACTTGAAGCATGCAGGACTGACATTAAAAGCATTGCAGCAGAAACAAACACAAACCACGTCCGCGGCTGAGGATAAGACAAAACCGTTAGAAGAGGCATTTGATTGGGATGAATATCCAGTCCAAAGAGTAACAGCAACAGGCTACACAGCAGGAGCTGAGTCGACGGGCAAAAATCCCGGTGATCCATTATACGGGCTTACATATTCAGGTGTGAAAGTGAAACGGGATTTATATTCCACGGTTGCTGCTGACCCGTCCGTTTTCCCGATCGGAACAATTTTATTCATTCCGAACTACGGTCTCGGAGTTGTTGCCGACACAGGATCGGCTATTAAGGGTAACCGCCTTGATCTGTACTTTGAGACAGTCAAAGATGTATACAATGAATGGGGTAAAAAAACCCTTGATGTATATGTGATTAAAAAGGGAACGGGAAAAATTACCGAGGATGAGCTTGAGAAGCTCAATGAAACAAAATCTTTGCAAGTGTTCAGAAATCAATATAAAACTGTGAAAGAATAAAACGCTCCAGCGAAAGCAGGAGCGTTTTTTTACATGAAAAAGTAAGCGAGTACCAATGTCAGTAAAATACCTGTTAGTCCTCCGAAAAAGACTTCGATCGGCTGATGTCCGAGAAGCTCTTTCAGCTTTTTTTGCTTTTCTTTCTCTGCAGCCTTAGGGAAGTCCTTCGCTTCATTTACGAAACGGTTAAAATCAATGACAAGCTTATTAATGACTGTTGCCTGCTCACCGGCGTGACGTCTGACGCCAGTTGCGTCAAACATGGTTATGACGGCGAAAATGGCGGAAACCGCAAAGAGTGAGGAGTCTAATCCATGCTCCAAGGCTACGCCTGTTGAAAGTGCAGTGACCGCTGCGGAGTGAGAGCTGGGCATGCCGCCTGTGCTTGTGACCAGCGACCAGTCCAGTTTTCTGGACACGATAAACTGTATGGGCACTTTGATGACCTGAGCAAAAATAATTGCGGCCAGGCTTGATAATAAAGGAAAATTCGTTAAAAGTTCCATCGGCGACATCCTTTCTATTTGAAAAATCCTTCGTGTTTCAAAAGAAAAAAGCAAGTCTTAGACTGTTGTTTGTTAAAATAAGTATAGTGGAAAGAATGTTTTTCCTATTATACCATTGTTCATTACAAATACCCATTACGTTAGGAGTGTAAGCCTCATGTTTTATGCGGTTCAACAATCAGAGCATACAGAAACCCTTGTGGTCGGGCTTTTTCAAAAAAGCCAGCTGACAGGAAAAGCGTTGGAAATTGATGAAATGCTCGAAGGCCATCTGACACAGCTTTTAAAAGAGGGTGATGTCTCTGCGAAACCGAATCAAGTATCAAAAGTATTCCCTCCATCTTCTGCGGGTATGAAACGGATTTATTTCGTTGGTCTGGGGAGAGAAGCAAATTATTCGTTTGAACAGGCGAAGGAACGTTTTGCTCATGTTTTTCAAGCCATTCATAAAGATCGAAAACAAGAAACTGCTGTTCTGCTTGATACGTTTATTTCGGAAGACGTGCCTCCAGCCGATGCCGCGCATGCTTTAGCTGAGAGCTGCCTGCTTGCTTCCTATGAGGTGCAGGATTATAAGCACAAATCAAATGAGCCTGACAAACAAATTGAAGCCGTGTATGTTGTAACAGATGAAGATACACAGGAAGTGCAGGCCGGGCTTCGCGTCGGCCAGGCATACGGACAAGGGACAAATTCGGCTAGAACGCTTGTGAATATGCCGGGAAACATGCTGACAGCGACTGACCTCGCTTCGTATGCTGAAGAGCTTGCGGCGAAATATGATTTTGAGTGTGAAATATTGGAGAAATCAGAGATGGAAGAGCTCGGTATGGGCGGAATACTTGCGGTAAACCAAGGCTCCACCGAACCGCCGAAAATGATTGTGTTGAAATACCAGGGCAAAAAGGAATGGGAAGACGTCGTCGGACTAGTCGGGAAAGGAATTACCTTTGACACAGGCGGCTACTCCATTAAAACGAAATCTGGAATTGTCGGCATGAAATCAGATATGGGAGGAGCAGCTGCGGTTCTCGGGGCTATGGAAACGATCGGAGAGCTTCGTCCTGAGCAAAACGTGCTGTGCGTTATTCCATCAACCGATAATATGATCTCCGGCGGGGCCATGAAGCCGGATGACGTGATCGTATCTTTAAGCGGAAAAACAATAGAAATCCTTAATACGGATGCTGAAGGAAGGCTAGTGCTTGCAGATGGCATTACATACGCGAAACAGCATGGCGCGTCAGTTCTTGTCGATGTAGCTACGCTTACCGGCGGCGTCGTTGTGGCATTAGGAACAGAAACAACCGGTGCAATGACAAATGATCAAAGCTTTTACCAGCAGGTAGCTGATGCTGCACAAGAGTGCGGCGAGGCTATCTGGCAGCTGCCGATAACAGAGAAGGATAAAAAACGCGTGAAAAGCAGCCAAATGGCGGATCTCAACAATTCACCGGGACGCGAGGGACATGCGATTATGGCGGGAACGTTTCTTGGTGAATTCGCTGAGTCAACACCTTGGGTTCACCTTGATATTGCAGGCACAGCGACTGCCAATAAAGCAACCTGCTTCGGACCGGCCGGGGCTACTGGCGTTATGGCAAGAACACTGGCTACACTTGCGGAGCGATTTACATTGGAAGAAGATAAAAACGAGTAATGAAAAATCCCTGCTGTATGATGCGGCAGGGATTTTTTCTTCCGAAATCTTTAGTTGACTAAAGTGGATCGGTTATGATACGATACGTTCGTACTTTATTTATCTACTACATTAGCAAACTAAAGGATTTTTGGAGGGGTATCATCATGAATGCAGTCGTCATCGCAGTCCTGCTTATGCTTGTATTAAGCCTGCTGCGTGTCAATATTGTTATCGCATTAATTATAGGCGCCTTGGCCGGCGGGTTAACAGGCGGGCTCGGTCTTGGCGAAACGGTTAAAGCTTTTACAGACGGTCTCGGCGGAAATGCCACCGTTGCAGTCAGCTATGCCATGCTTGGCGCGTTTGCCGCCGCTTTGACGAAAACAGGTCTTCCGGACGCAATGGTGGAAGCCTCCGTTAAATTAATCGGAAATAAAGAAGATTCTCGAAAAAAAGCACTGTCTAAGGTGCTGATTGTGCTGATTATTTTAATTGTATCTTGTTTTTCGCAAAACGTCGTTCCGGTTCACATCGCGTTTATCCCGGTGCTGATTCCGCCGCTTTTGAAAATCTTTAATGAACTTGAAATGGACCGCCGTCTGATCGCGTGTGTAATTACATTTGGCTTAACGGCTCCTTATATTTTGCTTCCGGTCGGTTTCGGCCAAATCTTCCAAGGTATGCTGAAGGACAATATGGCGGATGCCGGGTTAAACGTTCCGCTTGCTGACATTCCGTACGCACTGATTATTCCAGTTGCAGGTATGGTTGTCGGCCTTATTTTATCAGTGATCGTATACCGTAAACCGAAACAATATGAAACAAAAGACATTTCAGGTGCAGAAGCATCGCCATATACGAGAAAAAGTATTGGTATCGCGGTTCTAGCCATTGTTGTGTCACTCGGCGTCCAGCTTTACTTATCTCAGACTTTGGGAGTGGAAGGAATGATTATGGGGGCGCTCGCTGGTCTGATTGTTCTGTTTGTCAGCGGTGTGATGAAGCGTGATGAAGCGGACTCACTGATTACTGATGGAATGGTTTTAATGGCCTTTATCGGCTTTGTCATGCTTGTTGCAGCCGGGTTTTCAAACGTATTAACGAAAACCGGAGATGTCGAGTCACTGGTCAAAACGTCAGCCGGTTTTATCGGACACAGTCAGTCCTTGGGCGCATTGCTGATGCTCATTGTCGGCTTATTAATTACAATGGGAATCGGATCTTCTTTTGCGACGATTCCTGTTATCACAACCATCTTTGTGCCTCTATGCATGCAGCTAGGATTCAGCCCGATGGCAACGATTGCGATTATCGGGGCTGCTGCTGCGCTTGGCGATGCCGGTTCACCTGCCAGTGACAGTACGCTTGGACCGACTTCAGGTTTGAGTGCGGACGGCCAGCATCACCACATTTGGGATACTTGTGTGCCGACGTTTATATTTTATAATATTCCGCTTGTCATCTTTGGCTGGATTGCAGCGCTTGTTTTATAGGAAAAAGGCTCCCCTTTACTGGGGAGCCTTTTCTCGTTATGATAAAAAAACCGTCCAATAGAACGGCTTTACATGGACGATATGTGATTTCTGTTAAAGCCGGTTGCTTTATGAATAGAGCGGTAGATTGCTGGTGCGATAAACGACAGTATCACAGCCAGCGCTGTATCTTTTACCATAAACCAAATCATAAAGCCCCAAGCCGTGCCGTAGCTCACTGGCGTATGAATCCACAGCTTCAGTGCAAGATACATATAGGTAGTGCCGATGAGATACATGATCGCCGTTCCGATAAGTGAAGCAATGAGAAATCGAATTTTACTTGGCTGAATGTTTCGTTCTAAAAACCATCCCGCTGCAAATGCTGCCGGGATGTATGAGATAATAAACCCGCCGCTTTTCCCTGCAAACGGTGCGAAGCCTGCTGAAAATTGAGCAAACACAGGCGCTCCGGCCAATCCGACAAGTGCATATACAATCATGGCAATCGCTGCTCGTTTGCTGCCAAGAAGCAAAGCAGCCAAGAGACAGAAAAACGGCTGCATCGAAAGCGGAATGCCGGCTACTTGTAAAAAGGGTGCTACTGATGTAATGTTGGCCCCGACAGCCATAAGTGCGGCGAACATGCCAATCAGCGCCATATCTCCCGCACGAAGTTTACGTTGTTTCATCGTTGTTCCCCCTTAGGTTGACATACACAATCATAGAGTAATAAAGAACAAAAAGATTGTCAACATGATTTTAAATTAGGTTAACAAAAAGGAGGCCCATATGTATTTCGGAAAAACAAGACAGTCCGATCAATCTGGAAGAGTGCCGCCAAATCAAAACGTCACCACTTCATTTCCTGTGCTTCATACCGGAGATGTCCCATATTACGAAGATATGACGAAATGGAATCTTCAAGTGTACGGTTTGGTTGACCATCCGATGCTGCTAAGCTTTGAAGATGTCAAAGCCTTTCCACGGTATGAATCGAAAAATGACATTCATTGTGTCACGGGATGGTCAAGGCTTGATAATGTGTGGCAAGGCGTGCGGGCTTGTGATATAGCGGAAAAAGCGGGTGTAAAAGAAGAAGCGGGCTACGTCATTTTACATGCTGAAGAGGGCTGGACGACCAATCTGCCGCTTGATGATTTCTTAGCGGAAACTTCCCTTCTGGCTTATGCGCATAATGGCGAACCTTTAACCCCTGAACACGGCTTTCCGCTGCGGGGTGTATTTCCGCATCTATATTTTTGGAAAAGCGCCAAGTGGCTGCGCGGCATCCAATTTACGAAAGAAAATCACCCTGGCTTTTGGGAGCGGAATGGCTATCACATGAGAGGCGATCCTTGGCAAAATCAAAGGTTTACATGGGATTAAGGTTCTATTTCAAATAGGACAATCTGCATCTTTATTAGGTTTTTACTTCCATATTGATAGTCTTCAGGTACCTTATTTGATCAAGGTGCCTTTTTTATTCGGGAAAAAGTTGACTTTCTTTGGAAGAAAACCTATTATTTGAGGTGTCTAGTTGATAGTGAAAATCATTATCATACATTGCGGTTTAGTTTAAGGAGAGGAATGTCGTACTGCATGAAAGAGCAAACAACAGACCGGACAAATGGCGGGACATCAAACGCATTTACGATTCCTGGTACGGAAGTGCGTATGATGTCTTCACGCAATGAAAACCGTACCTATCACATTTTTATCTCGAAACCTAGTACGCCGCCGCCACCCGCTGGTTATCCTGTGATTTATCTGCTGGATGCCAATTCTGTCTTCGGAACGATGACGGAAGCCGTTCGATTACAGGGACGCCGACCCGAAAAAACCGGGGTGATCCCTGCAGTGATCGTCGGCATTGGCTATGAGACAGCGGAGCCTTTCTCTTCAGCACGCCACCGGGATTTTACAATGCCAACAGCCCAATCGAAGCTGCCGGAAAGGCCCGACGGCAGAGAATGGCCGGAGCATGGCGGAGCGGAGGGCTTTTTCAGATTTATTGAAGAGGATTTAAAACCGGAGATAGAACGAGATTACCAGATTGATAAAAATAGACAAACAATCTTTGGCCATTCGCTCGGAGGGCTTTTCGTGCTGCAGGTGCTGCTAACAAAGCCCGATGCGTTTCAAACGTATATCGCAGGAAGTCCGTCCATTCATTGGAATAAACTGTTTATTCTCGAGAAAACGGACCATTTCGTCTCTCTCACCAAGAAAAACAATCAGCCTATCAATATCCTGCTTGCCGCAGGAGAATTAGAGCAGCATCATAAAAGCCGGATGAATGATAATGCAAGGGAGCTTTATGAGCGGCTGGCCGTTTTATCTGAACAAGGCATACGGGCAGAATTTTGCGAGTTTTCAGGAGAAGGACATATTTCAGTTCTTCCTGTTTTGGTCAGCAGGGCGCTGCGTTTTGCGCTTCACCCTGACGGACCGCATCTTTCAATGGGCTGAGACATACTCAGCCTTGCCTTTAAAAAAATATTTGTCACTGAAATTATATTTGACTGTCACATGACATTTGGATATGATTATTTTTATAATTGATAATGATAATCATTATCAATGGATTGCGTTTTTCAAGGCGCAGCAGTCTTTTTCGCTGGATGTCTGTTCGGCATTTAGAGCGAAGAAAGGAATTGATGATATGAATGCAAAGAGTATAGAGGGAAACATTGCTTTTATAACAGGGGCTGCCCAAGGAATAGGCGAAGCTGTTGCGCGGACGCTTGCCAGTCAAGGCGCACATATTGCGGCAGTTGATTATAATCCTGAAAAGCTGGAAAAGGTTGTGAGCAGCCTCAAAGCAGAAGGCCGCCATGCAGAAGCTTTTCCTGCGGATGTGAGAGACAGCGCGGCGATTGACGAGATCACGGCGCGCATCGAACGTGAAATGGGGCCGATTGATATTTTAGTGAATGTAGCGGGTGTCCTTCGCCCGGGACTGATCCATTCGCTTAGCGATGAGGAATGGGAGGCGACGTTCTCAGTGAATTCGACTGGCGTATTTAACGCCTCGCGTTCAGTCAGCAAATATATGATGGACCGAAGATCAGGTTCGATTGTAACAGTCGGATCGAATGCTGCCGGTGTACCAAGAACATCTATGGCGGCATATGCGTCTTCAAAGGCTGCGGCTGTGATGTTTACGAAATGCCTTGGCCTTGAGCTTGCAGAATACAATATTCGCTGCAACATTGTATCTCCCGGATCAACGGAAACTGACATGCAGTGGTCATTATGGGCCGACGAGAATGGAGCGGAGCAAGTCATAAAAGGATCACTTGAGACATTTAAAACAGGGATCCCGCTCAAAAAACTAGCCAAGCCTTCGGATATTGCGGATGCGGTGCTCTTTTTGGTTTCTGGCCAGGCAGGGCATATTACGATGCATAATTTATGCGTAGATGGCGGCGCGACCTTAGGCGTGTAACTGAATTTAAAGGAGGTTCATGAGAATGTTGGATCAAAACGTTATAACAGAAACAAAAGCGGAGCATTTGCTTCATGAATATCAGCCGGGCGCCTTTTTCTTAGCGTCTCCTCATCGTGTACTGTTAGCGAAAGGTATATGTGAAATCGTACCGGAGGCAGACGGGCAAAACCAAATGGAAACCCTTTCTGGCCGAATTGCAGAGACGCTGCGTCAGGCAAAACAATCAGGGCAAAGCCGGCCGCTTGTTGTCGGGGCCGTTCCTTTTGATCAAGTAAAAGCAGCGCGGCTCGTTGTACCTGAAGAAGTGCGCTGGTCAGGACCGCTTCAATTTGATCGTGAGGAAAAGGAACAGCAGGCTGGGCATACATACCACATAAAGCCTGTTCCTGAACCTGAGGATTATAAAAATGGTGTTGAACAAGGGCTGGCGCGCATTGCCGATGGAACACTCAGCAAAATCGTCCTGTCCAGATCACTGCATTTGACATCGCCTGAACCGATTCAGACGGATGAATTGCTTCGCCATCTGGCTCAGCATAACTCGCATGGCTACACGTTTGCCGCAGACGTGTCCAGTCAGGAGGAAACGTCTCCCCGCCGAACATTGCTCGGAGCAAGTCCGGAGCTTCTCGTTTCAAGGATGGGAACACAGGTCGTTTCCAACCCATTAGCCGGCTCAAGGCCGCGCAGTAATGATCCTGTTGAAGACCAGCGCCGGGCAGCTGAATTGCTTTCTTCCGCAAAGGATCTTCATGAGCACGCGGTTGTCGCTGACGCGGTTGCGGCAGCGCTGAGACCTTTCTGCCGGACGCTGGAGGTTCCGGAGAAGCCTTCACTGATCAAAACGGAAACGATGTGGCACCTGTCCAGCGTGATTAAGGGAGAGCTTTCCGACCCGTCTGTAACCGCACTTGAATTGGCGGCGGCTCTCCACCCGACGCCAGCAGTCTGCGGAACACCGACTGATCTTGCAAGAGAAGCGATTCTCAGCATTGAACCATTTGACCGCGGTTTCTTTACCGGCATGGTCGGATGGTGTGACGATGCCGGTGATGGAGAATGGATCGTGACCATCCGTTGTGCAGAAGCAGAAGAACGCTCTCTCCGCCTGTATGCTGGAGCTGGTGTTGTGGCCGGTTCAAAGCCCGAGGACGAGCTTCAGGAGACGTCCGCAAAGTTTCGGACAATGCTGCGGGCAATGGGCGTGGATCACATATGAACAGAATGAATTGCTGGAGGGATGCAACATGCTGAAAGGATTTACGCCTTGGCCTGATGAGTTAGCTGAGACCTATCGAAAGAATGGCTGCTGGGCCGGCGAGACGTTTGGAGATTTGTTAAGAGATCGGGCAGCCAAATATGGCGACCGCATTGCGATTACATGCGGGAACACCCATTGGAGCTATCAAGAGCTTGACACAAGGGTTGATCGTTTGGCTGCCGGATTTCAGAAGCTCGGCATTCAACAGATGGATCGTGTCGTGGTGCAGCTGCCAAATATCAAAGAGTTTTTTGAAGTTATTTTCGCGCTATTCCGTCTGGGGGCGCTTCCAGTCTTCGCACTGCCTTCTCATCGAAGCAGTGAAATTACATATTTTTGCGAGTTTGCTGAAGCGGCTGCATATATCATTCCCGACGCTTATTCCGGTTTTGACTACCGTACGCTTGCCAGACAAGTTCAAAGCAAGCTGCCGACTTTGAAACACGTCATTGTCGCAGGTGAGGCAGAGGAATTTTTGCCGCTGGAGGATTTGCATACAGAACCTGTAAAACTGCCTGAAGTCAAATCTTCGGATGTGGCGTTCCTCCAGCTTTCTGGCGGGAGCACCGGGCTATCGAAACTGATTCCGAGGACCCACGATGACTACATATACAGCCTGAAGCGGAGTGTGGAGGTCTGCTGGCTCGACCACAGCACGGTGTACTTGGCCGCGCTGCCGATGGCACACAATTATCCGCTGAGCTCACCTGGCGTTCTCGGCGTATTATACGCTGGAGGAAGAGTGGTATTATCTCCTTCTCCAAGTCCAGATGACGCATTTCCTTTAATTGAACGGGAAAAGGTTACGATAACCGCTCTTGTTCCGCCTCTTGCGATGGTATGGATGGATGCGGCATCCTCACGCCGTGATGATTTATCCAGCCTTCAAGTGCTGCAGGTCGGCGGTGCCAAGTTTAGTGCTGAAGCCGCTCGCAGGGTAAAAGCTGTTTTCGGCTGCACGCTGCAGCAGGTGTTCGGAATGGCAGAGGGTCTCGTCAATTATACGAGATTGGATGATCCTGAGGAGATCATTGTCAACACCCAAGGAAAACCGATGTCCCCATATGATGAAGTGCGTGTTTGGGATGATCATGATCGCGACGTAAAACCTGGTGAAACAGGCCATCTGCTGACGCGGGGACCGTATACAATTCGAGGTTACTATAAGGCAGAAGAGCATAACGCCGCTTCATTTACTGAGGACGGTTTTTACCGCACGGGTGATATCGTCAGGCTGACACGAGACGGGTATATTGTCGTTGAAGGCCGGGCGAAGGATCAAATTAACCGTGGAGGAGAAAAGGTTGCGGCTGAAGAGGTAGAAAATCATCTGCTGGCGCATCCGGCTGTCCATGATGCGGCAATGGTCTCCATGCCTGATCAATTTCTTGGCGAAAGATCTTGTGTGTTCATTATTCCCCGGGATGAAGCCCCAAAAGCCGCAGAGCTCAAAGCATTTTTGAGAGAGCGCGGACTGGCGGCATATAAAATCCCTGACCGAGTTGAATTTGTCGAATCCTTTCCGCAGACAGGGGTAGGAAAGGTAAGCAAAAAGGCTCTTCGTGAAGCCATTTCCGAGAAACTTCTTGCAGGGTCAAAAAAATAAATCAACAATTTGAGAGGAAGTGTTCATATGGCTATACCTGCCATTCAGCCGTATCAAATGCCGACAGCATCTGATATGCCGCAAAACAAAGTCTCATGGGTGCCTGATCCGAATCGGGCTGTCTTGTTAATTCACGATATGCAAAACTATTTTGTCGATGCTTTCACAGCGGGAGCGTCTCCGGTAACAGAGCTTTCAGCGAATATACGAAAGCTGAAGAATCAATGTGTTCAGCTTGGGATTCCTGTTGTTTATACCGCACAGCCGGGAAGCCAAAATCCGGATGACCGTGCGCTGCTGACAGACTTTTGGGGCCCGGGATTAAACAGCGGTCCTTATGAGGAGAAAATTATAACCGAGCTGGCACCAGAGGATGATGATCTTGTGCTGACAAAATGGAGATACAGCGCGTTTAAGAGAACGAATCTGCTTGAAATGATGCGCAAAGAGGGACGCGATCAGCTGATCATTACAGGAATTTACGCCCATATCGGCTGTCTTGTTACAGCATGTGAAGCATTTATGGAGGATATTAAAGCCTTTTTTGTGGGAGATGCAGTTGCTGATTTTTCATTAGAAAAACATCAAATGGCGCTGGACTATGCGGCTGGACGCTGTGCGTTTACCGTGATGACTGACAGTCTTCTTGATCAGCTGCAGAATGCGCCGGCAGACGTTCAAAAAACGTCAGCAAACACTGGCAAAAAGAATGTGTTTACATGTGAGAATATCCGTAAACAAATTGCTGAGCTTCTACAAGAAACACCGGAAGACATCACAGATCAAGAGGATTTGCTCGATCGTGGTCTTGATTCGGTAAGGATCATGACATTGGTGGAACAATGGCGCCGTGAAGGGGCAGAGGTGACTTTCGTGGAATTGGCTGAACGCCCAACGATCGAAGAATGGCAGAAATTGCTCACAACCCGCAGCCAGCAAGTGCTGCCAAACGCGGATTATTTATAAAAGGAGGGTAAACAAACGGATGCCTGATACAAAAGATCTTCAATATTCTTTGACCGGGGCGCAAACTGGCATATGGTTTGCTCAGCAGCTTGATCCGGACAATCCAATCTACAATACAGCGGAATATATAGAAATCAATGGACCAATCAATATTGCTCTTTTTGAAGAAGCTTTGCGGCACGTGATCAAGGAAGCGGAATCGCTGCATGTCCGCTTCGGTGAAAATATGGACGGGCCTTGGCAGATGATAAACCCGTCTCCGGATGTACAGCTGCACGTCATTGACGTCAGCTCTGAGCCTGATCCGGAAAAAACAGCATTAAACTGGATGAAAGCTGATTTAGCAAAGCCGGTTGATTTAGGGTATGACCCTTTGTTCAATGAAGCTCTGTTTATTGCCGGGCCTGATCGTTTCTTTTGGTATCAGCGCATTCATCATATAGCGATCGACGGCTTCGGTTTTTCCCTGATAGCCCAGCGTGTGGCAAGTACATATACTGCGCTTATAAAAGGACAAACAGCTAAAGGCCGTTCCTTTGGGTCTCTCCAGGCCATTTTGGAGGAGGATACAGATTATCGCGGATCAGAGCAGTATGAGAAGGATCGTCAATTCTGGCTGGACCGTTTTGCAGATGCACCTGAAGTTGTGAGCTTGGCTGATCGGGCGCCAAGAACATCTAACAGTTTTCTTCGTCATACGGCATATCTGCCTCCGTCTGATGTAAACGCGTTAAAAGAAGCGGCGCGCTATTTCTCAGGAAGCTGGCATGAAGTCATGATTGCGGTGTCAGCTGTTTATGTGCACCGTATGACCGGCTCTGAGGATGTTGTGCTCGGCCTGCCCATGATGGGTCGGATAGGGTCCGCGTCACTGAATGTACCGGCTATGGTGATGAACCTTCTCCCGCTCCGGCTGACGGTAAGCTCTTCGATGAGCTTTTCTGAACTGATTCAGCAAATTTCCCGGGAAATCCGCAGCATTCGGCGACATCATAAGTATCGCCATGAAGAGCTTCGGCGCGATCTGAAATTGATAGGAGAAAATCATAGATTATTTGGCCCTCAAATCAATCTTATGCCGTTTGATTACGGTCTCGACTTTGCCGGGGCCCGGGGCACAACGCATAATCTTTCAGCCGGTCCTGTTGATGATCTATCAATCAATGTATATGACAGAACAGACGGCAGCGGGCTGCGAATTGATGTTGATGCGAATCCTGAGGTATACAGTGAGTCTGATATTAAGCTTCATCAGCAGCGTATCCTGCAGCTGCTGCAAACGGCTTCTGCCGGAGAGGACATGCTGATTGGGCAAATGGAGCTTCTGTTGCCAGAGGAGAAAGAAAAAGTCATTTCTAAATGGAATGAGACGGCAAAATCCGAGAAGCTGGTCAGCCTTCAGGACATGTTCGAAAAGCAGGCAGTTCTTACGCCAGAACGTATCGCTCTCATGTGTGATGACATTCAAGTCAACTATCGAAAGCTCAATGAAGAGGCAAACCGCCTCGCGCGTCTGTTGATCGAAAAAGGGATTGGTCCGGAGCAGTTTGTCGCTTTGGCGCTGCCGCGTTCCCCTGAGATGGTGGCCTCAATGCTTGGTGTGCTCAAGACTGGTGCGGCGTATCTCCCCCTTGATCCGGAGTTTCCAGCCGACCGCATTTCTTACATGCTGGAGGATGCGAAACCTTCATGCATCATAACGACTGAGGAAATAGCAGCCAGTCTGCCTGATGACCTGGCTGTACCGGAGCTTGTGCTTGATCAGGCTGTTACACAGGAGATTATAAAACGCTATTCGCCGGAAAATCCGGATGTATCGGTTTCTCTTGACCATCCTGCGTATATCATCTATACCTCAGGATCAACAGGAAGACCGAAGGGAGTCGTTGTGACACAGAAAAGCTTAAGCAATTTTCTGTTGTCCATGCAGGAGGCGTTTTCTCTAGGAGAAGAAGACAGGCTGTTGGCTGTGACGACTGTCGCTTTTGATATTTCAGCATTAGAGTTATATCTTCCGCTGATTAGCGGAGCGCAAATCGTGATCGCAAAGAAAGAAACGATCCGTGAGCCGCAGGCATTAGCTCAAATGATTGAAAATTTCGATATTAACATCATGCAGGCGACACCGACACTGTGGCACGCTTTGGTAACGAGTGAACCTGAGAAACTTCGGGGGCTTAGAGTGCTTGTAGGAGGCGAGGCGCTGCCGAGCGGTCTTTTGCAGGCGCTTCAAGACCTTCATTGTTCAGTCACGAACTTATACGGTCCCACTGAAACAACGATTTGGTCTGCCGCAGCTTTTCTTGAAGAAGGGTTGCAGGGCGTTCCTCCGATTGGGAAACCGATTTGGAACACGCAGGTGTATGTGCTTGATAATGGATTGCAGCCGGTGCCGCCGGGCGTTGTCGGAGAGCTTTATATTGCAGGCACCGGCTTGGCCAGAGGTTATTTCCATCGCCCTGATTTAACGGCGGAGCGCTTCGTTGCAGATCCATACGGACCGCCGGGAACTAGGATGTATCGGACCGGAGACCAGGCCCGCTGGCGTGCCGATGGGTCTTTGGATTATATCGGGCGGGCGGATCATCAAATCAAAATTCGCGGATTCCGAATTGAACTTGGAGAAATTGATGCCGTGCTTGCCAATCACCCGCACATTGAACAGGCCTCGGTTGTCGTACGGGAAGATCAGCCGGGAGACAAACGATTGGCGGCTTATGTAGTCGCTGATGGTGCTATTGATACTGCAGAGCTTCGTCGTTATATGGGGGCTAGTCTTCCTGATTATATGGTACCGGCGGCGTTTGTGGAGATGGACGAGCTGCCATTAACACCTAATGGCAAGCTTGACCGGAAAGCACTGCCGGCACCAGACTTCAGCACATCTGTCAGTGATCGGGCCCCGCGGACTCCTCAGGAAGAGATATTGTGTGACTTGTTTGCAGAGGTTCTCGGTTTGGCACGCGTCGGTATCGATGACAGTTTCTTCGAGCTTGGGGGCCATTCTCTTCTTGCAGCCCGTCTGATGAGCCGCATTCGCGAGGTAATGGGAGCCGAACTTGGTATCGCCAAGCTCTTTGACGAACCGACAGTAGCCGGACTCGCTGCCCATCTTGATTTGGCGCAGAGTGCACGTCCCGCTTTGCAGAGAGCTGAGCGGCCTGAAAAGATCCCGCTATCATTTGCCCAGCGCCGGCTATGGTTCCTGCATTGTCTGGAAGGACCGAGTCCTACTTATAATATTCCGGTTGCTGTCCGTTTGTCAGGTGAGTTGGATCAAGGATTGCTGAAAGCGGCACTTTATGACCTCGTCTGCCGTCATGAAAGCCTTCGGACGATCTTCCCTGAATCACAGGGGACATCCTATCAGCATATTTTAGATGCCGATCAAGCCCATCCTGAGTTACATGTTACTGAAATTGCTGAGAAGGAGCTTTCTGATCGGCTTGCCGAAGCTGTACGCTACAGCTTTGATCTTGCAGCTGAACCTGCTTTTCGTGCCGAGCTTTTTGTGATCGGTCCTGACGAGTACGTGCTGCTTCTTCTCGTCCATCATATTGTCGGGGACGGCTGGTCCTTAACACCACTGACCCGAGACCTTGGGACGGCTTATGCGGCTCGCTGCCACGGACGATCTCCCGAATGGGCGCCTCTTGCTGTGCAGTATGCAGACTATGCGCTTTGGCAGCAAGAACTGCTTGGAAACGAGGATAATCCAAACAGCTTGATTGCCGGTCAGCTTGCTTTCTGGAAAGAAACCTTGAAAAACCTGCCTGATCAGCTTGAACTGCCAATCGATTATTCACGTCCGGCTGAGCCGAGTCATGATGGAGATACGATTCATTTTCGTATTGAGCCCGAGCTTCATAAGCGATTGCAGGAGCTGGCTCGCACAAATAGGGTGAGCCTGTTTATGGTGCTTCAATCCGGTCTCGCCGCTTTATTGACAAGGCTCGGGGCGGGCACCGACATTCCGATCGGCAGTCCGATCGCGGGACGGAATGATGATGCGCTGGGCGATCTTGTAGGGCTGTTTATTAATACATTGGTGCTCAGAACTGATACGTCCGGTGACCCAAGCTTTCGTGAGCTTCTAGACAGAGTACGGAAAGTGAATCTGGCCGCCTATGACAATCAGGATCTGCCGTTTGAGAGACTTGTAGAGGTGCTCAATCCGGCTCGTTCGCGTGCGACGCATCCTTTATTCCAAATCATGCTTGCGTTCCAAAACACACCGGACGCTGAACTGCATCTTCCTGATATGGAGAGCAGCCTGCGAATCAACAGTGTCGGTTCTGCCAAGTTTGATTTGACGCTGGAAATCAGTGAAGATCGCCTTGCTGACGGGACACCAAACGGGATGGAAGGACTGCTTGAATACAGCACTGATCTTTTCAAGCGGGAAACTGCTCAGGCTCTTGCTGACCGATTGATGCGCCTGTTGGAGGCTGCCGAGTCTGATCCTGACGAGCAAATCGGAAATCTGGATATTCTTGCACCAGAGGAACGCAGCAGCATGGTGACTGATTGGCAAAGTGTATCTGAAAAGATTCCGCCCGCATGTTTGCCAGAGCAATTTGAGAAGCAGGCTGCTTTACGTCCTGATGCCATTGCCGTTGTATATGAAAATCAGGAACTGAGCTATGCAGAGCTGAATGAAAGAGCAAACCGGCTTGCCCGAATGCTGATTAGTGAAGGTGTCGGGCCGGAGCAATTTGTGGCATTGGCACTGCCCCGATCGTTGGAAATGGCTGTCGGCCTATTGGCGGTGCTAAAGGCCGGGGCAGCTTATCTCCCTCTTGATCCGGATTATCCGGCTGATCGAATTGCTTTTATGCTAAAAGATGCCCAGCCTGCGTTTATCATGACGAACACTAAAGCAGCAGATCACATTCCGCCAGTTGAAAACGTGCCGAAAATCGTGCTGGATGATCCCGAGCTGGCAGAGAAACTAAACACGTACCCTGCAGAGAATCCAAAAAATAAGGACAGGACTCAGCCGCTTTCGCCTTTGAATACGGCGTATGTCATTTATACATCCGGCTCAACAGGTGTTCCAAAAGGTGTAATGATTCCTCACCAAAATGTAACACGTTTATTTGCAGCGACTGAGCACTGGTTCCGTTTCAGCTCAGACGATATCTGGACCATGTTCCATTCCTATGCGTTTGATTTTTCGGTGTGGGAGATCTGGGGTCCTCTGCTGCATGGCGGACGTCTTGTGATCGTACCTCACCACGTCAGCAGATCGCCAGAAGCGTTTTTGCGCCTGCTTGTCAAAGAGGGGGTGACTGTTCTGAACCAGACACCGTCTGCTTTCTATCAGTTTATGCAGGCGGAACGGGAACAGCCGGATCTCGGACAGGCACTCAGTCTGCGCTATGTCATTTTTGGCGGAGAAGCGCTTGAACTCAGCCGTTTAGAGGATTGGTACAACCGCCACCCTGAAAATAGACCGCAGCTTATCAATATGTATGGGATTACAGAAACGACGGTGCATGTGAGCTATATCGAATTAGACCGAAGCATGGCAGCTTTACGGGCAAACAGCTTGATCGGCTGCGGCATTCCCGATCTTGGTGTATACGTGCTGGATGAACGCCTGCAGCCGGTTCCGCCGGGTGTTGCCGGAGAGCTGTATGTATCAGGAGCGGGGTTAGCACGAGGTTATCTAGGCCGGCCTGGTTTAACATCTGAACGCTTCATAGCTGATCCGTTCGGTCCTCCAGGCACCCGGATGTACCGCACTGGGGATGTGGCCCGCCTCCGCGCTGACGGTTCTCTCGACTATGTCGGCCGTGCAGACCATCAAGTGAAAATTCGGGGATTCCGGATTGAATTGGGAGAAATTGAAGCCGCGCTTGTTCAGCATCCGCAGCTTGAAGATGCGGCAGTGATCGTTCGTGAGGATCAGCCGGGAGATAAACGGTTAGCAGCTTATGTCATCCCTTCGGAAGAAACATTTGATACGGCGGAACTGCGCAAATATGCTGCGGAGAGACTGCCGGATTACATGGTGCCTGCTGCCTTTGTGACGATGAAAGAATTGCCGCTGACACCGAATGGAAAGCTTGATCGTAAAGCACTGCCCGCTCCGGATTTCGCAGCGGCAGTGACAGGACGAGGACCGAGAACGCCGCAGGAAGAAATTCTCTGTGACCTCTTTATGGAGGTGCTTCACTTGCCGCGTGTCGGCATTGATGACCGTTTCTTTGATTTAGGCGGACATTCCTTGCTTGCTGTACAGCTCATGAGCCGCATTCGTGAAGCGCTCGGCGTTGAACTCAGCATCGGCAACTTGTTCGAAGCACCTACTGTAGCCGGGCTCGCTGAAAGACTTGAAATGGGATCAAGCCAAAGCGCTCTTGACGTTCTGCTGCCGCTCCGAACAAGCGGAGACAAGCCTCCTTTATTCTGTGTTCATCCGGCAGGGGGGCTCAGCTGGTGTTATGCCGGTTTGATGACCAATATAGGAACAGATTATCCGATCTACGGCTTGCAGGCACGGGGAATCGGGCAGCGCGAGGAGCTTCCGAAACAACTTGATGACATGGCTGCCGATTACATTAAACAAATCCGAACGGTCCAGCCAAAAGGCCCGTACCATCTGCTGGGCTGGTCCCTGGGCGGGAATGTCGTTCAAGCGATGGCTACCCAGCTGCAAAATCAAGGAGAAGAAGTATCCCTGTTGGTGATGCTGGACGCCTATCCGAACCACTTCCTTCCTATAAAAGAGGCACCGGATGATGAGGAAGCGCTTATTGCCCTTCTGGCGTTAGGCGGGTATGATCCAGACAGCTTAGGGGAAAAACCGCTAGATTTTGAAGCGGCGATTGAGATTCTTCGCCGTGACGGCAGTGCGCTTGCGAGCCTGGATGAAACGGTCATTTTAAATTTGAAGAATACGTATGTCAATTCTGTCGGCATTTTAGGTTCCTATAAGCCGAAAACCTTCCGTGGAAATGTTTTGTTTTTCAGATCAACAATCATTCCTGAATGGTTTGACCCGATTGAACCTGACTCGTGGAAGCCTTATATTAACGGACAGATTGAACAAATCGACATCGACTGCCGTCATAAAGATTTATGTCAGCCGGAACCTCTGGCTCAAATCGGCAAGGTTCTCGCTGTCAAATTGGAAGAGTTGAATAAATAAGGGAGGAGAAATAGAGTGGCAAATCCTTTTGAAAATGCGGATGGCACGTATTTGGTGCTGATCAATGAAGAAGGCCAATATTCCCTATGGCCCGGTTTTATAGATGTGCCGAGCGGCTGGACAGTCGTTCATGAGCAAAAAGGGCGTGAAGCTTGTTTGGACTATATCCAATCGCATTGGAGCGATATGAGGCCAAACAGCCTAAAGACTGTTGAAAATGTGTAATCGTATCAAAAAGAGACTGCTCGCCGCAGTCTCTTTTTCTAATCTTACGCAGACGTTTGGGTATGATCACAATCTCTGACCGGGTTTCCGTTTTCATCGGTACACCAAGATTGGGATAAAAACGCTAAAAACACAGCGGCCCACTGATCTGCAAACTGAATCAGAATACCCCCGTCATGCCAAGAGCCGTTGTCTTTTTTCCAGCGCGTATCCATTGCATTCCCTTGATTCATATGGATATTGTGCATTCCGTTAGTCGGGGTAAAGCCGAATATTTTATCTGCAGCCTGTTCAGGGCCGAATTTTGAACCGAATATATAAACCGGCGCTTTCTCATCTTGTGCTTTCTTCATATAGGTTTCAATAAAATCATTTAAATCATTATCAGGTCCTGTGATTTCATGAGGCAAAGGCTTCATTTCCCGCGGGTCAAACAAATTGCCCCGCACATAATCCAGTGCCACTTCACGGTTTGCTTCATTGATCCTTGTATATCCATACGGCATGTTCGGAAGGATGGTAATTGAGCCCGAATCAAACTGATCGTCAGCCAAATACAATACTTCAGATTCCTCAGAACTGGACATCACATTGATGGCGCACCTGTAATACGTATTCTCTTCACCGAGCATTTTGACTTGGAAATGAGGACTGTCATCATCTGTTTCCCGCTTCATGTCTAAGACTATGCCTTTTAACACGCCATATTGCTGAACAGCCATATGAATCCTCCTTTATGATCAACTTCATAGTCATAATTCGTGAAATGGTCTCTTTTTTCCTTTTAAAAAATAAAAAAGCCTGCAGAAATCTTTCTGCAAGCTCATTGTGAATTAAGCACCCGCCACAGATGATTCATCCTGTAAAGCTTTTTCGGCAGGAACATACTCATAGCCTAGATCTCTTGCTACAGCTTCATAGGTCACGTGTCCGTTTGCGGTGTTTAAACCCGCTCTCAGTGCCGCATTGTCTGTGAGCGCTTTTACTGCCCCTTTGTTCGCGATTTGCAGCGCGTATGGAACAGTAACGTTAGTCAGGGCGATTGTTGATGTACGAGGGACAGCACCCGGCATGTTCGCTACAGCATAATGCACAACCCCGTGCTTTTCATATGTTGGCTGATCATGTGTTGTGATATGGTCGACAGTTTCGACGATGCCGCCTTGGTCGATCGCTACATCAACAATGACTGAACCAGGTTTCATTTGTTTTACCATTTCCTCAGTGACAAGAGTCGGAGCTTTAGCGCCCGGAATTAATACCGCGCAAATGAGGAGATCCGCTTCCGCCACAGCATCAGCAATATTGACCGGATTAGAAATTAACGTTTTAATCTGATGGCCGAAGATGTCATCAAGCTGGCGCAAGCGGTCTGCGTTTAAGTCAATGATCGTCACATCTGCACCGAGTCCGACAGCCATTTTCGCCGCGTTTGTCCCGACTACGCCTCCTCCGATAATCGTTACTTTTCCGCGAGAAACGCCCGGCACCCCGGCAAGCAGAATGCCTTTTCCGCCTTTAGGCTTTTCTAAGAATTGAGCGCCGATTTGCGCCGCCATTCTGCCCGCAACCTCAGACATAGGTGTCAGAAGAGGCAATGTCCGGCCTTCACTGACCGTTTCATATGCGATGGCAGTTACTCCTTTATCCTTCAAGGCCTGTGCAAGCTCAGGCTCAGCTGCTAAATGAAGGTACGTAAACAGCACAAGTCCTTTGCGGAAATAAACATATTCTTCCGGCAGCGGTTCTTTTACCTTCATGACCATTTCGGCGTCCCAGACCTGCTTCGGATCAGCAATGATTTCCGCTCCTGCTGACTCATAGGCTTCATTTTCAAATCCGCTTCCAATTCCCGCGCCTGTTTCAACCAGCACCCGGTGGCCGTTTGAAATGAGCTGAGAAACGCCCCCGGGTGTTAATGCGACACGGTTTTCATTGTTTTTTATCTCTTTAGGAACCCCTATGATCATATCTGTCTCCTCCTGTATCTGTGATATTTTTAGTGTAGCTTGATATTTTGGAAAATTCTTTGTTTGATTAAGAAAATAAAAAAACATGGATTTGTGAAATTTCACAAATCCATGTGCCGAAGTTTGATATCTAAATAGATGGTGAATTTTTGATTCACATTTTTCAAATCAATTTCAGCGATCTGGCTGATCCGCTTAAGGCGGTAATTCAACGTATTAACGTGTATATTTAACAGCTTAGAAGCGGTATTCACGTTGCTGTCCGCTTCAATAAAGCGCTCTAGCGTCTCTACCAGATTTGACTGGTGATCCCGGTCATATTGTTCCAGTTTGGAAAGCGAGTAATTATAATGGCCCGCCTGTTTCCGTTTTTCATATAAGACATCTAAGTATTGATAAATGCCTAACTCAGAAAAGCTGAAAAGATGTTTGGTCTCTTCAGTGAACCGTTCCTTCGTTTTTAAGACGGACAATGCTTCCTGATAGGAGCGGGAGACAAAAGAAATAGAGTTGTATATTCCGCCAAAAGCGATAGAAACGTCTTCTATTTTATACCGCTCCTTCAGCTGTTTTTGCGTACTTAAAGCAAACTGTTTTAAATCTTGAAAAGGATGATCTGTTTTGGGTGAGGTTAATATAATAAGTTCATTGGAATCTACGGTCGCCAGCAGCACGTAAACCTGCTGGGTCGTTTCTTGTAAATATTGCAGCTGCTGTTCGATTTTTTCAGTCAGCTCGCCATTTATGCGGATGATCATAACGGAAAACTCTGAAGGAGCGGCCATTCCAAGCTTATGGAACCCATCCGCCATATCATCCTCCTGATGGATGTGTCCGGTCAGCATTTTCCAGAAAAATTCTTGGCTGCGTTCTTCATTTTTCGTTTTTCTGATTTGAAGTTTGAGAAGCTTGTTTTTCACTGCTTTTGCTGCCATTTGCAATGTCAGCAGATCTTCATCGGACAATGTTTTTTGGATCTCAAGCGCCCATATGAAGCCAAGTACTTGCTTGTTTTTCCAAATCGAAATAGCGACGCGATTGCTCAGCCCGACTTCATCGATTTGCTTGACTCTGATCGGCTGGTCCGTTTTTAAGAGAGCAGGAATTGTCCCGTCTTTCCACAGCTTGTTAATCACCTTCTCCGGTACCCTTCTGCCAATAATGGTAGAGGTCCGGGCAGGGTCTGTGCAGTCGCTGTGTGTACTGTAGGCAAGCAGCTTGTGGTTAACATCCTCTATGGTGATCGGGCACCGCAGAACGTCGCTGATATGATCAGCAACATCTTCAAGTCTGTCAAAACTATATTTAAACGGATCATTCGGCATGGTCATAAATCTCCCTACTTTTCGTGCTTGATTTCTCTTTGACATCTCATCCCCTTCCTTTTATTATGATTGTTGTTGTTTGTGAAAATCAACAACAAAGAACAGAAGCAAAAAAACAATTTCATGAGAGAAACGTTCTATATACATTTGGCGGTGTAATCGCCTTTTTGCAGGACAGTTGTATGCCTCATATAATACGACAGCTTATCCTATTAATCTTCTAAGAAAGTCATCGGAGGCGAGACTAATTAAGGAAAGAAAAAACTGAACCTTTCAGAAATGGTGCTGTAGCATCAAATTTTCTGAAAGGTTTTTTTTGGGAGTTGGAGAGTTATTTGGGTCTTTTGGATTATTCGGAGAATGAAGAGGAGATTAAGAAAATAAACCTATTTACTTTACATTATATGTCATTTTTAAGTGATTCGGGGTAAACCATTGGACTCATTTTGTAAAATTAAAACATATTTGTTTGACTATGCCGAAAAACTGTTTTTATAATAATGACGTTCTAAAAATAAGTGAATTAGCCCATATTTAGGCTGATGGCACAGGAGGTAATGAGGAATATGGCAGGATTAATTCGTGTCACACCCGAAGAGCTAAGAGCGATGGCGAAGCAATACGGCGTTGAAAGCCAAGAAGTATTAAATCAGGTTGATCGTTTAAACCGAATGATCTCTGATTTGAAAAGCATGTGGGAAGGTGCTTCAAGCGAAGCGTTCGCAGATCAATACGAGCAGCTCAAACCTTCATTTATCAAAATGTCAGATTTGCTTCAAGATGTGAATCAGCAGCTTGATCAAACAGCAAATACACTTGAGTCTACTGACCAAGACATCGCAAATCAAATCCGCGGATAACAGTATGAAAGGGAAGGAGCGCCTGATTCAAAAGAAGACGGCGCTCTTTCTATGTAAGGGTGATCCTAAATGTATATTGATATTACAATAGATTTGAAACATTATAACGGCAGTGTCTTTGATCTCAGATTGTCAGATTACCACCCGGTGAAAAAAGTAATTGATATTGCTTGGCAGGCCCAAAGCGTATCTATGCCTCCGCGCGAAGGGCACTGGATCAGAGTGGTGAACAAGGATAAGGTGTTTTCCGGAGAATGCAAGCTGTCTGATTGCGGCATTACAAACGGAGACCGGCTTGAAATATTATGAAAGGATCTGGTTGAATGTCAGGTAAACAAAAATCATATTTAGAAAACCAATTAGAAGCTGTTGCCGAGAAAACAGATGCCGGCTATACATTTACCTTTCAACGGGAAAAAATAAAGCTTCTCGACGGTCTTGAAGCTAACGTGATCAAAGATATAAATCCATTTTTTCATAAAGAAATCGATGTGACGGATGATGAAGTAATCATCACAATCCAACCTCCCTCCTCCTATAAAGCATTCCGCTTCATGAAAGCTAAGGATAAAAAAAGTAAATGGCAGTTTGCCTATCAGCTTGTTCAAGCCGTACAGCAGCACAATCTGTCTAGGCTGAATTTGATTGTCGCTCCTGAAAACATTGTATTCGATAAAGGGCTTACGCCTTATTTTCTCCATTATGGAGTAAAAGAAAGCATTCCTCCTTACGAGCGTGATGAGGAAAGAGTATGGCAGGAGCTGAAAGCGGCAGCGGCTTTGGCAGTTGACGGCGCTTTTGCGTTTGAAGACTACCTGAAATTCAATGAAACGCTGACGTTTTCCGCAGAGGCAAAGGCGATATTAGATGCTGAATCCTATGATGATTTGCTCGAGCTGATTCAAACCCATATTGATGAGCTCGAAGCCAAAGCAAAAACATACATACATATCCCGAGAAAGAAGTGGAACATCCAGCGATATATCGGCCTGGGGCTCATTGTTTTGCTTGTACCGGCACTTATTTATTCGATGTACGCCTTATTTTTCGCGCAGCCAAAGCACCAGGCGATAGTGGACAGCAACCGTGCGTTCTTAAACAAGCAGTACAGTGAAGTCATCAGCACACTGTCCAAGTACGATGCGGAAAGCCTGCCTGAATCGGTGCAGTATCAGCTGGCGACGTCCTATGTTGAGGTCGAAAACCTGGGGAGTGCAAAAACCAAAAATATAGAAAATAATTTAGTCACCCTTCAATCAGACCCTCAGCATTTCTTATATTGGATTGATTATGGTCGAGGAGAATACAAAGAAGCGATCAGTATCGGCCGCAAGCTGGAATACAATGATTATATTTACTTTGCCCTAGCTAAATATAAACAGCAGCTTTTATCTGAGGATACAAATGATGAAGACATACAAAAAGAACTTGACTCAGTAAATAGTGAGCTTGAAAAAGCGCAAAAAGAACGTCAAGAAAATAAACAGTCTAATTCTGAAACATCGTTAGTCGATACAAGCGAAGAACAGACACAAACAGACGAAGAAAAACAAGCAGAAGAGAAAGCGGCAGAAGAAAAAGCCGCAGCCGAGGAAAAAGCGAAAAAAGAAGAACAGAAGAAAAAAGAAGACGAGAAAAAAGAAACAGAAAAGAAAGATGAGAAAAAAGATGACAAATAACGTGAGACATGAAGCGCAGGTCATCGCATGCTGCCATTCGGCCGTAAGGGGGTTCGCCATTTGAGTCTATTATGGGTTTTTTACCAAAATAACGTTCAAAAATTAAATCTGTCTAACCTCCCGTCGTCTCATCCGGTGACCATAGGGCCTGATGTGAAGGATTCTGTTACGATCAGCTCCATTCCATTTAATAGCGGAGTCATTTCTCTTCAAAGAAAGGAATCCGGCGGCCAATACGAAGTTTTCCTGGGAAATGATTGTCTCGGCACGATTGAGACGGATATATCATTTACTCTCCAAACGGATCAGCAGGATATACGCTTGATATTGACGGGCAGTGAACCTGAGAAATCCGTTTATTTTACGGGAAATCGGGATGAAATTGTATGTTCCTCAGAAAAAACGAATGCAGATATTTATCTGAATCCGCAAGATTTTGCATTTGCAGAACAAAGCACGTTTTCTTTGCTTCGTGCAGGCGGCAGCTGGTCGGTCCGCCCTGAAAGCGGAACGATCTTCTTGAACGGAGAGAAAATCAACGCCAATACGCCGCTCAAGCCGGGGGATGAAATATTCTGGAACTTCACGCAAATGAGGGTGACGGAACATGACCTTTTAGAAATTGTTCATTATGCCCAGTTTGAAACAGCGTTAACAGAAACGGTCAAACCGAGTACAGAGATGCAGAAAAAATATCCGCAGTACAGAAGAACGCCGCGGATGGTATACGATCTGCCGGATGACCGCGTTTCTTTCAGTTTTCCCTCTCAGGAGAGCGATCAAACCAACAGAGGGCTGTGGCTCGTCATCCTGCCTCCGCTTGTGATGCTGATCGTGATGGGCGTAGTTGCCATCATCCAGCCGCGCGGCATATTTATACTCGTTTCTTTGGCCATGTTTATGATGACTCTCATTACCTCGACAGTGCAATATTTCCGGGATAAAAACCAGCGGAAAAAACGCGAGGAAAAACGGGAGCGTGTATATAAGCTTTACTTAGACAATAAGCGGAAAGAGCTTCAGGCACTTGCTGAAAAGCAAAAGCAGGTTCTTGAATTTCACTTTCCTTCATTTGAACAAATGAAATACTTAACAAGTGAAATCAGTGATCGGATCTGGGAAAAATCACTTGAAAGCAAGGATTATCTGCAACTGCGGCTTGGGACGGGAACAGTTCCGTCAAGCTATGAAATCAATATGAGCGGCGGAGACTTGGCGAATCGTGATATCGATGACCTCATGGAGAAATCGCAGCACATGCAGCGCGTCTATAAAGATATCCGCCATGCGCCGGTGACGGTCGATTTGGCAGAAGGTCCGATGGGGCTTGTCGGTAAATCGCAAATTGTGAAAAATGAGATTCACCAGTTGATCGGACAGCTGTCGTTCTTTAACAGCTATCACGATTTGCGTTTTGTATTTATTTTTCATGAAGAAGAGTATAAAGACTGGGAGTGGATGAAGTGGCTTCCGCAATTTCAAATGCCCCATATTTATGCAAAAGGATTTATTTATAATGAGCAAACCCGAGATCAGCTCTTGTCTTCACTTTACGAATTGATCAGAGAGCGTGATCTCGAAGATGACAAAGAAAAACTGCAGTTCAAACCGCATTTTGTATTTGTCATCACGAATCAGCAGCTGATCTCTGAACATGTCATTCTCGAATATTTAGAAGGACAGCATGAGCATCTGGGCATCTCGACAATTGTCGCGGCGGAAACAAAGGAAAGCTTGTCGGAAAACATTACAACTCTTGTCCGCTACATTAATGAGCATGAAGGCGACATTTTAATACAAAAGAAAAAAGCGGTAAGAATTCCGTTCCGTCTCGATCATCATCAGCGTGAGGACAACGAACGGTTCTCACGCACGCTGCGGACGCTGAACCACCAGGTCGGCATTACGAATTCCATTCCGGAAACGGTATCGTTCCTGGAGCTTTTTCATGCGAAGGAAGTAAAAGAAATCGGCATTCAGCAAAGATGGCTGACAAGTGAATCGTCGAAGTCGCTGTCAGTGCCGATCGGCTATAAAGGGAAAGATGACATTGTGTATCTGAACCTTCACGAAAAAGCACACGGTCCGCACGGCTTGCTTGCGGGGACAACGGGATCAGGGAAAAGTGAATTTCTCCAGACCTACATCTTGTCACTTGCAGTGCATTTTCATCCGCATGAAGCGGCTTTCTTACTAATTGACTATAAAGGCGGAGGAATGGCGCAGCCGTTCCGCAACATTCCCCACCTCCTCGGCACGATCACAAATATTGAAGGAAGCAAAAACTTCAGTATGCGTGCGCTTGCTTCCATTAAAAGCGAGCTGAAAAAAAGGCAGCGCCTGTTTGACCAGTATCAAGTCAATCACATCAATGACTATACAAAGTTATACAAGCAAGGGAAAGCAGAAGTGGCGATGCCTCACTTGTTCTTAATTTCTGATGAGTTTGCCGAGCTGAAAAGCGAGGAGCCTGATTTTATCAGGGAGCTTGTCAGTGCCGCGCGTATCGGACGAAGCCTCGGCGTTCATTTGATTTTGGCGACACAGAAGCCAGGCGGCATCATCGACGACCAGATCTGGAGTAACTCGCGCTTTAAAGTAGCGCTCAAGGTCCAGGATGCCACCGACAGTAAAGAAATTTTGAAAAACAGCGATGCCGCAAACATTACCGTAACAGGCCGCGGCTATTTGCAGGTCGGAAACAATGAAGTGTATGAGCTGTTCCAATCTGCATGGAGCGGGGCGCCTTACTTAGAGGAAGTCTACGGTACTGAGGATGAAATCGCGATTGTTACAGATACGGGTCTGATCCCGCTTTCTGAGGTTGATACCGAAGATAACGCGAAAAAAGACGTTCAAACCGAAATCGAAGCTGTAGTTGACGAAATTGAACGCATCCAAGATGAAATGGGAATCGAGAAGCTGCCAAGCCCTTGGCTGCCGCCGCTTGCGGAACGTATTCCGCGCACTCTTTTCCCTTCAAACGAAAAAGACCATTTCCACTTTGCGTATGTCGATGAACCTGATCTGCAAAGACAGGCGCCAATTGCTTATAAGATGATGGAAGATGGAAATATCGGCATCTTCGGCTCTTCGGGCTACGGAAAATCGATTGCAGCCGCAACGTTCCTGATGAGTTTTGCGGACGTATACACACCTGAAGAGCTTCATGTCTATATCTTTGATTTCGGAAACGGAACGCTGCTGCCATTAGCGAAGCTCCCGCATACCGCGGATTACTTCCTGATGGACCAGTCAAGAAAAATTGAAAAGTTCATGATTCGCATCAAAGAAGAAATTGACCGCCGTAAACGTTTGTTCCGGGAAAAAGAAATCAGCCACATCAAAATGTACAATGCGCTGAGCGAAGAAGAGCTTCCGTTCATTTTTATCACCATTGACAACTTTGACATTGTCAAGGATGAGATGCATGAGCTTGAATCGGAATTTGTCCAGCTTTCCAGAGACGGACAAAGCTTGGGTATCTACTTTATGCTGACAGCAACGCGGGTGAATGCTGTCCGCCAGTCATTGTTAAATAACTTGAAAACAAAGGTTGTCCATTATCTCATGGATCAATCAGAAGGATATTCCATTTACGGCCGTCCGAAATTCAATCTTGAGCCGATTCCGGGACGCGTCATCATTCAAAAGGAAGAGCTTTATTTCGCGCAAATGTTCCTGCCTGTTGACGCCGATGATGATATCGGCATGTTCAACGAGCTGAAATCAGACGTACAGAAACTTCAAGGGCGATTTGCTTCAATGGAGCAGCCGGCACCGATTCCGATGCTGCCTGAGAGCTTGTCTACGAGAGAATTGTCTATCCGCTTCAAGCTGGAACGCAAGCCTTTATCTGTACCGATCGGGCTTCATGAAGAAACAGTCAGCCCAGTCTATTTTGATTTAGGCAAGCATAAGCACTGCCTGATTTTAGGCCAGACTCAGCGCGGGAAAACAAACGTCTTAAAAGTAATGCTCGAACATCTGATTGATGATGAAACTGAAATGATCGGCCTGTTTGACTCGATTGACCGCGGCTTATCTCATTACGCGAAGGAATCAGATGTTTCATATTTGGAAACGAAAGAAGATATTGAGCAGTGGATTGAAACAGCTGAAGACATTTTCAAAACAAGAGAGGCCATGTATGTAGAAGCCGTCCGCCAAGGAGACGCACAAAATCTGCGATTCTCACAAGTCGTGCTGATGATTGACGGGATAACGAGATTCCAGCAGACGATTGATACGAGAATACAAGACCGTCTCGCTAACTTCATGAAATCATACGCTCATCTTGGGTTCAGCTTTATCCCGGGCGGAAATCACAGCGAATTCTCAAAAGGCTATGACTCCTTGACGACTGAGATGAAGCAAATCCGCCACGCGATTCTGCTGATGAAAAAATCTGAGCAAAATGTCATTCCTCTCCCGTACCAAAGACAGGAGCCTGAGATTCAGCCGGGCTTCGGATATGTTGTGGAAAACGGGAAGGAGCAAAAAGTTCAAATTCCTTTATGTTCTGCTGAAAGGGAGAGTGCTAGATGACAGAACAACGAAAAAGCTTGATCAAGTTAATATCCGCCGTCATCATCATTTTGCTGCTGCCGGTGTTGTTTTTCCGATTTATCGGAGACGACCCAACGAAAAAAGCAGTCAATTCCACCCGGCAAATCGCGGTGGTGAATGAAGACACAGGCGTATTGAGTGATGAGGTAAAGTCTGATGAAGAGGACAAATCCGCCCAGTTCGGCAAGGAAGTAGCGGCCGTTCTGGGTGAACGTCCTGATTATTCGTGGACGGTCGTAAACCGAAGCGCGGCCGAGACCGGTCTCGCTTCAAAGAAATACGATGCGATTGTCTACATTCCCTCAGACTTCTCAAAAAACATTTTGAGCTATGACAAAGACCATCCTCAAAAAGCAACGCTCGAATTCAGCATTCAAGATAACCTGAATGCGGTTAACAAAGAAAAAGTTCAGCGTGAGCTTGAGGATGCCCAAAAGACAATGAACAAAAAAATGTCGGCCTTATACTGGAATTTTGTTTCACAAAAAGTGGACAACATCAGAGGAGAATTTGACAAGATCGTCAATAAAGAATCTGAATTCCAGAATGTCATGTACAACTTTTACAAACCAAGCTCTAATGATTTAGCAGGTGAAATCAAACAGCAAAAAGACTTAATCGATGAGCTGAAGAAATCAATGAATGAAGCGCAAGGCACGACAAAAGAAAAAGCTTCTACAGCGGAGGAAGCCAAAAATACGCTGAAAGAATTCATTGATACAGTTGAAAGATACAAAGAATATCAAGAAAATCAGAAAAAGCTGCTTTTGGCAGCCCAAGATTCAACACAGCAGCAAATCCGGACAGGTCTGGATGCCATCCAGGCACAGCAAAAGGCGAATCAGTTCAGCGAACGCATGAGCGGATTGGCAACTGGGATTGGCCAAGCGAAGTCACAGCTCGGACAAACCAGTAATGTGCTGGCAAACGCCCAGCAAATTAGGGAAGGGCAAGTGTCCCAGCAGGAACTTGGCATGGCAAAAATCCAAAGTAATTTAATCGAACAATATCAGGCCGCATCAAGACAGGCTGCACTAAATCAGGTGTATGAATTGCTTGTCCCGGCACGTCAGGCATTGACAGTTGCGAAAGGGGACGACCCAGTCATAGACGATGGTTCTGACAACAATGATAAAGATAAAGACCCTAAAGAAGAAGATCCTGAAGAACTCAAAATTGATCTTGAAAAACAGCGTGAAGAACTGAAAAATATCGCTGCTGATATTCAGGATATTTCAGACAATCTGAAGGAGCCTGAAAAAGAGGATCCAACACCGGAGGATCCGGGTACTGAACCAGACGATCCGTCCACTGATAATCCAGAAAAACCTGATGACGGGGGCAGTACAAATCCCGATGATACACAGGGCGACACAGGGAACGACAATAACAGCAGTGATACCGGTAATGACGGACAAACGGACGGCAGTACTCAGGATCAAGACCAGCAGAAGGGAACTGACGGTCAGGTGCAGAACGGCGATGCCTCTGATGGTGCGTCCGACAGCGGACAAACCGAAACGGGCACATCTGCCGAACAGACTGCTTCATCTGACTCAGCCCTTCAATTTATCAAGCTAGCAAATGAAGGCGGAACCGGAGATACGGGAGATACGATGGAGCCTGGTGACCAAGATCAACCAGGAAACGACGACATTTCTGATATCGCCAAAGCAAAAGAACAGCTCAGCAAAGCGTCTGAGCGAATCAAGCAAATTGAAGAAGAGCTCAAAGAAAAAGAAACTGCTCATAATGAAGAGTTGAAAAAGAAGTTAGAGGAACTAACAGAGCAAATGAATGGTCTCACTGATGAAATTGATGACCTGAAAGACAAAGTGAAAAAGCTCGAAGGTAAACTTGAAAATCTCGAAGCGAAACGGAAGCGGGAGTTTGAAGGGATTTACAGTGCGATTCGCGAGCTTGAAAATAAAGATCAGCTTCAATTCTCAGGAGACATCAATACAGAAAGCATCTCCGCTTTAATGAGATACTATAAATATTTGTCTGTTTATGACTCTGTATTATCCGGTACGATTGACAGTGCTGCAAAAGCCGGCGCCATTAACGGCCAGCAGGGCAACGTCCAATCAGTCCTAGCTCTCTCACCTGAAGAATCAGCCAGCTGGGAAGCTCTCAAAAACAACACGATGCAAACTGATGAAGACATTAACACCTTCATCGACGGAATGACCAAATTTGCGGATGACTACAGCGGCTTTATTCGTGACTCTCAAGCAGGTGTTCTCGACGAACTGACGAAAATCTCTGAAAGTGCCGCAAAAGCGTCAGAACAGCTTGTAACGGGCGCAACACAGGAATCTGCGACGTTCAGCAACGATGGGCTGTCTGGCACCATGGCACTGAGTGTCCAAGATACGGTCGGCCAGGAAGTGCTGCAAATGTCAGACATGATGGGTTCATTGTCTGATCGCCAGTCAGGCATCATTGATTACACAACCAACATGCAGCAAAGCGTCAATGATGTTCAAGCGAAAGCCGACACCTTAAACAACAACTGGGGGAAAAATGTAGCCTCCACGAAACTCGTGCGAAATGACGTATACGGCATACTCGGAAATACATTAGTAGACGGGCAAAACAATGGCTATGTATATGATTACTTAGCGAATCCGCTTAAAATCAGCGGAGAGGTTCCGGAAGAAAAAATTCAGACGGTACCTCCGGTTGTCATCCTTGTCATTGTGTTGATCAGCAGTCTGTTAATCGGCTATTTCAGCTCGTATTACCAAAACGCACCGCTTCTCGTCAAAGGAGCGTTATTCGGAATTCTGAATATCCTTGTCGGACTTATGATCAGCTTGTTCGGTTTGAATATTTATTCACTGCCGGACGATCAGACGATTAAGTGGTCGGTGTTTACGATTCTATTGCTGGTCGCAAGCTCTGCCTTCATCCGGACGGCATTCAGATTCGGATCAATCCCTGGCTGGGTTGCTTCAGCGGCAATGATTCTATTCTATGTCGCACCGCTTATTGATTTGATCATGCCGAACTTTACATTTGAAGATCCGGTTTCGAAAGTATATATCGACATCCAGTACGGTACTGGGCACTTGTTTACAATGGGAATAACAGTTCTGCTGATCATTACGGTGATTGCCGCGGCTCTGCCGCTGATTATCCGGCTGATGGCTGAACACACAGCAGAAAGCGATGAAACGTATGAAGCGTAATCGCAGCATGGAAAAGGGGATCATGATTTGTATGCTCTCCTTTTCCCTTTTCATACCCTCTGCAGCTGCTGCCCAAACTGAAGAAAATACAGATGTCGCGCCAAACCAGTATGAGAAAAAAGACATCGAAATCGATACGAATTATTTGCATGAAGATACCTACTATGAAGAAAAAACAGAACTGCCTGAGGAACAGAAGGATATCACTTTTGATAAACCGAAGGACAAGGACGCCGAGCTGATAAAAGATTTGTTTACATCAACAAATGCCGAGGATTCCAACACGATTGCGGCCCAGTCGAAACAGCTTGGAATTACATTTGCAGAAAAACCAATAACAAAGACATCATCAACGGAAACAGAAGATGAACAAGAAACATCATCATTGCTGCTGCCGATGATCTATGTCGTACTGATCCTGCTCGGAATTGCAGGCATCGTGTTCCTCATCCCAAAAGTCACAGCGCAGGAAAACAAGAAGGCGTAGGCCGCGTGCTTGTGTTGTGTAAAAGAGGTGCCGTACAATAATAACGGAAAAGGAGGTTTCCAATGGAACTTTATATCATCACCGGAGCGTCAAAAGGGCTGGGTCAAGCCATTGCATTACAGGCTTTAGAAAAGGGGCATGAAGTCCATGCCTTATCCAGAACGAAAACGGATGTCTCTCATGAAAAACTAACGCAGCATCAAATAGACCTCATCAATCTCGAAGAAGCTGAACAGCAATTTGAAACATTGCTCTCATCCATCGATCCATATCGTTATTCTGGTATTACCCTGGTCAATAACGCCGGAATGGTAACGCCGATCAAACGTGCCGGCGAAGCTTCTCTTGACGAGCTTCAGCGCCATTATCAGCTGAACCTGACTGCGCCCGTGCTTTTGAGTCAGCTGTTTACAAAACGGTTTGCTTCATACAGCGGCAAAAAGACGGTTGTCAACATTACTTCAGGAGCCGCCAAAAATCCATATAAGGGATGGAGCGCGTATTGCAGTTCAAAAGCCGGGCTCGACATGTTTACGAGGACATTCGGATTTGAACAGGAGGATGAAGAGCTGCCGGTGAACATGATTTCGTTCTCACCTGGAGTGATGGACACTGAGATGCAGGCCGTCATCCGTTCTTCATCGAAAAAGGATTTCCACCACATTGAACGATTCCGGAAATTAAATGAAACAGGAAGCCTTCGCAGTCCGGACTTTATTGCCGGCACGCTGCTTTCTTTACTAGAAAAAGGGACGGAAAACGGCCGCATTTATGATATTAAAGAGTTTTTGTAGAGCAGATATTTTCTGCTCTTTTTTTTATACAAAAGGCTACAGCCAGCGCATTTTATTGAACAGCCGCATATACTGACTGAAACGCTGCTTTTAGGGTATAACAATGATGATAAGAAGATCAAAATGATGTGACATAAGAATTGAGTTTCTCTGCAAATTATGTTAGGATTCTAAAAATATCTAAAGGAGGGGTTTCCATGAGAAAGGTTACATTAATGGATGTTTTCACCCATCCAATTGCACAAAAATATCTTCAGCGTTCCGGCGTGGCACATGCGATTGCCTGCGCTTATCATGCATACAGGCTGTCTGTGAAGGCTGACATTAATCCTGATTTAGCAGCAAAAGCGGCACTGCTTCATGACATCGGCCATTATGAATGGTATACAGACGGAAAGTGGGATTATGAGAAATACAAAAGAAATGACATTCATGCCATTAAAGGGGCGGAACGCGCGCATAAGCTTCTGATTCGGCTTGGCGAGGAACCGAAAGCGGCAAAAGAGATTGCACTAGCCATTTTGCTTCATACAGATTCCTATTTGCCTGAAGGCGAATTAGATAAAAACACGCTGCAGCAGATTGTCAAAAAAGCGGACGAACTGGATGAAGAGCCGGGCGGCCACCATCATTACCGCCAAATTGATCCTTCAACCGCACGAAAAAAAATAGAAAAACTGGACCAATTAATCGATCAAGCCCAGGCATCCGTGATAAAGCCTGTATAAGTACGGAACAGCGCCCAGCTTTCTTCGCTGTCTCCGCTTCATCGATACTTCCTTTACACCCGCTTCCAAACGTATTCTCCTAAAATCTCCGCACCCCTTTGTTTTATCAGGTAAGCCTGTGTCATTATCCATAAGCGCGGCATAAGCTGAGATAAAACACACAAAGGGGATAAAAGTATGGTCAACCAAGGTAGTCCGCAACTGGTCTCTTTAGTCGATCCTTATGTCTATCAGACCATTAAAAAGCTCATCGGCTCAAGGTTCGTTATACAGACAGTACGAGATACGGTCAGAGGCAGACTGATCGATGTAAAACCTGACCATATCACAATTGAAGGAGCCCGAAATTCTGTTTGTTTGATCAGAATCCAGCACATGATTTCCGTCACCCCAGATTACAGCGAGCGGGTCTAACAGTGCTTGCGCATGAAAAATAGGCGTACACCGGGACGTCCTATTTTTCAGTTAAGCGCTGTAAAAACGCACTATGATACATTGTTCCATCAAGGTCAAAGCCGGCAAATTCCTGATAGTCACCATCTGAAAAACAGAAAGTGACACCGTACACCGTATAGCAGGAACGGACTGAAGCATGCTGGCAGACCCGAAAATGATAACCGTCTGAATCTTTTACATATAGCCGGGATTTCCCGGCAAATGGGGCACAGAGGTGTGCTGCCTCACCAAAACATTCGAATCCGGCGATTTTGCCGTCTTGACTGATATCCAGCAGGAGACAATCATTGACTCTGAGCTCCTCAGTCCGTACATTCCTGTTCTTTTTCGGAGGAAGAACATAGATATAAGCCAGTTCTGAATTTGTATCGTATGTCACGGTCTTCATCACCAACACTCCTTTCATTATATTAAGAGTTCTGATATGAGTTCATTTTTGTTACAATGATGGGGTATAAGTTCTTTTATCTGACAGACAAAGAAAAACTAGGAGGAACAAAGCTTGTTGAAATCAAAAGTCCATTTTTGGACATTGCAGATTTTATTTGTTTTGCTGATTATTTTTGTAGCAACAAAAGTTTCATTTGTATTTCAGCCGTTTATTGTTTTTATCTCGACATTGTTTTTCCCGATGCTGATTGCGGGAATTTTGTATTTCATATTTAATCCGGTGGTCCGCCTGCTTGAGAAAAAAATTCCGCGGACATTATCCATTCTATTGATCTATTTACTGTTTATCGGTTTGCTTGCTTTTATTTCAGCGTCAGTCGGACCTATCATCACCTCACAGGTGACAGGGCTGTTTAACAACCTTCCTGATTATATAAAACAGATTCAGGCGCTGACAAAGGATTTGTCCCATTCTCAATGGTTTACCTGGATGATGAACCAGGATTATGTATCGATATCAAAAATTGAACAGTCATTGACAAGTTTTCTCCAAAACCTGCCGCAAAATATCACGTCCAGTTTATCTGCGGTGTTTGGCGTCGTGACAAACATCACGCTTGTTATTATTACTGTTCCATTTATCCTTTTTTACATGCTGAAAGACGGACACCGCTTTCCGCATCTGGCAGTAAAAATTCTTCCGGCTTCTTATCGGACAGAAGGCTTAAAGATTTTTAAAGATTTATCCGATACGCTTGCGGCATATTTCCAGGGTCAGCTGTTAATCTGTCTTTTTGTCGGGACAGCGTGTTTTATCGGCTATTTAATTGCCGGACTGCCGTATGCCCTGATTCTCGGGATTGTCATGGCGATTACCAATATCATTCCCTATGTCGGGCCTTTTCTCGGTGCCGCGCCGGCTGTCATTGTCGGTTTTATGGACTCGCCGGCCAAAGCGCTGTTTGCGATTATTGTGGTCGTCATCGTTCAGCAGCTGGACGGAAACCTGCTGTCTCCTCTTGTGATCGGAAAGCGGCTGAATACCCATCCGCTTACGATTATTTTGCTATTAATCGGAGCGGGAAGCTTCGGCGGAATTCTCGGCATGATTTTAGCGGTGCCGGTTTATGCGGTAGTGAAGGCGTTCTTCCTGAATATTGTCCGCTTGATCAAGCTGCGCCAGCGGTCACGACTCGAGGAAAACGCAAAGCCAGCTGAATAGGCGGGCACCATTAGCGGCTCTTTGCATATGATGCTGTAAATCAATGCGGAGGTGGGGAAATGCCTGCAATTGTGGGGCCGATTTATATCATGTCAGTTACGGGTAATGCCGCGGCAAGCTTTGGAGACGTATTTGCGATTTCGCCCAAAAGCGTCGCTCATTCAGGGGCGGGGTCAGGCGCATTTCAGCTTGGTGATTTTGTGAAGATTAACAACCAAACGAGTAAAACTCTCTTCAAAGATGCCGATATCACTGATGAAACAGTTTCGTTTAACGGGTAACAGCCTTTTCACAAGAGGCTGTTGCTTTTTTATTGTATAATATGGGTAGTCTTTAAATAGAGAGGTCATGTTATGAAAATCAGAAAAGCAAATATCAATACGCAAACCGGAATGATCACGGACGTGTATCTGCATGAAAACAGAAAAGAACTGCGCACGCTTGTAGCGGTACCGCAGCTGGAGTGGAGCACGATCATTTCCTATGAAGAAGATAAAGCAACTCTGCCTGAACGGCTGGAAGCGTCGTTGCGCCGGCATACAGAGGAAACCCCTGCTGGTGAGCTGGCCAAAAAAATCATTCATTGGGTAACAGAAATGTAAGCGGCGCTTGAAAGTTTAGCTCCTGCCTGATCAGGTGATAATGAAGACAAACAAGACGGGAGGACAGGCTTTTGAGTGAAGATAAAATGGATCTCTATTTGCAGCAAGGAATGTATGGGCCTTTGGAGACAAAGCCTGACGAGCGCCATTTGTTTTTAGGCTCTTTAAGAGAAAGAGTCGTTTTGGCACTGACGAAAGGACAGGTGCTTAGAAGCAAACCGTATAAAGAGGCGGAGCACGAGATGAAAAACAGCCATAACGTCACCCTTTTGGTTAATGGAGAGCTTCAGTACCAGTCTTACTCTCCTTATATCCAAATGGCGAACCGGTACGGAGTGCCCTTCAAGATTGTATCTGATCTTCAGTTTCATACCCCTTTAGGCCTCGTTATTGCGGCTGACATCGCTGTGAATCGTGAATTGATATATATTCAGGACGACATTTATAATCGGTCAGTGCTGAAATCTTAAGAGACAAACGGACCGTTTGTCTTTTTGTTCATGGCAATTCACTTACAACTGGAGATAAGATATAATGTTCTCATACTGATGGCGGGGAGGCCGGCTATGAAAAAAGCACTTATTTGTATTGATTATACGAATGATTTTGTGGCGAGTGACGGAAAATTGACCTGCGGGGAGCCCGGCAGAATGATTGAAGAGGCGATCGTCAATTTAACTGAAGAATTCATCACAAACGGTGATTACGTCGTATTAGCAGTAGATTCTCATGATGAAGGGGATCAATATCACCCTGAAACCCGTCTTTTTCCTCCGCATAATATAAAAGGCACGGAAGGAAAAGATCTGTACGGAAAGCTTTTGCCTCTATATCAGAAACATGAACATGAGCCTAATGTTTACTACATGGAAAAAACGAGATATTCTGCTTTTGCGGGGACTGATTTAGAGCTCAAACTCAGAGAGCGGCAGATTGGCGAACTGCACCTTGCCGGTGTCTGCACAGATATTTGTGTGTTGCATACAGCTGTTGACGCATATAACAAAGGTTTTGGGATTGTTGTGCATAAACAAGCTGTTGCCAGCTTTAATCAGGAGGGGCACGCATGGGCTCTTTCCCATTTTGCAAACAGCATCGGAGCGCAAGTGGCAGAGTAAGGAAGGGGAAAAACAGTGTTAGAGTACGGATTTAAAGATGACAGCCTGTCATTACATACAGACCTTTATCAGATCAATATGGCGGAAACGTACTGGAGAGACGGCATTCATGAAAAGAAAGCGATTTTTGAGCTGTTTTTCAGAAGGCTTCCGTTTGAAAATGGCTATGCCGTATTTGCGGGCTTGGAAAAAGCTATTGAATACTTGGAAAATTTCAAGTTTACGGATAGCGATTTGAGTTATTTACAGGATGAACTCGGGTATCATGAAGATTTTATTGAATATTTGCGCGGCTTATCTTTTACAGGTTCACTTTACTCCATGAAAGAAGGAGAGCTCGTTTTTAACAATGAGCCGATTATGAGGGTGGAGGCACCCCTGGTAGAAGCGCAGCTGATTGAAACAGCTTTGCTCAACATTGTGAACTATCAAACATTAATCGCAACAAAGGCTGCCCGGATTAAAGGCGTCATTGGTGATGAAGTTGCGCTTGAATTCGGAACAAGACGGGCACACGAAATGGATGCGGCCATGTGGGGAGCGAGAGCAGCCTTAATCGGCGGCTTTAGCGCGACAAGCAATGTAAGAGCCGGAAAGCGCTTTAATATCCCGGTTTCCGGCACACATGCGCATGCGCTTGTGCAGGCTTACCGCGATGAATATACAGCTTTCAAAAAATACGCGGAAACACATAAGGATTGCGTTTTCTTAGTTGACACGTATGACACGCTTCGTTCAGGCATGCCGAACGCGATTAGGGTTGCCAAGGAATTCGGCGACCGCATTAATTTCATTGGCATCCGTCTGGACAGCGGCGATTTGGCGTACCTGTCAAAAAAAGCCCGGAAAATGCTTGATGAAGCAGGATTTACAGATGCGAAGGTGATTGCTTCAAGCGATTTGGATGAGCACACCATTATGAATTTAAAGGCTCAGGGAGCGCGCATTGATGTCTGGGGTGTCGGTACGAAGCTGATCACTGCCTATGACCAGCCGGCTCTCGGCGCAGTTTATAAACTCGTTGCCATTGAAGAGGACGGGAAAATGGTTGACACGATCAAAATTTCGTCCAATCCTGAAAAAGTGACGACACCGGGCAGAAAGAAAGTCTACCGCATTATTAATCAGTCCAACCATCATTCTGAAGGCGACTATATTGCGCTTTATGATGAGCAGGTGAATGATCAGAAGCGGCTCAGAATGTTCCACCCGGTTCATACATTCATCAGCAAATTTGTCACGAATTTTTATGCGAAGGATCTTCATGAGCTGATTTTTGAGAAGGGTATTCTTTGCTACCAAAACCCTGAGATTTCAGACATACAGCAGTATGTGCAGGATAACCTCAGCCTTCTTTGGGAGGAATATAAGAGAATCAGCAAGCCGGAGGAATACCCGGTTGATTTAAGCGAGGACTGCTGGAGCAATAAAATGCAGCGGATCCACGAAGTGAAAAGCAGAATTGAAGAAGAGCTTGAGGAAGAATAAAGAAAAACTGGCCTTTCATTCGCGAAGGGCCAGTTTTCTTTATGTATATATTATTTTTCATGTTTAGACAATTTTCGTCAAATTATTTGATATACTTAGGGGTGAAAGCCGCGCGTATTGTAAGGGGGATAAATCAATGAGGGTGTTTGTTGCAAGACAGCCTATTTTTAATAGAAAAGAACAGGTTGTTGCTTATGAACTGCTGTATAGAGAAAGCGAAGAGAACGTGTATAGCGCTAAAGACGGCGATCAGGCAACAACAGATTTGGTGATCAACAGCTTTTTAAACATCGGAATTGAGAAGCTGACGGAAGGGAAACGCTGTTTTGTTAATTTTACGGAAAGCCTGATGTTTTCAAATCTTCCCACCTCCTTCAATCCGAAACAGCTTGTCATTGAAATCCTTGAAGATATACCGATCACGCCGGCCCTCATTTCTAGATGCAAAGAATTGAAAAAAATGGGGTATATGCTGGCGCTTGATGATTTTTATGCAATAAACCCGCAAGATGAGGACTTACTGGAAAAACTCATGAGCTATATTGATATATTGAAAATTGATTTTCTCAAAACAACACGAATGGAACGCAGAACAATTTTGCAAACCTACGGCTGCCGCGGCCTGATTTTTTTAGCGGAAAAAGTAGAGACCCGAAAAGAATATAAACAGGCGGTCCAAGACGGCTTTCAATTATTCCAAGGCTACTTTTTCAGCGAGCCGCGCATCATCAGCGGGCATGACCTATCGACTCATTTCTATTCTTACTATGAACTGCTTAACGAACTGAGCAAAGAGCAGCCTAACATAAAGCGTGTGACAGAGTACATAGAGCGGGATTTATCACTGTCCTATCAAATTTTAAAATTTTTAAACTCATCCCATAGCCGTTTGAGCCAGAAAATTGAAAGCATTCAACAGGCCATTATGTTGCTGGGATTTAATGAAATCAAACGGTGGATATATATCCTTTCCTTTAAGGATTTAAGCAGGAAAGGCCATTCCAGCAAGCACGAAATCATTAAGATTTCTTTGATAAGAGCAAAGCTTTGCGAACTGCTGGCGAGAAAGACATCCCGGCCGCAGCCTGCTTCTTATATGCTGATCGGAATGTTTTCTCTCATAGACACCCTCCTGCATAGAGAAATAGAGGAAATTGTTCAAGAATTGCCTTTAAAAGATGAAGTCGGGCAAGCATTATTAGGCCATCAAAACGACTACTACCAAATGCTTGAGCTTGTGAAATTAATTGAAAGCAACAACTGGGACACTTGCTCGGAATTAGGCAATCAACTCGACAAAGAAGAAGCGTATGAATGTTATCTTGAGGCTCTGGAATGGTGTCATAATCTTATGGACGCAAAATGATTGCGGTCCTCTGACCACCGCAAAGCAAGAATCATTCGGCTTTGCGTTCCGATAAGGCTGATATAGATGCCGTCGGGATTAAAGACCGTATCCACTTCATGCCGGACGCCCATTTGTTTGATCAGGCGCTTGATGGTTTGTTTATCGGACTGCTCGGCTGCGGTCAGAATGCGGCGCGAGAGCTCCCGCGAGCCCGCAATGCGGCCGAGAACGAGCTGGGCATCCGCAAATATCCCTGCGGCCTGCTTCGCTGAACGGATAAAGGTATCAATATTGTTGGCAGGAGCGGGCGGACGGCGTACCTCATACGGATACACGTAAAACCAGGGATAACGATATCTCATGGGAGCACCTCACAAAAAAAAGGATGTTTCTATATGTATAGATCCCTAATTGCCGAATATGACAAAGCGAAAAGGCCACAACTTTAGCGTTGCGGTCTTTTTCGGTGTTTGTCGGTCAGGAAACGCCAATAATCGCATATTCAATTTTGAAAATACGGTATGAAGGACTATAGTCTTGCTTAGTAAAAATGCGAAACACGTTAAAATCAAGGGAGTTAAGAATCTTTCTCAATTTGAGCAGAAAAATACGCTTCTGCACATAGAAAAATAGTCCCGTTCTTGTTGTGATCTCTTTGAGTATAAGGGCCTATTGATATTTGCGGTGTCACGCAGGATCTTTTTGCATACTTTTCGGTGAAAAATGAGCCGAAAGCAGATACACTATTAGTAACAGATCAAATACCTAGGACTCGTTCACCATACACAATTCATTGATCTTTCAAAAAAAGGAGTGTGGAAACGATGGAAAAGAAACTTGAAGAAGTAAAACAATTGTTATTCCGACTCGAACTTGATATTAAAGAAACGACAGATTCATTACGAAACATTAACAAAAGCATTGATCAACTCGATAAATACAATTATGCAATGAAAATTTCGTGAAAAAGACTTGGAAACAAGTCTTTTTTTTCGTTCTACCGATACAATAAATGGATAAAGTATTATATGATTGTTAAAAAACGAAAAACCTGCTGTCCTTTAAATGTCCCATTTAGTAAAATGGAATGGGAGGGTGAAGAATAATTAGTAAGGAAATGTGTTTAGATGAAATGTCCATTAAAAAAAAGATGAAGGAGATTGTACACGGAAAAATTCAGAATTTGGATTTGAAAGAGTATTTAATCAACTTTATCGATGAGAAAAATCACTTTTCTTTTGGTATCCTTTCTTTTAAGCATTACGTAGCATTAAGCGGTAATAGTTCTTCGCATATTTTAACATTGGCAGGAGGAATAGAACTTTTAATCTTAGCCTTCGATATATTTGATGATTTAGAGGATGAGGACAACATTGAAATAAAATGGATGAAAATTGATCCTTCTCTCGCTCTAAATGCTGCAACTACCCTTTATACTTTAGGGTTAGAAACTATTTGTTCTATTAGCAATAGCGCTGAATTTCATCGGCTAACTTTCAAATATGCATTAAATGCTATGCAGGGACAACATGAGGATTTAAGGAACTCTCCTGAGACGGAAGAAGAATGTATTCAAATGATGAAACAAAAAGCAGGTTCTCTTACAGCTATGTCTGCCGTTTTAGCTGCTATGCTTGCGAATGGAGAGTTTAATCAAACTATTGAGGATTATGCTTATAAGATAGGGATAATAAAACAATTGGAAAATGACTATTATGGTTTAGTTAATGATCAACGTAGCGATATAAGAAAAAAAAGAAAGACTTTGATTTATTTATTTTTAAACCGCAAATTTAATGAGGCTTCTGAAAAGATATTAAAATTAATAAATTCTCATACTAGTTATCATAGTTTTATATCTGATAGCTCTAAATTTGATGAATTATTATTTGAAGCGGGGCTTAATCAATATGTATCTATGTTGATTAAGCTTTATGAGGAAGAAATCACAGCAAGCATGAATCAATTAAATATAAATATAAAGTTATAAAGAGGGGTATACTTATGAAACAAGACATGATTGATTACTTAATGAAGAATCCTCAAGTTTTAACTAAATTAGAAAATGGAGAGGCGAGCTTAATAGGAATTCCAGATAAACTAATCCCTTCAATTGTAGATATTTTCAACAAAAAAATGACTCTCTCAAAGAAATGCAAGGGAATTTTCTGGGAGCAATAATTCAGAGAGAAGTGGTCTATTGAAAAACCTTAAAAGAAATTTTTCTATAGTGCTAGTATTATTTAGTCTCTTATATTTTGCTTATATTGTTTATTTCACTCAGAATGGTATCTTAGTTGGTACTTATGTTTCTGAAACAGCCAATCATGAGTTAAAAGTTGAAAAAATGACTAAAGCCACATATGGAAAATATATGGGCTTAAAAGAAGGCGACTTAATACTCGAGGTAAGTGGGAAGAAACCTACAAGCGAGAATGTTAAAAGAAATTATTTAGCAAAAGCTGAACATTTAAAAGTTAAAAGGGATAATCATGAAATTCAATTACATAATACGGAGTATATCTCTTTAAATAATTCTTATAGCTTTTTCATTTATATTATCCCTTGTATATTTTTTGCTTTGAGTCTGTTATGTGCATTTTATATTTATAGGGTCAATCGAGTAAAAAATACGTACTCGGCTTATATTTTGATTAATTTTTTGCTGTTTATATCTATAGCATATTTAAGTGCTGGAGGCGTAACTAGAGGATATGAAATAAATAGATATATTAATCTTTTTACCTTTTTAAATGTACCTGTCTTGTATTTGCATTTTCTATATCAATATTTCAAAGAATTAAGCATCAAATTTTCATCACGTTATATCGTGAATATTTTATACACGTTGCCAATTATCAATGTAATAATAGAGTTCATCCAGAAATACCTTCCTTCGGGGATTATTACGAATATTAGTAATATCAATTTAGTAACATTCTTAATAGAGATTACAGTTGTTTATTTTTGCATTATCTATTATGGGATAATTTATAGAAAAAAGGATCATTATTATTTGTTGAAGGTATTATTGATTTCAAATACGGTAGCTTTCTTTCCTTTTACGGTCTTATATATCATGCCGGAAGTTTTATTTGGGCAATATATTTACTCAGCAATAGTGACTGCGCCATTCTTAATAATTATCCCATTAGCATTGGTTTATCAATTCGTTGTAAATAAAATTTATGATATAGACTTTATACTAGGCAGAATTAGATATTATAGTTTATTATCCATCATACCAACAATAGGCATAGTATGGTTGTCAATAATATTTGATAGCAAAAGAGCGGATTTTAATATCATCTTAATTACGTTATGTACTTTCATAATTTTCCTGTCGGTCTTTTATATTAAAGAATTACTGGACTATAAATTTCGGTTAAAACGATTTTCGGAAAAATATAATTATCAAGACAGTATATTTAAATATACGCAATTAATTAAAGGTGTATCAGCTTTAGATCAAGTATTTAAGAACTTAAAAACAACAATACTAGAAGTTCTACCCGTAAGTAAAGCCTACATCTTTGAAGTTGGTGCTGATAGAGAAATCATATACTTTGATAAACAGAGTGTTGAACCCAACTGGAGGCTGTATAAAACAGAATTTGAAAAGGTCACTAAAGAAATAGGGAAGATTATTGAGATTAACCAAGGCTTTTTGATCAAAGTAGGGGAAAAAGGTACGAGTTCTTATGTATTGCTTTGTTTATCTAGCATCAATACACCAAGGTTGACAAGAGATGAAATTTCATGGCTGAAAACATTATCGTTTTATACTAGTGTATCCATGGAAAATGTTGTACAAATTGAAGAACTCATGGATCATTTACAAGCTTTAAAAAGGGAAGGTGCCAACCCCGTATGGCTCAAAAAACTCATGTACACGATCGAGGAAAAACAACGCTCGGATCTCGCCCGCGATCTCCACGATTCGGTTCTTCAGGATTTGATTTCCTTAAAACGCCAGTGTGAGCTGTTTTTGGGTGATTTCAAGAAGGATGATAATCCGTGCCGTGAAGAGGTGCAGGACAAGCTTGTACAGATGAATGAGCAGATGTCTGATGTGATTTCGATGACGAGGGAGACGTGTCATGAGCTGCGGCCGCAGCTTCTGTATGATCTTGGATTGGTGAAGGCGTTGTCGAAGCTGGTGGCGCAGCAGCAGGAGCGGGTTCCGTTTCATATCCGTTTAAATACCGGCAGATTTACGGCTTCCCTTGATCTGGATTCGCAGCTGAATTTATACCGGATCATTCAAGAGTTTCTGTCTAATGCGGTTAAGCACTCTCAGGCGACGGATGTGCTGATTATGCTCATTAGTATTCAAAACAAAATCGTTCTTCATTATGAGGACGATGGCGTTGGGTTTGATCAGGAAAAGAATACTGAGCATTCCATGAGCATGGGGCTTTCTGGCATTAAGGAGAGAGTCAGGGCTTTAGATGGGCGCCTTCGGATTGAAACAAGTGAAGGAAAGGGCTTTAAGGCTGATATTGAAATCGAATTGTAATGGATTTATAACGGAAACGACTTGGCACAGGCCAAGTCTTTTTTATAAAATGGAAAAGAGTGAGTAAAAGGGAGGAAAACATGAAAAAGATACTAGTGATTGATGACCATCCGGCTGTCATGGAAGGCACCAAGACAATTTTGGAAACGGATTCGAATTTGTCTGTTGATTGTCTCAGTCCTGAACCGAGCGAACAGTTTATCAAGCAGCATGATTTCTCGTCATATGATCTCATTTTAATGGATCTGAATTTAGGCGGCGAGGTCAATGGGATGGAGCTTTCTAAACAGATTTTACAAGAGAATCCTCATTGTAAAATTATCGTGTATACCGGTTATGAGGTCGAGGATTATTTCGAGGAAGCGATTCGTGCGGGTCTGCACGGTGCCATCAGCAAAACGGAATCTAAAGAAAAGATCACCCAATACATATACCACGTACTCAACGGAGAAATTTTAGTCGATTTTGCTTACTTTAAACAGCTGATGACTCAGCAAAAAACAAAGCCGGCTCCTTCCTCTCAAAAAGAACAAGATGTGCTCACACCTAGAGAATGCCTGATTCTTCAAGAAGTTGAAAAGGGATTTACAAACCAAGAAATCGCAGATGCCCTTCATTTAAGCAAGCGGTCCATTGAATACAGCTTGACATCGATTTTCAATAAGCTGAATGTCGGTTCACGGACGGAAGCGGTTTTGATTGCGAAATCAGACGGTGTACTTTAAATGTTGGGGGTGTAGATGATGGATACGAAACACACATTGCTTGAAGCGCTTGGTATAGAGATTGTTGAAAACACAGCGGAACGATGCGTTGCGGTCATGCCGGTGGATCATCGGACGGTTCAGCCGTTCGGATATTTGCATGGGGGCGCTTCAGTGGCCCTGGCGGAAACAGCGGCGAGCGCAGGTGCACAGAACTTGATTGATCATTCAACACAGGCTTGTGTCGGTTTGGAGATTAACGCCAACCATTTAAAATCTGTAAAGGAAGGAACGGTAAAGGCGATAGCCGAGCCCGTTCACATAGGCAGAACGACGATTGTCTATCACATTCACATATATGACGAGCAAGAGAGGCTGATCTGTATATCCAGATGCACGCTGGCTGTCATCAAGAAATAAAAAAACAGCCGGAACTCTGCCTGTCCGGCTGCTTATTTTTATAAATAAGAATCCTCTTTTCGTTTAATCACAAAGTTTCTGATTCCGTTATAGTCATCCTGTACGCTTCTCTCATCAAGCTTGACGCCGGAGTTATACGCAGCACGGCAGATCAAGTGCCCGCCGATCGGCGACGTAATAAAGATAAAGAGAATCCCAAGCAGGATTTTAGCGGAGAGCTCCCCCGTCACAAACCACAAATAGAAGAAGACACCGAGCAGAATCATATTGACACCTAATGTTGAGCCTTTAGAAGCAGCATGAGCGCGTGTAAACACATCGGGAAGGCGAAGTACGCCAAATGAAGCAATGAGGCATACAAGAGCTCCCAGCAATATGAATACAGCCACAACAACTTTAGCGGTTTCGATCATTTTCGATAATCTCTCCTTTCTCCAGGAACTTGGAAAATGCTATCGTTCCGATAAACGATAAAATCCCCAGCAGCAAAATAATATCCAAAAACGCACTTGTTTTCAGCAAAATGGAGACAAGCGCCGTGATTGCGATCAGATTGATGCCGATTGCATCCAGAGCCACGACCCGGTCAGGCACAGTCGGCCCTTTAATGACACGAATGACATACAAAAAGGTAGACACTGCCATAATGCCGAGCGCGATTTGCAGGATCAGCGTAAACATCACCGGCTCACCTCCTGTATGGCTTTTTCAAATGACTCCCGAATGTCAAAAATCGCTTTTTCCGCATCCTCGATATCCATTGCATGAATATAAAGTATTGTTCTGTCATCTGAAATATCCATCACCAAGGTTCCCGGCGTTAATGTAATGAGCAGAGAAAGCAGGGTGATTTCCCAGTCCTTCGTCAGTTCAGTTTTAAAAGCAAAAATACCCGGTCTGATATTCAGTTTTGGAGATAAGACTGATTTCATCACACTGACATTGGCAAGGTACAGTTCCTTTATAAAAATGAAACAGAGCTTGATGATAGAAATCAATTTCCATAGATAAAACTGGCGAGTGAAAAAGCGCCGGAAGAAAAAGAGAGAGAGCATGCCCAGAATATAGCCTGTAATGAATCCTGCGGCGCTTGGACTGTTGCTTAAGAACATCCAGCAAAAAGCGAGAAACACATTTAATAAAATTTGAAATGCCATGCGATCTACTCCTTCAGAACAGCTTCGATATATTTTTCCGGATTCAGCAGCGTCTCGGCCGCTTGATCAACGTAAGGCGACACCCATTCTGTACCCAACCCGAAGAGAAGAGACAGCAAGAGAAAAATAGCTGCCGGATAAAGAAGTCCTTTAGCTGTTCGATGATTTGGTTTTGGCGTTTCTTTTTCTTCGCCCCAAAACGCATGTATAAAGATCCTCAGCACAGAGTACAGTACAAGCAGACTCGAAAGCAGAATCAGCATGGATATCGTAAATTCACCTTCTGCGAAGCCGCCCTCTGCAATTTTAAATTTGCCGACAAATCCGCTCAGTGGCGGAATGCCTGCAAGAGAAATAGCGGAAATGAAAAACATCCATCCAAGAACAGGATAGCGTTTGATCAGCCCGCCCATTTTATGCAGGCTCGCGGTTCCAGTCAATGCGATCAGCGTACCTGCCAGCATGAACAAAGCGCCCTTAATCAGCATATCGTGAATCAGATAGTAGATCGCGCCCTGAATGGATGCGGGGGTGTGTACTGCCACACCGAACAAAATCACGCCGACAGCGGTAATAATGTTATAGATCACAATTTTCATGACATTCGAATAAGCGAGTGAACCGATCACACCGAAAATCACAGTCAGCGCCGCCAGCCAAATCATCAGCTGATGGGTAAAGGCTGTATCGTGAATAAAAATCAATGTGAAAACCCTCGCAATCGCATATAACCCGACTTTTGTCAGCAAAGCCCCGAACAACGCGGAGATTGCTGCCGGTGGCGCGTAATAAGAGCCTGGAAGCCAAAAGTAGAGGGGGAAAATTCCGCCCTTCATGCCAAATACCAAAAGCAGCAGGACACCAATCACAGTGATCAGCCCGGTTTGTCCTGTTTCACTGATTTTCACGCTAAGATCCGCCATGTTTAACGTGCCGGTTACAGCGTATAAAAAGCCGACCCCTATGACAAACAGGGCAGACGACACGATATTAAACACAATATATTTAAGGGATTCCCGCAGCTGAATTTTTGTGCCGCCTAATACAATCAGCATATAGGAAGCAATAAGCAGAAGCTCAAAAAATACGTACATATTAAATAAATCGCCTGTTAAAAACGCTCCGCTGACGCCGGCAAGCAAGAACTGAACGCCGGAGTAGTAAAAGGAGCGCTCCCGTTTTTCACCGACAGAACGGAAGGAATAAAGCCCAACCAATAAACCGATGACCGCTGTTGTGAGAACGAGAAGGCTGGCGAATTGGTCTGCGGCAAGCACAATGCCGTACGGCGCTTTCCATCCGCCTAGGCTGAGTGTCTGGATGCCTTTTGTGAAGACAGTCTGTACAAGTATGCCGCTAATCACAATCCCGATGGCCGATGCCGCCGTGCTGAAGATTCTCATGAGCATAAGATTCTTCGTCATGAAAATCAGAAGAATAGCCGACAAAAGCGGAATCAGGATTGGCAAAATAACAAAATTATTCATGTTGATCATTTCCCCTCATTTGATCCATATCGTCCGATTTCAATTCCTGATAAGCGCGAAAGGCCATGACGAGGATGAATGACGTAACGCCAAAAGAAATGACAATTGCGGTCAAAATCAGGGCTTGCGGAAGCGGATCGACAAATGATTTGGCATGCTCGCTCAAAATCGGAGCGGCGCCTTTCTTTAATCCTCCCATAGTCAAAAGCATTAAATGAACGCCATGGCTTAACAGTGCTGTTCCGATAATGACACGAAGCAGGCTTTTAGACAGCAGCAAATACGTAGCAGCCATAAAAATAATACCGGCTAATACAGCCATTAAGATTTCCATTATTCTTCCTCTCCAATCGTTTGAATAATGGTCATCGTTATGCCTACGACAACAAGATAAACGCCTAAATCAAATATCGTCGCTGTGGCGAGCTCCGTTTTCCCAAGGATCGGCAGCTGAAAGTATCCGAATGTGTGGGTTAAAAAAGGAGCCCCGAAGACAAAGGAGCCAACGCCTGTTAATACAGCGAGCAGAAGGCCGGCTCCCGCGACATAAATGAAATTGACCGGCAAAAGGGAACGCACGGTTTTTAAATCATATGCCAGAAGCAAGAGAACGATGGAAGAGGACGTGATCAGTCCGCCGACAAAGCCTCCTCCGGGCGCGTTATGCCCTGATAAAAATAAATAGAAAGAGAAAAGCAAAATGATAAAGGATACAAGCTTTGTCGCAGTTTGAAGAATCAAGTCATTTGTTTTTTGTTCATTCACCGCTTTTCCCCTCCTCTTTTACTTTTGTTTTAATCATGCTGTAAATGCCGAGAGCGGCTATCGTTAATACCGTAATTTCAAACATTGTATCAAATCCCCTGAAATCAACAAGAATGACATTGACGACATTATCCCCTCCGCCGAGATCGTGGCTGTGTTTGACAAAGAAGGACGCAATGCTGTCTTTTGTCCGCTGGCTTGAGGATGCGATACCGAGCAGAGTAACAATAATACCGACGCCTAAAGAAATGATAAAATTCGTCATCCGGAACGTTCTCGTTTTTGTTTTCAGCCTCAGTTTCGGCAAATGGTAGAAGCAAAGCAGAAACAGTGCCACAGAAATCGTTTCAATGACGAGCTGAGTCAATGCCAAGTCCGGCGCTCTGAAAATGACAAAAAACAATGCAAGCGTATAACCGACAACACCGAGTGCAATGATCGCCGTCAGTCTTGACCTAGCAAAAACAGTCGCCACTGTGGCGCTGATCATGACAAGCGTCAAAATGATTTCGTATACACCGATTTTAGCCATGCCTTCCGTTTTAAATGAAAATCCGCCTTTAATGGCAAAAGCTCCGCCTATCAGAATGATGAAACCAGCGAAGATATACAGCAAATAATCTCTTAAAAACCCGGTCATATATTGTTTTGTGATCCGGTAAGAGCCTTTCTCCATCAGAGTCAAAAGCTTATCGTATAACCGGTTGAGTGTGAGTTTCGAAGGAAACAGTTTATAGATTCCCTTCCACTTATTCAGCGACAAATAACCAATTGTTCCGATCACAACAATACCCGCAGTCATGAGCAATTCCGTTGTAACCCCATGCCACTGTGAAATGTGAACGTGGAATTTCTCATGGCCGGCAAGCAGTGTCGGATAGATTGAGTTCATCGCAGGCTCTATCAGGCTGTACGACAATATATTCGGGAAAAAGAAGAGACTGACAGCCAAAGCGACAAGAATGACTGGTGGTACGAGCATGCCGACAGGCGCCTCGTGAGCCGGTTTTTCAAGCTGCTCAGGCTGGTAATTTCCTCTGAATGTTTTAAACAGCAATTTCATGCTGTAGATAAACGTAAATACACTTCCGATCCAGGCGAAAAGAGGGAACAGAACGCCCCATGTCTGCACGTTGAACAGGTCAAAATGTGTCACGCGAAGCATGCTTGTGAAAAACATTTCTTTACTCAAAAATCCGTTAAACGGCGGTAAGCCGGCCATTGAAAATGTCCCGATTAAGGAAATGGTAAATGTAATCGGCATAATCGCCATCAGGCCGCCTAGCTTCCGGATATCCCGTGTGCCTGTTTCGTGATCGATAATCCCGACTGCCATAAACAAGCTTCCTTTAAAGGTTGCGTGGTTGATTAAATGGAAAATGGCAGCCATAGCGGCAACTGTATAATATTCTGTATGTCCGTAATGAAGGGCCGCAGCACTGACTCCAAGCATGGAGATGATCATGCCGAGCTGGCTGACGGTTGAAAACGCCAAAATCGATTTTAAATCAGTTTGTTTCACGGCATGGAATGAACCCCAAACCATCGTAAAAAGGCCAACGAGGGACACGATCCAAAACCACTGAGCTGAAAAGGCGAAAATAGGACTGAATCTCGCAATCACATAAATGCCGGCTTTTACCATAGTAGCTGAATGGAGATAAGCGCTGACAGGCGTCGGAGCTTCCATCGCGTCAGGGAGCCAGATGTAAAAAGGAAATTGCGCTGATTTCGTAAAAGCCCCTAATAAAATGAGAATCATAGCCGGGATAAACAATTCGTGGCCGGCAATTAATTGAACCTGATGAACCATCTCTCTAATACTGAAGGAATCCGTTATCAAATAAAGGAGAATAAATCCGCCGAGCATGCACAGCCCGCCACTGACCGTAATCAAAAGTGATTTGGCTGCGCCATAGCGCGACTTTTCCCGCTTATACCAATAGCCGATCAGCAAAAAGGATGAAAGGCTTGTAAGCTCCCAGAACATGTAGAGAACCATGACATTGTCTACTAGAACGACGCCGAGCATGGCGCCCATGAACATCAATAAGTAGACATAAAAGGGCCCAAGCTGTTCTTTTTCTTTCGATAAATAAAAAATGCTGTAAAGAGTGACCAAAGAGCCAATGCCTGTGATCAGTAAAGCGAATAATAACCCGAGGCCGTCTATATAAACGGTAAAGTTAATGCCGAGTGACGGAATCCACTCTAATACCGATCGAAGTGTTTCTCCAGATTGTGTCATCCTGATCATTGGGAGAAAGTATATAAACAGCAAGACGGGCAAGATCAACACAAACCAGCCCGTATGCACTCTTTTTGCGTATTTTGCCAAGAAGGGAATGATAAAAGCAAATAAAAAAGGCGATAAAATAGCAAGATGTAAGAGCTGCAAAGATAAGACCTCCTTTTCTCGTTCTCAATTGAAAAATGCGCTATGTATGAAATATACGGTCAAACGACCTAGTCCAAATTATATCGCACTTTTCTGCAAGCTGCCACGCTTCGAACTGCTGTAATGGGTTTTTATGAGTTCTTTTGACCTTAAAATAAGTCTAACAAAAAAGAGGTTATTTGTATATTTAAAATCAATCCTGATCAAGCTGAAGTAAAGGAGCTGGTCATGTGAAAAGAAAAGTCGTGATGTGCTCAGGTTTATTCTGCTCAGTATTTGCAGGGGCATTCATGTTGAATCAATATGACGGGCGCAGCGGTGTGGCGGCTGGTGATGAGTGGGAGCTGTATTTACTGGAGCACCACCTGTCAGCCAGAATGAGTGAGACGGAATCAAAGGATCTGCCGTTTGGTCCCCGAGAGTATATTCGGATTGTGAATAAATAAAAAAAGAGTTCCGCATAAAACGGAACTCTTTCTGTTTATGAAGTGAAAAAACGAAGCAGCACTGTCGCGCAAATAACTGTGCCTGCACCGCCGAGACGGGTTGAAATTTGGGCAAACGGCATAAGGCCCATTCTTCCTGATGCCGATAAAATGGCAACATCACCCGTTCCGCCGAGGCCGCTGTGGCAGCAGGTAACGATTGCGGATTCAACCGGATACATGTTCATCAGCTTGCCTACGAAATATCCAGAACCAATCATCGCGATAACAACTGAAATACAGATGATGACAAACGGAATAGAAATCACAGACGCTACGTCATCCAACGGAATAAAGAGGATGCCGAGACCGACCATCAGCGGCCATGTAAAGCTTGAAGAAATAAACTTATAAAGCTGGTAAGCGCCTTCTTCCATTTTTTTCGGAAGAATATTCGCATACTTGACAGCCGCAGCTGAAATAATCATTAAGATCGCGCCCGGGATGAAGATGAATTTCTCCAATAACCCGCCAAAAATAAAGAATGTACACGCGAGCAGAACTCCTGCTCCCATTAATTTGAAATCAATTTTTGCTTCGGCTTCTTTTTGATTGAAAATCTCATTTGCTTTTTTAGATTTTACGAGACGTCCGTTCCCATTTAGATCTGGACGCTTATCGCCAAGCTTTTTCATTAAGGCTGCACATATGATAGCAAAAACGTTTCCTATAATTGCGGCTGGAACCAGCTGAGACACAAATACATCAGCGGATGAGCCCAGTATTTGTGAATAGGCGATTGAAAGCGGCAAAATTCCTTCACCTATTCCCCCGGCAATAATCGGGACAACAACAAAGAAAAAGGAATCATAGGCACTATAGCCAAAAATAAATCCGACAAGGATGCCGGCTGCAACGGCCGCGATCGTTCCTGCAACCAGTGGAACGAACATTCTGATAAACCCCTGTATTAAAACAATTCTGTTCATACCGAGGATACTTCCCACAACAAGGCAAGCGATATAGAAATAAAGGAAGTTAGACGTTTTCATCAAGTTGGTTACAGCGTCTAAAGATGTTGAATTCAGTACATTGTAAAAGACTAAAAATGAAGGAACAAACAAAGATAAAATAGCAGGGCCGCCAATATCCTTCAATATCGGTATGCGTTGGCCTATGTCTCCGAGAAACACACCAAGAATCATAATGATGGCAAACCCGCCAAGCATATTTGCCGGCAGCTCATTGTAATAGGCTGCAAGAATAATAATAACTGCTAATACTGTGTATAATGGCAGAGGAATCACACCGATTTCCCAAGACCAGATTTTTTGAAACAGGTTTTTCCCCTGTGAGTCTTTTTGCTCAGGTGAAATTGTCCCCGTTTTTGGAATTGCTCCCATGTCATACACCCCCATGTATTGTTTGTTACAGTCTACAAGAAAGCGTTAACACTTCATATTTTTTTAAGTTAAAAAACTAATAAACAATTAAATTAAGGGGGTCTTTTGGATTAGAAAAAAATCCCTGAGAATCGTCTTCCCAGGGGAAAATGTTTTATCTTTTTCCTTTAATATAGGGCACGCCATTGGCTTTTGGCGCATCTGCCCGCCCGATAAAGCCGGTTAAAGCGAGAATCGTTAAGACATAAGGAGCCATCAGCATATACACATTTGGTATGTCTTTAAAAAGAGGGAGCAGCGATCCAATGATGCTTAAGCTTTGGGCGAATCCGAAAAACAGGGCGGCCCCCAGTGCTCCGATTGGATGCCATTTTCCGAATACAAGCGCTGCCAGGGCGATAAAGCCTTGCCCGGAGATGGTAGAGTGCGTGAAATCAAGCGCAATTGTGGAGGCATATACGCCGCCGCCGAGACCGCCGAACAATCCGCTGATCATCACGCCGATGTAGCGCATTTTATATACGTTGATTCCCATCGTATCGGCCGCCATCGGATGCTCTCCGACAGAACGGATACGAAGGCCGAACGGCGTTTTGAACAAGATAAACCAGGAAATAAAGGCAAGTGCTATTGCAAGAATAGACGTATAATAGACATCCGAAAAGAAGATCTTTCCCAAGACGGGAATATCGCCCAAACCGGGGATTTTCGTCTTATAAAAAGGCTCTGGAATTTTGTCTGTCTGCGCTTTGCCGTAGATCAGTTTGACGATAAATAAAGTTGCCCCAAGCGCCAGCATGTTAATGGCGACACCGCTGACTGTCTGGTCGGCGCGAAACGAAATCGCTGCTGCCGCGTGAATCAGTGAAAACAGGGCGCCTGCTGCCATGGCGGCAAGGAGCGAAAGCCAAGGTGCGGCGGCACCTAATTCCGGACCAAAAAATAAATTAAATAACACGCTGGTGAACGCCCCGATAATCATGAGGCCTTCTAAGCCGATATTCACCACACCTGATCTCTCGGAAAACACGCCGCCGAGAGCAGTTAAAATAAGCGGGGCCGCATAGACGAGTGTGGCAGGGACAATGATAGATAAAATCTGCACAATGTCCACTTAGTTCGCCCCCTTTTTCTTCAATTTGCCCATGACGAAACGAATCGCATAGCTTGAAGCCACAAACAGAATAATAATGGCAATCACAATATCAACGACCTCTGATGGAACGCCTGATTCAATCGGCATATTTAATGCGCCGATTTTCAGACCGCCAAGCAGGCATGCCGCCAGTACAACGCCGACGGCTGTGTTTCCCCCGAGAAGAGCGACAGCGATACCGTCAAAGCCTACGCCGGTAAATGCGCCTTTCACTGCTGCGTATTCGAATGTCCCTAGGCCCTCCATGGCTCCGGCAAGGCCTGCAAAAGCGCCGGAGATAAGCATGGAGGTCATGATATTCTTCCGCACGCTCATGCCGGCATACTGGGAAGCGTGCTGGTTAAACCCGACCGCCCGGAGCTCAAATCCTTTTGTAGTTTTGTTGATGATAAACCACATGATAACTGCTGCGAGAAGGGCAACGATGATTCCCAAATGCAGCCGTGAGTAATCGGTGATCTGTTCAAGAAAAGGAGAGCGGAGGGAGGCGGATTCGTGAATTTTCCCCGTCTTGTCCTGATGATCTGTCAAGACGTTTGAAATGATGTAATTGGTCATGTGCAGCGCGATATAATTCATCATAATGGTGACAATGACTTCATGAACGTAAAATCGCGCTTTCAAAATGCCGGGAATAAACCCCCATAATCCTCCTGCAGCTGCCGCTGTAATCAATGCGAGCGGCAAGTGAATATATGCCGGTCCGTCAAACGCCGTACCGACCCAAACCGCTGCTGTCCAGCCGACGAGCAGCTGTCCCTCGACGCCGATATTAAAGAGTCCGGTTCGGAATGCAAAGGCGACAGCCAATCCGGATAAAATATAAGGCGTAATTTGCCGGATTGTTTCTCCGACATAATAGATTTCTCCGAATATCCCATTCCACAAAGCCGAATATCCGCTAGCCACACTGTAGCCGCTCACAAGCATAATCAACGCGCCGGCCGCAAGACCAAGTATGATTGCGATGAGCGGCACGAGTAAATGAGAGAGTCGTTTAACCATTTGCTTTCCCCGCTTCCTTTTGCGTGCTTCCTGCCATCAAGAGACCAAGCTCCTGTTCAGTGGTTTCCTGCGGATTAACGCTGGCGATAATGCGTCCTTCAAAAATAACGGCGATTCTGTCACTGAGATTCATAATTTCTTCAAGCTCAAACGAGAGGAGAAGAACGGCTTTCCCGGCATCACGCTGCTCAATGAGCTTTTTATGGACAAATTCAATCGCTCCGACATCAAGGCCGCGAGTCGGCTGGGCGGCAATTAATAAATCAGGATTTCGGTCTATTTCCCGCCCGATAATCGCTTTTTGCTGGTTTCCGCCTGACAATGCCCGAGCGTGTGTATATTCATCCGGCGTTCTGACGTCGTACTCGCTGATCAGGCTGCGTGCTTTTTTGTACATTTCGCCTTTATGTAAAACGCCCAATGCTGAATACGGCTTTTTGTAATAGCTTTGCAGCAGGATATTCTCTCCGATTGGAAAATCAAGGACGAGACCGTGTTTATGGCGATCCTGAGGAATATGCCCGATCCCGGATTCAGTGATTTTTCTTGGCGTCAGGTTTTGGATCTGTTTTCCGTTTAAGGTGATTGTTCCTGAATCTGTTTTGCGGAGTCCTGTCACCGCTTCGATCAGCTCTGATTGCCCGTTTCCGTCGACGCCTGCTATGCCGACTATTTCTCCCGCTTTGACTGAAAGAGACAAATCTCTGACTGTCTCTATTCCGCGGGTATCCTTTACAGTTATGCCGTCAATCGCAAGCACTTCCGCTCCCGGCTGAGCAGCTCTCTTTTCAGTTTTGAACGATACCTCGCGGCCGACCATTAGACTGGCGAGTTCGTCTTGGTTTGTATCACGGACATCAAGGGTTTTGATGCCTTTTCCTTTACGGATAACCGTAACGCGGTCACAAATCTCCATAATCTCTTTCAGCTTATGGGTGATTAAGATGATGGACTTCCCTTCTTTGACCAGGTTCTTCATAATTTGCATCAGTTCCTTAATTTCATGAGGCGTCAAAACAGCCGTCGGTTCATCAAAAATCAGAATGTCGGCACCGCGGTAGAGGGTTTTTAATATTTCTGCGCGCTGCTGCATACCGACTGATATGTCAGCTGCTTTTGCTTCAGGATGGATCTGCAGGCCGTATCGATCGGAAATGTCCTGCACCTCTTGGCCAGCACGCTTCCGGTCAATTCTGCCAAACTTCTTTGGCTCCTTCCCGAGAATAATATTTTCAGCAACTGTGAAGGTGTCAACAAGCATAAAGTGCTGGTGCACCATTCCAATTCCAAGGTCATTCGCTTTGTTCGGGCTGTTGATGTGCACCTTCTCGCCGCGCACCCGAATTTCACCCCGCTCCGGCTGATACAGCCCGAAAAGGACATTCATCAATGTTGATTTCCCCGCTCCGTTTTCACCGAGCAACGCGTGTATTTCGCCTTTTTTGACTTGAAGATTGATATTGTCATTGGCGACGATACCTGGAAACGCCTTGCGGATATTGAGCATTTCAATGACATATTCCATTGATTGACCGCTCCTTTATTTCGAAATAAAAGAAAAACAAGGGATAAGGGCTCGACCTCCTTATCCCTGCGATTCTTATTTAGCTTTGAAGGTTTTCAGCTCTTTCTCAGTTGCCGGGACTTCCAATCCGTCGATGATTTTTTTCTTCCATTTATCGACCGCTTTGATCACATCATCCGATAGATTTTGTTTAGATGGAGAAATGCCGACTCCGTCTTGATCAAGCCCGTAGGTAAGTGTTTCGCCGCCCGGGAACTTTCCGTCACTCGCTTTTTTCGTTACATCTTCAACGACTGTATCTACTTTTTTCACCATGGAAGTGAGGGTGACGTTATCATCTGTTCCTTCTACCTGGCCTTCTGCGTATTGGTCCTTATCGACACCGATGACCCAGACATCGCGTTTTGGATCTTCTTTCTTCAGGTTTTTCGCTTCAGTAAAGACGCCTGTGCCAGTGGCGCCCGCAGAGTGATAAATAACATCTACGCCTGATTTATACATGCTTTCGGCGGTTGCTTTGCCGACATCGGCTTTATCGAAACCTCCTGCGTATTTCACTTCTACAACGGCTTTAGGGTTAACTGCTTGCACGCCGGCACGGAAGCCGACCTCGAATTTTTTGATTAACTCTGATTCCATGCCGCCTACAAAGCCGATTTTTCCTGATTTGCTTGATAGGGCTGCGGCCACTCCGACGAGAAATGAGCCTTCCTGCTCTTTAAACGTAATACTTGCGACGTTGTCTTTATCGACAACAGCATCTATAATCGCAAAGTTTGTATTTTTGCGCTGGTCAGCAATTTCGCTGATTGAATCCTCCATTAAGTAGCCGACGCCGTAAATTAAGTCAAAATTCTCACGCGCCAATTTATTTAAGTTCGTTGTATAGTCTGCATCTGATTTGGATTGAAGATAGTCGTAACCGTTTTTGCCTTTTTTCAGCCCATTCTCTTTCCCAAAGGCTTGGATGCCTTCCCAGGCTGATTGGTTGAAGGATTTGTCATCCACTCCGCCTACGTCAGTAACCATCGCCACACTGAATTTGTTTTTGCCTTCGCCTGAGCCGTTGCTTTTTTCGCTGTTTCCGCATGCTCCTAATATGGTGCCTGCTGCGATCACAAGTGACATCGCCAATCCGATTTTTCGTTTATTCAAGATATAACCCCCCAGAAAAATTTGGTTCAAAGCTGATCCGGCCAGTCATGTGATGGGCTGTCCTGAACAATTTCTTAGAATCGATAAAATTTTCTGATAATAACAAATGGAATGCGCTGAGACAGTTCTATTCTTCCCTGAATAAGCGTGGTGTGAGTATTTCCTTCGAAAGGCGGGGAAGAGAAGGATGTGGAAGGCGTTCCGGGCGGAAAACCGTGACATCGTTTTCTGAAGTAAGACTTATGACTTAGTTTTTCGGGATCAACTTACCAATCATAATTTATCATTTAACTAATAAGAAATAAATAGAATTTCGCATAATTTTTTAAAAAGTATCTATTTTTAGAATTGTTTGCTTAAAAATGTTGAAAGGCCCTTTGTTATTCTTGTATAACTTTTCAACAATAGAATCAAGCATCTTGGCAAGAGATATGACAGGAAAAACGCACTGCTCAAAGCAAGCAGTGCGTTTTTCTTATAGATATTGCTTTATTCCGTTAAGGTTACTGTTGTTGACGTTGTACTGAAACACAGGTCTTCCGATCGTTCCGTACGCCATTTCTACATTCAGAACCTGTATATCTTCAAGAAACTTTAAGTATTTTCGTATGGATACTTGAGAGATTTCTGTGTGCTTTGCCAAGTCTTCTGTCGTAAAAGATTCATTTTCAAATGACTGGATACTGGACCAGATCAGCTTCAGCGTGCTTTTTGTCAGGCCTTTAGGAAGCTGCACTTTTTCTGTTGCTTCTTTCTTTTGAAAAAGCTCGGCGTCCAGTTCTTTTTGGCTCATGTTGCGATGGGTTGAATACACCTTTTGTTTTCGTCTGTAATCAGACAGAGCCGTTTGGAATCGTTCAAATTCAAACGGTTTGATTAAATAATCAACAGCTCCGTACCGAAGTGTTTTCTTGATTACGTCAAGCTCGCTGGCCGCTGAGATGACAATCACGTCAACCGCTTCATTTTGGGCTCTCAATTCCGTCAGCAGTTCCAGCCCGTTTTTTCCCGGCATATAAATATCAAGCAAAATGAGGTCGATATGATGCTCGCCTAAAATATGCAGAGCGCTTTGAAAGGAAGAAGCGATGCCTTTCAGCTGAAAGCCATCTATTTGGCTTAAGTATCGTTTATTTAATTCACCCACCATGGGGTCATCTTCAACTATTAGTACATTAATCATGATTTTCCTCCTTCGGTTCGTACGGGATGCGAATACTGAATGTCGTTCCTTCATTCTTTTCGCTTGTGAGGATCATTTGGCCTTTTAAATTTTCGATGCTTTGCTGTGTGAAATAAAGGCCGAATCCCCGGTTTTTGCCCTTTGTTGAATAGCCTTGTTCAAATACTTTGGCTTGGTCTTCTTCAGACATGCCTGCTCCAGTATCGGTAATTTCAATATCAAGTATGCTGTTATGGAAGCGCATGGACATGGTGATTTGTTTTTTCGGCATATCGGCAACAGCGTCTAAGCCATTGTTGATGAGATTTCCGATGATTGTAATAAGTTCATGGATGACAGAAGGGTCTGCCGCGTTCGGGATGACACCGTTGCATTCAATATCAAGATTTGCGCCCTGCTCACGTATAAAGCTTTGCTTTCCAAGCAGAAAACCGGCCAGTACGGAGCTTTTGACATCATTTATAATTTCACTTGTTTCTGATTTTTGCTGTATGGCAATATCTTTAATATAATCTCCAAGATCGTCATACTCTTTCAGCTGGACGAGCCCTAATATCACATGCAGTTTGTTCATAAATTCATGAGACTGCGCTCTCAGTGCGTTTGCATACATTTTAACACCGGAAAGCTGTTCAGCTAAATGTTTTACCTCGGTCTTGTCGCGGAATGTTGCAATCGCTCCGACAGTTTGTCCTTTCAGCTGGATAGGAACTTCATTAAACACAAGCTCCAGCCCGTTAATGCGGACGTCTCTGTCTTGAAGAGGTTTTTTTGTCTCAATGACCTTTTTCAAGCGGCTTTTCGGCAAGATGTCATCTACATCCTGATCAATGGGATTTGTGTTGATGCCCATTTTGACGAATAGACGCTTTGCTTCCGCGTTGGCAAGTTTAATTTTGCCATGTTCATCGACAGCGAGTATTCCTTCCTTCGTCGATTCCAGCATCGCGCTCCGTTCTTCAAGCAGAGTCGCAATTTCATAAGGTTCAAGTCCGTACATGATATTTTTCACCGTACGGGCGACGATAACAGCTCCGATCACACCGACGAAGATGCTGACGCAAATAATAAAGTAAAGCGGCCGTAAGCTATGGCTGATCACTTCATCAATTTCATTTACGGTGATGCCGACCGCGACTGCACCGACCTGTTTTCCATTCCCTGCGTAGACAGGGACGAACGCTCTCTGCGATTTCCCGAGCGTGCCAGAGGCTGTGCTGATATGGACATGCCCTTTTAATACCTCGGACTCATCACCGCCTCTGAATTTTTTTCCGATTTTGCTCGGGTCAGGATGAGTTTTGCGGATACCGTTCATATCCATGACGACAACAAATTCCGTGCCGGTAATTTTCTGAACCCGCTTTGTGTAGCTCTGCAGTTCCTTTTGTTTTTTTCCGCTTTCTAAAGCAGCGGCTGTCATCGGCGCCTCAGCTACCATTTCAGCAGTCTGCAGCGCAGTGGCCTTTTCCTGATCTCTAATTCGTTTGGTGGTTTGGGCACCGACTGTAAAAAACGTAATGAGCAATGCGATTAATACAACGATACAAACAAATATGGTGAGTCTGGTTTGCAGTTTTAATGTTTTTTTCATATAAAACTTCCTTACGTTTTATGATTCCTGCGTACTACTTTACTCTCAAAATGCTGCTTTGTGAAGATTTGGGACCGTAATTCGTAAAAAGGAGAAAAAATGGAATAATTTATCTTGTCAATGTGTTTTAAGTCCTCCATAATAAATGAGGTAGATTATAGAAAGGGACTTTTTTATATGAAAAATACTTATTTGACAGGATATTTTCCGCTGATTGCGATCCTGCTTTTTAGTTCGTCCTTATCCATCTCAACTTCACTTTATGCGTTGAAGATGCTGTCTTCATTTGGAATGTATGATGGAATGCTCGATTATTTTTCAGAGAAAGGAATCAGGCTTGCGTTATTTGCTGCCTTTGCACTTTTATATTTTATGGTTCTGTCCGCTCTGAAATTAATTGCAAATACCGTGACCGAGCTGTCATTGCTGTTTTTTGCTAATGATCCGGAAGGGAACAACCTGAAAAAACTCAGAATGGGTTCCATGATTTATTTGGGCGGCGGGATTTTATCCTTTGTGCTCTTGCAAAATGTCATTTGGATTGTGATCTGGTTTGCGGTCGTCACGCTCGCTTACTTTGTGTTTACCGTATACCGGATTTATTCGACGCTTTCTCTCATGTCATTAGTCGGGTTCATTCTATTGGAACTGCTGTTTTGGTTTACCTTTGTTATCGGTATTCTGTTCATATTTATCAAGCTTTATAATAGCATAATGGCTAGCTTACCTGTGTAAGCTAGCCATTTCAGCGTTTGGTGGTCAGATTTGCGCTTCGTGCTCTATACGCAATAAAACGGCGGCTAGATTCTCAGGTTTCCGCCGTTTCACATCCAATGCTCGCTCTTCATCGACTTCAAAAGTTTTCAATCACGCTGAAAAGATGACAAAATCCTAAAACGAAGTCGTTTTAGGATTTTGTCAACAATCTGTGATGGCTAGCTTCCTAGCCATTTTTTATTTACGGTAAAAATCTTTTTTTAATAGAAGGGGAGGGGAGCATACATTCATTTTTTTTGCCAAACCACTTATAGCGGTTGTTGGCAATGAAAGAATAGACCATATCTCTGACAGGCTTCGGCACTGCGAAAAACAGGACGAAGAGCCGCCATGGGCCTCGCAGATGCCTGAAAACCTTAATGGCTGCAGTTGACTTTGTGTACACTTGGCCGTCTTCAATAAAGACAAAGCTGTCAAGCCGATCAGTCGGAAGCCCGCTTTTTTTCAGCAGGCTCTGTCCTGTTTCCGACTGCAGCGATGTGAAAGAAATCAATCCGTCCGGATCACGTTTAATAATAAACTGCACGGCGCCATTGCATAAATTGCAGACACCGTCAAACAGCAAAACGCGATTTGGAATTTGTTCTGAAGTCACCCCATATCCCCTCCGATCCTTTAATAAGCCGCTTGCAGCGTTCCTTTCCAGATGGAAAGCTGAGGGCTGATGCTGTGAAGATATTCAACGCTGGTCGGTGTATCCTTTCCGACCCAGACACCCATTGTATACGTATCAGTCAGGCCGACAAACCACATATCGTGATAATCATTTGATGTTCCGGTTTTACCGCCGATGTAAGGCGCATTGAAATATGCTTTTTTCCCTGTTCCGCTTTTCACAACGGAAGACATCAGTTTTTTCAGCTGCATGTTCGTGCGGACGCTGAATATTTGAGTCGCTTTATCATTCCATTTATAAAGCGTTTTTCCTTTAAGGTCTGTCACCTTTGTAATCGCATGGCTCGGCGTATAGCTTCCGCTGTTTCCGAATGTCGTATAAGCCTTTGTCATCTCAAGAGGCGTCATGCCGTTTGTAAATCCGCCAAGCGCCGCCGGAAGAAGATAGTCACTGTCGACAAGTTTGGCAAAATGATAAGGCTCAATATAACTGAATGCCTTTTGGATGCCGACGCGGTCGAGCATTCTAATAGCTGGGGTATTATATGAATTTTTAAACGCCGTATCAAGCGTCACTGTGCCGTAAGTGCGGTTATTGTAGTTTTGCGGACAGTAGTCTTTGCTGCAAAACTTGCTGGCATCAATGGTGCTGCTTGTTGTCGCGCCGGTCTGTTCAATATAAGGGCCGTAATCAAGAAGCGGCTTAATGGATGAACCCGGCTGCCTGTACGCCTGGTAGGCGCGGTTAAAGTCATATTTTTGATAGTTTTTCCCGCCGGATAGAGCGATGATTTGATGCGTCTGGTGATTAATCACAGCCGCTCCGCCCTGTACGTCCGCATACGGGAGCTTGGAATTCATTTGTGCCACAACTTGATTTTGCATGTACGGATCAAGTGCAGTATAAATTTTCACACCGTCTTTCATCAGCGTGCTGACTCTTGCGGACAGCTCGTTCTCGATCTTTTCTTTTTGTTTTCCTGATGCTTTTTGAAGGCGTTTATCAAAGCCTTCTGATTCAGACACCAGCTGAGTGAATTCATCATTGACGTAGGAAACGTAGTCAGGATATTTGTCTTCTCTTTTTTCAACATCCAGTTTGATTTTTTGTTTTACGGCTTTTTTCAGCTCTTTGTCCGTAATGACCCCGGCATCTTTTAGCCCTTTAAGCAAACGTTCTTGACGGCTTTTCGTGTAGTCAAAATGCTTGAGAGGATCATATAATGTAGGGTTATTAGGTATAGCACAGATAAAAGCCATTTCTCCCACTGTGAGAGATTTCAGCGGTTTGCTGAAATAGAATTGAGCTGCTGAACCGACGCCGTAAACACCGTTGTTGAAATAAATGGTATTTAAGTAAGCTTCAAGAATTTCATTTTTCGTATATTTTTTCTCCAGCTGATAGGAATACGCGAGCTCTGTCAGCTTGCGGCTGAAGGAGCGTTCGTGGCTCAAATACAAGTTTCTTGAAAGCTGCTGTGTGATGGTGCTGGCACCCTGGTCAATTTTCTTGTCTTTTACGTTAGAAGCAGTAGCCCGCACCATTCCCATAAAGTCAAAGCCTTTATGCTCGTAAAAATGGCGGTCCTCAGATGTTAAGAAAATCTGTTTGACTTCCTCGGGAATCTTGTTAAATGGAACGAGCACACGGTTTTCGTGGTCGCTAACGATTTCCGAGACAAGGGAGCCGTCCCTGTCATACATGTAGCTGTTCTGAACAAGGCTGATATCTTTCAGATCAATATTTTTATCAAGCACCTGATCCAGGGACTTCATTTGTTTTACTTCTTTTCCGGAAGCGATAACTGTAAATGCAAACAATGGGATTATGCAAAGGAGCAAAATCCATCCGATTATTTTTCGTAACATGGTCACTCTCTTTTCTCCTAAATTCTAGCCATATCGTACCATTCTTTTGAGATTACGAGAAGGTTAAATTTAGAAGATTCCTCAGTTTTTTCTCGGAATCAGCTTGCTTTGGCATAAGAATCTTTCCGAAGTTTCTGCATGATCCAAAGCATGCAGGCGCCGGCGAAAAAGAGAAACGCCGTGACGTAAAAGGTGGCCGAAATGGTAAAATGGCTCGATATGATTCCGCCGAGCAGAGGCCCGAGCACGTTTCCTAAAAAGCGAAAGCTGACATTGTAGCCGAGAACTTCACCTTGAATGCTGCCGGGAGCCTGAACGCGGATCGCTGCCGTAATGCATGGCAGCAAACCGCCCATCGCCATTCCGAATAAAAATCTGAAAACAAGGAGCACGCTGAGTGAGGACGCGAGCGCCTGCGGAATAAAAAAGAAAGAGGCGGCGAGCAAAAGTCCGATTAAAATGCGGCGATGGCCGTAGCGGTCGCCCAGATCACCCCATTTTCTAGCCAGCAGCAAACTTCCGAGCCCCGTTGCTGAAAATGCCATGCCGGAGAAAAAGGCAAGATTGACAGGTCCGTGCAGCTCATTTACATATAAAGCGAGCAGAGGCTGGATACTGAAATTGCCTGTTTGAATCAGCATGGTTAACAGCATCATGACCCACAGTGCGGGCTGGTGAAAAATATAGGAGAGCACTTCTTTTCTCGAGTAAGACGTACGTTTGGCTGTTTTCTCTGCAAGAGGCTTTTCTTTGACACCAAATAACACGAGAAGAACAGACGAGAAAATCACAAAGGATGTGATAAAAAAGGTATACGTAAAGCCGAAACGATCAGCAAGCATGCCTCCCAAAAGCGGGCCGAACAAGCTTCCGGACACTTGCCCCATTTGCAGCGTGCCAAGTGTTTTGCCGGCTGAGCTCTTCGGAGTCTGTGCCGAAATCATCGCAAGAGAAGTCGGGATGAATCCGGTTACAAGACCCATTGCCATACGCAGAAAAAACAATTGGTACACCGATGTAACAAAGCCCATGAAGAAAATGCTGAGGGCAATGCCCGTTCCGGTTGCCATAAGGATTTTCTTGTATCCGCGTTTGTCTCCGAACCGTCCCCAAAACGGGGATACCAAAAACGCCATGAGAAATGTAATGCCGAACACATAGCCGCTCCACCTTTGCACAAAGCCGTTTGAAAAAGAGCTGAGCGTCTCAATGTATAAGGAGAGAAAAGGAACGATCATCGTTGTGCTAGCGGAGACAAAAAAGTTCGCCAGCCACACTATGACAAAGTTTTTCTTACGGATAGAAATAACATCACCTTCTTATTATTTCGGGTTCCTTACTAATTATAAAGAAACGATTCATAATTTAAAAGAAACGAAGCGGCTGGGAAAATTCATTATTTTTAGAAAATGAAGAAATGTCGAGAAGGGGAATTGATATACTATAAAGATAGCATTTTCTGATCGGAGGAAAGGCAGGTGTAAAAAGGTGACGACAAACAGCTTACTCATTATTGATTTCGAATTTACGATGCCTGATGGAAAGTACAGTCCTCAAAACTTCTTCCCGGAAATCATTGAAGCCGGAATTGTAAAGTCGATTGATGATGAAGTGGTTGAGACGTTTTCTAGCTATGTTAGACCGAAAAAGTTCCCGAAGCTTACGAAACGCTGCAAATCATTTTTAAAAATAACCCAAAAACAGGTAGACGAAGGAATGAGATTCGAGGATTTCATCCGTAAACTAAACGAGCTGGATCCTGAGAAAAACAGCACAATTATTACGTGGGGAAACATGGATATGAAAGTGCTGAAGCAAAACTGTATGTTTAACCATATCCCTTTCCCGTTTAAGGGAGAAATGAGAGATTTATCGCTTGAATACAAAAACTTTTTTGGAGACCGGACATTGACGGGTTTATGGAAAGCTGCCGAAGAGTATGGAGATTCCGGAACCGGCACCCATCATAAAGCGCTTGATGATGCCCTCACAGCATATAAACTTTTTAAGCTTGTTGAGCAGGATAAGCAGTATCTCGAAAAGCCGAAACCGCCCACAATCGGCGAAAGAATCGATTTAACCGAACTGTTCAAGCGCGCGACGTGAAAAACCCAATCTTTTGTCAGACTGGGTTATGGCCGGTTAAAATATTCTTTTTCTAAAATGTCCAGATTATGAAGGGAGCGTTTTGCCCACTCCGAACCATCCTCATTCAATTTGGCTCTCAGCTGTGCTGTCGCCTCCCGCAGAGATTCGGTATAATCCGGCACTTCACCGTCATAAGGCTTCACCATATGGTGGGGGATATTGGTCTGTTCACCATATGCGAGCGCTTTTCTCTCATGAAAAAATGGCACATCCGCCTGTTTTGGATGATGAAGGTCTCCTTGAGAGGGATGGGTAAGAACCGCTTTCACTTTCACTAAATAGTGCTGCGGCCTGCAAGCCGTGATTTCTCCTATGTATACACCTGTTTTGTAAAATCCTTTAACGATAGAGCCTGTCTCAAACGTGCTCATCTGTCATCACCTCGCATTCATTCTATTAAAGTTCCAATCGATTTGCTAGTGAGGAAGATCAGCGGGAAGCTTAATGGTCACCGTAGTGCCTTTTTGGAAGCTGCTGTTAAATGAAATGGTCCCGTGATGATGTTCAATAATGGAAAAGGTTACGGTGAGGCCGAGTCCCGTTCCGTTCGTTTTTAAGGAATAATAAGGTTCGCCGAGTTTTTGCATTTGATGGTCTGTCATCCCGACCCCATTGTCTGTGATGTTAATCATAATCGTATGGCCGTTTCTTTTGGCTGATATGTGGATCACACCCTTCCCGTGAGGAACCGCTTCAATACTGTTTTTCATCAGGTTGATGACAGCCTGCTTCAGCTTTGTTGCGTCTCCGTATATCAAAAGGTCCGGTTCTGTTTCAGCCTCGACGGTTACTGACTTGTAATTGGCGTACGACACCATAAGGGAGCTTGTCTCTTTGATAAGGGCTGATAGGTCAAAAACCTCTTTTTCGTATAATTGCTGTTTGGCCATATCGAGATAGTTTGTAATAATGCCTTGCGCCCGGTCAAGCTCTGACAGTACAAGCTTTTTGTAATCTGCACTCGACTTGTTTTGTAGGGTTTCATCATTAAAAAGCAGCTGGACAAACCCGCGGACAACTGTCAGCGGATTCCTGACCTCATGGGCGACGCTCGCTGCCAGTTCACTCACAATCGTCATTTTTTCAGAATGGATAAGCTGTGAGCGCAGGGCGATATTTTCGGCGATGCTTTCGATAATATAGATGCTTAATAGAAGAACACTGGAGCGGAAAAGCCCTGAGACTGCCGCCTCGTAAACGAAAATTCCTGATTTTTGAAAATTTAAAATATTCAAGGCGGAAAGAATCCAGCTTGAGGCGAAAAATAGGAAAATCTCCACGCAGCTGATCAATAAAGACAGCAGCAGTTTTTTCGCTTTGGACATGAATGGCCATTTTTTCTGAAATAAGATTGGGATAATGATAAGAAAAGGCAGCAAAGTGAAAACAAACATTGCGGAAGGTTCGTAAAAAAGCAGTTCAAAACATAGGACAGATGCGGCGACTGTAAGTCCGGAAGCGGTACTAATGTAAAATAAACAAATGATAACGGGAATCATCTGAAGGCCGTATTGTATGTAGTCCATTTCATGAATCGGGAAAATAATGCATAAAACGGAGGCGCCGCAGGCGAAGAGCGTGACCAAACCGCTGTTTATTTTTGGCACAAGAATCGCAGGTTTTCCAAGCCAAAACACTTGGTAAAGAAGAATAGGAAACAAAATAAAGCAGATATGCAGAAGATAGTCTTTTAGAATTTCCATTCGTGTGAAATCCTTTCGTATAAAATATGAATCTATTATAACACTAAATATTAGAAGTAAAATATAAAATTCCTTTATTAAGAACGCCTTTACAAATGAAGACGTAAAGGCGTTTACAGCTATATTTACGATAATGCGGCTTTGATGCGGCGCAGGCCGTCCTGCAGGGTTGCAAGAGAGCATCCCGCGTTCAGGCGCATAAATCCTTCTCCGCCAGGCCCGTATTTCGTCCCGGGCTCTAAAATAACTTTTCCTTTTTTTAGCATTCTTTGCTGAAGCTCTGCATCGGACAAGCCGTAAGCGCTGAAGTCGAGCCAAATCAAGTATGATGCATCCGGCTTCATCATTTTGACCTTTGGCAGCTCGTTGCTCAAAAAGGCTTCCGCTTCGTTCATGTTTTTCTCAATGTAAGAGATCAATTCATCAAGCCACGGTCCGCCTTTTGAATACGCGGCTTCGATTGCAGTGACGGCAAACGCGTTCAGTCCGCCTAAACCATTGCGCTGAAGGCTTGCGGAAAACTTGGCGCGCTTCAGGCGATCCGGAATAATGATCGCTGAAGCCTGCAATCCGGCGATATTAAATGTTTTGCTTGGAGCAGCACATGTCACAGAAATATCAGCGAAATCGTCAGAGAGCGAAGCGAACGGCGTGTGTTTATGTCCGTACAGCATTAAATCGGAATGGATTTCATCCGATACAACTGTGACGCCATGCTCAAGGCACAATTCGCCTAGCTTCAGTAAATCTTCCCGGCTCCATGAACGCCCAGAAGGGTTATGAGGATTGCATAAAATAAACAATGTAACGCTTGGGTCACTAAGCTTTGTCTCCAAATCTTCAAAATCCATTGCATATGCGCCGTCTTTTTCTAGCAGCGGATTATGTAAAATGTGCCGGCCGTTTTTCTCCACCATATGGTAAAAAGGCGTATAAACTGGAGGCTGAACAACTACTTGATCGCCAGGCTCCGTAAAAGCTTGTACCGCCATGCTCAAAGCTGTTACAACGCCGGGGCTGAATGTGATGCTTTCCGGATTTACCTTCCAGCCGTGCCTGTTTTGCATCCATCCGCACACAGCATCCTTCGTTTTTTGATCTGGAGTTGTATAACCAAAAATACCGTGGTCAAGACGCTCTTTTAACGCTTCAGTTATCGCTTCCGGGGCGCGAAAATCCATATCCGCCACCCACATCGGGAGGGCGTCTGTCACGCCAAATAATTCACCTGTTTTATCCCATTTGACCGATTGGGTGCCAAGGCGTTCTTCTCGTTTATCAAAGTTCATTCTGTTACCCCCTCATGTATGTTTATTCTTCTAAGCTTCACTATGATAAGATAGAACTGCAAATTTTATTATAAGCGGTGATGAATATGGAAGAAAGTCAAGCGGTCAGGGAAATGATTAAGATCATTGCCAAATGGGACCCGTTTAAATATGGAGAAGAGTTTTACGAAACGGAGGCTGTTGATGTCGTGCAGGCAGTCTATGATGAAGACGATCCCGACGTGCTGGCGAAAAGCATTCAGCATATATTTGAAACTTCTTTTGAACAAACGCTGCCGATCGCCAGCTGCCGGGAAGTGGCAGGCCAGCTTTTATTCATTAAAAACAGCAGCTCCTGCACGCCTTAAAAAACCGGTTCAGCACCGGTTTTTTTAATTGATAAAATCAGCAATGTGTTCAGAAATAAGTTCAGGCCGTTCTTCAGGCACCAGATGTCCGGTCTGGCCAAGTGAGTACAGCACGGAATTAGGCAAATCTGCGTGCAGCCGTTTACCGATCTCCATTGGGACAATTCGATCCTCCTCGCCCCAAATCAATAGAGCAGGCTTGTTCATTTTCTTCAATTGCTCGGGTTCTAAATCTCCTTCTCTGTGGCGGATAAACCTTGTCATGGCTTTGAAAATCTGCTCGTCCTGAAACGGTCTGCCATAGCCGTCGATCATCTCCTCATCAATCAGCGATTTGTCATGCACCACATTTAATAAATTTTTCATCACGCCTTCTTTCGAGAGCCAGCGTTTGATGTAAAGATGAAAATACGGGATATGGGTCCCGAAAATGATTGTCGGGTGTGAACGTTTTAAATACCCTGAACTGCAAAGCAGCACAACCTTTGAAAAAAGCTCAGGTTTTTGGAGAGCAGCAGACAGCGATATCTGCCCGCCCATAGAATGCCCGACAAGCACAGCCTGTTTCACTTGCAAGTGCTCCAAAATTCCAATGACAAGCTTAGCAAGGTTTTGATAGGTATAGATAAACGTTCTTGATTTTTCAGATTGGCCGAAAGGAGGCAAATCAAGCGCGATGATGTCGTACTTGTCCCGAAGGAGAGGAATTACTTTTCTGAAGCTGAATGCAGATGATAAAAAACCGTGTACGCAGACCAGCGTTTGCCTGCCGGGATTTTGATAATGTTCGTAGTATACATTGACTCCATCGACCGTAAACCGCCTAATTGGTGAAACCGCCTCCATTCTGTGTCACTCCCTTTTTTTGATGGTTGTATTATGCCCTGAAATTGTCAATTCTAGCGGAAGTTTCTCCTCGTTTTTTCTTAGCATTCGTCAAAAAACGTGATATAATGTCATGAGATTTCTTGACATTGCAAAGGTGTGAATCAAATGAAATTGACAGAAAAAGAAACAGAAATATTAGAAATTTTAGACGAAAATAGCCGCGCCGATTTAGAAACAATCGCAAAGATGGCGGGCATCCCTGTAAATGAAGTGAAAACAATTATTGACAAACTGGAGAAAGAAAAGGTTATTATCGATTATTCCGCTATGATTGACTGGCGAAAAGTCGACGGACATGAGGGCGTTACGGCCATGATTGACGTCAAAGTAACGCCGAAGCGGGGCGTCGGTTTTGATGAAGTGGCGGAACGGATTTACCGATTCCAAGAGGTTGAATCAGTTTACCTGATGTCAGGCGTATACGATTTGTCTGTCGTGATTCGCGGCAATTCGATGTCTGACGTAGCGCGTTTTGTTTCGGATAAACTGTCAACGCTTGATTCAGTTGTATCTACGACAACCCATTTTATCCTGAAAAAATACAAGCATGACGGCAAAGTGTTTGAAACAGGAGACGACGACAAAAGAATCGTGGTGTCACCGTAAATGACTTCGTATTTATCAGACTATGTACAACAAATAAAGCCATCCGGCATCCGCAAATTCTTTGATTTGGCGGCAACGATGGAAGGCGTCATTTCTTTAGGCGTCGGCGAGCCTGATTTTGTTACCGCGTGGAATGTCCGCGAAGCAAGCATTCTCTCTCTTGAACAAGGATATACGTCATACACGGCCAATGCGGGTTTATACTCATTGCGGGAGGAAATCAGCCGTTATTTGAGCAACAGGTTTGATCTTAGCTACTCGCCAGATAATGAGCTGATTGTGACAGTGGGGGCAAGTCAGGCTTTGGATATTGCGATCCGCGCCATTGTGAATCCAGGTGAGGAAGTCATCATTCCTGAGCCGTGTTTTGTGGCGTACGATGCGCTTGTTTCTTTGGCAGGCGGTATCCCGGTTCACGTTCATACAACGGCAGACAAAGGATTTAAAGCAACGGCTGCTGATTTTGAAGCGGCAGTCACTGAAAAAACAAAGGCCATTCTCATCTGCTCACCATCGAATCCGACAGGTTCGGTTTATTCGAAGGAAGAGCTGAATGAGATTGCTGAATTTGCCAAAAAACATGATGTCATCGTTTTAGCCGACGAGATCTACGCGGAGCTGACATATGATGAGGAATTTACAAGTATAGCGGCATTACCGGAAATGAAGGAACGGACGGTAGTCATCTCAGGCTTTTCAAAAGCATTTGCAATGACGGGCTGGAGGCTCGGTTTTGCCGCGGCACCATCCTTGCTTCGGGATGCCATGCTTAAAATTCATCAGTATGCGATGATGTGTGCGCCCGCAATGGCGCAGTTTGCCGCCCTTGAAGGCCTGAAGAACGGCATGGAAGACGTAGAAAAAATGAAAAAAAGCTATCGAAGAAGACGGAATCTGTTTGTAGAATCGCTCAATGAAATCGGTCTCAGCTGTCATCATCCGGGCGGCGCTTTCTATGCTTTTCCATCAATTAAAAGCACGGGGATGAGTTCAGAACAGTTTGCCGAGGAGCTTCTGACGCAGGAAAAAGTGGCAGTTGTTCCTGGAAGTGTGTTTGGTCCGAGCGGTGAGGGATATATCCGTTGTTCATACGCAACCTCGATTGAACAGCTTCAAGAAGCGTTAGTCAGAATGAAACGCTTCCTGCACAAAACAACATAAAAAAAGATACGAACCTTTTGTTCGCATCCAATAAAAGGGGGGAATACTAGAAAGCCTTTGGTATTTTCAGTTTACCCCCTTTTTGCTGTGCATAAACCTGATTTTTTATAAAAAAGTTTTCTTTGCGGAAATAAGACATGTGTGATATAATTTTAAATTGCGTATAAACAGATATTTAATTTAACTTAGGAGTTGTTATGAATGGCAGCAAAATTTGAAGTGGGCAGTGTTTACACTGGTAAAGTTACAGGATTACAAGCGTATGGTGCGTTTGTTGCATTAGATGAAGAAACTCAAGGTTTAGTACACATTTCTGAAGTGACTCACGGTTTCGTAAAAGATATCAACGAGCACCTTTCAGTTGGCGACGAAGTACAAGTAAAAGTACTTGCTGTTGATGAAGAAAAAGGCAAAATCAGCCTTTCAATTCGTGCGACACAAGCTGCGCCTGAGAAAAAAGAAAGCAAACCAAGAAAACCTAAAGCTGCTCAAGTAAGCGAAGAAGCTTCTACACCACAAGGTTTCAACACATTAAAAGATAAGCTTGAAGAGTGGATCGAAATGTCCAACCGCAAAGACCTTATCAAAAAATAAGCATGAAAAAAAGCACCGGACAGGAATGTTCGGTGCTTTTGATTTCATGCAAAATCCTATTTCAGCGTGATTGATATCCTATCGCATTTCAGGATTTGCTGCTTCTTCACGTGATCTTTCCTCGTTTGGCTTAAATAGCAGACCGAGGTTGATTAAGCCGGCGATTCCGACAAGTCCGTAAATGATTCGGGAAAGAGCTGACCCTTGGCCACCGAAGATAGCCGCTACTAAGTCAAATTGGAAAAATCCGATCAGTCCCCAGTTAATGGCGCCAATGATGGTTAATACAAGACAAATTCTTTGAATGGTACTCATGTTTTGCAACCTCCTCCATGAATTATTAAAACAGTTATAGATTGTGACATATTGGAGAATCTATACATGCATTCTCCATATGAGGGAAGCTGGCCTGCCCTCGCTTATATCAGCTTCTTTCCCAGCATCCTGCAAAATAAAACCATCTGGTATGCTGATCGGTGAGAGCTGATTGCTTTACATGTGGTGAGGACATTCTGCATAATTAAAAATCTAAGGAGGAGATGTCATGCAAAACTTTACATACTGGAATCCGACCAAATTAATTTTCGGGCGCGGCGAAGTGGAAAGACTTCCGGAGGAACTCAAACCTTACGGAAAAAACGTATTGCTTGTGTACGGAGGCGGCAGCATTAAACGCAGCGGCCTGTATGATCAAGTGATTGAACAGCTGAATAAAGCCGGAGCTACCGTGCATGAATTAGCAGGTGTGGAACCGAATCCTCGTGTGTCGACTGTTAATAAAGGTGTTGCCATCTGTAAAGAACAAAACATTGATTTCTTGCTGGCTGTCGGAGGCGGAAGCGTAATCGACTGTACAAAAGCGATTGCCGCAGGAGCGAAGTATGATGGTGATGCGTGGGATATCGTTACGAAAAAGCATCAGCCAAAAGATGCTTTGCCATTCGGAACGGTATTGACTCTCGCTGCAACTGGTTCAGAAATGAACTCAGGATCTGTTATTACAAACTGGGAAACAAAAGAAAAATACGGCTGGGGCAGCCCGCTCGTATTCCCTAAATTCTCGATTCTTGATCCGGTGAATACATTCACCGTACCTAAAAACCACACGATCTACGGGATGGTTGACATGATGAGCCACGTATTCGAACAATACTTCCATCATGTATCAAACACGCCGTATCAGGACCGCATGTGTGAATCACTTTTGCGTACAGTCATTGAAACAGCGCCTAAGCTGATCAATGATCTCGAAAATTACGAATTGCGTGAGACGATCCTGTACACAGGAACAATCGCATTAAACGGCATGCTTTCTATGGGGGCAAGAGGGGATTGGGCTACTCATAATATTGAACATGCAGTATCAGCCGTTTATGATATTCCGCATGCCGGCGGACTGGCGATTCTGTTCCCGAATTGGATGAGACACACATTGTCTGAAAACCCTGCCCGCATGAAACAGCTTGCAGTTCGCGTGTTTGATGTTGAAGAAGCAGGTAAAACGGATGAAGAAATTGCCCTTGAAGGTATCGATAAGCTGTCCGCATTCTGGACAAGTCTTGGCGCTCCGAACCGTCTTGCTGATTATGATATTAATGATGAGCAGCTTGACACAATTGCTGACAAGGCAATGGCTAACGGTGCATTCGGTCAATTTAAATCACTCAACAAAGAAGATGTGCTGTCAATTTTGAAAGCATCACTATAAAAAAAGGGGAAATAGCCGTTTGGCTGCTTCCCTTTTTCTTTTTTGTCAACTTATGTTACAATGGAAAATCTGTTTTTTACCAGCATCATTTGGAGGTTTTACTATGGAAAATTTCACTTATTATAATCCGACAAAGCTGATTTTTGGAAAAGGTCAGCTTGAACAATTAAGAAAAGAATTCAAACGATACGGCAAGAATGTACTGCTTGTTTACGGGGGCGGCAGCATTAAACGCAACGGCCTTTATGATCAAGTCACAGGCATTTTAAAAGAAGAGGGCGCTGTTGTTCATGAGCTGTCAGGTGTAGAGCCGAACCCGCGTCTTGCGACAGTGGAAAAAGGCATAGGACTTTGCAGAGAGCATAACATTGATTTTCTGCTTGCTGTCGGCGGAGGCAGTGTGATTGACTGTACAAAGGCAATCGCAGCTGGCGTCAAATACGATGGCGACGCTTGGGATATTTTCAGCAAAAAAGTAACAGCGGAGGATGCGCTGCCGTTTGGCACTGTTTTAACGCTTGCTGCAACAGGGTCTGAAATGAACCCTGATTCCGTGATTACAAACTGGGAAACAAACGAGAAATTTGTATGGGGCAGCAATGTCACTCATCCGCGTTTCTCTATTTTAGACCCTGAAAATACGTTCACCGTTCCAGAAAATCAAACAGTATACGGCATGGTTGACATGATGAGCCACGTATTCGAACAATACTTCCATAATGTTGAAAACACGCCGCTTCAGGATAGAATGTGCTTTGCTGTTTTGCAGACGGTCATCGAAACAGCTCCTAAGCTTCTTGAAGATCTGGAAAACTACGAGCTTCGTGAAACGATTTTGTATGCTGGTACAATCGCTTTAAACGGCACGCTCCAAATGGGCTACTTTGGTGACTGGGCTTCTCATACAATGGAACACGCTGTTTCAGCTGTATATGATATTCCGCACGCGGGCGGTTTGGCAATACTGTTCCCAAATTGGATGAGATACACGCTTGATACAAATGTAGGCCGCTTCAAAAACCTCATGCTCAACATGTTTGACATTGATACTGAAGGCAAAACAGATAAAGAAATTGCGCTTGAAGGAATCGATAAACTGTCTGCGTTCTGGACAAGCCTCGGTGCACCTTCTCGTCTTGCTGATTACAATATTGGAGAAGAAAAGCTTGAGCTGATTGCTGATATCGCAGCCAAGGAAATGGAACACGGCGGCTTCGGCAACTTCCAAAAATTGAACAAAGATGACGTGCTTGCCATCCTTCGCGCGTCTCTATAAACTCAAAGGGCGGAATCCAGTCATTCCGCCCTTTCTTCTTGACTTGATTTCACAGATAAGTTCATATAAAGTGAAAGATGAAAACATTATACCGTTATGGAGGGACAAGCAATGACGCATGTACGCTTTGACTACTCAAAAGCGTTGACTTTCTTCAACGAACATGAACTTACATATCTGCGGGACTTTGTAAAAACAGCACACCATAATATCCATGAAAAAACAGGCGCGGGCAGCGATTTTCTAGGCTGGGTGGACCTCCCTGAACATTATGATAAAGAAGAATTCGCGCGCATCAAAAAAAGCGCGGAAAAAATCAAATCTGACTCTGATGTCTTGCTTGTTGTCGGCATTGGCGGTTCTTATCTTGGAGCGCGGGCAGCGATTGAAGCGCTGAATCACGCGTTTTATAACACTTTGCCAAAAGCAAAACGCGGCAATCCGCAAGTCATTTTTATCGGGAACAACATCAGTTCATCTTATATGAGAGACGTCATGGATCTTCTTGAAGATGTTGACTTCTCTATTAATGTGATTTCTAAATCAGGTACGACAACTGAACCTGCAATCGCTTTCCGTATTTTCCGCAAGCTTCTTGAAGAGAAATACGGTAAAGAAGAAGCGAAAGCGCGGATTTATGCAACAACTGATAAAGAGCGCGGCGCATTAAAAACGCTTTCTAACGAAGAAGGCTTCGAATCATTCGTTATTCCTGACGATGTCGGCGGCCGTTATTCAGTTTTAACAGCTGTAGGTCTCCTGCCGATTGCTGTCAGCGGCGTCAACATTGACGACATGATGAAAGGCGCCCTGGATGCGAGCAAAGATTTTGCAACATCTGAACTGGAAGATAACCCAGCATACCAATATGCGGTTGTTCGCAATGTCCTTTATAATAAGGGCAAAACAATTGAAATGCTCATCAACTACGAACCGGCGCTTCAATACTTTGCGGAATGGTGGAAGCAGCTGTTCGGAGAAAGCGAAGGGAAAGATGAGAAGGGCATTTATCCTTCTTCAGCGAACTATTCAACAGACCTTCATTCTTTAGGCCAGTATGTACAAGAAGGCCGCAGAGATTTATTCGAAACGGTCCTGAACGTAGAGAAGCCTAAACATGAACTGACAATTGAGGAAGCGGATAACGATCTTGACGGCTTGAACTATTTAGCCGGTAAAACTGTTGATTTCGTTAACAAAAAAGCATTCCAAGGTACAATGCTTGCCCATACAGACGGAAATGTTCCGAACTTAATCGTTAACATTCCTGAGCTGAATGCATATACTTTTGGATACATTGTATATTTCTTCGAAAAAGCCTGCGCGATGAGCGGTTACCTCCTTGGCGTCAATCCGTTTGACCAGCCTGGTGTAGAAGCGTATAAAGTCAATATGTTTGCGTTACTCGGCAAACCTGGCTTTGAAGAGAAAAAAGCAGAGCTTGAAAAACGTCTGGAAGATTAATGTGAGAAAGCTGACTGGCATTTGCCGGTCGGCTTTTTATAAAATCAGAAAGGTGCTGATGTTCATGAAACAATTGGTTAAACATCTCATCATTGCCGGTTTTTCTGCAGCTATTTTAAGTTTCCTTATCTCCTTTGATGCCGTGTATACAGAGTTTTCTTCAAGCTTTGGCGGCACGCTGTCACATTTTTTCATCCACGCCTTTCTTCTCATTGGTTTGCCGCTTGCCCTTTTTACCGATGCGGTACATCGGATTTTGCATTTAAAACGAACCCATACTCTTTTCACTAAATTAGGACTCTATGCAACGGTTGTTTATGTGTCTTGGGATTCAGCTGCATGGCTTGCAGCGGCAATGGCTGTTTACTTCTTAATTGAATGCGCTTTCTTTCCTGTTGGCCGCGCGAAAGAAACAACGATTTCCATGTAGGCGCCTCTGAATGAAGTCTTGTTCGGCGGGACAGGATAAGTGAAAAAAGGGGCATTCTGATGATACCAATACCTTCCGCGATAGATGGGCAGTCTTTTCTGCTTCAAGAACTGGAACAAGTGATGAAGCCGCTCGGTTATGTGATAAACGGCGGCTGGGAATACGATCATGGCTACTTTGATTATAAAATTGATGATAGAGACGGCTATTTATTTTTAAGAATTCCCGTCAATGCGGTACAGGGCAGTCTCGATGAACGAGGGGCGGCCGTCCGGATCGGAACGCCATTTATGCTGAGACAGGTGTTTCAGGCGGATGTTGACGATCACGCCGAGGGAGGGCCTTTCCAATCACTGTTTAATCAATTTTCCGAACCGGAAAGGCGGGACGCGGAAATTGATCCGGCATTTTTGGATATCGGCGCCTCTCTCGTGAAAGAATTGGAGGATGTTCTGTTACACTAGATGGCAAGGAATTGGTCTGTTTCGAGCACCTTGTATGTAAGAGGAGGGGAAAGCATCGGTCCCTCCTTTTTTTGTACGCCTATAATTGTTGTGTTGTGATCAAGGAAATAGAGAACACAGGTTTTGTAAGCCGCTCCCTTTAGTTCGTCAGGAACAGCAAGAAGCTCCACATGCTGATCAAGTGTCAGCTTGATTCCGTTCTGCTGTTTAGACGGCCGTAACTTGACTTGGTAATGCTGCAGCATCGCCCGGCTGATAAATTCTGAAGTTCCGATGATTTGGTTTGCGCCTGCCCGCTCTGCATTGGTGACAAAACGGTCAGTCAAAATTTCGACGATGCAGTAAGCAAGGGGATTAAGCCCTTTAACAGATAAAAGAGTCAGCACTGACAGCATATCAGCATCAGTTTCACTTTTATACTGATCGGCAGTAATCATCACTGATTCCGCTTCAGTAATATTGGCCCGTTTCAGTGTCCCATCATCGGCAGCGTGCCCGCGTATGAAATGAACGTTTTCAATAAGCGGGCCTTCTGTTAAGGATTCATCGATTAGTACGACTGTTTTGGAAGGGGCGGCAAGCTGAAGGTCCTTCAAAAGCCGGTTTGTTTTTTCATTCCACCCGATCAGAATGATGTGGTCCCGGCCTTTGTAAGCAACTTTTCCTTCGATGTAGCGATGCTGTCTGCTGAATGCGGCCGCTGATAACGTAGCGAAATACGCTGTGACAAAGCTTGCTCCGCTCAAAATCAGCAGTATTCCGGCTGCCTGTCCCAGCGGAGTGTGCGGCACATAGTCTCCATAACCGACTGTCGAAACCGTAACGACAGCCCACCAAATACCTTCGAATACCGAAGTGAACTGCTTAGGCTCAAGTATATAAATGATTTGGCCGAACAAAAGAATCAGACATAAAATAATAACCCCGATTCGGATAAATAACGGCCACCTGAGCCATGAAATAAATATCCGATTTGATTTCATTCTTTTTCTCCTTCTTCAGATACTGAGATGGATAAAATCTGTTTAATAATTGTATTTAATTTCTCATTTAGCTTTTCCTGGCCGTACATATCTCGGGCCTGCTTCATTAACTCGGCTGTATCATCATCAAGCTGAATAAGCGGTTCATCAATTTCCGATTCATTATACAGCTGGATAAACGCGTCCAGTCCTTCATTCATTCGGTCGATTGCTGTGCTCAGCTGTTCCTTTTCCTCACTCGTCACTTTCATAGCTTCCATCACACCCGTGCTTTTTTCTAACAGTATGTCCCACTTCCGGTGATGTTTTTCAAAAAATGTACAAAACATATAAAACCGGATTTCTCCATAAACTAAAACAAAAAGGATGAAAAAGATGACGATCTTTCAAAGAACGATCGTGGTTTTAATCGGTACGCAGCTGGCGGCATCCGCGGTGATTTTGTTTATTTTCGATTTGAATTCATATAATCACTTTTCCGGAAGCTTCTCCTGGCTTCATTTTCTGAAAGAACTGGCCGGCAGTTTCGCCTTTTATTTGTTTTCAGCAGGCCTGTTCTTTTTGCTGATTGGATTGTGTGCTCCAAGCCGGAAGAAAAAGCGCATTTCTGTACACGGGAAAGAAAACTCATTAAAATAATCGTAATAGAGAAATGATCATGGAAAAAGGATGATGAAAAAATGCTGTTTATATTTTTAACAATAGCCGCATTGGGATTGTCGTTTTGGGCACAATTTAAAGTAAAGAGCAACTTTGAAAAATATTCAAAAGTGGAAGCCTCAAGCGGACGTACAGGGGCAGAAACGGCAAGACGGATTTTAGATATAAACGGTCTTTACGACGTGCCGGTCGAACCGGTAAGAGGCACTTTAACAGACCATTACGACCCGACAAGACGGGTGGTGCGTTTATCTGAGCCGGTCTATTACGGCCGCTCAATTTCCGCCATATCCGTAGCTTCCCATGAAGTCGGACATGCCTTGCAGCATCAGGAGTCATATGGTGCGCTTGTGCTGAGACATAAAATCTTCCCAGTCGTGAATTTTGCATCCGGTGTAGCTCCTTTGCTTTTCTTAGGAGGCATGCTTCTCGGCAGCCTGAATTTGATCGGGCTTGGCATCATACTGTTTTCAGCGGCTGTCTTTTTCCAGCTGATTACATTGCCTGTCGAATTCAATGCAAGTTCACGTGCGAAGCAGATTATTGTGTCAGAAGGATTCATCCGAAACAATGAAGAAAATGGGGTAAATAAAGTGCTGAGTGCTGCTGCCTTAACGTATGTGGCCGCCGCCCTGGTTTCCCTGTTTGAACTACTTCGTTTTGTGATGATTTTCTTAAACGGTCGTGATGAGAATTAACGTTAAGGAGGTGGCCCCTTACCATTTATGGTAAGGGCTTTTTTTGCTTATTTTACAATTGATCGCCATTTTTGTTTTGATTGGCATTACGGCTGTTTTCGTTGCAGCGGAATTTGCGATCGTCAAAATCAGAGGTTCAAAAATCAATCAGCTCATCGAAAGCGGTGACAGCCGAGCACTAGCCGCACATAAAATCATCTCCAATCTTGACGAGTATTTATCAGCCTGCCAGCTCGGGATTACGATTACAGCCCTCGGCCTTGGGTGGCTTGGTGAACCTACATTTGAACGTTTTCTTCATCCCTTATTTACAATGACAGGCATGCCGGAACCGTTTAACCACATTGTCACATTTGTAGTTGCATTTATCATCGTCACTTTTTTGCATGTGGTGATGGGGGAGCTTGCCCCGAAAACGGTTTCTATTCAAAAAGCTGAAGCTGTAAGCTTATGGATTGCAAAGCCGCTGATCTGGTTTTATAAAATCACGTACCCGTTTATTAAGGCATTAAACGGCTCTGCAAGCTTTCTTGTGAAATTGTTTGGCTTTCATTCAGTAAAGGAGCATGAGGTTGTCATCAGCGAAGAGGAACTAAGGCTGATCCTTTCTGAAAGCTATGAAAAGGGAGAAATCAATCAGTCTGAATTCCGCTATGTAAATAAGATTTTTGAATTTGACAACCGGGTAGCGAGAGAGATTATGATTCCGCGGACAGAAATTGCGGTTATCTCTCTGGAGCAGTCGCTTGAAGAGGCAATTCATCACATCATTAATGAACGGTATACACGCTACCCTGTCATCAAAGATGACAAGGATCATATTTTAGGGATCATCAACAGCAAAGATATGTTTAAAGCTTATTTTCTCGGCCAGCCGATAAAGCTGAATCAAATCATGAGGCCCGTTATCAGAGTCATTGAAAGCATTCCTGTTCAGCAGCTTTTAATCCGCATGCAGAAGGAGCGGATTCACATGGCGATTCTCGTAGATGAATACGGGGGAACGGCGGGGCTTGTCACTGTAGAGGATATTATAGAGGAAATCGTCGGGGAAATCCGCGATGAGTATGATCAGGATGAAACACCGCACATCCTGAAAAAGGGCGAGCACCATTATGTGATGGATGGAAAAGCGCTAATAGACGAAGTGAATGACCTTCTCGACATTGCGATTGAAAATGAAGAAATTGATACGATTGCAGGCTGGCTTCTAACGCAAAAAATGGAGCTGAAAGCAGGGGATGTGATACATGCGGAGGGCTGTGAATTTAAAATCCTCGACGCCGAAGATCATCACATCCGTTTTGTAGAAATTAAAAAAACTGATTTTTAATAAAAAACAGCCGGGGAACGAACGGCTGTTTTTTGTGTCATCAAGTCATTTCTTAAAAAGCAATGCTGTGTAGCCTTTTTTCTACATAGGATATATAAGACCGGTACACTGGGAAGGAGTGGCTGTATGAAAAAGGCTTGGTGGAAGGAAGCCGTTGTTTACCAAATTTACCCCCGCAGTTTTAAAGATTCAAATGGCGACGGAATTGGGGATATTCAAGGAATCAGATCCAAGCTTTCTTACATAAAAGAGCTGGGCGCTGACGTCATATGGATTTGCCCGCTGTATGACTCACCGAATGCTGATAATGGCTATGATATCCGGGATTATCAAAACATATTAAGCGAGTTTGGCACCATGGAAGATTTTGATGAACTGCTTGGTGACATTCATGATCTGGGGATGAAGCTGATTATGGATCTCGTTGTGAACCACACAAGCGACGAACATCCATGGTTCATAGAATCCCGTTCATCCATACACTCGGAAAAGCGCGACTGGTATATTTGGAAAGATGGCAAAAACGGAAAAGCGCCCAACAATTGGGAAAGTATTTTCGGCGGGCCGGCTTGGGAGTATGATCAAAAGACAAGCCAGTATTATCTGCACCTTTTTGATAAAAAACAGCCTGATTTGAATTGGGAAAATGAACAGGTGAGGAATGCCGTTTATGACATGATCAATTGGTGGCTTGATAAAGGAATTGACGGATTTCGGGTGGATGCCATTACGCATATTAAGAAAAAAGAAGGGCTTCCCGACATGCCGAATCCAAAGGGGCTGGACTATGTCCCTTCCTTTCCTTATCATATGAATGCTGACGGCATTATGGATTTGTTAACAGAGCTGAAGGAAAACACATTTTCCCGCTATCCGATTATGACAGTTGGTGAAGCAAACGGCGTCGCTGCAAAAGAAGCAGCTGATTGGGCTGGAGAAAAAAACGGCATATTCAGCATGATTTTTCAATTTGAGCATCTCGGCCTGTGGGATGTAGAGATCAATGAAAGTATTGATATCGTTGCATTTAAACGAATTTTAACTGACTGGCAGGACAGTCTGGAAGGGATCGGCTGGAATGCTTTGTTTATGGAGAATCACGACCAGCCCCGTTCAGTTTCTGTGTGGGGAGACGACGGAGTGTACCTGAAAGAAAGTGCAAAAGCGCTTTCCGCTGTTTATTTTCTCATGAAAGGCACACCGTTTATTTATCAGGGACAGGAACTCGGGATGACGAACGTGGCTTTTCCATCTATTGATGACTATGATGATGTCGCAATGAAACGCCTGTATGAAACAAAAACGGCGAAAGGCACATCACACGAGGATGTGATGAAGATTGTCTGGAAAAAGGGAAGAGACAATTCGCGAACGCCGATGCAATGGAATGCTGGTCCATACGCCGGATTTTCTGAGGCCAAACCGTGGATCGGAATCAATGAGAATTACAAATGGCTGAATGCCGAGGCGCAAAAAAACGATAAAACATCCGTTTACCATTTTTACAAAAGCTTGATCAAGCTGCGCCAAACATATGATGTTTTTATTAACGGGACATACGAGCTCATTTTACCGGAAGATCAGCAAATCTTTGCATATCTTCGGAAAAACGAGAGCCATACTGCACTGATTGCGGCCAATCTGACAGGAACACCGGCGTTGTTCAGGCACTCTGGATTGCCATTGTCATCAGATGCACTCGTCTTGTCAAATATTGAAACAGAGCCGCACAAGCATATGACATCAGCACTCTTAAAGCCGTATGAAGCAAGAATATATCTATGGTGCTAAACTCCAGCCTTAGACTGGAGTTTTTTTGTTTTATCGGGTTTATGAGAGCGGTTTAACAGGAAAAAAAAGAACACAGAACGAATTAAGCGATGAGAGCGGACAAACGAAAGGAGAAACAAATGCTGAAAACACTGCAAATCAAAACAACCAAACGAGATGAAATGATTGATATCACCCGGGAGGTGGAAGCGTTTCTTCAAGAAACAGGTATAACGAGCGGCGCAGCGCTGATTTACTGTCCGCATACGACTGCGGGCATTACAATTAATGAAAATGCCGATCCGGACGTCAAAAAAGATATGCTCAGAAGGTTTGATGAGGTTTATCCGTGGGAACATGAGCTGGACCGCCATATGGAGGGCAATACAGCTGCACACATGAAGTCGAGTACAGTCGGAGCTTCACAGCATGTCATTGTGGAAAACGGCCGGCTCATTCTTGGAACGTGGCAGGGCATTTATTTCTGTGAATTTGACGGCCCTCGCACCCGGACATGCTATATCAAAATGATGGGATAATAGGCTGTTTTTTTGACAAAAGCATGATCGCTGAACAAACGCCGATAGCCGGAGGGCTTGTCACACCCGCCCCGGCTGCCGCTTTATCGAATGAAGGCGCGCTTGGCATTCGTCCATATGCGAAATAAAAAGCGAGGGAAAGAGACACGCGCCTCACCCTTTGTTTTCAGGAAAGCCTGCATGAGGGATAGTCAATCAATGGATGTAAACGTACCGAGCTTTGCCGAACGTAACTTGATAAACTGAGGTGACAGATATGAACATTCTTCAATATTCTTATAAAAAAAGAGGGGAAATTGAGTTTGTATTTGAAGGCTGGCCTCACTCAAAAGTTACAATGGTTCCTATCAAAGGCTACTATTTTGTCCGCTTTATCAAATGGAGCAGCCAGGATCCAATCGTGACAAGAAATGACCTTGAAAAAATGGAGTGGGCTGTGAACCAATATTTCGGCACAGCCCCCTTCTATCGAAAACGAAAGGCATTTGAAACCCCATCGTCCGGAAAATAGGCGATGGGGCTTTTTAGCGGACGATGCGGAAAAGAGACGGAACATCCAGTCTGGTCGCCTGAGACAGAAGGTAGGCTGACTGTAAGGCTCCTTTTTTCCTAAAAGAATTCAGCTTATCAATAATTTGCTTTCCGTTTAAGATTCCAAGACCATGGGCAAAATATTTATCTTCCCCCAGTAGTATCACATTTTCGCCTCTCCATTGCGCCTTTTGCGGATCAAATTCAGGATTCTTAAAATACAAACAATCTCCAAGGAAAAAGTGGTGTCCTGTTTCCGTATATATCGGCAATTTCTCATAATGCCAGTCATATAAAATAATTCTGTCAAAGCTGGCATTGAATTTATCTTCTCCGATTGTATCGATTAAGGCCAAGTAATAAATGATAACGATTGCGGTTGCGCATTCAAACGCATAAAACGGGCCGTTCTCTGCAATGTCCCGAATCGCTTTTGAAGGCGGCATTCTGTATTTCAGCTCCAAGGCGCCCTCCGGTGAAACCCTCCAATACGTTGTATTCCCGTATGTTTTTAAAAAAGTGGCAAACTTCGCCCCGCTTTTGTGCAGCGTCTTTGCCGCTGCTACAATATTCATCCGCAGTTTAAGCTCAAACATCAGTTCAGCAATTGAATGATAATCAAACTGAACAGGCGTCTCAATCATCTCTTTTAAGAGCGGATTCAGATTTTGATCAATCTGCCAATTTTCAATATCCTGGGGACGGAGCAATTGTCCTGATACAATAATCATGTTTAGCCCCCCTTGTTTTTTATAAGATATGCAAAGAGCTTGGGCAATGAAAGTTAAAAAGGCAGAAGACAGCCAAAAAGAACTTCTTCCATTTTTTATTTTAAAACTTTTTTAAGCAGCCGATATATACTGTATCAAACCTGAAGGAGCAAGTGACATGAAGACTTTTATCAATTGGCTGAAGAAACCGTCTATTTCAAAGAAATTAATCGTCTCATTTATTGCGATTCTCATTATCCCTATTCTTATATTAGAATTTAGCTCTTACCGAAGCGCCAGCGGAAAGCTGGATCAGGAAATTATGGGAAATGCGAAAAACAGTGTCGATACATTTAATACAACTGTTACAAATGATCTGGGAGAAAAAGCGAAAGCAGTCACCTTTTTCAGTGAATCTCTTAAAAGATCCGCATTCAAAGGGAAATCGAATCAAGAAGAGATCAAAGCTAAATTTTCACAATATGTATCTATTAATCAAGGAGTAGCCAGAATTTATGGGGGCGCAGATAACGGCACTTATGTACAAGCGCCAAAAGAAAAATTGCCGGAAGGATACGACCCGAGACAACGGCCTTGGTACCAGGATGCGATGAAGGCCGGCGGTGAAATTGTCGTGACAGATCCTTACGTGGCTGCGAGTGACGGAAGCATGGTCATTACCATTGCACAGGAGCTGAAGGACGGATCTGGCGTTGTCGCCATGGATATTACCATTGATAAATTGTTAGAACAAATGAAACAAATCAAGGTCGGAAAAGAAGGTTATGCTTTCATTGCAACAAAAAACAAAACCTATGTCGCTCACAAGAACCATAAGGCTGGAGAAAAGCTTTCAGGCGACTGGGTAGCCAAAATGTATGCGAATGACAGCGGTGAACTCCAGTATACTCTTAATAACGAAGATAAAAAGATGACCTATACTACAAACGAACTGACTGGTTGGAAAATAGCCGGCACAATGTATATGGATGAAATTAAGGATGCCTCAAAGTCTGTGCTGACAACAGGAATGATTGTGCTGATTGCTTCCATTGTGGCAGGCGGAATTTTAATTCTATTTATCGTTCGTTCGATTACAAAACCGTTAAAACGTCTTGTTCAATCATCGAAAACGATCAGCAGGGGGGATCTGACCGAAACGATCGAAATCCATTCAAAGGATGAGCTTGGAGAGCTTGGGGAAAGCTTCAATGAAATGGGACAATCTCTCCGCTCTCTGATCAGCGCTATTCAGGACTCGGTGAACAATGTGGCCGCATCTTCCGAACAGCTTACCGCATCTGCCGGGCAGACGAGTAAAGCCACCGAGCATATTACGATGGCGATTGAGCAGTTCTCAAACGGAAACGAGGAGCAAAGCGAAAAGGTTGAATCCAGCTCTCATCAGCTGAACTTAATGAATGAAGGACTCCAGCAAGTCTCACAAACATCGTCAGATATTACAAAGGCATCTATCCAATCAACGGAAATCGCCGGAACGGGTGAGAAGTTTGTGCAGCAGACAGTCGGACAAATGAACTCGATTAATCAATCTGTTCAGCAGGCTGAAGCTGTTGTCAAAGGCTTAGAAGGAAAATCAAAAGACATCACAAGCATTTTGAGAGTCATCAACGGAATCGCTGACCAAACAAATCTGCTTGCACTAAATGCAGCCATTGAAGCGGCGCGTGCCGGAGAGTCAGGACGCGGCTTCTCTGTCGTAGCGGAGGAGGTGCGCAAGCTGGCTGTCCAATCAGCCGATTCAGCGAAAGAAATCGAAAAGCTGATCCAAGAAATCGTCGCAGAAATCGACACCTCTCTTCACATGTTTAAAGAGGTCAATCAGGAAGTACAGTCCGGACTTGTTGTCACAGACAATACAAAAGAAAGCTTCCAGAGCATTTTCAGCATGACAAACGAAATCGCGGGCAAGCTGCAGACGATGAATTCCACCGTCGAGCAGTTGTCAGACCGTTCACAGCATGTTTCAGCAGCAGTCAGCGGCATTGCAGACGTGTCGAAAGAAAGCTCGGCAAGCATCCAGGACATTGCCGCATCAGCTGAAGAACAGCTTGCTTCCATGGAAGAAATCAGTTCCTCAGCGACGACTCTTGCGCAGATGGCAGAAGAGCTTCGCGATCTGACGAAACAATTTAAAATCGAGTAAAAACCGAAAAACAGCGCTATCAAAGCGCTGTTTTTTTATATGGTAAACAATAATAAAGTCCTAGTTTAACAGGTGAATTTAGAACTATTTTTCATTTTTTCCTCCATTTTCAATGTAATTTAAAGGAAGATCCGCCGATATAATTTGTAAATTATTGAAAGAAGGTTCAAAAGGAAATGAAAAAAACACTCACCACTATTCGCAGATCATCAATTGCAAGGAGACTTATTATTTCTTTCCTGCTGATCTTAATTGTTCCGATAACCGCCCTTTCGGTTAGCGCTTATCAATCAGCAGTTGCCTCACTTGATGTACAGATGACGGAAAGCGCAAAGGAAAATGTTCAGATATTAGATCACATCATTGATGATAAAATCAGCACTACTGAAAAAAGCCTCGCATATTTCAGCGATTGGGCTACAGCAGAAAAATTTCAGGATAAAAAGAAAACAGAGCTGAAACAGGAATTTAAACAATTTATCCAAATGAATGATAATGTCGCTGCGGTATTTTCAAGCGGCAAAGACGGGGACTTCACACGTTATCCGTACGCTGACATGCCAAGCGACTTTAATGCTTTGGAACGAGATTGGTACAAAGAAGCAATGGCCAATAAAGGCAAAACAATTGTCACTGAGCCTTATGAATCGATTTCATCAGGAAAAATGGTCGTCACTATCGCCCGTCAAACGGTGGATGGATCAGGCGTTGTCGCCATTGATATGAAAATTGATGACTTAGTCACTACCGCGAAAGGAATCATTATCGGAAAAGAAGGCTATGCTTTTATTTTGAGCCAAAACAAGAAAGTCATCGCCTACTCCGGAGAAAAAGCGGGAACAGAGCTAAAAGGGGACTGGGTTGATAAGCTCTACAAGGATAAAAGCGGGGACTTTGAATATACGTACAAAGGCAAAAAGAAAAAAATGGCATTTGCAACAAGCCAAACAACAGGCTGGAAAATCAGCGGCACGATGTATGCAAACGAGATTCACGATGCTGCAAGCAGGGTTCTGATCATGGCTTCAATCGTTCTGGCGATTGCCATCGGAGCTGGAATGACGGCGATTTATTTTGTGATTCGATCCATCACAAAGCCATTGAGACGCATTGTCGCATCAGCTGAAAAAATTAGTGAAGGCGATCTAACCGAAACGATTGAAATCAATTCAAAAGATGAACTCGGCGTTCTGAGTGAGAGCTTCAATCATATGGCACACTCGCTTCGCTCGCTCATTCACGGGATCAAAGACTCAGTAGAACACGTTGCCTCATCGTCCGAAGAGCTGACTGCATCGGCAGACCAGACAAGCAGAGCCACTGAGCACATTACGATGGCTATCGAGCAATTTTCAAACGGCAGCGAAAGCCAAAGCGAGAAAATAGAAACGACAACCGAACAAATTAATGAAATGAATGACGGATTGGCAGAGCTGGCGCGGGCTGCAGCAGTGATTACAGAAACATCCGCAGATTCAACAGAAGTGTCAAGCAAGGGGGAGACACTCGTCCAGAAAACAGCCGGCCAAATGAACACAATTGACTATTCCGTAAAAGCAGCGGAACAAGTGGTGAAAGGGCTGGAGATCAAATCAAAGGATATCACGAATATTTTGCGTGTCATCAACGGCATTGCGGATCAAACCAATCTTTTGGCTTTAAATGCCGCCATTGAAGCGGCCAGAGCGGGTGAATATGGCCGGGGCTTTTCAGTCGTCGCTGAGGAAGTGAGAAAGCTCGCGGTACAGTCGGCTGACTCAGCAAAAGAAATTGAATCGCTGATCAGTGAAATAGTAAAAGAAATTCACACATCACTGAACGTGCTTCAGTCCGTAAACAAAGAAGTTGAAACAGGGCTTGTCATGACGGATGAAACTAAACAGAGCTTCAAACATATATCGCAAATGACCAATCAAATTGCTTCCGAGCTGCAAAACATGAATGCAACGGTTGAGGAGCTGTCAGCGGGAGCTCAAGAAATTTCCGCAGCTTCAAATGATATCACAGCCATTTCTAAGGAAAGCTCGGATGGCATCCAAGATATCGCCGCTTCAGCTGAGGAACAGCTGGCTTCCATGGAGGAGATTAGTTCATCTGCACTGACGCTTGAAAGAATGTCTGAAGAACTCCGTGATCTGACAAAACAATTTAAAGTAGATAAATAATAGGTCTAAAATACTATTTATTTATGGGAAATTAGTTACTTTTGTTAAATTTCTTCTTTTTTGCTGTATATATTTACCCATTTCCAGCCGATATGAAGGGTAGCATAAAAAAGGAGAAATGAATGATGAAAAAAATACTCCAACTCATAAAACAAAGATCAATTACACGGAAGCTTCTCGTTTCCTTTCTGTCGATCCTCATCATACCGGTTGTCATATTGGCGATCTTTGCGTATCAATCGGCTAGCAGCTCACTCGACAGACAGATGATGGGGAGCGCATTGGAAAATGTACAGCAATTAAACGAAATCATTAACACCAGCATCGGCGAAAAAGAAAACAGTGCTGATTATTTCAGCGAATGGCTGACAAAAGAGAAATACAATGCAAAAAGCAATGCAAGCATTGCAGAGAAATTCTCACAATATATCAGCATTAACAAGGATGTAGAATCCATTTATACAAGTGACACAAAAGGGCACTTTACCCGCTATCCGGATCTTCCGATGCCAAGCGGCTATAATCCGGTTGAACGCGACTGGTACAAAAAAGCGGTTGCAAATAAAGGGAAAGTCGTGATCACAGATCCTTATAAAACCGCGTCGACAAATACGATGGTTGTGACAATCGCCCAGCAGACAAAAGATGGTTCAGGCGTTATCGCAATCAACATGACGATTGAAAATCTGCTGAAAACAACCAAAAAAGTCAACATCGGCACACAAGGCTACGCATTTATCATGACGAAGGACAAAAAAGTTGTCGCACACCCGAATGAAAAATCAGGAACTGAATTAAAAGGCGACTGGCTCGATAAGATGTTGAGTGCTGATAAAGGCGATTTTCAATACACCATGGATGGCGATAAGAAAAAAATGGCCTTTGACACAAACAAGTTGACGGGATGGAAGATCGGCGGCACCATGTATTTGGATGAAATCCATGAGGCAGCCCAGCCTGTCCTTCACCTTGCTTTAATTGTCTTGGCCGCAGCTATTATCATAGGGATTATCGTCATGACATTGATCATTCGGTCGATTACAACACCGCTGAAACAGCTTGTCGGTTCCTCTAAGCGGATCAGCGAGGGAGATTTGACGGAAACCATTGATATCCGTTCAAAAGATGAATTGGGCGAGCTCGGCAAAAGCTTTAACAATATGGCGTCGTCACTTCGTTCTCTCATACACGCCATCCAGGATTCGGTAGACAATGTTGCCGCTTCCTCTGAGGAGCTGACTGCATCAGCTGCGCAAACGAGCAAGGCAACAGAGCACATTACATTGGCGATTGAACAATTTTCTAACGGCAATGAAAAACAAAACGAAAACATTGAAACGGCAGCAGAGCACATTTATCAAATGAATGACGGGTTGACGAATATGGCTCAAGCTTCTGAAGTGATCACTGATTCATCTGTTCAATCGACAGAAATTGCAAGTGAAGGCGGCAAGCTTGTTCATCAAACCGTCGGCCAAATGAATGTCATTGACAAGTCCGTTAAAGAAGCGGAGCAAGTCGTACGCGGATTGGAAACGAAATCGAAAGATATTACAAACATTTTGCGTGTGATCAACGGCATCGCAGACCAGACGAACCTGCTTGCCTTAAACGCAGCAATTGAAGCAGCGCGCGCAGGCGAGTACGGCCGCGGCTTCTCCGTTGTAGCGGAAGAAGTAAGAAAACTGGCAGTACAGTCAGCAGATTCAGCAAAAGAGATTGAAGGATTAATCATCGAAATTGTGAAGGAAATCAATACATCACTCGGCATGTTCCAATCTGTCAATCAAGAGGTGCAGACAGGACTTGACATCACAGATAAAACAGAAATGAGCTTCAAACGCATTTCTGAAATGACGAACCAAATCGCCGGCGAACTGCAAAATATGAGTGCGACGGTTCAGCAGCTTTCTGCCAGCTCCGAAGAAGTTTCGGGAGCGTCTGAGCACATTGCATCGATTTCAAAAGAAAGCTCAGCGCATATACAAGATATCGCGGCGTCAGCTGAAGAGCAGCTAGCTTCCATGGAAGAAATCAGCTCGTCTGCAGAGACCCTTTCCTCTATGGCGGAAGAGCTTCGGGATATGACCAAACGATTCAAAATTGAATAATAAGCCTTAACACCCAAGCTTTTGCGCTTGGGTGTTTTTTTTAGTTTTTTTATTAAACCTTTTATCCTAGTTTGACGATATTAGATTTATCTTAAAGGAGGAGTCAACGAGAATGGGAAAATTCATACAATGGATCAAACAGCCATCGATCAGCAAACCGCTAATCGCTGCGTTTCTGGCAGTGCTTATTTTGCCGGTTGGGGTTTTAGCATATTTCAGTTATCAATCAGCTTGGAACGCGTTAGACAGAGAGCTCATAAGCAGTGCGAAGGGAAATGTTGAAGAACTAAACAGTACGCTGCAAAATAAATTAGAAGATAAAGTAAAAGCAATAGATTATTATAGTGAGACAGTTGATAAAGACATATTGTTAGGCAAAAACAAAACATTACTGAAAGAGAAATTTAAGCAGTACACGACACTTAACGACGATGTAGGCGCAATCTATGCTGCCTCAGAAGATAAGAAGCTTTATAAATATCCGGATAGCGGTGTTCCGAAAGGTTTCGATCCGACAGGACGTGACTGGTACAAACAGGCGGTTGCGGAAAAAGGACAGGCTGTTTTCTCAGAACCGTATACCGATGAAGCGACAGGAGATATCGTTGTCACAATTTCAAAACAATTAAAAGACGGTTCAGGGGTTATAGCGCTGGATTTAAACCTGGATGAAGTGCTTACTGCATCAAAAAGAATCAAAATCGGTAAAGAAGGCTTTGCATTTATTACGACAGGCAACAAAAAATATATCGCCCATCCGACCATTAAGCCGGGGACAACCGGTTCCGGCGATTGGACAAACCAAGTATATTCCAAAAAAGAAGGCTCATTTGAATATACATTCGAAGGCAAAGAAAAGAAAATGGCCTTTACGACAAATAAACTGACTGGCTGGAAAATCGCGGGCACATATTTTGTCAGTGAATTGCAAGATGCTTCAAGCCCGGTGCTGAACACTGCGGTTATCATTCTATGCGTGTCAATAGTAATCGGCGGCATACTCATACTCTATATTATCCGTGCCATCACCAAGCCGTTAAGAAAACTTGTCTCAACGTCTGCAAAAATCAGCAGCGGAGATCTCACAGAAGTCATTGACATTCACTCGAAAAACGAGTTTGGCCAGCTTGGCGAAAGCTTTAATGAAATGTCTGCATCATTGCGTTCTGTAATCGGCGTTATTCAAACGTCTGTAGAAAACGTCGCTTCATCTTCTGAGGAGCTGACAGCAAGCGCAGCCCAAACAAGCAAGGCAACTGAACATATTACACTTGCCATCGAACAGTTCTCAGATGGCAACGAGGCACAAAGCGAGAAACTGGAAACAAGCTCAAATCATCTTTCTCAAATGAACGAGGGGATTTCAAAAGTGGCTCAGGCCTCTTCAACCATTACGAAATCATCGATTCAGTCCTCTGAGGCAGCGGGCAGCGGAGAAAAGCTGGTGGAGCATACAGTCGGCCAGATGAAAACAATTGACCAATCCGTTCAAAAAGCGGAAGCGGTTGTGAAGGGCCTTGAAACAAAATCGCAAGACATCACAAGCATCTTGAATGTGATTAACGGCATTGCTGATCAAACCAACCTGCTTGCATTAAATGCTGCGATTGAGGCGGCAAGAGCGGGAGAATACGGAAGAGGTTTCTCAGTAGTTGCGGAAGAGGTTAGAAAACTTGCTGTACAATCAGCAGACTCCGCCAAGGAAATTGAAGGATTAATTCAAGAGATTGTCAGGGAAATCAGCACCTCACTTACAATGTTCCAATCCGTGAATCATGAAGTGAAAGAAGGCTTGCAGATTACGGATCAAACAGCGGAAAGCTTTAAACAAATCTATGAGATGACAACCCAAATTTCCGGCGAATTGCAAAACTTGAACGCGACGGTTGAACAACTGTCAGCCGGATCACAGGAAGTGTCAAGTGCTGTTGAAGATATTTCTGCAGTAGCGAAAGAAAGCTCAGCAGGCATTCAGGATATCGCAGCTTCGGCGGAAGAACAGCTTGCGTCCATGGAAGAAATCAGCTCTTCAGCGGAGACGTTGGCAAACATGGCGGAAGAACTTCAGGACATTACGAAGAAATTTAAAATAGAATCATAATGAAACGAGAAAGCGGCATATCTGCTGCTTTCTTTTTTTGTTAGAAAGCAAAAATAAACAAAAACGATTCAAAAACAAACAGAAATCATATATAATGAAAACGGATACAAATAAAAGGGTATGGAGGAATATCAAATATGGCGAAACATATATGGGATTCAGAGCGAGCTGCACAGCTGCCTAAAGGTGTAGAGGAATTGGTGTACAGGTCCAATCTGATCGGGTCAGACCGCACTGTCTGCAACTGGGGCGGGGGGAATACATCTATGAAAACAACGGAAAAGGATTTTAGAGGCCGTGAAATAGAAGTCATGTGGGTAAAAGGAAGCGGTTCGGATTTGGCAACAATGAAAGCGCATAACTTTTCCGGTTTGAAATTAGAAGATATCCGCCCGCTGATTAAAAGGGACCAAATGCCCGATGAAGAAATGGTAGACTACCTGTCTCATTGTATGATAGACAGCAAACATCCCCGCCCTTCAATTGAAACGCTATTACACGCTTTTCTGCCATACAAACATGTTGACCATACCCATCCAGATGCGATTATCAGCATATGCTGTGCGGATAATGGAAAACAAATCGCTGAAGACATTTACGGAAATCGGTTTGTATGGGTCCCATACGTCCGTCCTGGATTTACTTTGTCTAAAATGATCGCTGAAGGCGTAGCAAACAATCCCCACGCCGAGCTTGTATTAATGGAGAAACACGGCTTAGTCACTTGGGGAGAGACGTCTGAAACATGTTATCAAAAAACGATATCCATCATTCAAGAAGCCGAGCAGTATATTAACGATCGTATCAATCAGCATGAGGTATTCGGAGGCAAAAGGTATCAGCCTCTGCCGGAGGATAAAAGAAAACAAATCTTGGCAGGCATCATGCCTGTGATCAGAGGAGCAGTAAGTGAAGAAAAGAAAATGATCCTTTCCTATGATGATCATGACGATGTCTTGGAATTTGTAAACAGTGTCCAAGCGCCAGCACTTTCGCAAATCGGTGCGGCATGCCCGGATCACCTTGTTCACACAAAACGGGTTCCGCTGTACATTGATTGGAATCCGGAAACTCAAGATGTGCACAAGCTTGCGGATCTGATCAAGTCAGGAGTCGAGACCTTTACATCAGAGTATCAGGCTTACTTTACACGCAATCAGCAGGATGGGGATCAAATCTTTGAATCCGCCCCGCGGGTGATATTGATTCCTGGAATCGGAATGGTGAATACAGGAAAAAGTTATACGATGTCTAAAGTAAGCGGGGCTTTATATCGGAGGGCCATCGCCGTAATGAAAGGAGCAACCGCTCTGGGGCAATTTGTTTCTTTACATGAAAATGAGTCCTACCATGTCGAATATTGGCCGCTCGAACTATATAAACTCACGCTGGCCCCGCCGGAAGCAGAATTTTCCCGAAAAGTAGCGCTGATAACTGGAGGAGCCGGCGGAATCGGCAGTGCGGCATGCCGCCGATTTGCAGCTGAGGGAGGGCACGTGATCGTAGCTGATCTGAATATAGAAGGCGCACAGAAAATTGCCGGGGAAATAAACGATGCATACGGAAAAGGACGGGCAATGGCTGTCAAAATGGATGTGACAAAGGAGGAAGACGTACAGTCAGCTTTTGAACGAGCGGCGCTTGCTTACGGCGGCATTGATATCGTCGTCAATAATGCCGGGCTGGCCACATCAAGCCCATTTGACGAAACAAGTCTAAAAGAATGGAATCTTAATATGAATGTTTTAGGAACAGGCTATTTCCTTGTAGCCCGTGAAGCGTTTAAACAGATGAAACATCAAAATAGAGGCGGAAGCATGGTATTTGTCGGATCGAAAAATTCGGTTTATGCGGGAAAAAACGCCTCTGCCTACAGCTCTGTTAAGGCGCTTGAAACCCATTTAGCAAGATGCATCGCAGCAGAAGGCGGAGAATTCGGCATTAGGGTCAACTCCGTTTTGCCTGATGCGGTTCTTCAAGGATCGGCAATCTGGGGTTCAAGCTGGCGTGAGGAACGAGCCGCGGCGTACGGGATTGAACCGGATCAGCTGGAGGAACATTACCGGAAACGGACAGCATTGCTCGTCAATATTTACCCGGAGGATATTGCCGAAGCCATTGCATTCTTCGCTTCTTCCAAAGCCGAAAAAACAACGGGCTGCATGATCACGGTAGACGGCGGCGTCCCTGCTGCTTTTACGCGTTAGATATATGCTATGATAAAAATATAAGACGGACTACGATATGAGGAAGGGCGTTACCGATGCTAGTAGCAGAACGGCAGCAAAAAATAGTGGAAATAGTAAATATGCGTTCAAGCATCCGCGTTTCCGAATTAAGTGACATTTTTTCAGTCACAGAGGAAACCATTCGGCGTGATCTTGAAAAGCTTGAAAAAGAACATAAACTGAGCCGGAGCCACGGAGGAGCGGTCAGTATTCAGCAGAAGGAATCAGAAATTCATTTTTCTGAACGGGAAATCACGAATGTCATCGAAAAAAAAGCCATCGCTCACGAAGCGGCCAAATATGTAAAAAGCGGAGACCGAATCATTCTCGATGCAAGCACAACCGCTTGGTACATGGCAAAAATACTCCCTGACATTGAGCTCACCGTGATTACAAACTCAATGAAAGCAGCTATTGAACTCAGTAATAAAGAAAACATATCAGTCATTTCAACAGGCGGCATTTTGCTGGAAAAATCATTATCATTTGCCGGCCCGTTAGCAGAGCGTTCACTTGAGACCTATCATGTCAATAAAACCTTTCTGTCATGTAAGGGATTTGACGTACACAACGGGATGAGTGATTCAAATGAGTGGCAGGCGCTGCTCAAAAAACGGATGATCGAAAGGTCGGACCAGACCATTTTGATGGCCGATTCAAGCAAATGGGGGAACCGCGAGTTTTCACATATCGCCTCGCTGCAAGATGTCAGCCGCCTTATTACGGATTCTGGACTTGATCCGGCATCGGTAAAAGCTCTTGAGGACAAAAAGGTGAAGGTGACAGCTGTTCCTCTTTCGAAGAGAGGGTGAAAAAATGATTTATACTGCCATTGATATAGGCGCATCAAGCGGGAGAATCATGGTAGGTGAACTAAATGAAGGGAAGCTTGACATACAAGAGATTCACAGGTTCGCTAACGGTTTCAGTCAAAGAGACGGGCATTGCTTATGGGATATTGATCATTTGCTAAAACAAATCCTGCAAGGACTGCAAAAAGTAAAGACGCTTGGGTATGAACACTGCACCGTAGGCATTGATACATGGGCAGTCGATTATGTCTTACTGGACGAAAAAGGCGATCGGTTGCGGGAAGCAATCTCCTACCGTGATAGAAGAACAGATCACACAATAGACAAACTGGAACATACCCTCTCAAAAGCCGCAATTTATCAAAAAACAGGAATACAATTTCAGCCTTTCAACACGATCTATCAATTGTTTGAAGAAGACCGTGAGCTGCTGAAAAAGACAGACAAAATTATGATGATTCCTGATTATTTAGGCTATTGTTTAACCGGAAAAGCTGTAACGGAAATCACAAACGTGTCCACAACACAGCTTTTAAACGTCTCAACGGGAAATCTTGATCCTGAATTGCTTGAAGCCGTGTCTGTTCTGGAACAGCAATTTGCGCCGCTCACTGAACCGGGGTGTGAACTCGGAAAGCTAAGAAATGAGTGGTTCCCGGATTATGATCTCCCGGCGTGCAAGGTGATGACAGTCGCAACACATGATACGGCCTCGGCCGTCATTGCGGCGCCAGGCGTACATGATGGCTGGGCGTATATCAGCAGCGGAACATGGTCGTTAATCGGGGTTGAAAACAAAACACCGATAATAACTGATCTTGCTTTAGAAAACAACTATACAAATGAACGCGGCGCAAACAACACCATTCGCTTTCTCAAAAACATTATCGGCATGTGGGTGATACAAGAAGTCAAACAGCAGCTACAAGCAGATTATTCTTTTCAGCAGCTTGCAGAAGAAGCCAAAAAAACAGAACCATTCCAGCAATTTATAAACTTAAATGATAAACGTTTCCTGAATCCAGAAAACATGATAAAGGAAATACAACATTATTGCGGACAAACCCGCCAAAAGATTCCCCGTACTGCAGGCGAACTTGCCTGCTGCATCTACAGCAATTTAGCCATCATCTATGCGATAGCCATCAAAGAGCTCGAAACAATCACAGAAAAACCGATCGAGCAATTTCATATCATCGGCGGCGGAGCCCGGAATGATTTCTTAAATCAATTAACGGCAGACATGAGTGGAAAAGCGGTATATGCAGGGCCGATAGAGGCAACTGCCACCGGAAATCTTTTGATGCAAATGATTGCTGCCAAAGAAGTCAAAGACATAAAAGAAGCCCGGCAAGTCGTCAGAAATTCCTTTCCGATCAAAGTGTTTACACCTAAAGACATTGACAGAAGCACCATCATTCAGTCCTTTCAGCAAACCGTTTTGAAAGCGCTATCTAAATGATGAAGAGGTGAAAAGGTTTGAAAAGAAAAGCCAGTATCATGTTTGTCCATCAAGACAAGTACGAAGAATACAACCAGCGGCATGATGACATTTGGCCAGAGATGGCAGAAGCACTCAAAGCTCATGGAGCACACCATTATTCCATTTTTCTAGACGAGGAAACAGGCAGGCTTTTTGCATATTTAGAAATAGAGGATGAAGAGAAATGGAGAAAGATGGCGGACACGGAAGTTTGCCAAAGATGGTGGAAATCGATGGCGCCATTAATGAAAACAAATTCGGATTTCAGTCCTGTTGCGATAGATCTAAAGGAAGTTTTTTATTTGGATTAAAAAACTGATAAAGGGAGAGAGCCGTATGACCATAAAAGCCAATTATGACAGTGCAAAACAGGCATATGAAAAATGGGGAATTGATGTTGAAGAGGCGCTTCGGCAATTAGAGCAAGTGCCCATTTCGATCCATTGCTGGCAGGGTGACGACATTGAAGGCTTTGAAGTAAATAAGGGCGAGCTTTCAGGCGGAATTGACGTGACTGGCAATTATCCCGGAAAAGCGCAAACTCCTGAAGAATTAAGAAGAGATTTGGAGAAGGCTCTTTCTCTCATTCCTGGAAAGCACCGCGTAAACCTGCATGCGATATACGCAGAAACAAACAGGGAAGCGGTAGAACGTGACGAATTGAAGCCGCAGCATTTTGAAAACTGGGTGAAATGGGCAAAAAACCTTGGTCTCGGTTTAGATTTTAATCCAACCTTGTTTTCGCATGAGAAAGCGGCTGACGGACTCACCCTTTCACACCCTGATCCGGACATCAGAGAATTTTGGATCAGGCATTGCATCGCTTGCCGCCGTATCGGGGAATACTTCGGGAAAGAATTAGGAACACCTTGCTTGACGAATATTTGGATTCCCGACGGCTATAAGGATATCCCGAGTGATAGGCTGACACCCCGTAAAAGACTAAAAGAATCACTGGATCGGATCTTCTCAGAGGAGATCAGTGAACAACATAATCTTGATTCAATCGAGAGCAAGCTGTTCGGGCTTGGCTCCGAATCATATGTTGTCGGATCTCATGAATTTTATTTAGCTTATGCTTTGACGAATCATAAGCTTTGTTTACTTGATACAGGCCATTTCCATCCGACTGAGACGGTATCGAACAAAATCTCGTCCATGCTGCTTTACACAGACAAGCTTGCCTTGCACGTATCGCGGCCTGTTCGTTGGGATAGCGACCATGTAGTGGTTTTGGATGATGAATTGAGAGAAATCGCTCTTGAAATTGTACGAAATCATGCTCTTGAGAAGGTCGCCATCGGTCTGGATTTTTTCGATGCCAGCATTAACCGTGTAGCCGCCTGGACCATCGGAACGAGAAATATGATCAAAGCTTTATTGTATGCCTTGCTTCTCCCGAACGGATATTTAAAACAATTGCAGGAAGAGGGCCGCTATACAGAAAGGCTGGCCCTGATGGAGGAATTCAAAACATATCCTTTCGGAGCCATCTGGGATTCCTACTGTGAGCAAATGGGCGTTCCGGTAAAAGAGGCATGGCTTCATGACATCAAAGAATATGAGCAACAGGTGCTTTTAAAAAGGAAGGCATCTTCTCCGATTGTCTAATAAAAAATCCGCCGCGGCATTTGCACGCGGGCGGATTTTTTTAAGCTTGATCAGCAGGGTATACAATCCCCATTTGCTTTCTTGCTTCTTCCATAATTTTTGCGGTGGTCAAAGACCGTTCAAATGTATTTTCTTCAGATTCCAGCTTATTCTCTTTTATGAGCGTGACAAATTCTTCTGCTTCATAGAACATCGCCGGTTTAGGATCAGGGATCGCGATGTTTTCAAGGCGGCCGTCCCGGTAGCGGATTTCAACACGTTCAGGCCGGTGAATCGTATCGATTACAATCGTCCCGTCTTCACCCTGGATTTCAGCCGGGGCATAGGAAGTAGAGATTTTGGAATGCATCAGAACAGCTTCGAACCCGTCGTAAGACAGAATGACAGTTCCTTCTCCGTCCACTCCGGAGGATAAAGCATATCCGTTTGCTTTTACATCCTTCGGCTCGCCAAACAACACAACAGCCGGATAAATACAATAGACGCCAATATCCATTAATGACCCATTGGAAAGCTCAGGCTGAAACGCATTCAAAACAGTTCCGCTTCTGAACGCGTCATATCGTGAGGAATACTGGCAGTAGCTTGCGGTAAATCTGCGGACAGTGCCGATTTTATGCAAGTGTTTTTTCAGCTCTTTGAAATTCGGCAGGAAAGTGGTCTTCATTGCTTCCATGAGAACAACGCCGTTTGCCTTAGCCGCTGAGATCATCTCTTCTGTTTCTTTTGTATTCGAAGCAAACGGCTTCTCACAAAGCACATGCTTGCCATGGTTCATAAAGAGAACGGCTTGTTCCTTGTGAAGAGCGTTCGGGCTCGCTATGTATACGGCATCAAAGCAATCGCTCGCCGCCATTTCCTGAAGGTCTGAGAAGGCATGCGCAGCGTTGTGTTTAGCAGCAAACTCGCCAGCGCGTTCAGCCGATCTTGAATAAACAGCAGTCAGCTGAAAATCTTCGATATCCGCTGCTGACTCAAGAAAGCGGTCTGTAATCCAGTTGGTTCCTATTATTGCAAAACGTATCACTCGTATCGCTCCTTTTGCATGATATAGCTAAATTATAGCTTAAAAAGAACAAAATCACATGATAGATATAAATAGAATGTTAAAACCGAGAAAGCTTTTCCAGCAATTAACGGTTTTTATTTTTCATTATAGGGACGATAGTGTACAATTTAATTAAACTATGTATGACGGAGGAACGATAGTGGAGACGTTGCAAACATGGAGCGGCAGATTCAAGCGATTCTTCTTGGATAATAAGTTTGTTTTATTTTTGCTTGTGCTGCTGCTGATTGGTTTAAATATTCTAGTATTTACAAAAACATCATTTATTTTCACCCCGATTATTGTTCTGCTCAAAACGATATCACTTCCGATTATTTTGACAGGCATTGTTTTTTATCTGTTAAACCCAGTCGTCGATTTTCTGGAGAGAAGAAGAATAAGAAGAATCTATTCTATATTGCTGCTATATCTATTGGTTATCGGGCTGATCACGATCACGATCGTGTCGATCATTCCCTTCTTAAAAGAACAAATTATGAGTTTGATTGACAATATCCCGAGATATGTGGACGTCGTAGAAAATCAGACGAAACAGCTGATCGGCAGCAACTTCGTCAATCAGGCCCAGCAAACGATGAACATTAATATATCTGATCTTGCTACAAAGGTTTCGGATCAGGCAGCGACGATCGTGAACAGCACCTTTACCGGTGTTGGGAATTTTATCGGCGCACTGACTGAGATTATCATTTCGATCGTCACGGTTCCGTTTATTCTATTTTATTTGCTAAAAGACGGAAGAAAATTACCGGTCTACATACTGAAGTTTGTGCCGACTCGATTGAAAGAACAGACATATACAGTCTTAAGCGAAATGAATCATCGGTTAAGCTCTTATATCAGAGGCCAGATCATTGTCAGCTTCTGTATCGGGTTTTTGCTGTTTATCGGTTATTTGATTATCGGGCTGGATTATGCTTCATTGCTTGCAGTCATTGCGGCTTGCACAAGCATCGTTCCATATTTAGGGCCAACGATTGCCATTACGCCTGCGATTATTATTGCCATAGTGACATCGCCGCTCATGCTGCTTAAGCTGGTGATCGTTTGGACGATTGTTCAGCTGATTGAAGGGAAGCTGATCTCTCCGCAAATTATGGGAAAAAACCTTCACATCCATCCGATTACGATTATTTTTCTGCTGTTAACAGCCGGCAAGCTGTTTGGCGTTGTTGGAATCATTCTTGCGATTCCCGGCTATGCGGTTGCCAAAGTCATTACGACACATTTATTTGACTGGTTTAAAATGCAGTCACATTTATACGATGAAGAAAAAAATGAAAATACGTCGGGTCATAAAGTGTGATTTTCGTTTATAGTTATATAAGACGGGCTTTCCATTTATGGAAAGCTCCCGTTATGTAAAAAAATAAATGTCTAATGGGGAGAATCAAAATCATGACTCTATGGGAATTGTTTGTAGCCGCCATTTTAGGAATCGTAGAAGGATTAACAGAGTACGCGCCGGTTTCTTCGACAGGACATATGATCATAGTAGACGACATCTGGCTTAAATCAAGTAATCTGATGTCAGAAGAAGCTGCTAACTCATTCAAGGTGGTTATTCAGCTAGGCTCCATTTTAGCAGTAGCTATCGTGTTTAAAGACCGAATTTTAAATTTACTGGGCTTGAAAAAAAATATTACAAGCGACCAGGAGCAGGGACATAAATTAAGCATTGCCCAAATTGCCGTCGGACTCGTGCCTGCAGCTGTTCTCGGCTTTTTGTTTGAAGATTACATTGATGAATATTTATTTTCCGTTAAAACTGTGGCCATCGGTTTAATTGCCGGGGCAATCCTGATGCTTTTTGCTGACTGGGTCAATAAACGGAAAACAGCGACAGACACACTCGACCGCATTTCCTATAAACAGGCGATAGCCGTCGGCTTATTCCAATGTCTTGCCCTTTGGCCGGGTTTCTCGCGTTCGGGTTCAACCATTTCCGGCGGTGTTATTCTCGGATTAAACCACCGAGCTGCAGCCGACTTTACGTTTATTATGGCGATGCCGATCATGATGGGAGCCAGCTTTCTAAGCCTTGTGAAGCATTGGGACAGCTTAAGCTCGGATCTGATGCCGTTTTTCATCGTCGGCTTTATCTGTGCCTTTGTGGTCGCACTGTTTGTCGTCCGTTTCTTCTTAAGGCTGATTAACAAAATCAAACTTGTCCCATTTGCAATCTATCGAATTATTCTCGGTGTGATTTTACTTTTGATCATGATGTAAGTCGAAAATAAGGCTCTTTTACGAGCCTTATTTTTTCTGTCAATTCAAGAGGAAACAGCTTGTTTTTCAAAATAAAATCATCTATAATAAACATGACGTTACATACGGGGCCATAGCTCAGCTGGGAGAGCGCTACGCTGGCAGCGTAGAGGTCAGGGGTTCGAGCCCCCTTGGCTCCATACCTTTAAACCCTTATTCTATAAGGGTTTTTTTGTTTTGAGGAAAAGGTTTCATTCTCTGAATCCTCCAGTTGAGTGAAGTCAAAGTGAGCAGTTTATCTGTCAATCATGAATTTTCCAATACCTCCTTTTGTTCCTCAAAGACCGTCATGTCTTCCAAAGGAGGGGAGTAGACATGAAGAGACACCATTCGTTCGGATGTTGGATTGGACATTTTGTGAATTAAACCTTTGGTTGAAATAAGGCATTCTCCTTCGTGGACAAAGTATGAATTGGAGAGTTCTGCGTGTTCGCCGGTTGAACGATAAATAGAATTAAGAAGCTTTCCTTCTAACACCATTGCACAACCAATGGATTGACCATGATCGTGTACTGTTGTCTCCTTGTTTGGCGGAATGTTAATCACGATAATTTCTAATTCATTATTTCGATAGATGGCATTTCGGCCGTAAGCGTACTGGTCTGGTTCCTTAATATACGGTTGACTCAATTTTGCTGCGTTTGGAATTTGTTTTAAAGACGTTGCTAAATCTTTAACCGATGGATTTTTCAAGCCGCCAAAAATGTCTTGGATACACTCATACAGTTCCATTCGTTTTTGCCTCCCGGAATATTTAGAATTTCCTTACATTGGTATTTCATAGGTTAATTCATGGTATTTACCCATATACAATTTAGAGGCGGCAAACGCCCAGTGAACACAAAAAAATGTGGGGGCAAAATGTTGTCTTATCACCAACTTATTTGAGTTTATTAGTTGGAATAGTGGATTGAAAGGATTAAAACGGCCTGCTTTAATTCGCTTGAGGGAACGAGCAGGGATTCATAAGTGCAGTTCTAGACACAATATCGGGGAAAAGCTTTCAAGCTTTCTATGTTGTGCTTGAAATTTACTCCATTGACAAAACACAATCGATTTGAAATAATATTTGATTATATGCTCATTCATTCACATAATTATAATAAAATAATATCATTTCCCCTGAAAGGGAGAATATTAGAATGAAAGCTAATGGTATGCAAAATCTATTAGCTTCTTTTGTTTTCAAAAAATGATGTGTTTCGCATGTATTCATATAGGAAGGAATGACAACATGAAGACAAAACACTATTGGGTGATTTCTTTGCTCGCCGTCTTAGCGGTCGGGCCGGGATTGATGGCTAACACGGCATTGTCGTCAGTTCAAGGCCTTGTTCAGAAAGCGATTGGAACAAGTGTCTTCACATCAGTAAATCCGATATTGATCGGCAATATGGCCTTTGCCTTGTTAGTTCCGGTAGGACCGTTGCTGAGGAAAAAATTCGGTGCTCGTCCCGTCTATCTGGCTTCATTACCTGTCTTTATACTAGGCTCACTGCTCATCGCATGTTCAGGCGATATTGCATTGATGGCGGCAGGGCGCTTTTTACAGGGGGCGGCAACAGGCGTCATGCTGATGATTATGATTCCAATGCTTGTACTGTCATTCCCGATTGAACGCAGGAACTATGCACTGCTTGTGCTGATCGGGGGATTCTATGGTTCTGTTATCATCGGTACAATCCTGGGAACCATTGCAACAAGCTGCGGGCATTGGAGATGGCTGTTTTTCATCTTTGGCACCTTGTCCCTGATCGGTGTCGCGGTGAGCTATTTCTTTCTTCATGATGAGCATCACGGAGCGGCGGATCAAGAACAGCCGCTTGATCGTGCGGGAATTCTTTTATCTGTCTTCCTTGCCGCAGCCTCAGCGGTTTCATTCATTTTTCTGCAAAAATGGGGGCTGTCATCGGGTTATGTATGGATTGGTTTCGGGGTGACGTTATGTTTGCTCATTGGTCTATTGATTGTGGAATATAAAGTGAAAAACCCATTCATATCTATTAAACTGATGCTGCTGCCAAAACCGGTGCTTGGCTTATTGATCATAGCTGCAGGGACGATAACGGTAGCTGTCAGCCTGTCTGCTTTTCAAGGCTTGCTCCGTCAAATGTATGATATTTCTCAGGAACATCTCATTCTTTTAAACTTGACTCTTTTAATCGGAGTGGCGATCGCGGCCATTTTGAGCGCTCTGTTTTATGATAAAGTCGGACCAGGGATGCTCGGTATTATCGGCGGACTCATTCTCGTCTTTGTGAATTTTCAATGGCTGCATATGCAGGATCGATCATCTCTTTATATGTTCGCGGCACTGTTTATCATGCTTGCAGCGGGAACAGGCCTGACAGTCGCCGCAGGGCTGATGGGAGCTGCCATGGGAGGCCCGCTGCCTGATTTGGTCAAGAGAATGACAGCTGTTCAGTTTTTAAGATTGTTTGTCTATATGGGAGTTCCTATTCTCATCGGCTTTTTCACGAAAAAAGATGCTGCCAGACAAAGCGGTTCGGTACAGGATTCTATGATGACTGCTTATCATGATCTCTTCTTCATTTCTTTTATCCTTAGCGTGCTGCTCGTCTGCCTGTCATTTTGTATGAATGCCACTGGAATGGGGCACAAGCTGGCACATAAACCACATGATAAAGCGAAAGCAGCTCCGGAAAAACCGGCCGTTTCAGCAGAAGGTTTGTCGAAGGCAACTGTCAAATCATATAAAGTAATAAATGATACGGAATATCGTAATGCACTCAGAAATTTACAAAAATAGAAACATGGTAAAAACCTTTTCATTGAGCGAAAAGGTTTTTATTTTGCAATCTTTTCCCAACTTTATCCCTAAAGAATTGAAAAATATTAGAAGTGCAAGTAAAATTCTAAAAGGTAGATTCTTTTACATTCGTAATCTTTTAATTCGAAGGAAGGTTTTCATGGCCCGTAAAAAACTTAAAAAACGTAAACTCTTGATTTCACTATTTTTCATTGTATCGATTCCGCTAGCTCTGTTTGTTTTAGCGACAACTTTATCAAAAACGATTGAAACATCCAAAGAAACTGAAGAAATCGATGAACAGCAAGTATTTATAGACAGTCTGTCCGGACATGCCCAAATTTTGTATGAAAAATACCATGTTCTCCCCAGCATCACAATTGCTCAGGCCATTCTCGAATCGGACTGGGGGAACAGTGAACTGGCTGCTAAGGCCAACAACCTTTTTGGCGTAAAAGGGAATTATAAAGGCCATCATGTCACGATGGAAACGGACGAAGTTGAAAAAGGTAAAAGAAAAACCATTCGCGCGAAGTTTCGAAAATACAGCACGTTTTTTGAATCTATGGATGATCACGCCCAATTGTTCGTTCGTGGCACATCGTGGAATAAAAAGAAGTATAAACCGGTGCTTGAGGCAGGGAATTATAAGGAAGCGGCAACCGCCCTGCAAACATCAGGATATGCTACAGATCCTGACTATGCTGACAAAATCAGCGCTATTGTGGAAAAATACGATTTAGATGAGTACGATGAGGTAAATCCATCCCTCAAATCTGTGGATTTAAACGCCTCTATTAAAGACAGTGCCGTTCAAGACGTATGGTCCAAGCCCTCTACTGATGATCGGTCCATAAGGCTTACCTCTGCCCAATCTTACGTCGGCAAAGACATAAAGGTTGTGTCTAGAAAACAGAAAGGCCAGTCTGTATGGTACCAATTCCAAATCAATGATAAACTTATCGGCTGGATTGATGATTCAGCTGTTGAAATAAAGGAGGCAACCTAAGCCCTTTTTACTGGTATTTTTAATTCTTTGTTCCATTAAGGGGAATTTGAGGTATAATATTCCACGGAAGTTATCACTTTTTAACTATGCTTTCGGGAGGGAACAAAGGTGCAGAAATATAGACGCAGAAACACGGTTGCCTTTACAGTATTAGCTTATTTTACTTTTTTTGCGGGAGTATTTTTGTTTAGTATCGGACTCTATAATGCTGATAACCTGGAACTCAATGAAAAAGGTTATTACATCGCTGTTATGATACTTGTAGCAGTTGGTGCGATTCTTACACAAAAAGTAACCCGTGATAACGCGGAGGATAATGAAATCATCGCGGAACAGGAAAAAAGACAAAATCAATCTCATATCGAATCATAAAAAATCCGGCGACTGCACGCCGGATTTTTTTGATATCACCCTGTAAACACTTCGCCGTCAGGATAACGGATATTTGATTGCTCTGTTTTTGCGAATGAAAACACGAACGTTAAAGGACCAATTCTTCCGATAAACATGATGACAATGATGATACACTTGCCAGCTGTTGTCAGTTCAGGAGTAAGCCCCATCGTAAGGCCGACAGTTCCGAATGCGGAAAAGGTTTCAAACACAATTTGAAGAAATGGCGCTTGTTCTGTGATCGTCAGGGCGAAAATCCCTAAAAACACGATGAACAAACTGGTGACGCTCACAGCTAAAGCTTTAATGATAATCGGATATTTGATGGAACGGCGGAAAATAACCGTTTCTTTTTTACCTCTCAAGTAAGCAATAACAGATGTTAAAATCACGATGAACGTAGTCAGCTTAATGCCGCTCGCCGTTGATGCGCTTCCTGCTCCGATAAACATCAATAATAAAGTAAATACAATTGTTCCTTCTCTCATGCTGCCGAAATCTAGAGAATTGAAGCCTGCGGTTCTCGTCGTCACTGCCTGAAAATAGGACGCCCACAATTTATCCACTATATGCAGGTGGCCAAGCGTGCCGGGGTTGCTGTATTCTAAAATAAAGATCGCAAGCATAGCAATCGCATTCAACATCAGCGTTCCTGTAAGCATGAGCTTTGTATGTAAAGAAAAAGCTTTAAAACGCCGATTTTTCATCACATCAAACAGAACCGTAAATCCGATCCCTCCTGTAATAAATAAGAAAGTAATCACGAGGTTCACTGTAGGATCGCCAACGTAGCTCATCAAATTATCAGGCCACAACGAAAACCCGGCATTGTTAAAAGCAGATATTGCGTGAAACAAACTTGCAAACAAGCCGGATGACCAGCCGTATTGAGGTACAAGCCGGATGGATAAAATGAGTGCTGCTATCAATTCAATACTGATCGAAAACAGAAACAAGACTTTGACAAGGCCAATGACACCGCCGATTGTCGGCTGGTTTAAGGCTTCCTGGACGAGCATTCGTTCTTTTAATCCGATTTTTTTTCCTAATATCATGACGATCAAGACCGCAAATGTCATAAATCCAAGCCCGCCAATCTGAATCAGCCCCATAATTACTGTTTGCCCGAATACCGTAAATTGAGTGCCGGTATCGACAACAGCAAGCCCTGTAACAGTTGTAGCGGAAGCCGCAGTAAAAAGGGCATCTATCCATGACAATGGCTTCGTAGTGGAAATCGGAAGCATTAATAGGACAGCCCCGATGATAATGGTAAGGAAAAAACCAATGGCAAGCACTTGAGGCGGTGTAAACCGAACCCATTTGATCACTTTATCCTTTTGAAGTGTCACCTTTGTCTACATCCCTTCGTTTTCAAAACGTTTAATATCCTTTTTGTGGCCCATGATCACCAGGCAATCTTGCTCGTGAATGATGTCTTCAGGCGCGGGGGAAAGACAGATATCTCCATGATGTTTGATGGCTAGGATCGTGCAGCCGTACTTTGCTCTTACATTCAGGTCAATAATCGATTTTGAATCAAGCTTGCGCGTAGCCAGCAGCTCGACAATACTGTATTCATCAGATAGATCAATGTAATTCAAAACATTCTCGTCTGAAAGGCTTTGTGCGATTTTAACCCCCATATCTTTTTCAGGATGAATAATGCGGTCAGCGCCGATTTTTTCAAGCACCTTGTGATGATAATAGTTTTGAGCCTTTACCCAAATATTTGGAATATCAAGCTCCTTTAATAATAGGGTGGTCAGCGTACTCGCTTGAATATTTGCTCCGATGGCAACAATCACATATTCAAAATTGCGTATTCCTAATGAAAGCAATTCGTTTTCTTCGGTGGCGTTGGCAATTACCGCATGAGTGGCGTAAGAAGCATATGCATTGACCTTTTCTTCGTTGATATCAACCGCAAGGACCTCATGCCCCATTCTATGAAGTTCTTTACAAATGCTGCCGCCAAACCGCCCCAGCCCGATCACGGCAAATTGCTTATTTTTAATTCTTCCCAATGTTCATATCTCCCTTAGTGAATTAACGTTTTTGAAGCAAAAAAGACCATTGCAAAGAATGGCCGATAATAGACCTCCTCTCTGTATACGCCTACGAGGTTAGCTGTCGGATTAGGGATTCAGAGTACCCCCTCTTACTTAGTAAGATTCACCCCAAGGCTGTTAATAAAACAGCCAATCGTTGGTTCCCCCGTTCGTGTTTGATTAAGCGGTAAAAGAGACTGTATGAAATTGAACACTCAAGAATTTACTCCTGTTTCTAGTGTTTGTCAATTTAAATTTTAAACCAGATAAAAGATAACGGGGATTAGAGAAAAAGGGGAGGGTAAAACGCAAAAAAGACCGGCGTTAACCGGTCTTTTACATTAGTTGCAACCGCAAGGCTGAGTCGGAGGAGTGCTGCGCTTAGCCACGTCAATGCTGGCTTCTGCGTAAAATTTATTTCCGATGCTTAATGATTTATTCTCCGCACGGAAAGTATATGTACCAGCGGCAGGAAGTGTTTTGTTATTCAGTTTTAATTTGAATTCGCCAGCTCCTAACAAATCAAGTGCCAAAGGAACTCTTACTGTTTTCCCGTTATTGAGGATCTGTGTTGTACGCAAGGCATTTCCGTTCAATGTGTCTTTCGTGTTTGCAGTAAATCCGCTTGGCAATGTAAACTCCATAACGCCAAGGCTGAGAAGCGTGTTTGGACGGTAAGTCAATTCGATATCTGAGAAAGACCATTCCGTTTTGCTGGCGCCAGTGATTGTTGCGAACAATGAAGCTGTAGACTGTGTTCTCATAGTGGATTCAGTATGAGCTTTAGTTGATGTAGATTCAGCCGCGAAAGAAGCTGTAGGTGCAGAAACGAGTAACCCGAGACTTAATGCACTAATTGCCAAAGAAGATAATAATTTGCGTTTCATAACAAAATTCCCCCTAAAAAATGATAAATTAAACAGGCCTGCCCGCTTTTCACCTCCTCTGAAAGGCCAAATACAAATTTTACCTACATAAAATTACCATCAAATATTTTGGAAGTAAATGGGGTGTTTTTCCCGTATTTTTCAAATTTGTAGTAGTTACATCAAAAAAACGCCTGGTTTCCCAGGCGTTTTCTGCTTTACTTTGTTTCGATCGGTATAAATTTAAAAATTTCTCCGGTCTGCACCGATTCAGCAAGCCGTTTCAGCCAGTCATAGTAAGCTTTAGAGCTTTCCAGCTGATCATATAACTGCAGTGCTTCATTTTTGATATCCTCATCGAGATCTTCCTTGCTTAAAACCTTTTGTAAATCAGCTTGTGCTTCCTCGATCGCTGTTACATTCACTTGAACCTCCCGCTCCCATTTAGGTGGAAAGAAATTTGTGAAAAATTTAAAGAAATCCTTCTCAGCCACAAATGTATGCTTGCGGATGCCCCGGTGAAATGTTTTTTTCACTACATTTAAGTCTTGAAGCTTTTTGACGCCAGTGCTCATGCTTGGTTTGCTCATTTGCAACTCCTCACGCATTTCGTCAAGCGTCATCTCATCCCTCATATACATCGTCCCATATAAAATCCCGACACTGCGGGTAATTCCGTAAAGATCCATCGTTTCAGCAATGGAGTCAATAACAAGATCCCGAGCCTGTTCTATAGCTGCAAATTCTGGATTTTCATCCATACTGACCCTCTTTTCCTTTAGAAAATTAAATTCGTTAAGTTATTTCTTTATGTTCTTTATCTTAACGAAACATGAGGAAAAGTCAAAAAGAAAAATCAAAATGGGACTTTGACAGTTTAAAAACCATATGTTAGATTAAGGTTGTTAAAAACATTAAATTTTTATTTAACAAACTTTATTTACGTCAAGGAGGCTTATATGAGTCAAACATTATTCATTGACGGAGAATGGATCAGTGCCGAAAAAGAACAGATCCGCAGTATTATCAACCCCTTTAATCAAGAAGAAATTGCAACTGTAAGCGAGGGAGGGCGAGAGGACGCCATCAAAGCAATCGCAGCCGCACGCAGAGCATTTGACAAAGGAGAATGGTCATCGCTATCCGGGCTTGAACGCGGAAAAATTGTTCTGAAAATTGCGGAATTAATCAGACGCGATCTTGAGGAGCTGGCTGAGCTTGAATCTCTTGATACAGGAAAAACACTCGAAGAAAGCAAGGCCGATATGGACGATATCGCCAATGTTTTTCAATATTACGCCGGCTTGGCAGACAAAGATGGCGGAGAGATCATTTCATCTCCGATTCGTGATTCAGAAAGCAAAATTATTAGGGAGCCAATCGGGGTTTGCGGCCAGATCACTCCATGGAATTATCCGCTCCTTCAAGCGAGCTGGAAAATCGCCCCTGCACTGGCCGCAGGAAACACAATCGTCATGAAGCCGAGTGAGATTACGCCGCTGACGACAATCAAAGTCTTTAAGCTGATGGAAGAAGCCGGTGTTCCAAAAGGTGTCGCGAATCTTGTTCTTGGACCGGGAGCCACAGTGGGCGACGAGCTTGCCGTAAACAAAGACGTCGATTTGATTTCATTTACGGGCGGAATTGAAACAGGCAAAAAAATCATGCGGGCGGCAAGCGGAAACGTCAAAAAAATCGCCCTTGAACTTGGCGGGAAAAACCCAAATATTGTTTTCAAGGACGCGGATTTAGAAGTTGCGGTTGATCAGGCCTTAAACGCTGTATTTTTCCACGCCGGCCAAGTATGCTCTGCAGGTTCCCGCTTGCTTGTTGAGGATGCCATTCATGATCAATTTTTGGCGGAGCTGGTCAAACGGGCAAAACGCATAAAACTCGGAAACGGTTTTCATGCTGAGACAGAAAGCGGTCCGCTTATTTCGGCGGAGCACAGGGCAAAGGTAGAAAAATATGTTGAGATCGGAATAGAGGAAGGCGCGAAGCTGGAGACAGGAGGCAAACGCCCGGAAGATCCTGAGCTTCAAAACGGCTTTTTCTATGAGCCTACTATTTTCTCAAACTGTAATTCTGACATGAGAATCGTTCAGGAAGAGGTTTTCGGTCCTTTATTGACAGTCGAAACCTTCAGCTCTGAAGAAGAGGTAATCGAGCTTGCGAATGATACTATCTATGGCTTGGCTGGAGCGGTATGGTCAAAAGACATTGAAAAGTGCGAACGGGTAGCAGCCCGCTTGAGAATGGGAACCGTTTGGATCAACGATTTTCATCCGTACTTTGCACAAGCGCCATGGGGCGGATATAAGCAATCCGGGTTCGGACGCGAGCTTGGAAAAATAGGCCTTGAAGAATACACAGAAGTCAAACATGTATACCGCAATACAAAACCGGCAGCGGTTAACTGGTTTAATTCATAAGAGGGGGAGATTGATGATGACATTAAATATGAAGGTAGAAAGCATGCAGAAATTCCACACATTTGAAATTCCGACTGTGATTAAGCATGGAATCGGAGCCATCAAGCATACGGGTGAGGAAGTAGCTGCACTGGGTGTTTCAAAAGCGCTCCTTGTCACAGACCCAGGGATTTATAAAGCCGGTGTTGCTGATCCTGTAATCGAATCACTTAAAGAAGCAGGCATTGAAGTGGTGCTCTTTCATAAAGTTGAGCCAAACCCGCCTGTCCGTCTGGTGAATGAAGGATCTGAGCTTTACAAAAAAGAGAACTGTAATGGTTTGGTGGCAGTCGGAGGCGGAAGCTCCATGGATACAGCAAAAGCAATCGGAGTAGAAGCAACTCACGAAGGAAGCGTGCTTGATTATGAAGCGGCAGATGGGAAAAAACCGCTGGAAAACCGCATTCCTCCGCTGACGACAATTCCCACTACAGCTGGAACAGGATCAGAAGTAACCCAATGGGCGGTTATCACAGATGAAGAAAGAGAATTCAAATTCAACACGGGCGGTCCGCTGATTGCAGCACACTTGACCATCATTGATCCTGAGCTTCATGTTTCAATGCCTCCGCATGTGACAGCTATGACGGGAATTGATGCGCTCGCCCATGCCATTGAGTGCTATACAATGAAATTTGCACAGCCAATCACGGATGCGGTTGCCCTAATGGCGATTGAGTATGCCGCTCATTACATTAAGAGGGCATTTGCTGACGGAGAGGATCTGGAAGCAAGGTACGGAATGGCGCAGGCTGCGATGCTTGCCGGTCTTTCTTACGGAAGTGAATCAGCGGGCGCGGCTCATGCGATGAGCCAAACGCTTGGCGGTATTATCCCAGTCGCTCACGGCCAATGTGTAGCGGCAATGATGGGCCCTGTCATGGAATACAACTGGAAGGGCTATCCTGAGAAGTTTGCGCGTATTGCGAAAGCGTTCGGTATTGATACAAGCAAGATGACAACAGAAGAAGCTGCGAAAGCATCTGTCAATTGGATGTATGATCTGGTCGAAGATTTAGAAGTGCCGACTTTAGAAGAGCAGGGAGTATCACCTGATATGATCGAACGCTTGTCTAAAGAAGCTATGAAAGATCCGCAAACCTTCGGAAACCCTAGAGATTTAAATGAAAAAGCATACAACTGGATCTACAAGCGCTGCTTTAACCTTACGCCTAAAACGGTATAATCAAAATCCCGCTCCTTTACAGAGCGGGATTTTTTGGGATAATGAAGCATAGGTGGAAATTTTAGATAAGAAAGAAGGTGCCAGCTGATGTGGAAGCGGATGACTGCAAAAGCGGAAGGCTTATATATCGCAGATACAGAAAGCTTCGTAACAAAGCAAATGGACAAGCTTGATTTTGATTATGGCGGCATCCCCGGCGACTTGCATTTTGGCCTGACCAAAAAAGCGGGAGCCAGAGAACCAATGTTTTCAAGAGGGACTGAAATTTTCAACCGCAGACAAATTTCAATTGTTTCAATAGAGGAATGCAACGAAATCGCTTTAAAAATGGGAGTGCCGAGGATTTTGCCGGAATGGCTCGGGGCGAATGTGGCAGTCAGCGGTATGCCAGATCTTACTTCATTAAAAGAAGGAAGCCGGATTATTTTTCCGAGCGGAGCGGCTCTGCTGTGTGAGGGCGAAAATGATCCGTGTATCCAGCCGGGAGAAGTCATTCAGTCTTTTTATCCGGACCAACCGAAGCTGGCGCCGGCTTTCGTCCGCCACGCACTGGGCATTAGAGGGATTGTCTGTATTGTGGAGAGACCTGGTGCTGTTTACACAGGTGATGAAATAGAAGTTCATTCCTATCAGCGAAAAGTCAAACGAAAAGCAGAAAGGGTCTGATGAAATCAGGCCCTTTCTATCTTTTCTTTAATTTCTTTCATTTGGCTGAGGTGCCGTTTTTCATGATGGCCGATAAAATCGATCCACTGTCTGACAGTCAGCTCTTGAAACACAGGATGCGGAAGCACTCTTTCAAAATCTTCTTCTTTCAGAGAGGCAATCGCAGCAGTCAGCTGCTCTCTTACCACATCAAGCTCACGTTTCATTTGGCTGCCTGAAATAAAATCATGCGCAGGCTCAAGATGACTCGGGGCTTTCCGTTTATTATTTCTGTCCTGTGCTACCTCAAGCGGTTTTTCTTCAATTTCTTTAATCGGAGCGTCCTTTACACGTTCCTTCAACATTTTTTGTGCGGTCATATCGATTTTTTTCAAATGGTCAAGAACTTCCCGTATGCTCCATTCTTCAGCAGAAGGCTTTTGGTTCAGCTTTTCGTCAGAAAGTCCTTTCAATTCGTTCCACGTTTCTAATCTGGCTTCATTAAAGATACTCATCATATCTCCTCCTAAAATGACATTACCATATATATAAGCAATTATCATTTATAAAGCACTTCAAATGGGTTATTTGTCTTAAAATTTTGAAACCTTTCCCGTGGTGTCTCGTATAAATGGTAACGGCGGCCGTTCATCAATGCATTGATGAAGAAAGGATGAGGAAATTGGAGTTATTTGGAGTACCTATACAAACAATTTATCTTTATACGCTTATTATTGCGGGCAGCCTTACGCTATTATTCCTGTTTTTCGGAGATGTATTTGCAGGACTGTCAGAAGGCATTCCGTTTCTTAATCCGACATTAGTGCTCTCATTTTTCACATGTTTTTCAGCGGGCGGATATATAGGTGAACTTGTATTGCCTCTGTCAAGCTTGCTGATTGCGCTTTTATCTTGCATCCTTTCGATCATGCTGGTGGTATTGCTTCACATCTTTGTACTGGTACCATTATCATCTGCAGAAGAATCATTGGCATATAGAGAAGATGATCTCAGAGGAAGACTCGGTAAAGTGATTACAGCTGTGCCGGTTGACGGGTTTGGTGAAGTGGTCATAGAAGGGATAGGCGGGACCATTTCAAAGTCAGCGGTCAGTTTTGATAATCAGCAGATCAGTTACGGGACAACGGTGTTAGTCGTAGATATTAACAACGGAGTTCTTTCGGTTACTCCGCATGAACCCATTTAATATACAAGGAGGAATTTGATATGACAATGCCGATTATAATGATCATCGGAGTTGTATTCTTTTTATTAATTGCACTAATAGCTGTGTTTATTACGAAGTATCGTACAGCAGGGCCTGATGAAGCGTTAATTGTAACGGGGAGCTATCTGGGCAATAAAAATGTTCATGTCGATGAAGGCGGCAACCGTATTAAAATCGTCCGCGGCGGAGGAACCTTTGTCCTTCCCGTCTTCCAGCAGGCAGAGCCGCTAAGCCTATTATCAAGCAAACTCGATGTTTCGACACCTGAAGTCTATACAGAACAAGGAGTGCCAGTAATGGCCGATGGAACTGCGATTATTAAAATCGGCGGTTCTATAGGAGAAATCGCTACAGCAGCCGAACAATTTTTAGGGAAATCAAAAGACGACCGTGAGCAGGAAGCGCGGGAGGTTTTAGAAGGCCACCTTCGTTCCATTCTCGGCTCAATGACAGTAGAAGAAATCTATAAAAACAGAGAAAAATTCTCTCAAGAGGTGCAGCGTGTCGCTTCACAGGATCTCGCGAAAATGGGGCTTGTAATCGTCTCGTTTACCATTAAAGATGTTCGTGATAAAAACGGTTATCTTGAATCATTAGGGAAACCGAGAATTGCCCAAGTAAAACGCGATGCTGATATCGCAACAGCAGAGGCTGATAAAGAAACCCGAATTAAGCGGGCAGAAGCCGATAAAGACGCAAAAAAATCAGAACTTGAACGGGCGACGGAAATCGCTGAAGCTGAAAAACTCAATCAGCTCAAAATGGCTGAATTTCGCAGAGAACAAGATACGGCAAAAGCGAATGCCGACCAAGCATATGATTTAGAGACTGCCAGAGCGCGCCAGCAAGTCACAGAGCAGGAAATGCAGGTTAAAATTATCGAACGCCAAAAACAAATAGAACTAGAAGAAAAAGAAATTCTTCGCCGTGAACGTCAATACGACTCAGAGGTAAAGAAAAAAGCCGATGCAGACCGTTATTCTGTTGAGCAGTCCGCAGCAGCTGAGAAAGCCAAACAGCTCGCGGAAGCCGATGCCAAGAAGTACAGTATAGAAGCAATGGCAAAGGCTGAGGCGGAAAAAGTAAGAATTGACGGGCTAGCAAAAGCAGAAGCGGAAAAAGCGAAAGGAGAGACAGAGGCAGAGGTTATCCGCCTGAAAGGTCTTGCAGAAGCGGAAGCAAAAGAGAAAATTGCGGCTGCTTTTGAACAGTACGGGCAGGCGGCGATTTTCGATATGATTGTCAAAATGCTTCCGGAATACGCGAAACAAGCAGCGGCACCTCTTTCAAATATTGATAAAATCACCGTTGTCGATACAGGAGGAAGCGGTGAATCAAGCGGAGCAAACAAAGTAACCAGCTATGCGACGAACTTAATGTCAAGTTTGCAAGAAAGTTTAAAAGCATCCTCAGGAATTGATGTAAAAGAAATGCTTGAGAACTTTTCAGGAAAAGGAAACGTAAAACAAAGCATTAATGAATTAACAAATGAAATCAAAGAAGCCAAAACGATCCAAAAATCAGAGTAAGGAAAGGGCAGAACCGTATGGTAACTGTACGTGAAGCGAAGTTAGAGGATATAAAGGACATTGCAAAAGTGCATGTAGACAGCTGGAGGACAACATACCACGAAATTATCCCGATTGATTATTTAAACAGCCTGAACTATAAGGAATTTGAAGACAAATGGAAAAGTCGCTCGTTAAAGGGAGTATTTGTTGCTCAGGACGAAAAGGGTTCAGTATTCGGCTTTGCTTCATTTGGACCTATTCGCTCTGAACAAGAAGGCTATGACGGCGAGTTATACGCTATTTATCTTCTGGAAGAGCGCCAGCGGCAAGGTGCAGGCAGGGCGCTCTTAGCAAAAGGAGCAGAGTTTTTGCTTCAACATGGTTTTTCAAGTATGTTTGTTTGGGTTATTGAGCAGAATCCCTCGATTATATTTTATCAGGCCTATTCACCTGAAAGAGTAGCGGAGGACAACTTTGAAATTGCCGGAGTAAGGCTGAAAGAAGTAGGTCTTGGCTGGCCGGATCTTTCAGCTTTAAAAACACTTCTTAACAGATAACGAACAATCCCCCAGCGGAATTCGCTGGGGGATTGTTACTTTTACGCTTTGTCACTTTTAAGCAAACGGGGTGCTGTCATAAATAATAAACATAGGACAATTGCACAAATAATGAATGAAGGTACCATGTAAGTCGCATTATAAGTTAAAGAATAAATCCATACCGGTGTTCCTTTTGGAGCAAAGCTGCCGAAAAACACAGCTCCTGAAATGACATGCGCGGCATAGCGCAGCAAACTGCCGATAAAAACTGCGCTGACCACTGAAACAATCAATTTCCCTTTTGTTTTGGATACAGCGGCTTTACGGACTGAAGAAGCGAAACAGCCGCTTATGCCGATTGCTGCGAAAGCGACAATGTAATCTAACAATAGCTGTACAGGATGTTGAGCAAACAAGTTTCCGATTGCTATTTGTACTAGACCTGTCAACAAACCTGTAGTAAGACCTGCTTTGACACCCCAGCGAAACGAAATTAAAAAGATCGGAATCATCATGATGGAGACCGAGCCTCCTTGAGGCATGCTAAGAAACATTCCTGAGACAATGTCTAAAATAACGGCTGCCGCTGTCATAATGGCAATTTCAATAAGGCGAACCAGTTGCTTAGATTGATTCATATCTATCTCCTTCCATTGACAGACAACCAAAAGGACAACAAAAAAGCAGCACGCGGAAGGATGAGAAAAGTTCCACGCACTGCTTTACGATCTGCAATTCATTTGACTTTGCCACATCCCTACGCCAGCGTTAACTAACAGGTTCAAAGGGTCAGAACGAAACCGCTCACTCTCAGCTTTAATGCTCCCCTTGTGGTCATCAGTATTTAGTTCGTTTCTACTATACAAGAAAACGAAAAAAACAACAAGATCACATGACTGATGTATATGTTCTTTTAAGAAAGTTATATGATACACACGCTTTAGAAATCATGGCGAGGATTATAGTTTATTTGTTTTATAGATTTTTTTTAAAAAAACTATTGCAATAAATAAATACAGGTGTTATATTATTAAACGTCGCTGATGCACAGCGGACACAAACTAGATGCTTCAAAACAACTTGAAAAAGTTATTGACAAAAAAGAAGCTGAATGTTATATTAGTAAAGCTGCTTCATTGAGAAGTAACGAAATGATCTTTGAAAACTAAACAAGACAAAACGTACCTGTTAATTCATTTTTATAAATCGCACAGCAATGTGCGTAGTCAGTCAAACTAGGGCCTGCACGACGCAGGTCACACAGGTGTCGCCGCAGGAAGCGGTGAACTTAACCTGTGATCCATTTATCGGAGAGTTTGATCCTGGCTCAGGACGAACGCTGGCGGCGTGCCTAATACATGCAAGTCGAGCGGACAGATGGGAGCTTGCTCCCTGATGTTAGCGGCGGACGGGTGAGTAACACGTGGGTAACCTGCCTGTAAGACTGGGATAACTCCGGGAAACCGGGGCTAATACCGGATGGTTGTTTGAACCGCATGGTTCAAACATAAAAGGTGGCTTCGGCTACCACTTACAGATGGACCCGCGGCGCATTAGCTAGTTGGTGAGGTAACGGCTCACCAAGGCAACGATGCGTAGCCGACCTGAGAGGGTGATCGGCCACACTGGGACTGAGACACGGCCCAGACTCCTACGGGAGGCAGCAGTAGGGAATCTTCCGCAATGGACGAAAGTCTGACGGAGCAACGCCGCGTGAGTGATGAAGGTTTTCGGATCGTAAAGCTCTGTTGTTAGGGAAGAACAAGTACCGTTCGAATAGGGCGGTACCTTGACGGTACCTAACCAGAAAGCCACGGCTAACTACGTGCCAGCAGCCGCGGTAATACGTAGGTGGCAAGCGTTGTCCGGAATTATTGGGCGTAAAGGGCTCGCAGGCGGTTTCTTAAGTCTGATGTGAAAGCCCCCGGCTCAACCGGGGAGGGTCATTGGAAACTGGGGAACTTGAGTGCAGAAGAGGAGAGTGGAATTCCACGTGTAGCGGTGAAATGCGTAGAGATGTGGAGGAACACCAGTGGCGAAGGCGACTCTCTGGTCTGTAACTGACGCTGAGGAGCGAAAGCGTGGGGAGCGAACAGGATTAGATACCCTGGTAGTCCACGCCGTAAACGATGAGTGCTAAGTGTTAGGGGGTTTCCGCCCCTTAGTGCTGCAGCTAACGCATTAAGCACTCCGCCTGGGGAGTACGGTCGCAAGACTGAAACTCAAAGGAATTGACGGGGGCCCGCACAAGCGGTGGAGCATGTGGTTTAATTCGAAGCAACGCGAAGAACCTTACCAGGTCTTGACATCCTCTGACAATCCTAGAGATAGGACGTCCCCTTCGGGGGCAGAGTGACAGGTGGTGCATGGTTGTCGTCAGCTCGTGTCGTGAGATGTTGGGTTAAGTCCCGCAACGAGCGCAACCCTTGATCTTAGTTGCCAGCATTCAGTTGGGCACTCTAAGGTGACTGCCGGTGACAAACCGGAGGAAGGTGGGGATGACGTCAAATCATCATGCCCCTTATGAC